>NZ_JBIUYR010000003.1:75821-540458 GCF_044744625.1 Streptomyces sp. NPDC087270
CCGCCGCCGGTGGGGGGCGGGTGGCCCCGACTCCCCCCGGGGGCCCCTCCCGGGGCGGGCGGGCGGCCGCGCGGCCGGGCCTGCCCGCGGCGCAAGGGCCCGCCGCGGGCAGGCCGGTCCGGGCTACGGCGCGGGCGGGAGGCGGTAGACGGAGACGTGGGAGGGGGAATCGGCGGTGAAGGGGGCGCCGGACCAGTCCGCGTGCCTGGACTCCAGCTCGAACCCGGCCAGTTGGGCCATCAGGTCGAGCTCGGCCGGCCAGATGTAGCGGTGCGGGCTGCGGAAGAGCTCGGCCTGCGAGGTGTCGTCGAACCGGAAGTGGTGCGAGACGACGTGCTGCCGCAGGACGTCGTAGGTGTCCAGGAGGAAGTAGCCGGGTTCGGAACGGCAGATGACGGCACCCTGGCCCGGCGGCAGCTTGCGCAGCTCGGGCACCCAGAGTTCGATCACGAAGCGGCCGCCGGGGGCGAGGTGGCGGGCGGCGTTGCGGAAGCAGCGGACCTGCTCCGGCTGGCTCAGCAGGTTGGAGATCGTGTTGAAGACGAGGTAGACGAGGGTGTACTCCCCCGGCGCGACGGTGGTCGACATGTCGCCCATGACGACGGGGATCGTCGCCTCGTCCGCCTTCGTCCGCAGCTGCCGCACCATCGGTGCCGACAGTTCGACGCCGGTGACGGGAACTCCGCGTGCGGCGAGCGGGACCGCCACCCGGCCGGTGCCGATGGCGAATTCAAGTGCCGCCCCCTCCCCCGCGAGTTCGGCGAGGCGGTCCACGGTCGGCCCCACGACCTCGGGGGCGAACATGCCGATGCCCGGCGTGTCGTAGCGAAGCGCGGTCTCGGCGTCCCAGATGTCCTCCTGCTGCATCCCCCCACGCTCGTCCCCGCCCGGAGCGGTGTCCAACGGTTTTCCGACCCGGGCGCCGCCGCCCCTCACCGGTGCCGCACCCACACGTTCGGCTCGACCAACTCGCCCCGGTCCGCGGTGCGGTCGACCGCGAGCGGGGCGAGGGCGCCGGGGACCACGTAGCGGCCGGAGGCCGGCAGGGGGAAGCCGACCCACCGCTCCCAGTCGGCGACCGAGCCCGCCATCGTCATGGACCGCTCGGCGACGCCCAGCACGCGGGCGCCCATCCGCTGGTGGGTCCGCAGCCACGGGTCCGACGGGGCGCCGTCGGCCCGGGTCCAGCGGATGAACTCCTCCATCGCGGTCAGCGGGTAGCGGGCCTTGGAGGTCGGCCGCACCGGGGCGATCACCCGTGCCAGACCGGCTCGTTCACCGGCGGAGGCGAGCCGCCCGAGCACTTCCGCGGCCAGGCCGCGCCCTCGCAGGTCGTCGCGGACCTGGGCCGCGGCGATCACCAGCGTGTCGGCCCGGCCGCCCGCCTCCCGCAGCGTCACCGCCCGCACCAGCGCGTCGTCGTAGCCGCCGGGCAGGTCGGCGGGCGAGCCGTCCCAGCGCACCGGAACGCCCCACCCGCCGGCCGCGATCCGGTCCGCGTCGTCGACCAGCAGGAGGTTCAGCTCCCCGAACCACCGCCGGACCCGGTCCATCTGCCGGTCGGCGAGGGGGTCGTGGAAGATGAACTCCGGCCAGCCCGCGCTGAAGACCTCGTCGGCCTGTGCGTGCAGGTCGGGCCGGTCGTCGAAGGCAAAGGTCCGCAGCTTCACGGAGGCGGAGCCTACGCCGCGCCGCCCGCCGGGCGCCCCGGATTTACGACGGCCCCCGACGGCCCCCGCCGGCCCGGGCCCGCCCCCGCGGGAACCCGGTCGGCCCCCGCGCCGGCGGGCACCCGGTCCCATAGGCGAGCCCGCGGGGGAACTACCGCTCCACCTGCCCCTCTGCGGAGACCCGCCGGCCGGCGAGCCAGACCCGCGCCGGCTTGAGGTCGCGGTCGAGCTCGACCAGGTCGGCGCGCAGGCCCGGCCGCAAGGCCCCGCGGTCGGTGAGGCCGAGCAGCCGCGCCGCCGTGCCCGCGGACATCCGCGCGGCGTCCGCGGCCGGCAGGCCGACGACGTCGACCGCCCGGCGGAACGCCTCCGCCACGAAGAGCGTCGAGCCCGCGAGGGTGTCCGTGCCGCGCAGCCGGGCCACCCCGCCGGTCACGGTGACCTCGCGGTCGGCGAACCGGTAGGTGCCGTCGCCCATGCCGGCGGCCGGCATGGCGTCGCTGACCAGCATCAACCGGTCGGCGCCCGCGGTGCGGTGGGCCAGCCGTACCGTGTCATCGGCGAGGTGGTGGCCGTCGAGGATCAGCTCGCAGCACAGCCGCGGGTCGAGCAGTGCCGCGGCCGCCGGGCCGGGCCGCCGGTGTTCCAGGGGCGGCATCGCGTTGAAGAGGTGGGTCACCGAGCGGGCGCCCGCGTCGACGGCCCGGACGAAGGCCGTGGCGGAGGCGTCGGTGTGGCCGAGGCTGATCAGGAGTTCCCCGGCGTACTCCTCGATCAGGCCGAGCGCGCCCGGCAGTTCGGGCGCCACGGTCATCGACACGGCGTGGCCGCCGGCCGCGTCGAGCAGCCCGTGCAGCACCTCCGGGTCCGGTGTGCGCAGCGCGCCGGGGGTCTGGGCGCCCCGGCGCTCCGGGGACAGGAACGGCCCCTCGAAGTGGATGCCCACCAGGTTGGGTGCGGTCCCGTCGTCGATGACGGCGGCGATCGCCCTGACGGCGGCCCGCATCGCGGGTGGGTCGACGCTGGCCACGGAGGCCAGCATCGACGTGGTGCCGCGGGCCAGGTGCCCGGCCGCGGCGGCGCGTACGCCGTCGGGGTCGCCGGTGTAGACGGAGTGGCCGGCCCCACCGTGGCAGTGCGGGTCGACGAACCCGGGCACGACCAGCCGGCCGCCGAGGTCGGACCGGGGTTCGGGCGCCGCGGGCGGGTCGCCCGCGCCCATGGCGTGGATCAGGCCGCCGCGGATCAGCAGCCAGCCCGCCACCACGCGGCCGTCGGCCCGTACGAACCGCCCGCCGGCCAGCAGCCGCCCGCCGTCCCCGGTCCCCTGCCCACGGGCACCGGGCCCCCGATCCCCGGTCCCCCGTCCTCCCCTGCTCCCGGTCACGCGCCCGCCAGCAGCGTGTCCACCGCCGCCTGCGCGCACACCCGGGACGCGCCGAACGTCCGCACCCAGCCCCGGAATTGGCCGAAGTCGTCGCCGGGCACGCCCATGTCGACCACCACGCAGCCCGGGTACTTCGCCAGCAGCTCGTCCAGGACCGGTCGCTGCCAGGGGAAGCGGTGCGAGCTGCGGACGAGCAGCACGACGTCGGCATCGGGCCCGAACTCGTCGAGGTAGAGGCCGACTTCGGCCTTGATGACGCCTTCCGCGTTGTACGTGTCGCCGGCCACCGCCAGTGTCTCCACCTCGACGCCGGCCGCGCGCAGCGGCTCCGCGATGCCCCAGGACGAACCGCCCTGGGCGGGGGAATGGGTCGGGTCGAGCCGCACCACCAAGGCCCGCTTGCCGCGCAGCACCGGGTCGCCGTGTACCTCGACCACGTCGCGGGCCAGCCGGGCGCCCACCGTGTCGTCGTGGGCGGCGCCGGTGGCCCGCGGGCGCGTCCCGAGCCTGGCGATACGGGCGTTGGCCTCGCGCAGCCGCTCCTCGGGGAGGGTGCCGTCCTCCACCGCCGCGACCAGGGCCGCGGCCGCCGTGTCCACGTCGTCGCCGAACGCCCAGGCGCCCAGGCACAGCGCGTCGGCGCCCGCGGCGATGGCCCGTACCGCCGCCTGGGGCAGTGCGGCGACGTCGCTGATGCCGCGCATCTCCAGGGCGTCGGTGATGACGACCCCGTCGTAGCCGAGTTCGCCGCGCAGCAGGCCGGTGAGGACCGCGGGGCTGATGGTGGCGGGCACGGTGTCGAGCTGGGTGAGCCGGACGTGGGAGACCATGATGCTGTCGACGCCGGCGGCGATGGCGGCGCGGAACGGGTCGAGGTAGTGGTCGACCAGTTCCTGCCGGGACAGGTCAACGGTCGGCGTGCCCAGGTGGGCGTCGGTGGAGCTCAGTCCGTGGCCGGGGAAGTGCTTGGCGCAGGCGCTGACCCCCGCGGCCTGCAGTCCCTCCACCCAGGCGGCCGCGTGCCTGGCGACCAGGGCGCGGTCGGCGCCGAAGCAGCGGATGCCGTTGGGGCTGAGCGGGTTGACGGCGGTGTCGACCGCGGGCGCCAGGTCCCAGTCGATGCCGGCCGCCACCAGTGACAGCCCGATCTGGTAGGCCGCTTCGCGGGTGAGTTCCGGGTCGTCGAGCCGGCCCAGCGCGTGGTTGCCGGGCACGGACGTACCGCCGTGCGGCTCCAGGCGGTTGACGTCCCCGCCCTCCTCGTCGAGGGAGAGCAGCACGTGGTCGCGCAGGCCGTGCAGGTCGGCGGTGAGCTGCCGGATCTGCTCGGCGGAGGCGATGTCCTTGCCGAACAGGACGAAGCCGCCGAGTCCCTCCTCGACGCGGGCGCGGGCCCACCGGGGGACGGTGCGCCGTCCCAGTGCGGGGAACAGCACGCCATGGGCAAGGCGTGACAGCTCGGTCATGGAGTCCTCACTCTTTCGTTCGGGAAGTCGTCTGGCGGGGGCCGGCCCGGTCCGCGGTGCGCGGGTCATCCCTTGACCGCGCCGCTGGTCATGCCGCCGACGAGGCGGCGCTGCACCAGCAGGAAGAAGATCAGGACCGGCAGGGAGAAGATGGTGGAGGCGGCGATCATCGCGCCGTAGTCGACGCTCTCCGAGGTCTTGAAGGACACCAGCCACACCGGGAGCGTGTAGTTGCCCTGCGATTTCATGATCACGTAGGCGAAGAGGTAGTCGTCCCACGCGTTGACGAAGGCGAAGATGGAGGTGGCGACGATGCCGGGCATCAGCAGCGGCAGCAGCACCCGTACGTACATCTGGAACCGGCCGCAGCCGTCGACCAGCGCCGCCTCCTCCAGTTCCACCGGGACCCCGTCCACGAAGCCGCGCAGCGTCCAGATCGTGAACGGGAGCACGAACGTCATGTACGTGAGGATCAGGCCGGGCACGTAGTCCAGCGCGTTGATGGACCGCAGCATCAGGTAGACGGGGATGACCATCGCGGCCGCGGGGATCATCTGCACCAGCACCAGGATCGCCAGCAGCACCCTGCGCCCGGCGAACCGGAAGCGGGCGATGGCGATCGCCGCGAAGAGCGCGATGACCAGCGAGAGCACCACCGAGGACAGGGTGACCGTCAGGGAGTTGCGCACGAACACCCAGAAGTGCGGCTTGGCCAGCGCTCGTTGGAAGTTGCCCAGGCTGATCGGCCAGGGCAGGAACTGCGGCACCGCGCTGAGGATCTTGCCGCGCGGCTTCAGCGCGGTGGCCACCATCCAGTAGACGGGGAAGAGCATCACCGCGGACAGCGCCACCGCGATGGTGTTGTTGACGCTGCGGCGACGCCGCGCGGGGGTCATGCGCACGCTCATGCCTTCTCTCCCTGCTCGTCTCCCTGGTTCGACATCCTGCGGACGTAGGCGATGGAGAACACCGCGAGGATCAGTACGGTCACCACCGCGATCGAGGCGCCGCTGCCGTAGTCGTTGCGGCTGAAGGCGGTGATGTACGCGTACACGCCGAGGGTGGTGGTCTGCCCGTCCGGCCCGCCCTGGGTCAGCACCCAGATGGGGGTGAAGGAGTTCACCGACCAGATGACCTCCAGCAGCGTGAGGATCGCCAGCACCGGCCTGAGCACCGGCACCGTGATGTGCCGGAAGGTCTGGAGCGTGCCCGCGCCGTCGAGCCGGGCCGCCTCGTACAGCGACTCGGAGATCTGCCCGCGCGCCGCGTAGAGGGTCAGCGCGACGAACGGCAGGCCCTTCCACACGGTGAGCAGGATGACCAGCCCGAGTGCCTGGTGGGGATGGGAGAACCAGTCGTACGCGGTCAGGTCGCCGAAGATCCGCGTCTTGGTGAGCAGCCAGTTGGCGACGCCGTACTGGGGCTGGTACATCCACTGCCACACCAGCGTGGCGGCGACCATCGGCATCGCCCAGACCAGCACCAGCGAGACGGTGGTGACCACCCGGGCCCAGGCCGAGACGCCCGTGAGCAGGTGCGCGATGAGGAAGCCGAGCACCATCAGCAGCGCCACGCACACCACGGTGAAGACCACGGTGCGCAGCAGGACCGAGCGGAAGTCCGGGTCGCCGAACAGGTGGGTGAAGTTGTCGAGGCCGACGAAGTCGGCGTGCCCGGTGAACAGCGACCGGGGGCCGAAGTCCTGGGTGGAGAGCACCAGCAGCCGCACCAGGGGGTAGCCCTGGATCAGCACCAGCGCCACGACCGCCGGGGCGATCATCGCCCAGGGCAGCATCCGCCGCCGGGTGGCGCCGGCCCGGACCTGCGGCCGGGAGCGGGCACCCGCCGGAGCGCGCTGCGCGCTGCGCTTTTCGGTAATTGCCATCGGGTTCCCGCCGTACTAGTGGAGCGAGTTGAATGCGTCGGTGGCGTGCTTGTCGTAGTCGGCGGCCGCCTTGGCGATGTCGGCGCCGCCGGCGATCTTCGAGAAGAACTGCTCGTTGTACCGCTCGGTCTCCAGCGTCGCCTCTCCCGGGCTGCTCGGCAGCGGCTGGCTGTTCTGCGCGGCCTTGGAGGCGACGGTGAGCTGCTCGGGGACTCCGGCCGGGGTGAACGCGGCGGAGATCGGCAGCAGGTTGAGCTTCAGCGCCATCTTCTGCTGGAACTGCTTGCCGGTGACGATGCGCAGCCAGTCCTCGGCCGCCTTCTTGTCGGGGCTGTTGGCCGCTATGCCGACGGTGGAGCCGGAGACGATCACCGGCATGGACTTGTCCGCGCTGTAGCCGGGCATCGCGAAGAAGCCGATGTCGTCCTTGAGCGCGGGGTTCTTCTCCAGCACCGCCGCGGGCTCCCACGCCTTGACGTACTCCATCGCCGCCTTGCCGTCGGCGAAGAGCTGGTCCTGGTCGGGGCTGTCGGTGTTGACGCCGACCGAGGACTTGGTGGAGCAGGTGTTCTGGAAGGTGCGCCAGGCCGCGAGGCCGGCCTGGTTCGCCGGCGAGGACATCGCGGCCTTCCAGGTGTCGCCCTTCTGCGTGGCCACGGTGCCGCCCTTGCCGAACAGGAACGGCATGCCGTTGAACCAGTACTGGCCCGGCAGGTAGAAGCCGGAGAAGTTCGCGGTCTTCTTGTTGGCCGCGGCCAGCTTGCCGCAGTCCTGCTGGAGTTCGGCGATGGTCGTCGGCGGCTGCTGGATGCCCGCGCCGGCGAAGAGCTTCTTGTTGTACATGACGACCTTGGTGCCGCCGTAGAGCGGTGTCGCGTAGAGCTTGCCGTCGTACGCGGACGGGCCCGACAGGCCGGCCAGCCAGTGCGCGGAGTCCTCGAAGGACGCCTTGTCGGCGGTGAGGTCGGCGAGGCCGCCGGAGTAGGTCTGCAGCGGGGTCTGGGTGTTGCCCATCTCCACGATGTCGGGCGGGTTCCCGCTGGCCAGCGCCGTGGTGATCTTCGTGGCGATGCCGTCCCACTGCTGGATCTGGACGTCCACCTTCATGTCCGGGTGCGTCTTGGCGAACTCGGCGTTGACGTCCTTGATGAGCGGGCTGTCGCCGGGGCCGCCGGTCATCATCCAGACCGTCAGTGTGCCGTCGGAGGAGGCGTGCGAGCCGCCCCCGCTGCCGCCGCAGGCCGTGAGCGCAAGCGCCATGACCGGGATCGACGTGACCGCGTACCGCCACCGTGCACGGTTCATCCTTCTCACCTTTCTGCTGCCTGGGTGGACTGGTCGTCCTGCGTGGTGCTGGTTGTGGGGCATGTGTTGAGCCGGTCGATCACCTGGTGCCGGTCCACGTCGATGCCCGCGACGTGCCCGGTGCTGATGCCGAGGGAGCCGTAGAGCCGGCCGAGCGAGGACGCCATCGCGCCGAGCAGCCCGGCGGAGTTGCCCAGGTCGGAGTGGCGGACCGTGCTGCGCACGCCCACCGTTCGGGCGACCTGGCCGCTGATGGCCGTGAGCGTGCCGGCGTCGAAGGACTCCGAGAACCCGCCGGTGAGCACCACGGTCTTCGGCTCGTAGGCGAGCGCGACGATCGAGACGAGATGGGCGAGGGCCGCGTGCACCTCGGCGAGCAGGTCGGCGTACGTCTCCGGTGCGGCGAATAGGTCCTGCGCGCCGGAGACCCGCACGCCGCGGCTGCGGGCGTACGCGACCAGGTCCGCGCCGGACAGCAGGTCGCGCAGCCGCTCCGGGCGGCCGGGCAGCGGGAGCCGGCCGAACTCGCCCAGCAGCCCCTGCTCGCCGAGCAGCACCCGGCCGTCGATGGAGACCGCGGAGCCGAGGCCGGTGCCCAACGCCAGCAGCACCGCGGTCTCCCGGTCCGGCAGCGATCCGTACTGGAGTTCGCCGAGCATGGCGACGTTGGAGTCGTTACCGACGGTGATCGGGACACCGACGAAACCGGAGACCGCGTCGATGAACGCGGTGCCCTGGATCTGGCCGAGATTGTGCGATGCGAGCACGGTGCCGCCGTCGCCGCTGACCACACCGGGCAGGCCGATCGTGACCGCCTGGAGCGGGGTGCCGTTGCCGTACCGGGCGACCAGGCCGGTGACCCGGTCGGCCACCCAGCGGGCCAGTTCCCCGGCACTCGCGCCGCGCGGCGTGGCGTCCCGGCTCCTGATCACGGCGCGGCCCAGCGCGTCGGCGACCACGACACGGCAGTTGGTGCCGCCGAGGTCGATTCCGCAGACCAGAGCCGATCCGGCGTTGAACCCGACCGCGGTGGACTGTCTGCCCGGGCCTTCGCGCACCAGCCGCTCGCCTTCGTGGACGAGGCGGTCGGCCATCAGGTCGTCGACGATCCGGAACACGGTCGCCCGGCTCAGGCCGGTGGCCGCGATGAGCTGCTGGCGGTCCATCTGGGCACCCGAGAGCAGCGCCGCGAGGACCGCGCTGCGATTGGACTCCCGGGGGAGCGAGGTAGTTGCCACAATTCCTCTCAGGCTGAGACTAATTCGATGGCGCTTACTCTAGCGACGGATCGGCGAGCAGATCCAGACATGCGGGTTACATTCCGGTAAAGCACGAGCGGTCACGCAACGTGATGTCGCTGGGGCATGCGGGAGCGACGGGGCCGGACGCTCGCAGGGCGCTGCTCCCCCGCCGCGGGTGCCGTCGGGCCGTCGGCGGCCCGCGCGACGGCAGCCGTCAACCGGCCGCCGGGCTAGGCCGTGTTTTGGAAGTAGCGCCGTCCGCCCAAAGGGCGGGGCCCGTGGCGTCTGGTGCTCCCCCACAGCCTGCGGCGTGGGAGGCGCCCCCAGATCGCAAGGCGGAGGGTTGTCCTCGTAGTGGGCCTACTCGGACAAGCCCGACAACGAAGCGAGCGTGCGTGCCAGGCGCCACGGGATGGGGGCACCTCCCCCGCCGAAGGCAGGGGGGGAGGGACTTCCAAAACACGGCCTACGGGACTTCAGTGGGTGCGGGGCACCGGTGACGGGCGGGCCGGTCTCGGCGCGGGCCGGCGGAAGGGCGCGGGGGTGCTACGCGTGGGGCCCGGTCGCGCAGGGCCCGCCGAACCGGAGCCGAGCGGTGGTCGCTCGGCCTGGTGTCACGGCCGGGGCCGCGATTGGGCCGGCTCGCTCCGCGCCCGGGTGGGCGCTCGGCGGGTGGGTCGAGGCTCGGCGGGCAGGTCAGCAGGGGTCGCGTCGGCGCGGTCGCGCCCCCGACGCGCCGCGCCCGGCCGGGGCGAGCCGGGGCGGGGGGGCGCCGTGCTGGCGGCGGCGCGAGGCGTGCGGCGTGCGGCGGCTCAGCAGCCGTCGCTGCCGGCGGCCGGCACGACGTCGGGGTGCCGGCCCAGGGTCGCGCGGAGGATCAGCTTGTCCGCCTGCCAGGTGAGGGGCGAGGAGTAGGAGGTGTACTCGTAGCAACCGCCCTGGTAGAGGCCGCCGATGACACCGACCACCTCGGTGACATGGGTGCCCGGCACCTTCGCCAGCCACGGGCTGCCGCTGCTGCCGCCCACGAAGCCATGGCAGTTGAAGCCGGGGAACCCGTCCGTGTACGTGGCGGTGGTGGCGCAGTGGATCGGCAGGTCGTCGATGCCGGAGTTGTACGCGACGTCCGTGATGCTCCGGCCCGCGCGGGGCGCGGGGGCGAGGACGTTGCCGCCCGTCACGTCCTGGATCGCGGTCTTGACGCCGCCGATCGACTGGTCGGCGACCTGCAGGATCGCGTAGTCGTAGTGCGGGTCCTGGCCGCTGGCCCACCGCGGGTCGATGTAGGCGTGCGTCACGGTCCACACGCCGTACGGGGTCTGGCCGCCGCGGTAGCCGGGGGCGAACTGCCAGCCGGCGGCGGTGCCCGTGACGCAGTGCGCGGCGGTGACGAGAAGGTCGTGGCGGGGACTCGCCACCACGCTGGCGGTGCAGCCGTGGTGCTGGTCGAGCCCGTTGCGGAACAGCGGGCCCACGGTGGGTGTCCCGTCGAACGTGGTCGCCGTGGGGGTCTGCGGCGGCGGGGGCGGGTCGGCCAGCGCGGGGACGGCGGACATGATCCCCACCGCCGCCAGCGCGGTCGCGATCACCGTCATCACCCTCGCGCGGGAGAACCTGACCATGGGAGGACCCTTCGCTCGAACGGCCGGTCGGACGGGTGCAGCGGAGCCGGCGGGTGGGCTGGTCGGCGCACCGGGGAACGGGTACCCCCTGGACCCGCGAACTCACGGACGATCCTCCCGCCCGCACGCCCATCCGCACGTGCCGCCGGACCGACCACCCGGCGTGTCGCCGGTTCCGCGGCACGACCCGGAACGCTACCCCCCGATCCCCACCCGGAACAGCAGTCCCGCGACTTCCGCCCGGATGAAACCACCCCATCCGGGTGAAACGGAATCGGTGCACGGCGCGCCCGGCGCTCCGGGGTGAACCGGGGTGGCACCCGCTCGGCCTCCGGGGCGGGCGTCCTCCGGGTCGCCCCGGCGGGAGCCGTCACCGCCCCGCCGGCATGAGCCGTTCAGTGGCCGAAGGCCGACCCGAAGCCCGGGCCGTCGGGCGGGACGGCCGTACCGAGGTCGCCGGAGCCGATCGTGACCGGGTGCCGCAGGTCGAGGCCGGTCGCGCTGCCGCGCAGCACCGTCAGCCGCTGGGGTCGCAGGTAGGGCGCCCCGGTGACGAGGTCGGCCCGCCCGTCGCCGTCGGTGTCGAGCATCGCCATGGCCGTCACACCCTTGCGGGGCACGTGCTGGGCACCGGACGTGGTCAGCCCCCGCGGGCCACCGAGCAGCACCAGCAGCTCGGCCGAGTCCTTGCCGGCCTGGGCGACGAACGCGAGATCCGCGTAGCCGTCCCCGTTCACGTCCCCCGCCACCGGCAGGCTGCCGAAGCCGTCCGCGACAGGCGCCCCGGGCAACCCGGGAGTCCTGGACGTCAAGTTGACCGGCTTGCGCGCGGTGCCGTGCTTGCTGCCGTACCACACGGTCAGCCGGCTGCCGCCCGTCGGCGCTACCGGCTCCTCGTCGTTCGAGCGCAACTCGTCGGGCAGGCCGACCGCGATGTCGTCGCAGCCGTCGTGGTCGAAGTCGCCGACGGTGACGGGCTCGCCGTAGGAGCTGCCGTAGACGTCCCTGCCCTGGGCGTCCTTCAGCCGCGGGCCCCGGCTGATCCCCTTGCGCGTGCCGTACCAGACGACCGTCGCGCGCGGGGTGTGGGCCACGTCGGTGTACTCGGCGGCCCAGGAGGTGATCAGGTCGTCGCGCCCGTCCCCGTTGACGTCGCCGACCGCCACCACGTTCTCGCTCTGGAAACCCTTCTCGTCCATCGGCATCTTCACGGTCGCGGTGCGGGCCGGCTTGCCGGAACGGCTGAACGGCCCGTAGAAGATGGTCTCGGTCGAGGACCCGTCGTCGTGGCCGCCGCCCACGGTGGCGATCAGGTCGGCGTGGCCGTCGCCGTCGAAGTCGCCGGTGAAGGGCCGGGTGCCGTGCAGCCGCGCGGGCTTGCCGCCTGCCGCGGAGCCGCTCCACACCACGAACAGCGTGCTGTAGCCGGCTTGGACGACGAGGTCGGCCTTGCCGTCGCCGTCCAGGTCTGCCGAGGTCGCGTTCGCCCCGAAGTAGGCGCCCTGGCCCGCGGGGCCCGCGCCGACGCCGTTCTGCGTCAGCATCCGCGCGTGCTTCGGGTCCGGGCCGCGAGCGCTGCCCGGTAGTACCGCGGCGTACCCGCCGTACCGCAGACCGTCGACCGTGGCCTCGCTGTTGGTGACGACGAGGCCGTCCTTGCCGGTCCCGTCGAAGTCGTACGGAGCCGCGCCCTTGCTGCCTCCGGACGAGTCGCCCGAGCAGCCCGCCAGGCCCAGGATCGCCCAGCACACCGTGGCCGCGACACCCGCGGCAATCCGCTTGCGCATGGGAACGCAGACTCGGGACGGCCGGGAAAGGTTGCCCTGCGCCACCGATCCACCCGGGCCGACCGGGCCACCCGAGCACCCACGGACCCGCACCCGCGATCGCGGGACGAGCCCGAGCGTGGCGGTCCTCGACTTGATAGGCAAGTGAACGCTTGCCTATCCTGAGGTGGTGGCAGACGACCTCTTCAAAGCCCTGGCCGACGCCACCCGTCGCACCATCATGGACGAGTTGGCGGAGAAGTCCGGGCAGACGCTGTTCGAGATCTGCGCGCGCCTGACCATGAAGCACCAGCTCGGCATCTCGCGTCAGGGGGTCTCCCAGCACCTTGCCGTACTGGAGGCCGCCGGGCTCGTCGTGACCAGGCGGGAGGGCCGCTACAAGTTCCACGACCTCGACACGGCCCCGCTGCGGCGGATCGCCGAGCGATGGCCCGTGCCCGACACCTCCGCACCGGAAGAGAGCGCCCCGTGAAGATCCATCTGACCAGTGTCTTCGTCGACGACCAGACCGAGGCGGAGCGCTTCTACACCGAGATCCTCGGCTTCGTGAAGAAGCACGACGTGCCGCTCGGCGAGCAGGACCGCTGGCTGACCGTCGTCTCGCCGGACGAGCCCGACGGCACCGAACTCCTCCTGGAGCCCGCCGGCCACCCGGCCGTGCAGCCCTACCGCGACGCGCTGGTCAAGGACGGTATCCCGCTCGCCCAGTTCGCCGTCGACGACGTGCGGGCGGAGTACGAGCGGCTGCTCGGCCTGGGCGTCCGGTTCACCCAGGAGCCCCTGACGATGGGCGCCGTCGCCACCGCCGTCTTCGACGACACCTGCGGCAACCTCATCCAGATCGCGACAGCGCCCCAGTAGGCGGCCGGCCGAAGGGGCCGCAGTCGACGCCGCCCCACCGAAGGCGCGGCCTCGCCGCCCCATACGGCAAGACCGCGACCATCGCCCTGGCCGGACGGAACTCTCTGTCCGGTGCCGTGGCCGGAAGGGTTTGCCTGGTTCGCGGTGTCCGGTGCGGTGCCTCGCACGGCGGAGGATCGTCCTCGTACGGGGCGTACTCGGACGACTCCGACAACGCGGCGAGGTGCCGTGCCGGGCACCGCGAACCGGTGAACCCTTCCGGTCACGGCACTAGCTCGCGCCCTCCGCCGCGCGTCCCACGAGGTACTCCGACAGCCCCGCGCCGGTGAGCGGGTAGTAGTCGGACAGCCGTCCGCCCTCGTCGAGGCGCTGCCGGGCGAAGATCTCCCGGTCCTGGTGGGCCAGCGAGTCCTCGCCGAGCGGAACCGCGTTGGCCTGCGGCACCGCGACCGCGCCGTCCTCGTCAGCGACGATCAGGTCTCCCGGGGTCACCAGGACACCGCCGACACCCACCGGCACGTTGAAGGCGGACGGGAACAGCTCCGTCTGGGACGCGTAGTGCGGGGTCACCCCGGTGCACCAGACGGGTACGCCCAGCGCCCGTATCCGGGCCGCGTCGCGGACCCGTCCGTCCACCACGATGCCCGCGCCGCCGCGCAGCTTGAAGTAGCGCACCAGCATGTCGCCGAGGCAGCCGGTGAAGTGGCTGCCGTGTGCCGACACCACCAGCACGTCGCCGGGCTGGATGGACTCCAGCACGCCCCACAGCGCGGTCTTGCGCTCGGCGTCCTCCTGTTCGGCGCCGGAGAAGACGTCCTCGCGCTGCGGGAGGAACTCCAAGGTCACGGCGCCGCCGATGACCGTGACGTCCGGTTCCCTGTGCAGCGGCACCGGCCCGTCGATGAAGGTCCGCGTGATGCCGCTCTGGTGCAGCTTCGCGCAGGCCGTCGCGGCGCTCACCCCCTTGAGTGCCGTGAGCATGCGCTCGGTCGGCCGGACGTAGGACGCGGTGTGGACCGGCGCCAGCATCGAATCGTACGTCTGCATGTCCCCCACCTTCGGCGCTCCCTGATCCCCTGTCGGGTTCATCCGCCACGCCTTTCTGCGCACAGCTCTGCACGCAACCATCAGTGACATTATCGCCTATCGATGGTAGATAACAGCCGACCGACAAGAACTGTCAACCACAGCAGGAGACTTCAGTGCCCACCCCAACCCCGGCGTCCCTCGCATGGTTCAGGGCCGCGCGCTTCGGACTTTTCGTCCACTTCGGGCTCTACAGCCTCGCGGCGCGCCACGAGTGGGTGCGCAGCCGGGAGGCCATGTCCCAGGAGGCGTACGACCGTTATCTGGAGCACTTCGACCCGGACCTGTTCGACGCGAGGAAGCTGGCGCGGGCCGCCCGGGAGGCCGGCATGCGGTACGCGGTGCTGACCGCCAAGCACCACGACGGGTTCTGCCTGTTCGACTCCTCGCTCACCGACTACACCTCGGCACGCGCGACCGGCCGGGACCTGGTGGCCGAGTTCGCCGACGCGATGCGGGCGGAGGGGCTGCGGGTCGGGCTGTACTACTCGCTGCTCGACTGGCACCACCCCGACTTCCCGGTGGACCGCCACCATCCGCTGCGCGGCACGCCGGCGGAGCAGGAACCCCGGGACCTGGCCGAATACCGCAGGTATCTGCACGACCAGGTAAGGGAGTTGCTCACCGGCTACGGGCAGATCGACCTGCTGTTCTTCGACTTCAGCTACCCCGGGATGGGGCCCGCCGAGTGGGGCGCCGAGGAACTGCTGAGCACGGTACGGGAGTTGCAGCCCGGCATCGTCGTCAACGACCGGCTCGGCATCCCGGGCGACTACGTGACGCCCGAGCAGTACCAGCCGGACGAACCGCTGGAGCGGGACGGCGTGCCGGTCATGTGGGAGGCGTGCCACACGCTCAACGGGTCGTGGGGCTACGACCGGGACAACCACGACTACAAGGACCCCGGCCTGCTGGTCCGGATGCTGGTGCAGTCGGTGGCCTGCGGCGGCAACATGCTGCTCAACGTCGGCCCGACCGGCCGCGGCGCGCTGGACCCGCGGGCCCGGGAGACGCTGCGGCAGCTCGGCGAGTGGAGCGCCGTGCACGCCCGGTCCGTGCACGGCGCCGGCCCGAGCGCGTACCAGCCGCCCAGCCAGGGCCTGTACACGCAGGCGGGAAACCGGCTCTACCTGCATCTGCCGACCTGGCCGCTCAAGCACGTCCACCTGCCCGGACTCGCGGGCCGGGTGCGCTACGCGCAGTTCCTGCACGACGGGTCGGAGGTCCGGTTCAGCCGGCTCGACGGCGCCCAGCACGAGCACAACAACCTGGCTCCTCCCGGCCGCAGCGCGGACACGCTCACGCTGACGGTGCCGATCGCCCGGCCCGACGTGCTGCTCCCGGTGATCGAGCTGGCGCTGGACGGGGAGGGCTGATCGCCGTGACCGGCCCCCTGTACGAGCGCCTGGCCCCGGCCCTGGACCAGCCCCTCGACGACGCACCCGCACATCCGCTGTCGGCCGGCCCCGCCGCGCGCTGCGGTGTCCCCGACGTGACCGACCGGTCCGTGTGGGACGCCGTCCCCGAGCCGATACGCGCCGAGGTCCTGTCCCTGGCCGGCGCCGAACTGGCCCGCCCGGCGCCGTCGTTGACCGCTTCGGCCTGGGCCAGGGCGCTGCGCGACGGCGATCGGGACGCCTACGAGGGGCGGGCCAGGGCGCTGCGGGAGCGGGTGACGCTGCTGGTGCTGACCGCCGTGCTCACCGGCGAGGTGGCGGACGCGAACGCACCCGGGGGGTGCCCGCGCCTGGATGCCGCCGTGGACGGGCTGGTCGCCTTCGCCGAGGCGAGCACCTGGTGCTGGGCGCCGCACGACCGCCATACGTCCTCCCGCGGGGAGGTGGTCCCCGATCCGGAGCAGCCGTTCCTCGATCTGGGCGCGGCGGAGGTCGCGGCGCTGTTCGCGTGGGCGGACCGCGTGCTCGGGCCGCACCTCGACCGGAGGGCGCCCGGCGTGCGGCGCCGGCTGCGCCGCGAGGTGGACCACCGGGTGCTGACACCGTTCGAACAGGTCCGGGACTGGCACTGGATCGGCGCCGACGGCAGCGCCAACAACTGGAACCCCTGGGTCCACAGTGCCGTCGTGGCCTCGGCGCTGCTGCTCTGCGACGACGACACCCGGCGCGCCCGGCTGGTCCGCCTGGCCGTGCGGGACCTGGACCACTACCTGGTCGCGCTGCCCGACGACGGCGGGATCGACGAGGGCATCGCGTACTGGTTCGCGGGGGCGTGCCGCGTGCTGGAGACGCTGGACCTGCTCGCCGACGCCGGCGGCGCGCGGCTCGACGCGCGAGACCTGCCGCTGCTGCCGCACGTGCTGCGGTACCCGCAGCGGATGCACTTCGGCACGGACTTCTATGTCAACGTCGGTGACGCGCCTGCCCGGTTGGGGGGCGGGCGGCCCTGGCAGGTGGTGTTCCGGTGGGGCGAACGGCTGGGCCAGGCGGAGACGGCCGCCCACGCGGTGGCCGCGGCCCGGCAGGCGGGTGGCGTGGCGGACGTCGGGGGCCTCGGGCGCTCGCTGGCCGCGCTGGCGGACGCGCGGTGGTGCCGTGCCGTCACCGCCGAGGACGCGGTCACCGCCGGGGCTGCCCTCTCCCCCGAGGCCGCCGAGCGGGCCGAGCGCGCCGAGGACGGTGCGCCGTGGCTGGCGCGCGCCTCCTGGCTGCCGCGCCTGCAACTCCTGGTGGCCCGCGAGACGGCGGGCACGTCGTCCGGGCTGGCGATGGCGGTGAAGGCGGGGCACAACGGCGAGCACCACAACCACCTGGACGTCGGCTCGTACTGGGTGGCGGTGGACGGCCGGCCGCTGGTGGTGGATGTCGGGCGGCCGGTCTACACCGCGCAGACCTTCGGGCCGCGGCGCTACGAGGACTGGCCGTTCCAGAGCGCGTGGCACAACGTCCCCGAGCCGGGCGGCGGGCAGGCACCGGGCGCCGAACACGGCGCTCGCGAGGTGACCGTACGGCTCGACGACGCGGTCACCGCGCTGCGCGCCGAGCTGAGCGGCGCCTATCCGCCGGGCCTGGTGGCCCGCTGGGAGCGGGAGGTGCGGCTGGTCCGCGCCGCCGGCGGCGAGCCGGCCGAGGTGGTCGTGGAGGACCGCTGGGAAGGGCCGAGCAGAGAACTGACACTACGTCATGTCCTGTCGGGAGACGTCGAGTTGGGCGAGGGGTGGGCGCTCGTGTCGGCGCGCTCGGGTCCCGCCCTGCGAATGGAGTGGGACCCGCGCATCGCCGTCGCCGCGATCGAGCCGCGGGAACTGGACGACGCGCAGGTGCGGCTGAGCTGGGGCGACCGGCTCACCCGGCTGACCCTGACGGTCCCGGAGCCCGCCGACTCCGGCCGGATCTGCGTGCGTTGGCGCCGGTCCGACGGAAGGTAAGGGCTTGCTGCACGGCTCTTGAACATGCGGGGCGGCCCACATAGCATCAGTAATCGATAGACGATAATCCTTGGAGGTGAAGGTCCATGCGACTCCACCAGAGGCCGTGGGCCGTCACTTCGTGGCCGCGCGGTGCGGCCCGGACATCCGCACCGCGCACCGGGCCGGTTCCCGCGCGCGGCCGGCCCGGACGAGAGGCCGGCACGGGACGCGTGCCGGCGTCCGGGCCGCACCCGCCCGTGCGGCGGCCGGCGTCCCGCGTCCCGCGGGACGGCACCGCGCCGGGCGGACGGGTCCCCTCCCCACCGGTGAGGGGACGGCCGGAAGGCCCGCACCACACGCGAGCCGTACCGCTCCCCCGCGGAGCCGGCTCGCCCAGGACCGGCCGGCGGGCCACGCCCGCCAGACCGCAGCAATTCCCACCGCCCGCACCACAGCCGGTCGGTGGCCCCACGGGAATCGCCGCACGGCGGTTCCGGCAGCAAGCGACTCTTTCGTCGACGCAATAAAGAACCCTGCGGTCGGGACCGCCGGAACCGATTTCCCGGTCTCCTGCGGGCAGTTGACCCCGCCGAAATCGTGTGCTTCGATCTCGGCCGTCTGTGTTCATGACTACGCAACGGAGCGTGTCTCTGATGAGAAAGATCTGGCGCCGCACCTGCGCTCTCGCCGCGGCCCCTTTGGTAATGGCATCGGCCGCGGCCTGTGGTGGTAACGATTCCGGGAGTTCCGCCGGGGGCACGACCCTCCGCGTCATCGTCAACATCACTCCCAACCTCACCGAGCAGTACTGGAACACGCTCTTCGACACGTACGAGAAGGCGCACCCCGGCACGAAGGTCAAGCTGGAACTGACCGGCACGATATCGGCGAACGCCAAGCTCACCCAGGACCTCGCCGCGGGCGACCCGCCGGACATCGCGCAGCAGATCACGCCGACCGCGGACGACGTGGACCTGTACACCGACCTGACCGACCAGCCCTGGACGGCGAAGACCCCGCTGGCCGACCAGTACGCGATCGACGGAAAGCGGTACGTGGTCGGTGTGGGCGAGCAGATCCAGTCGCTCGTCTTCTACGACAAGGCCGCTTTCACCAAGGCCGGCGTGGACGCGTCGGGTATCAAAACGATGGCTCAGTTCACCGCCGCGATGGGCAAGTTGAAGACCGCGGGATACACCCCGTTGCAGACCGCCGGGCAGTGGGTGACGGGTGCCCAGTTCTCGATGATGGCCGACGCCGGCGTGATGACCGCGGACCCGGAATGGGTCGCCAAGCGCAATGACGGCAAGGTCAAATTCGCCGACAGCGGTTACACGTCCTATTTCCAGGACTACAAGAACTGGATCGACTCCGGTTACCTGAACAAGAGCGCGCTCGGTCTGACCTACGCGGACGGCCAGACGGCGTTCCTCAACGGCAAGTCGGCGATGTACATCATGGGTTCGTACTTCGTGCCCGCCGCGGACCAGGCCAAGAAGAGCGACGGGATCGGCGTGTTCTCCATGCCGACCGACGGCGCCTACCCCTCGGGCCAGTTCGGCAACATCTCCGACCCGTACGTCGTGGTCAACCACTCCAAGCACAAGGCCGCGGCGATCGACTTCGTCAAGTGGCTGGTCACCGACCCCGCGGCGGTCAAGAGCCAGCTCGCCGCCGACGGCAACCTGCGGCAGGGCTTCGACTACCCGATGTCCAGCCTCGGCAAGTCCGTTCAGCAGATCCTGGACAAGGCGCCCTCGGTGATCGTCAAGTCGGGGAAGAACCAGCCGATCGCCGGCTACAGCGACCAGCTCAACACGACGATCCAGTCGCTGTTCTCGGGTAAGTCCGCGAAGAGCGCGGCGTCCGGATTGGACAAGTGGTGGAACTCGCAGAGCTGACACGGCGGGGGCAGCGCTCCGGCGCTGTCCCCGGCCCGGCCAGACCCGCGCCGAGCCGCCGGGCCACCCGCATCCGGGGGGCCGCCGTCTCCGTGGCCATGATGGGCCCGGCGGTGGTGCTGTACACGGTGCTGACCGTCGTACCGGTCGGGGTCGCGATCTATCTGAGCCTGACCGACTGGAACGGCTTCTCCTCCGCCGACTTCATCGGCCTGGCCAACTACCGGCACCTGTTCGACGACCCCAACTCCACCCAGTCCTGGTACGTGACGGCGCTCATCGCCGTCTTCGGCACCGTGTTCGAGGTGGGTCTGGGCCTGGTGTACGCGCTGATCCTGAAGGGGCGTTCCCGCGGCAACTCGTTCTTCCGTGCCGTGGCGTACTTCCCGCATGTGATCAGCGCGCTGATCCTCGGCTATCTGTGGGCGGCGATCCTCGGCACCAACGGCGCCATCAACAACACGCTGGCCAAGTTCGGCGTCGACCCGGTCGGTTTCCTCTTCGACGAGCACATGGCGCTGATCTCGCTGATCGCCGTCATCGTGTGGGCCGGGTTCGGGTTCAACGTGGTGCTGTTCGTGGCGGCGTTGCAGACGGTGCCCGCCGAACTGCTGGAGGCCGCCGCGATCGACGGCGCGAACCGGCGCCAGACCAACCTGCGGGTCGTCATCCCGATGATCGCGCCGGTGGTGACCATCGCGACGGTGCTCAACCTGGTCGGGCTGATCCGCGCCTACGACATCGTGGTGAGCCTCACCGGCGGCGGGCCGGCCGGTTCGACCCAGACGTTCTCGTACCTCATTCTGGCCCGCTCCTTCGAGAGCACCAAGGTCGGATACGCGACCGCCCAGGCGGTGTTCCTGATGGTCGTGTCCGCCGTGCTGGCCCTCGTGGTGACGGCACTGCGCAACCGCCAAGATCAAGCTGCGACAGGTTAGGAGGCGGTGATGGCCGTGCTGGAGGCGGAGCCCCGGGACAAGAGCAGGACGACATCGGTCGCCGGAGGTGACGGTCCCACGCGCGAGGAGCGGCGGGAGGCGCGCTCCCCGCTGCGCTGGCTGCTGCTGACCTTGTTGTTCCTGGTCATGGTCGTGCCGGTGTACCTGCTGGTGGTCAACAGTTTCAAGTCCCAGACCGACATTCTCAACAACCCCTTCTCGCTGGTGCCGAGCCGTCTGACGTTCGCGCACCTGTCGGCGGCGATCCACAGCCCGCAGTACAACGTCATCGGCGGCTACGGGTTCACCCTGTTCCTGGTCGTGGCCGTGGACGTGCTGTGCATCGTGTTCGCCGGTCCGGCCGCGTACGCGATCGCCCGGAGCATGAAGCGGCGCACGCAGGTGGTGATGCTGTACTTCCTCGCCGGGACCTTCATCCCGGGCGCGGCGGTGATCATCCCGGTGATCTACGTGCTGCGGGACCTCGGGCTCGCCAACACCGTCACCGGGCTGGTCGCCCACGACGTGGCGTCCACGCTGCCGGTGAGCATCTTCCTGTTCGTCGGCTTCATCCGCACCATCCCGGTGGACATCGACCACGCGGCGACCATCGACGGCGCGGGCCGGTACCGGACCTTCTGGACCATCATCTTCCCGCTGATGCGTCCCGCGGTCGTGACCGTGCTGATCCTCAACTCCATCGGTATCTGGAACGACTTCATCAGTCCGCAGATCCTGCTGAGCCCGTCGTCCGGGCACTACACGGTGACGACGGCGATCTACGCCGGGATCAGCCAGTACTCGACCGACCTGACGAAGGTCTTCCCCAACCTGCTGCTCGCGGTGGCCCCCGTGGTCATCTTCTTCATCTACATGCAGCGCCACATCATCAGCGGTCTCACGGTCGGCGCGGTCAAGGGATGACACCGCCCGGCCGGTTCCCATCAGTCCAGTCAGGAGAAAGGACAGTGGAGTGCTCAACAGATCGCACACCCGCACCCGCCGGGGCCTGCTCACCGCGGTGACCGCCGCGGCGGCCGTCCTGTCGATGGTGGCGGCCGCCCCGGCCGACGCCCGCGGTGCCCACCGGCACGCCGCCGAGACGGGCCAGACGTACTACGTCTCGCCGTCGGGCAGCGACACCTCGGGCGGCCTCAGCTCCGGCACGCCGTTCCAGCACATCCAGAAGTGTGCCGACGTCATGGTCGCCGGCGACACCTGCATGATCGAGTCGGGCACCTACCAGGAGACGGTCGTGCCCGCGCACTCGGGCAGCTCGGGCCTGCCCATCACCTACCGCGCGGCCGCGGGCGCCAAGGTGACGATCAGCGGCGCCTCCAGCGTCGCCGGCTGGACGCAGGTGACCGGCGCCGACGTCACCACCATCGGCCAGAGCGACCCCTACGCGCTGAACTCGGCGTTCAGCGACGCGGTGGCCGCCGGCCATGTCTGGAGCACCGGCGTCGACCTCGGCAGCGACCCGTCCACGGTGCAGGTCTTCACCGACAAGCAGATGGACATCGAGGCCCAGTGGCCCTACCCGGGCCTCGACCTGCTCAACCCGACCATCGAGCACGCCGGTGCCGGCAGCGCGGACGCCACCATCGACGACGCCTCGCTGACCCGCCCCGCGGGGTACTGGAACGGCGCGCGGGCGCTGACCGGCTACTGGTACGTGTCGGCCACCACCACCGTGGCCGCTTCCGACGCCGGCTCGGTGACGCTGGCCGCCGCGCCGCCGTGCGTCCACAAGGTGGTGCCGACCGACACCCGCTACTCGCTGTCCGGCAAGATCGGCGAGCTGGCGAACCCCGGTGAGTGGTTCTACGACCCGACCGCGCACCGCCTGTACCTCTACAGCACGGACAGCCCGGCGCAGCACACCGTCGAGGCGAAGGCGCGGCAGCTCGCCTTCGACCTGACGAACGCGTCGTACACCTCGGTCGTCGGGGTCGACCTGTTCGCCTCGACGATCAGGACCGGCTCGACGACCAGCCACGACACGCTGGACACGATCACCGGCAGCTACCTGTCGCACTACACCGACATCACGCAGGGCACCACGGACTGCGGTTCCAGCGTGGACCGCGGGATCGGTGACACCGGCATCGTGCTGAACGGCACGAACAACACGATCGTGAACAGCGACCTGTCGCTGAGCGCCGGCAACGGCATCGCGCTGGGCGGGCAGAACAACACCGCCACCGACAACATCATCCACGACGTGGACTACATGGGCACCTACGCGGCCGGCATCGCCGTGATGGGCAACTCCCAGACGGTCATGAACAACACGATCTACCGGGTCGGCCGCAGCGGCATCAACCTGCAGTGGGGGACGAACGCGGGGCTCACCGCCGACAAGGACCGGATCGCGTACAACGACATCTCGCAGTACGCCCGGCTCAGCCTGGACACCGCCGGCATCTACACCTGCTGCGGCGCCGACATGATGGGCACCTCCGTCGACCACAACCTGCTGCACGACGGCACGCCGACCCCGGGGGTGACGCCGTTCGCGGTCGCCGGTGTCTACGCGGACAACGGGCAGAGCGACCTGGTGATCGCGAACAACGTCGGCTGGAACAACCTCCAGGGCACGGTGATGCTGAACGGCCTGGGCTCCGGGTCGTACAACAACGGCGTGTACAACAACACCGGCGGCATGACGATGATGTACGTCAAGGGCACGAACCAGTCGACCGGGACCAAGATCTACAACAACATCGGGACGATCACGGGCTCGGACGGTGCCACCGACGGTGGGCTGCTGATGTCCAACAACCTCGATCCCACGGTCGATCCGCTCTTCGTGGACGCGCCCGGTCACGACTACGAGTTGACCGCCGCGTCGCCGGCCCGCAACCAGGCGATCCCGCTGGCGGGGATCAACGACGGCTCGACGGACGCGGTTCCGAGCCTCGGCGCCTACCAGTACGGTGCGCCGAAGTGGACGGCGGGCGCCCGCCGTTGACGGCTGGAGACAGGTGTGCCCGGGCCGGCGGAGTTCGCCGGCCCGGGCACCTGGGCGTCCGGTTCAGCCGCGGCGCTTGGCCGCAGCGGTCTTCTTGCGGGCCTGCTTCGGCCGCGCGTCGGGGACCGGGCCGCGGCCCGCGGCGTGGTCGGCGAACGCGTCGGCCGCCTGCTCGCCGTCACCGGCGCGCAGCAGGCCCACCAGGCGGCCGTGCTCGTCGGCCATGGCGTGCCAGTCGCCTTCGAACAGCGGGTCGGCGATGGCCCGCAGCGTCCGCAGGCTGGGCTCGATGACCTCCCACATCCGGGCCAGGAACGGGTTGCCGGCGCTCTGGCTGATCAGGGTGTGGAACTCGATGTCGGCGTCGCGGAACCGGCCGACGTCGTTGGTCTTGACGGCGCCGTGCATCTGCTCGACCAGCTCGTCGAGCGCGTGCAGTTGCTCCTCGGTGATGTGCTCGGTGGCGAGCTGCGCGGCCAGGCGTTCCAGCGGTTCGCGCACCTGGCGGGCGTACTCGGCGTCCTGGGAGGAGATCTCCACGACGAAGTGGCCGCGGCGCGGGACGTGCATCAGCAGGCCCTCGCGGGCCAGTTGCTTGACCGCTTCGCGCACCGGTGCCTGGCTGACCCCCAGCCGCCGTGCGATCTCCGATTCGACCACCCGGTCGTTGGGGCCGAGTTCGCCGTCGACGATGGACTGGCGAAGGAGCCCGTATACCTGGTCCGAGATCAGGGTCTTTCTGAACCGGTCCTTGTTGGTGGCCAGCGTGGAGACGAAGTCAGCCGACGGGTTCGATGCCATGATTCCCAATCCTGCGCTCTGAGGGCGAGTCTTCCATGGTACGCACTTTTATCGTCTATCGATGGATAACCGCCCAAGCTCGCACACCTGCCGCCGGGCTCGCGCACCGCGCGGCGCCCGGCTCGGGTCCGACCCGGGTGGCAACCCCGCGTACGGCGGCCTCGCCCGGGCCGTCCGATCGGATGTCGATCGGATTCCGGTCGGCCCGCCGGCCCGCCCGGGCCGCGCGGACGCGGCGAGCGGGGCGGCGGCGTGCACCGGCCCGGGCGGACAGGTGTCCTCACCTATCGCCTATCGATCGACTGAATCGAAGCAGGATGGCCCGAGCACTGTCAACCGCGCAACCCGTAGACGCGGACGGCCGTCGCGTGCAGGACGTCCTGCTGCCGCGCGGCGGGCAGATGGGCCAGGCCGGCCCGGGCCGCGTCCAGCGACTGCGCCCGGGAGCCGCGCGGCAGGCAGATCGGCCAGTCCGAGCCGACCAGGCAGCGGTCGGGGCCGAAGGCGTCCACCACCTGCCGGACCAGGCGCGTCGTCCGGTCGGCCGGCACGCCGTGCTGCTGGGTGAGCAGGCCGGAGATCTTCACGTGCACGTTCGGCACCGCGGCGGCCAGTTCCAGGTCCTGGTACCAACTCCCTGGCTCCTTGAGGAGGTTGGGCGGGTTGCCGAGGTGGTCGACGACCACGGCGAGCGCGGGGTGCGCGGCGGCCACCTCGGCCGCGGTCCGCAAGGCCCCTTCGCCCAGGTTGAGTTCGAGTGCCACGCCGGCCTCGGCCAGCACGGGGACCAGCCGCCGGGCCGGTTCCGGGGTGTCCTTCCAGGCCGGCCCGCCGATCCGCATGCCGTTCGGCCGGGTGTCGCCCCACGCGTCGAGCAGGGTGCCGAAGCGGTGCGGCCCGGCGTCGCCGTGCACATGGAGGTTGCCGACGTATCCGGCGACCAGATCCGGCCGGCGCAGCCGCAGTTCGCGCAGGTCCAGGGTCTCGGCCGCGTCGCCGCGGGAGGCTTCGACGAGCACGGTCCCGCTCAGGCCCGCGCCCTTGCCCGCGCCCGCGTCCGCGTCCGCCAGGTCGTCCGCCGTGAAGGGCCGGTAGTGCGCGGAACCCGGCCGTATCCAGGGGAAACCCCGGCGCGGGTCCCACAGATGGGCATGGCAGTCGATCATGGTCGGCTCCTTCTCCAGGGTCGTCGACGGCTCTTGACACAGCCGTCCCCGCACTGAAGTCTAGTAATCGGCTATCGATGGGCGATTATGGGAGGCCGGGTGTACCCGATACTCGGGGTTGAACGGATCGACGGCACGGACCGCGGGACGGCGGGCCGATGACCGCCCCCGAAGCCGCGCGCGTACCGGAGCTGACCGCCACCCGCCAGGTCACCGCCGTACCTCGGTGGGCCGCGCTGGAGCGGGAGTTGTTCGCCGTCCAGGACAAGGCGTGGCGGGTGTTCGCCGAGCGCTACACCGAGGGCGACGGCCGCCTCGTCTTCCGCGACTCGCTGGGCCAGGGCCTGGACGACCGCGACGGGGTGGACGACTTCTACGAGCCGTTCTTCAACTGGCCGACGCTGTACCTGCTCGGCGGCAGCGCGGACCTGCTGCCCGCCGCGCGCCGGCACTGGCGCGGGGTGACGCGGCAGCTCACCGAGATGGGCCTGGTCGTGGACGGCCTGGAGCGGGGCTACGACTGGTTCCACCAGGGCGAGGGCATGCTGCTCTTCTACGGCCTGTGCCTCGCCGACCCGGGCGACGCCGAACTGCGGGAGCTGGCCTGCCGGTTCGCCGACGTCTACCTGCCCGGCGGCCCCAACTACGACCCCGAGCACCGGGTCGTCCGGGCGCCGCACACCGGCACCGGCGGCCCGCGCCCCGGATTCAGCGACCACGACGTCTACTTCCCCTGGAGCCTGGCGCTGCGGCCCTACGGCCTGCCGCTGGACTGGGGCACCGGGGTCGCCTCCTTCGACGAGCTGGCCGACTCGCCGGAGAAGGCCCGGGCCTACGGACGCGTGATGTGGGACCGGATGGGGCGCGGCGACACGCTCGTCAACGTGGCCTCCACCACGCTCGCCACCAACGCCTGGCTGCTCGGCGGCGACCGGCGCTACGCGGACTGGGTGGCCGAGTACGTCGGCGCCTGGCGGGAGCGGCTGGCCGGCCGCGAGGTCGTGCCCGACAACGCCGGGCTCGGCGGCGAGGTCGGCGAGTACCTGGAGGGCCGCTGGTACGGCGGGCACTACGGCTGGTCGTGGCCGCACGGGCTGTCGTCGGTCGCGTCGGCCGCGATCGTCGGCTCGGTCAACGCGAGCCTGGTGACCGGCGACGACGGCTTCCTGGAGCTGGCCCGCAACCCGCTGGACGCGGTGCTGCGCCACGCCGAGCAGCGCACCGCCGGCGAGATGGGCACCCTCGGCAGCCGCTGGCGTCCGCACCTGGGCACGATCCCGGGTGAGCGCACCTTGATGGTGCCGCAGCGCCACAACGACTCCGGCTGGTTCGACTTCACCGTCATGCCGACCCAACTCCCCCTGTCTCTGTGGCATTTCAGCCGCGACGCCGGCGACGCGGAACGGGTCGAGCGGCTGCGCGAGGGGTCCCGCTGGGACTGGGCGGCGGTGCACACCCAGCGCACCAAGGACGAGTGCGGCCACGAGGAGCCCTGGCACGAGTTCCTGAACGGACGCAACGCCGACTTCCCCGAGCGGATGCTGGCCAGTGCCCTCGCGGTCTGCGCCCAGCGGGTGGAGGCGATCGAGCGCGACGACGTGGACCCGGCCGTCGGCCCCGACGCCCTGGGCATCCACCACTGGCAGAACCTCAACCCGGTGGTCACCGAGGCGCTGCTCCAACTGACCACCGGCGCACCGCAGGTGCTCTACAACGGCGGCCTGGCCCAGTTGCACGTGCGCTACCACGACCCCGTCGAGCGGCGCCCCGGGCTGCCCGCGGACGTCGCCGCGCTGGTGTCCGACATCCGGCCCGAGCACACCGTGGTGGAACTGGTCAACCTCGGCGCCGCCGCACGCACGGTCCTGCTGCAGGCGGGCTCGTTCGCCGAGCACGTGCTGCACACCGTCCGCGCCGACGACGGCGCCGCTCTCCCGGTCGAGGGCCGCTACTGCAAGGTGGCGCTGCCCGGCGGCACCCGGGTGCGGCTGACCTTGACGATGACCCTGCGCGGCGCCGATCCCGCCCGCAACTCCCCCTGGGAGGTGGCCCGATGACCGCGCCCCTGGCCCGAAGGACCCCGTCCCGGCTGCCGTTCGACCTGCCCCCGCTGGGGATCGGCACCGCCCCGCTGGGCGGGCTGTTCGAGGAGGTGACCGAGCAGGACGCGGCGGCGACGCTGCGGGCCGCGGCCGAGGCCGGCATCCGCTACTTCGACACCGCGCCGCGCTACGGCCACGGCCAGGCGGAGGAGCGGCTGGGCCGGCTGCTGGAGCCGGCCGGGGTGACCGGGCCGGTGATCTCGACCAAGACCGGCTGGCTGCTGCGGCCGCGGGCCGACGGCTCCGGCACCGACGTGGTCACCGACTGGACCTTGCGGGGCATCCGCGAGTCCCTGGAGTCCAGCCTGGAACGCCTCGGGCGGGACGCGGTGGACATCCTCTACCTGCACGACGCGGACGACTACGCCGACGAGGTCCGTGACACCGCGTACGCGGCCGTGCGGCGGCTGCGGGACGAGGGCCTGGTCAAGGCGATCGGGTTCGGCATGAACCACAGCGCGCCGCTCGCCGCGTACGTGGCCGGCTACGAGGTGGACGTCGTCCTGATCGCGGGCCGGTTCTCCCTGCTCGACCACGACGCGAGGGACACGCTGCTGCCGCTGTGCGCGAAGACCGGCACCGCGGTGGTGGTGGGCGGGGTCTTCAACACCGGTCTGCTGGCGGACCCTTCGGACGACGCCATGTTCAACTACCGTCCGGTGCCCGCGGAGGCGCTCGCCCGGGCCCGGCGCTGCCAGGCCCTGTGCGACGAGTTCGGGGTGCCGCTGCCGGCTGCGGCCGTCCAGTTCCCGTACCTGCATCCGGCGGTCACCTCCGTCGTCGTCGGCTGCCGTTCGGCCGCCGAGGTGGCGGCGAACGCCGAGGCGGCGCGGACGCCCGTGCCGGACGAGCTGTGGCGGCGCCTGGCCGACGAGGGCTTCGTGCCAAGGGAGTTGGTGGCCGGATAGTCCAACGGTGCGAGCGGGCGGTTCGGTCCGGTAGCGTGCGGGGCATGGTGAGCCCCGAGTCGGACCCGGTGGGGGCTTTCGGTCACGCCGTCAGCCCCCTGAACCGCTGAGTTCGCAGCCCTGATCGTCCCGCCGCGTCGCGCGGCCGGACGAAGTGCCTGCCCGTGGGCTGACCGCGGTGACGAGACGTCCTGTTCACGTTTCGCCTCACCTCGGAGCCACTCCATGCCCCTCGCGCTGTATCTGCTCGCCCTGGCCGTCTTCGCCATGGGCACGTCCGAGTTCATGCTCGCCGGCCTGCTGCCGGACCTCGCCGCCGACCTCGGCGTGACCGTGGCCACGGCGGGCGCGCTCACCTCGGCGTTCGCGGTCGGCATGACCGTCGGCGCCCCGCTGACGGCCGCGCTCGCCCGCAACCTGCCGAGCCGAACGAGCCTGCTCGGGTTCCTCCTGGTGTTCGCGGCGGCCCACGCCGCGGCCGCCACCACCACGAGTTTCCCGGTCCTGTTCGCCACCCGGGTCATCGCCGCGCTCGCGAACGCCGGGTTCCTCGCGGTGGCCCTGACGGCGGCCACCGCCCTGGTCCCGCCGGACCGCAAGGGCCGCGCCCTCGGCGTGCTCCTGTCGGGCACGACGCTGGCGACCGTCGCCGGCGTCCCCGCGGGCGCGGTGCTGGGCACGCTGCTGGACTGGCGGGCGACGTTCTGGTCCGTCGCCGCGCTCTGCCTGCCCGCGGCGCTCGGCATCCTCAAGGCGGTCCCGGAGCGAGCAGCGGGGCGCGCCGGGCCGGGTACGCCGGGTACGCCGGGTACGCCGCCGCTGCGGTCGGAGCTGGCCCAACTGAAGAGCCGTCAGCTGATCCTGGCGATGCTGCTCGGCGCGCTGGTGAACGCGGCGACCTTCGCGAGCTTCACCTTTCTCGCCCCCGTCACGACCGGCACCGCCGGCCTGGGCCGGCTGTGGGTCCCGGTCGTCCTGATGCTCTTCGGCGCGGGCTCCTTCGCCGGGGTCACCGTCGCCGGGCGCCTGGCCGACCGGCGGCCCGGGCTGGTCGTGGCGGTCGGCGGGCCGATGCTGCTCATCGGCTGGCCCGCCCTGGCACTGCTCGCCGGTTCCCCCGTCGCCCTGTGCACCCTCGTGTGCGTCCAGGGCGCGCTGTCCTTCGCGCTGGGCAGCACCCTGATCACGCGGGTCCTCTACGCGGCCGCGTCCGCGCCCACCATGGCCGGTGCGTACGCGACCGCGGCGCTGAACGTCGGCGCCGCGCTCGGGCCGCTGGTCGCAGCGGCCGCCCTCACCACCCCGGCCGGGGACCTCGGGCCGCTGTGGGCGAGCGGGCTGCTCGTCCTGCCGGCCCTGCTGGTCGCGCTCCCCCACCGCCGCGCGATCGTGACGAGCCGAAGCGACGAGGTGCGCCGCGACGTCGCCAGGACCGTCGAGCCGGACGGCGCGCATCCCCGTGCGGGCGAGCGGAGTTGAGGTACGAGCCGGCCGCCGCGGTGCGGGCTCAGAGCGCGATGAGCCCCGCGGCCGTCGGCCTGAACCCGCAGGCGTCGAGGTAGAACGCCCGCAGGTCCTCCTCGAAGTCGACGTGCAGCCAAGCGCATTGGGCGGCACGCGCCTGGCGGGCGGCCTCGGCCACGAGCCCGGCGCCGATTCCCGTACGGCGGTGGCTGCCCGCGACCACGGTGTCCAGGATGAACGCGTGGACACCGCCGTCCCACGCCACGTTCACGAACCCGACGAGGTCACCGTCGTCGCGGGCGCAGACCCAGCCCAGGCTGTGGCGCCGTAGCTGCGCCTGCCAGTCGGTGCCCGAGGGGCCCGAAGCGCCCGCGGCCGGGTGGCCGAAGCCCGCCGCATGCAGCGCGTCGACAGCCGCGTTGTCGAAGTCGTCCCGCCACGTGTACGTGATCGTCATGGCGCGAGCGTATGCCGCCCGGCTCGCCCGACGCTCCCTGGTTTTCCGCCGGCGTCAGGTCGCCGGTGCGACGGACGTGCGTCGGGTGCGCCGGTGGCGGACCGCCGCGGAGCCGATCGCGACGACCAGGCCGCCGAACGCCCACGCGCCCAGCACCCACAGGGAACCGGTGGTGGCGTGGCCGTCGAAGTAGACGGTGTTGCGTACGACGGTGGCGCCCGCGCCCGGGGGCAGCGCCTGGCCGATCGCGCGCCAGAACGGCGGCAGCAGGGCGGCCGGGTAGACGCCGCCCGAACTGGGGTTGCCCAGGACGGTGAAGATGAGGATGGTGACACCGAGCCCGATCGTGCCGAGCAGCGACTGGAGCGCGACGCCCACGGCGCCGGAGGCGAAGACCACCAGGGTGCCGATACCGACCAGTTCCCAGAACGCGCCGGGCAGGCAGTCCAACACCGGGCCGACGATGACCGCGCCTCCGATGCCGGAGATGAACGCGTAGGGCACCATCGCCGCGAGCCGCACCAGGATGCGGCGGAGCGTCGGACGGGCCGAGCCGGTCGCCATGCTCAGCGCCGACGAGGCGAGGTATCCGCCGATCGTCCAGCTCAGCACCAGGTAGAACGACGACAGGCCGCGCGAGTCGCCCGACGCCGGCGGGCGGATGTCCCGCACGGTGATCCGGCGGCCCTGCTTGCCGTCGACGACCCGCACGACCTTGGTGGCGGCGTCGGACGCCGACGGGCCGCCCGCCGAGGCGACCAGGACGGTGTCCGTACGGCCGGTCGCGTCGACGAGGAACACCGCGTCGGCACGCCGGTCCAGCAACCGCTTCCGGCCCTGTGCCCGGTCGGCGACGGCGGTAGCGGCCAGCGGCGTACCCGGAAGCGCGTTGAGCCGCGTGACCGTGCTGCCTTCGAGCGCCGCCGGCGCCACCACCGCCACCGGCACGCGGTGTGCCTTGGGCGCGTGGAAGGCCCCCATGTACGACAGCGCGAACCCCAACTGCAGGAGCAGGACGCCCAGCATGATCAGTGCGGCCCGGAGGGTGATCGCGTCCCGCACCTCCGCCACCGCGCCGCGCGCGCCCACCTCGTCCTGTCCTGCCCGATCTCCTTCGCCCGGCAACAGCGTTCTCCCTCCAGCGGCACGCCCGACCGCACCAGCACGACCGGGCCCGGCACATCCTCCGCCGCCCGCGCCGCCCGACGCCTCGGACGCGCCCGCCGCACCGGCCCACACGCCCCATTCGGTGGAGGCGGGCACCGGTGAAACCCTCCGAACGGGCAGCGGGCCAGGCCCCTCTGGCGTCCACCTGCCGGGGACGGCAGGATGCTCGGCATGGATCAGGGGGTGGCCGCGATCCTCGCGGCCGGCATGGCGGGCGCGGCGGGCGCGCTGGGGGCGGTCGCGGGGGCACGGGCGGCGGGCCGGGCCGCGCGCGGACAGGCCGCCCACGAACAGGCGTTACGCGCGCGCAGCGCCGCCATCGAGGCGATCGACACGGCATGCAACGCCTTCCATCAAAAGGGGTACGTCGCGATACAGGCCGTCGTGGAGTTCGAGGCGGCCGTCATCGGCGGTCACGACGGCACCAGCCAGGAGCGGGAGTTCAGCGTCTCCATCAGCGCGGCCCTCATGGCCACCCACGAAGTCCGCTGGTGCAGCGCCGAGTTGGAGGAGCCGGCCCGTCAATGGTGCGACGCGATACAGAAGATCGGGCAGGCGATCCGCGCCCTGCGCGCCACCCCCGACGCGACCACCGACCCGGCCTCCCCCACCCACCACCGCCGCCACGCCGCCTGGCTCCACGAGAAGGAGGTCCTGCACGCCTTCCAGCGCCGGGTCCAGCAGGTCAAGGAGTCCACGTCCGCTTCGTTCCTGACCTAGGGAGTCTCATTCCTGGCCTGGCTGGCGGGCCCGGACAGCGCGGACATCAGACCGCGCATCGTCGCGACGAGGGCCGACCGGTAGCCGGCCTGGCGGGGTGGCCGCTGCGGGATTCCGTCGGCGTCCGGGGGCGGTACCGCGCCCGGGCCGGTCCACTTCTCCTGGACGTCGACGGCGACCGTGAGCACCGCGCCGCCGTGCAGGACGGTCAGGGTCTCGTCACGGCCGCTGGTCAGCAGGTAGGCCCGGTCCCCGAGATCGGGCACCCGAACGACGTGCGTCGACCCACCGGTTGCCAGGATCGCCGTGGTCGTACCCGAGCCGTCGTCCGAGGGCGCGACCGGCTCCAGGGTGTGCCGGCCGCTGCCGACATCGTCGAACTCGGCAGCGGGGTCGGTCTTCTTGTGCAGTTGCACCGTGACGACGGTGCTGTACGAAGCCTGCCAGTGGGTCCCGACGGAACGCTGCGCGGTGAGCGTGCACTCGGCCTGGTCGAGCGCCGGACCGGTCTGCGTATCGGCCGGGAACACCTCGACGTGGCCCGCGCCTAGCGCGTCGGTCAGCGGCTTGAGGCTTGAGCCGCCGCAAGGGCTCCCGGAGATCCGGTAGTGGTGGAGGTCGGGGACGGATTCCTTCCCGTACCCGGACAGTTGCAGCACCAGCGCCCATACGGCCGAGGTCGCGACGACCGCCCCCAGCACCCACGGCCACGGCCGCGTTCGAGCACCCCGGACTCCGCCGCGCACCACGTCCGCGGACGCGCCTTCCGTCCACGCGCCCTCCGGGTCTCCCCCGTCGCCCTCGACCTCCGGTTCACCGATCAACGGCTCGACCGCCTACATGGACCCGGAAACCGTCGAGGAGCACCCCGACGCGCTCGTCCCCCCGCCCCGGCAGTGCGGTCACTCTTCCGTCGACGCTGACCATGTTCCCCCCTGGACACGCAGCCACCCCCGCGCGAACCATCCGCGCCCGCGCCACGCATCCGTGACACGTCGTCAGACGAGTCTAGTGCCGTGGCCGGAGAGGGTTGCCTGGTTCGCGGTGTCCGGTGCGGTGCGTCGCACGGCGGAGGATCGTCCTCGTACCGGGCGTACTCGGACGACTCCGACAGCGCGGCGAGGTGCCGTGCCGGGCGCCGCGAACCGGTGAACCCTTCCGGTCATGGCACCAGCCACCGCTCCACGCGTCCACCCCGTGCTCCTCGCACCGAGGGCAACCTCAACCGGCTCCCCGGCGGGCACTGGTCCCCGCCGGGAGGCCCGCCAACTCCTCGACGGCTCCGGCATCGCCTGGACCTCGCTCCGCAACGGCTCCACGCCCGCGGCCTCGCCTGGCTGCTCGGCCGCTGGCAGCAGAGCGGCACCATCACCGCCCCGGCCGAGGGGCCGGCCCCCTGGACCGACCGCGCCGACGCAGCCGAGGGGGCCGCGGCCCTACTCAGCGGGGAGCGGACGTTCGAGGAGCCGGTCACCCTCACCGCCCGCCGGGCCGTGACGTTCGACGCCGTCGGCGCCCTGGCTTCGAAGGCCGGCCGGCCGCGAGGTCAGGCGCGTCGTGCTCGACGACGAGCAGTGGGTCGCGGCCAAAGTCGCGGCCGGCGCGCCGGAGGCGATGGCCCGGATGACGCTCACCACCTTCCAGGCCGCCCCCGAAGGCCGCTTCGCCGGCACCGACCCGCTGCCCGCCGAACTCCTCGGCCGTGAACCGCGCAGCGTCGCCGACCAGTTCGCACCCCCCACCGCCTGACCGCAGCGCACCGGCCCCCGCCGGGTTCGCCCCATCGGCCCCGGCACGCGGCAACAGGGGCGAACCGCCGGGGGCCGGCGGACCGTGTCCGTGCCGAAGCGCGTCTCGTCGCCCGCGTGGAACCCGCAGAATCGTCCGCCTGCTCCCGGCCGGGCCGCAGCGCCGTACCGCCTGCGGAAACGGGGGCGGCCGGGTCGCGCTGTCCTGGCGCGACCCGGCCGTCCGTACGTACGGTCCCCGGGCTGTGGGGGTGTCAGCTCGTACCGGGGAGTGTCAGCTCTTGCGGCCGGGAAGCATGGCCAGCGCCTGGGAGCGCTGCGCGACGAGGTCGTCGTAGGTGCCCTCGCGCTCGGCCCAGCGGTGCATGAGGACCCGCTCGACGAGGACCTCGTCCGGGGTGGGGTCCTGCGCGAGCAGCCGCATGACCTCGGTGGCGAAGGCGTCGAGCGGCAGCGCGCTCGGGTTGACCTGCTCCTGTCCGGCCGTGGCGACGGCCGGGGGGACCAGCTCCACGACGCCGACGCCGGTGCCGTCGAGCTGGGCGCGCAGCGCCTCGGAGTAGGCGTGCACCGCGGCCTTCGAGGCGGCGTAGGTGGGCATGGGCGGGAACGGCAGGAAGGCGATGCCCGAGGTGACGGTGACGAAGGTGCCGGCGCCGCGCCGGATCAGGTGCGGGGTGAAGGCGTCGATGACCCGGATGGTGCCGACCAGGTTGGTGTCGATGGTGGTCAGCGCCGCCTCGAAGTGGGCGGGGTCGCGCAGGTCCTCCAGGAGCATGACGCCCGACATCGTCACCACGGTGTCGAGGTCGGGGTACTTCGCGAGCACCGCGTCGCGGGCCCGTGCGACGGAGGCGCCGTCGGTGACATCGACGGCGAAGGTGCCGAAGCCTTCGGCGGACAGTTCGGCGAGCGCCTGCTCGCTGCGGCCGCCGACGGCCACGGTGCTGCCTGCCGCGGCGAACCGCCGGGCCAGCTCCCGGCCGATGCCGGACGTTCCGCCGACGATGAGGACGGTGCGGTCGGACAGATCCATGAGGTGCTTCCTTCGGTTCGGAGCGCCGCCGGCGGTCGGACCCGCGGCGCCTGTTCTGCGATGGTCCCTGTCCCTCTCGAACAGCGATGCCGCAAGTCTTGACGGCATCCGCCGGGCGTGGCAGAGCCCCGATCTTCCAGGGTCCTGACAGGGCCCCCGCTGAGACGCGCGGACCGCATTACGGTGGTCGGTATGAACGACGAGGAATCCGGCAACCGGCTCGGCGGCTACCTGCGCGCCCGGCGCGAGCTGGTCTCCCCCGCGCAGGCGGGGCTCCCGCCCGGCGGCAACCGCCGCGTGCCCGGCCTGCGCCGCGAGGAGGTCGCCCTGCTCGCCGGGATCAGCGCCGACTACTACCTGCGCCTGGAGCGGGGCCGCGACAAGAACCCGTCCGTCCAGGTGCTCGAATCGCTCGCCCGCGTGCTGGGCCTCGACGACGTCGAGCGGACCTATCTGCTCGGTCTCGCGGCGGCCCGGCCCAGGGCGCCGCGCCGCAAGCGGCCCGAGCAGGTGCCGGCACGGGTGCACCAGCTCCTCGCGCAGTTGCCGTTTCCCGCGTTCGTCGAAGGTCGCGCCTTCGACGTGCTGGCCTCCAACCCGATGGCCGTCGCGTTCTCCCCGCGGCTGCGGCCGGGCCACAACCGGCTGCGCTCCCTCTTCCTCGACCCCGAGGAGCAGGCCTTCCAGCAGGACTGGACGAAGGCCGCCGCCGGTTTCATCGCCGCCCTGCGCACCACCATCGGGGACGACACCGACAACCCCCGGTTCGTCGAGATCGTCGGCGAACTCGCCCTGGCCAGCCAGCGGTTCCGCACCCTGTGGGCCCGGCACGACGTCCGCAACCTCGACGGCGGCACCGCCACCGTCCACCACCCCGTCGTCGGTGAACTACGGCTCCACCGCGACAAGCTCCCCATCGAGGACGTCATCCTCGTCGTCTACTACCCCGACAAGGACAGCGACAGCGACGAGAAGCTCCGCCTCCTGGCCGCCCTCGCCCACCCCGACACCACCGCGCACCCGGACACCGCGCACCCCGAGACCACCGCGCACCCGGACACCGCCCACCCCGAGACCTCCGCCCACCCCGACCACGCCACCGCCGCACCGCCCGGCCCCCCGCCGGACACCGCCCCGCGCCCGACATCCCGGGGGCACCGGGCGGAGGGCCCCGGCCGGGCGTGACGGCCGGCCCGCTGTTCCCGGCTTCCCCGGACGCGCCCCCTGCGCGTCGCCGGACGCTCGTCACCCGGCATCGGGAGTGTCCTCGTCTGTCCGGAGCATGCCCTGCCATCTGGCGAGGTTGTTCTGGGCCGTACGGGTGCTGGGGTGGTCGGGGCCGAGCACCCGCACTATGTCGTCCAGCAGCTCGGCGAAAGCAGCCGCGGCACCCTCCGCATCCCCCGCCTCCCCCCGGAAGTAGGCGAGGTCGTTCCGCGCGATGAAGGTGTCCGGGTGGTCGGGGCCCAGCACGCGCACCGAATCCTCCAGCAGCTCGGCGAAAGCAGCCACGGCGCCCTCCGTGTCCCCCGCCTCCCCCCGCGACTTGGCGAGATTGTGCCGGATCGTGAGGGTGTTGGGGTGGTCCGGGCCCAGCACCCGCAGCGAATCGTCCAGCAGCTCGGCGAAAGCGGCCGCAGCGGCCGCCATGTCCCCCGCCTCCAGTTGCAAGTAGGCGAGATTGTGCCGAACGGCGAGGGTGTCGGCGTGGTGGTCGTGGCCCAGTACCCGCACCATGTCGTCCAGCAGCTCGGCGAAGGCGGCGGTGGCGCCCTCCACGTCCCCCGCCTCTTTTCGACGCGAGGCGAGATTGTGCCGAAAGATGAGGGTGCTCGGGTGGTCGGGGCCCAGCACCCGCAGCGAATCGTCCAGCAGCTCGGCGAATGCGGCCGCGGCGCCCTCCACGTCCCCCGCCTCCCCGCGGAAGTGGGCGAGGTTGCTCCGGACGATGAGGGTGTCCGGGTGGTCGTGGCCCAGTATCCGCACCATGTCGTCCAGCAGCTCGGCGAAGGCCGCGGCAGCACCCTCCACGTCCCCCGCCCAGCCCTGCCACTCGGCGGAGTTGTTCCGGGCGCCGAGGGTGAAGTAGCTGTCGGGCCCCAGGTAGCGGGCGACGGTCTGCGCCAGCCGGCCGAAGTAGTCCCTGGCGGCTGTCGCCTGACCGACCCCGCCGAGGCTGCCACCGGCCTCGTACAGCACCTTGTGCGCTTCCGGCTGGTACAGGGCCTGCTCCGAGTGTCCGGCGAGGACGGCGGTGTTGGCGCGGAGCGCCTGGGCCAAGGCGGTGCCGTACTCGTTGTCCGGCCAGGCGGCGAGGAGGGCGTCGGCGGCGGCACGGGCGAGGTGGTCGTGCTGGCCGAGGGTGAGCGTGTCGCGGACGGCGCGCTGGACGAGCTGGTGCACGCGGACGGCCTGGTGGGGGGTGCCGGGGGTGTGGTCGATGAGGCTGAGGCGATGCAGGGCGCGGAGCGCGAGCGTCGCCTCCCTCGGTGTCACCGGGTCCGGTTCCCCGGCTGGGTCCTGCCCGGTGGGAGTGCGGTGCGCGGCGAGGTGGGTGCGCGCGGGGTCGCTGGTCAGGACGGTTTCGGGGATGCCGTTGGGATCGAGCAGGGCGGTGAGTCGGAGCATGGGGCGGGCCAGGCCGACCGGGCGGAGGGTGTCCGCGCGATCGACGGACAGGGACCAGGCGGCGGCCAGGGCCACCGGCTGGTCGTCGGGGAGCCGATCAGGGGCGGCGTCCGCGAGTGTGGTGGCGCGATCGGCCAACTGCTCGCGGTAGGCGGCGACATCGTCTCCGGAGTCGACGAGGTAGGCGGCTGCCTGGGACAGGGCCAGGGGCAGGTGCCCGAGATCGCGGGCCAGGGCGGCGAGGCGGTCCGCGGCCTCGGTGCGGTGGTGGGCGTGGAGGGACGCGGCGAGGTAGGTGACGGCCTCGTCCGGGGTGAACAGGCCGACCGGCACCAGGTGTCGGCCCGCTCCGGTCAGGGCGGCGTCGCGGCGGCGGGTGGTGACCAGGGTGTGGCCGTACGGGCTGTCGGGCGGCCACAGCCCGCGCAGGTCGTCGGGATCGGCGACATCGTCCAGGACGACCAGCCACCGGCACGGCCTGGCCGCGGCCTTGGGCGTCAGCCAGGCCAGGAAGGCCGCCGCTGCCTCGTCGGGGGCCTCGGGGTCGGCTCGGCACAGTTCGACGCCGGCCTGCGCATAGCTGCTCACCACCGGGGAGCGGTCGCTCGCGGTGACCCAGACCAGGACGTCCACGCTGCCGTCCTGCCAGGCGCGGCGGGCGTGGTCGGCGGCGATCTGGGTCTTGCCCACCCCGCCCATGCCGGTCAGGACCTGGCCGGGCACAGCCGTGGCGCCGCCGCCGGCCGTCATCCGCAGCAGGTCCGCTTCGGTGCGGCGCTGGAAGGGCCGCGCCCTGGGCGGGATCGTGCCGATCTGATGCGGCCAGGGAGCCGGTTCCCGCGGGCCGCGGTGCTGGTGGACCACGGTCATGTTCCCGCTGATCGCGGTCGCGCCGGGACCGGTCGCGGTCGCGTCCCCGGTACCGGATACCTCCTGCACCGGGGAGGCCGGCGCCGTACCGGAGGAACTGCCGGGGGCGGGGCCGCGGTAGCCGCTCACCGCGTTCCCGCCGTCCTCGGCGTGTGCGTCGCCGGTACCGGTCACGCGCACCGCGGCCCCCTGCGCGCGATCTCCGGGCCCATCCCGACCATCCCCTCGTCCCCCTCGCCCCACTCGCCCCACTCGTCCAACGGCCGTGCGGCATAACGACGTTACCCGGGAAGAGCCGACACGGCAGCCGCTCGCCCCGGGTCCCTCGGGCGGCAGCCCGCCTTCACAGTCCCGGAGCCGTCTCGGCGAGCGCGCGGGACAGCCGCTCGACTCCTTCCACGATCTCCTCGGGGCCCGCGGTGGCCGCGAAGGCGATCCGCAGGTGGGGCGCCGGGGCCTCCGCCGGGAAGTAGGGGCGGCCGGGGGAAATGGCCACGCCCGCGCGGAGGGCGGCGTGCGTCAGCGCGGTCTCGTCGGTGCCGTCGGGCAGCCGCAGCCACAGGTGGTAGCCGCCGAAGGGTACGGGTTTCGGGACCAGGCCGGGGAGTTCGCGCTCCAGGGCGGCGACCATGGCGACGCGCCGCTCGCGCAGACCGGAGGCGACCGCGCGCAGATGGCGCGGCCAGGCCGGGGCGCCGACGAGTTCGAGAGCGGCCTCCTGGAGGGGGCGCGGCACGAAGAAGTTGTCGACGAAGTGGACGGCGCGCAGCCGCTCCAGCGCGGGGCCGCGGGCGATCATGGCTCCGACCCGCAGGTTGGGCGATGTCGGCTTGGTGAGGGACGTGATGTGCACGACGGTGCCGTGCCGGTCCTCGGAGATCAGCGGGGGTGGCAGCGGGTCGCCGTGCCCGAGGTGGCGGGCGAAGTCGTCCTCGATGACGAACGCGCCCGCGGCGTGCGCGATGTCGAGGACCACGCGGCGGCGCGCGTCGGCGAGGACGGCGCCGGTCGGGTTCTGGAAGAGCGGCTGGCACAGGAACACCCGTGCGCCGCTGGCGGAGAAGGCGTCGGCGAGCAGGTCGGGGCGTACCCCGTCCGCGTCGATCGGTACCGGTACGAGCCGCAGGCCGGCGGCGCGGGCGACGGCCAGCACCCCCGGGTAGGTGGGCGATTCGACGAGGACCGGTGCTCCCGGGGGTGCCAGGGCTCGCAGCGAGGCGGTGAGGGCCGCCTGCCCGCCCGCGGTGACCAGCACCTGGGCGGGTCCGACGCCGGCGCCTCGGCCGAACCAGGTGCGCAGCGCGGTCAGCCCGTCCACGGGCGGCCGTTCCCAGGCGCCGGCCCGGCGGGCGGCCCTGGCCAACGCGGTGCCGAGCTCCCGCTCGGGCGCGAGAGTCGGGTGCAGGTAGCCCTCGTTGAAGGGGATCACGTCCTGTGCGTGCGTGGCGAAGTTGGCCAGCACCCCGGAGGCGTCGACCACGCGCGGCGGGCCGTCCGGGTCCTGCGTGGTCAACGCCACCTGCTGCCAGGATGTGTCGATGCTGTCGATGCGCGCCGCGTGGTTCGGCGCGCGGTAGGTACCGGCGCCGGGGCGGAGGATGACCAGGCCCTCGGCCGCGAGGGTCGACAGCGCGCGGGAGACGGTGACCGGGCTGACCCGGAACCGCTGCACCAGTGTCCGGCTCGACGGCAGTTTCTCGCCCGGGGAGAAGCGGTTCAGCTCCGCCCGAAGTGATTCGGCGACGGCGGTCGCACTGCTATCGTCGTTCATGAGAGATGACAATAGCGCTACCATAGCGGCCGCGGTACCGGTTGCCGGTGCCGTGCCAGGCGATTCGACCCCGCGCGGCACCCTGCTCGCCTGCCTCGGGGTCGCCGTCTTCTCGCTCACCTTTCCCGCCACGCACTGGGCGTTGAGCGGCCTCGGGCCCTGGAGCACGGTGAGCCTGCGTGCGGTGCTGGCGGCCGCGGTGGCCGGAGCGTTCCTCTTCCTGGGCCGTGTCCCGCTGCCGGACCGGGAGCACTGGCCGGGACTGGCCGTGGTCGCCCTCGGGGTGGTCCTCGGCTACCCGTTGCTGACCACGCTCGCCCTCGGCACCACCGACACCTCGCACGCGGCCGTCGTGGTGGGCGCGCTCCCGCTGTGCACCGCGGTCATCGGCGCCCTGCGCACCGGCGTACGGCCGTCCCTCACGTTCTGGGTCGCGGCCGTCGCCGGCGGAGCCGTCGTGGTGGGCTTCGCCCTGGGGACGGGCGGCGGGGCGCTCACCGCGGGGGACGGCTACCTCTTCGCCGCGCTGCTGGTGTGCGCGGCGGGCTACGTGGAGGGCGGTCGGCTGGCCGCGGTGATGCCCGGCTGGCAGGTGGCCGGCTGGTCGCTGGTCGGCGTACTGCCCCTGACGGTTCCGGGCGCGGTGGTCGCTCTTGCCTGTGAACCGGTGCGGCTGACCGGCGAGTCGGTGGGCGGGCTGGTGTGGCTCGCGGTGGTGGCGCAGTTTCTCGGTCTGCTGGTCTGGTACCGGGGGCTGGCTGCGATCGGGGTGGCCCGGGCCAGCCAACTCCAGCTCGCGCAGCCCGTGTTGACCCTCGTCTGGTCGGCGCTGCTGCTCGGCGAGCACCTGGGGGCCGCGACCCTGCCGACGGCGGTGGCGGTGCTGGTCTGCGTGGCGGCGACCCAGCGGGCGCGGACGAGGACGGCACCCGCGGACAGCCCCCACCTTCCCGCCCGGTTCGACGAGGAGCCCGCGCGGGTCGGGTCCGATGATGCGGGTGTCGGCGGTGCCGGTGCGGAGGGCGCCGGTGTGGGAGGCGCCGGTATGGGCGCTGCCGGGATGGGCGCTGCCGGAGTGGGGGCGCCGGAATGGGGGGTGCCCGGGATGGGCGCTGCCGCTGACCGCCTCGACCTCGATCCCCGGCTCGACCCCGACCACTGATGCGGACGCGAGCGCTTTGACCAGGCCGAACGCGCACGTGATGCGCCCGGCGAGGCGGCGCCGGGCGCCCATCGCGCCGAGCGGCTCCCTGGCCCCGAAGGTGAGCGCCACGGGGAAGACCGCCACGGCTGCATTGGCCGCCCTCACCTTGCTCATCGCACTCGCCGCAGCAGCCACCCAGTCCTTGCTCGCCCCGTTCAGCGACCCGCCCGGCGTCCACACCGGCACGAACTCAGCTGGCGCAGAGGGCCCGATGCAGTTCGAGCCCGCCACCTTCACCGCCGTCGCGCACCAACTCCCCGCCCGGGCCACAACAGCATCGCCCTCGCCCTACGACCCCCGCGACGCGATCTACGCCGCCGCCCCCTCCCTCTGCACCGACGGCGCCCACGACAACCACGACCTCGACGCCGCCCTCTACGCCTACAACCACGCCCAGTGGTACGTCGCCGAGGTCGTCGCCCAGGCCGCCACTTACACCAGCTCCACCACCTTCGCCGACACCGCCCCCACCCCCGCAGCCCTCGGCGCCATCAACCGCGCCCAAGGCCAACCCGGCCTCCTGGAACAGGGCGGGCGTCGACTCCGTCGTCATCAAGGAACTCCTCGCCCCCGCCCATATCGACGGCCCCGCCCACGTCCCGCTCCGCGTCCAGCGCGAGGCCATCGACACCCTCAGCACCGCGCTCAACGGTGCGGCGAAGGCCAAGGACGAGGGCGAACCGCCACTCTGCGCTTCCCTCGTCCACTGACGCTGCCGTCAACTACCGCAGTCACTCCATGTCGAATCCCCGTCGGAACGCGCCTGACGGGAATTCGAGTTTTCAGCCTTACACCCGTGGAAAGTCAGAAAGCGCAAGGCTCGGCTCATTTTCCAACGAAGGCTGTGCACCAATCAAGGCAACATATCTCCGTGGCTTTCAGTGAAACTGCGAGAAAATTCCCGGATTTCATAGTTGTCGCTTTCGGCAGCTTTGTCGATCACGGCACTCAGAGCCTCCCACGCTTCAATCTCGACAAGCACGTCAGCCAACCTGAGATAGTCTTCGACTTCACCATCAGATAGGCGCTCCAGCGCCACCCGGGCAAATTGCGATGGCTCTACTTCTTTCCGAGCTGCCATAATCGCCTCAAGGGCGGACCGCGTCCACCCGGTCGACAGGGAAAGGTCAACTAGCAGATCAAGCAGCTTCGGAACGTCTTCGGGGAAGAGGCGAAGGAAATCCAGAGCGACAGACCGGTCCCACGCCGAACTGCTCGAAAGTGCCTTCGACAGCAAGTCCACACGTGAGGGCAATTGGTTCACCCCGGCGCGACGTCGAGCGACCTCTTGCTCAGCCGTCACCAAGACACGCCATTCCTCCATCTCCATGGCCTCTCTTACAGAACTCACAGCTTCTTTCCCATATTCTGCCAGTCCATCCCTTGAATGAGCGCTACATACTCATCGAACGGCATGCGACGCGTCGGGTAGACGGTGTGGTGACCAAGTGCGCGTGGACCTCCGGCTCCTCTGCCGTCGGCGATAACACCCAACCCGTCAGGAAGTGGACCTGTAGGGGTACGAACCTGCCCCTTCAGGCCGATACGGCTGGCGTTCTCCACCGAATCAAACGTCGAGAGCCCCTGCACATCCAGAGATTTCAGTTGCTCAGCAGTAGGACCGTTGTCTGCATTCACGTCGATATCTTTCCCCGGTCGAACCCTCGGCCCACCCACCGTGTGCAGAAGGCAGCCGGTGTTGTGGACGAGTACCGGGATCTGTCCCGCCAGCACATAGTACGTGTGCTACGCGACCCCTCTCTATCTGCGTATTCGCAGATCAGCGGCGGTTTCGGGTTCCGCTGGTGTCCGTGGTTGTGCGGGGGAATCCGTGGGTGTTGCCGTCGCTACTGCCGTCAGGGGCACCGGAGTTACGTCGTGCTGTTGCTGGCGCGGCTGCGACGCACGAGGACCGTACTGCCATGCGCCGGGTTCAGCGCGGAGAAAGGTGCGGGTGGTCTGCTCGTACAGCTCGTGGCTGGTGGTGGCGCAGTGTCCGGCGATCCAGTGGGTCAGCTCGTCCGGGGTGTGCACGGTGCCGGATGTGGCACCGCAGTTGTGTTCCTCGCCGGTGACACACATCGCCGCGAAGGCCGGCAGAGCCAGCGGGTCGGGGGCGGTGGTGACGTGGTACTCGCGGAACCGGTAGCGCCCTCGGGCGGCCTTGCGGGATGGCACGTCTGCCTTCGCGGAGTCAGGCATCCTCGGCCACCTCTTCGGGCTCGGGGAGGCGTGGCCCGCGAGAGTCGGCGATCCTGAGCGCATCGGAGAGGGCTTCGGTCAATCGGCGGGCCAGCCAGCGGTATTCGGTCGCCGACAGGTTCTTCGCGTCCGGGGCGATGGTGTCGCGGGCGTAGGTCAACAGGTCGTCGCCCATGCTCAGTTGTACGGATTCGATGCTGTCGGCGAGGCCGGTGAGGTAGCCCTGGCCGTCGGTGCTCAGGTAGCAGGGGCGCCCGTCGGAGGTGGTCCACGGCAGCAGGCACGGCCCGCGTGCCATGGGACATGCGGGCTTCTGGGTTGCTCGCTGGGCCATCGTGATTGACTCTCCTCGGCGTGACTCCCGCAATGCTGAGGTGGGCGGTCGAGGGATCGAGGGACTCGCGGCCTATCCTCCTGTTGTGCACCTGCCGCGGGACCCATCGAACGTCGACCATGTCCTGGCGGCAGCGTTTCCGCCCCGGCTTGCAGGTGACGTGCAGAGCGTCCTGGCGGTCATGCCGGACGCCAGGCTCGCGCCGATGGAGTCCTTCGAGGTTGACGTGCAGGGCGAGACCGTCGCCATTCCCTCGCGCATCTACAACGAGGAGCCGGGCGCCGACTTCGAGTGCTCCCTGACCGGAACCCAGCAGGTGATCTTGCATTGCCTGTACTCCCGGCACAGTGATGGCCGGGTCCGCCAGCGCCGTCTCGAACAGATCGTGGCGTCGGGGGAACCATGGGTGGCCCCGTTCGTGCTGCAGTTGGCCGGCGAATACGTGCTGGAGATCCTTGACGTGATCGGGCGGGGGCTTGTCGGCCTCGCTGTCCCGAACTCGGCCCAGCGCAGGCTCTATGGGGACTTCATCGCCCGGAATCCAGCCTTCTTCGCGCGCACGGAGCGACGCGTGGTGAGCTACTGGTCGTGTTATCACCGCTGGAAATACACGGTCTTCGGGACGTATCCGGGATGCACACTGATGGAGGCGTTCCGAGCCGCCGCGTCGGAACACGCGGGCGTGCGATGGCCGCGCCACACGCCACCTCCACTGGTCGGCATGGCTGGCGGACTTGCCTGAGCGTGGTCGTCGTCTCTATCCGGCGAGGGCAAGGTTGTGCAGGCGCGCGATGCCGAGCATGGCGTGGTGGACGCCGGTGCCTTTCAGGCGGCAGTCACGGAGGATCTTCCAGCTCTTCATACGGGCGAAGGCGTGCTCGACGCGGGCGTGGACTTTACGGTGGGAGGCGTTGTGTTCCTCCTTCCAGGCCGGGACTTCAGTCTGGCCGCGTTCGCGGCGGTGCGGGATGACCAGCCCGGTGCCCCGGTAGCCGCCGTCCGCGACGACCATGGTCCTGCCGACGGCGTCCTTCGTGCCCGACAGCGCCCACTCGGGCGGTTCGCTGCTGCAGCCACCCGCCCACAGATCTGCGTCTTGCTCGTCAGGCAGCGCACCTGTGCCCTCTCCCCAGGACTTGAGACCACGGCCAGCAATAAAGCGATACGAACGGTTGTCGCTGGAGACCAACACATCACGGACCAGCGGCGCAAGAAGGCCACGCTGCTGAACGAGCTCCGGGGCGTCCAGGAGTGAGACAGCCGCAGCAGCGGCCGCTTCCTGAACAGCAAGGTCCGGAGCGTGGAGGAAAGCAGAGACAGCCTGGAAGACCCGGGACGCAGTGCCCGGACCTGGACGGACTCTGAATGCTCCTCCAGGCAAAGCCCTACCCCTGCCATGTGCGCCTCTGCCTCGCTGTCGACCTCGATGGCCACCGACGTCACCCAGTCCAGCAAGGCAGCGCGCAGCGGAAGGGCTCGGCCGTCACGGTCGACCACAAAGGTGCCCGTGCGCGGGTCGCTGAGGATCGCCGCCACATACAGTGCCGCAGGCACGGTCGCGGAGTAGGTCGTGTTCTGGTGATGCACCGGGTCGTTGAGGTGCCGCAGAGCCCTGGCCTGTGTGCCGGCGTCGTCCGCCAACAGTCCGGCCAGCAGAGCAGGGGTTCCTGCGGCCGACCCACAGGCATGCTCGAGTGAAGCCCAGTCGGTCCCCGCCAACAGATCCCACGAGTCTGGCAGCAGATCGTCAACATCCGTGATCGTCACACGTTGAGTATGGCTGTTGCTCCCACGCCTGCCCCTGCCACCTCATGCACATAGCGGGACAACCCTTAGCTTGTCGTTTATGGTCCGGCGTCGAACAAAGGTCGAACTTGTTCGGTGTTTTCCCAGTTCACCAGCGGTGTGAGGCGCCGCGGGCCGATCCTGTGCTGAGCGACAGCGCAGTACGGAGGCCGGGATCGTGGGACTGGTCGAGCACGAAGTTCAACGAGACGCATTGACGGTGCTGGCGGAGTTCCGCTCGGAGTTGTACGCGTGCCTGACCGCCCGGAGCGACGCCCTGTTCGAGTTGTGCGACGCCTTGCTGTGCACCGACGGGCCGGTCCGCACCCTCGTGGACCTGGCGCTCGCGCCCGAGCACCGGCGCGGGCACGGCGCCTTGTACTCTGGGATCAACCACGGTCGGATCGACGTCGCCCGACTGCGGCGAGCGCTGAGCGGTGTCTCACTTCCCCGAGCCGGCGACGGTCGGCTAGTGCTGGCGGTCGACGTCTCCTCGTGGCTGCGGCCGGACGCCGACACCTCCTCGGACCGCTCCTTCTGCCATACCTTCGGCCGCGGTCTGGGCAAGCACCAGATGGTGCCCGGGTGGCCGTACTCGATCGTGGCGGCGCTGGAGACGGGCCGGACCTCGTGGACAGCACTGCTGGACGCGATCCGGCTCGATCCCGGTGCCGACTTGGCCGCGGTCACCACCAACCAAGTCCGTGATGTCGTCCAACGTCTCGTGGACGCCGGCCAGTGGCGGGACGGGGACCCGGAGGTCTTGGTTGTGTTGGACGCGGGCTACGACGCGCCCCGCATAGCCCACCTCCTGGCCGACCTGCCGGTGGAAGTTCTGGGCCGGCTCCGTTCGGACCGGGTCATGCGCAAGCCCGTTCCGGTGCCGTGGATCTGCCCGCCTCAGGGCGGCCGCCCGCCCAAGCATGGCGGCGAGTTCGTCTTCGGCCGACCCGAGACCTGGGGGCGAAACCACCGCGGCAACCGCCACCAACACCGACCGGTACGGGACCGCGACCGCGCAGGCATGGGACCGGCTGCACCCCCGGCTGACCCGCTGGGCAGCCTGGCTCGACCACGAGGGACCGTTGCCCATCATCGAGGGCACCGTGATCCGGCTGGCAGTCGAAAGGCTGCCCAGCGGCGGGGTGAACAAGCCCGTCTGGCTGTGGTGGTCGGGCACCAGCGCTGGCCCAGCCGACGTCGACCGGTGCTGGCAGGCGTTCCTCCGCCGCTTCGACGTGGAACACACCTTCCGACTGCTCAAGCAGACTCTCGGCTGGACCAGGCCCAAGCTGCGGGACTCGGCGGCGGCAGACCGCTGGACCTGGCTCGTCCTGGCCGCACACGCCCAACTCCGCCTCGCCCGCCCACTTGCACGCGACCTCCGACGTCCCTGGGAACGACCCGCGGAACCGAACAGGCTCACCCCCGCCCGGGTCCGTCGAGGGTTCAGGAACCTGCGTGCGAAGACGGGCACGCCAGCCGGTGCACCAAAACCCACCAGGCCCGGCCCCGGCCGCCCGCTAGGCTCGAAGAACCGGCGACCCGCTCCCCGGTACGACGTCGGCCTCGTCCTCGCCACCGGCGAGTCCTACACCCGACCCGCACACCACAAGGTCGGCACCAAACCCCGCCGCAGCTCAGAGCCAAGTACGGCAGCGTGAATCTCCGGGCCGACAGCATGGAAGTCGTGCGACGATTCGTCGGCCAGCAGAGCCACGAGCGGGAACGAAGGGCGATGGAATACATCAATCTGGATGCGCAGGTCGGCAACCTGTCAGGCGTCCTTTCCCCTGCTCGATACCTGGAGCACCTGCCGTCGTTGGCTGTCGATCTGCCTGCCGGGGCCCGGCGATTCGCCACTGCGCCAGAGCACTACGACTTCTCCAGCAAGCGGTGTGTGAAGGATCTGGAGGTCCAGCACATCCGCGGCGTCGGAGCAGATGACCAGCAGATGGAGATCCAGTTCCGGCACAACTGCTGGAAGCACGAAGAAGACCTGGTCATCCGCTATATAGGTGTCTCCAGCTTCGATGGCGGAAGCATCGAGGACAACGACTGGGCAACCGTCGGGACGGTCATCCTCGACGAGGTCCTGCCCCACCAGAACGGTTGCAGTCACGAGATCGCGTTCTGGAACGGCTCACTCACCGTCGTCTGCCGTGATCTCGTCGCGACCTGGACCGCGGCTGACTGCACCGACAATTCATAGACCAGCAGGTCCCTCGCTCGCCGAGGTTAAACGACAAGCTTAGGACCTGTTTTGGAAGGTGCTGACCTGGGAGTTTGGCTGCTTGGTGGAGTGCCGGGCGGCCATCCAGAGGGTGAGGTCGTTTGCGATCCGGCTGATGCTGGCCTCGACCTGGACTTCGTGTTCGCGGCGTGAAGCGTCTCGACGAACGACCTCGTAACCACCGTCCTCCAGGACCGCGACGGAGGTGAACCAAACCGGTTCGTCCTGGTCGGGCTGGATGACGACGAAGGTGTTGTCGGTGTCGTTGAGGTCGCTGATCAGCTCGAACAGAGCGTCTTCGGAGGGGTCGTCGATGTGGTCGCCGTTCTCGCTGTCGGCGCAGTAGTACGTAGCGGCCACCGAACATCTCTCCTCGCGCGACAATCCCAGCGGTGCCGGGTCAGCATGGCACGCGGAGTCGCCGGCCCGGACAGGGTCACAGCCATTCCTGAATCGCAGCGATGTGGACGGTGGCCTCGAAGCGGACCGCAAGCTTGTCGAACCTGGTGGCGACCGCCCGGTTCCTCTTCAGACGGTTGATGCCGCACTCGACCGCGTGCCGGGCCTTGTAGTCCTCCCGATCGAAAGCCGGAGGTCGGCCTCCCGCCCTTCCGCGCCGCTTGCTGTGCGCGACCTGGTCAGCGGGCTCCGCGATCGTGCAGCGGATCCCTCGTCTGCGCAGGTAGGCCCTGTTCGCGCGGGATGAGTACGCCTTGTCACCCCGCACGCGCACAGGTCGCATCCGCGGGCGTCCGGGCCCGGTCCTCGGCACCCGGATCGCTTCGAGGACCGGGACGAACTGGGGGCTGTCCCCGTCCTGTCCGGCCGTGACCAGCAAGGCCAGCGGGCGTTGTCCCTGCTCGCACGCTAAGTGGATCTTCGTGGTGAAGCCGCCCCGGGAGCGGCCGAGCGCGTGGTTTTCAGGCTCGGTCCGGCACCCGCCGGGAGGTTCCTTCTGACAGTGCCCGTCGCGGCGGGCACCGGCGGCGTGCTGGTGGGCCCGGCAGACCGTGGAGTCCACGTTGACCTCCCAGGTGATCAGCCCGGCAGCATCCGCCCTGGCCTGCAGTCCGGTCAGCAGCATCGCCCAAACACCCTGGCGCTGCCAGCGGCGGAACAGGCCGTAGACCGTCTGCCACGGCCCGTATTCCGGCGGAATATCCCGCCAGGGCGTCCCGGTCCGCACCCGCCAGCGGATCCCGTCGATCAACCGCCTCTGACCCATCGCTGGCCGCCCCACCTCCGTGACCGGCAACAACGGCTTCAACACAGCCCACTTGCCATCCGAAAGATCCCCACGCCCCACACCGCGATCATCACAGCAAGGAACACAGCTCCGGAGCCACTTCCAAAACACGGCCTAGTACAGCATTCATGAGAAGTTTTTTAGCAGCGCACTTCATCCAGGGATGGGCGGGGATGATTCGCGCTCGGTTTTAGAGAAGAGACCCTGGCTGAATACCTAAACGTGGGTCACTCTCAATAGGTCTTCGCGTATTCAGAGTTCATAAATTCCGTAAACGATGGCCAATGGCCCATCGGAGCAGCCTCCCTTTCCATGTAGAAAGACACGGGAGGGTCGTCTAGTACGGCAGCTGTAGATCGTGATCATGGTTGAGCTGCTGCTTGTCTCAGGTAGTGGCTGTCGCGGGCGCGAGCTTGGTGGCGTCGTCGCCAGTGGGACCAGCGGAGGCGGTGCGCTGCAGCGTGGGCGGGCCGTGCCATCAGTCTGTTGAACAGATGCGCGATCTCGTTGCTGCTCAATGGGATCAGCCCGTCTGGTGCGGGCCGGTGAGTGCGTTCGTCTGCGGTGACGACGGCGAGGAAGGCGTGCGCGAGCATCGCGAGGGTGACCCAGCGGTGCCAGGACGTCCACCGGCGGACCTGGTGTTCGTCCAATCCGGTCAGTTCCTTTCCCGTCTGGAAGGTCTCCTCGACCGTCCACCTGCGCCCGGCTACCCGTACGAGTGTGGACAGTGGCACGGCGATGGGCGAATAGCAGCGGTAGAAGGCGAGTTCGCGAGTGCGCCGGTTTCGGCGGACCAGGAGTTGGTGGTGTCCGGGGCGGTGATCGGCGATGTGGACCACGGCCCAGTCGTAGAAGCGGTGGCCCTTCGCGCCGGTCCCGGCGGAGAGCTTCTGCCAGGCCCGCTTGGGCATCTTCTTGACCAGCGCGGACGCCCGCAGTCTTCCTCCCCTCGTGGCGATCTGGTGGTCGCAGGCGACCGTGAGGACGTAGCCGACCTCGCGGTGTTCCAGTGCGGTGCGAAGGGTCGGATTGCCGCCGTAGACCTCGTCACCTGCCACCCATCGCGCCGCGACGCCGGAGTCCAGGGCGCGGGCGATCATCTGTGCGGCCAGAGCGGGCTTGGTGGCGAAGCCCACAGCGGCGGGTATGCCGGCCGCCCGGCACCGCTGGCGGTCCTCGGTCCAGGAACGCGGGACATACAGCTCCCGGTCGATGGCGGCGTGTCCGGCCCGCGCGGAGTAAACGAGGTAGACCGCTACCTGCGCGTTCTCTATTCTGCCCGCGGTGCCGGTGTATTGGCGCTGGACGCCCACCGTCGCGATGCCCTTCTTCAAGTCGCCGGTCTCGTCGACGACGAGGACCGCCTCTTCGTCGCGCAGGTGGTCCACCACGTAGGTGCGGATGTCGTCGCGGACCGCATCGGCGTCCCACTTGGCACGGCCCAGTAGGTGCTGCATCCCGTGGGGGGTGGTGTCTCCGGCATGCTCCGCGATCGTCCAGCAACTCTTGCGCGGCAGATCCGACAGCACAGCAGCCCCAGCACCAGCGAGCGGGCGCGGCGGCGGGGTTCCACCCGGGCGAACCGACCTGCGACGCGGGCCATCAGGCCCTCGAACATCACCTGCCATCGTTCAACGTCTACGCTGTGACCTGCGGCCACTGCTTGATCCTTCGTTGTCTTCACAAACCACGATGATCTTCGGTGGCCGCGCTGTTGCCCAGGCAGGCAGATCACGACCCTCGGCCCTGGACTACCGGGCTCCGCCCGAGGTTGGAAAGCCCTGATGAGTCGCTACGAGTTGAACGAGCGCGAGGCCTTCGTCGCCATGTCGCGGTTCGTGTGGCAGTTCGCGAACCGCGCCGGGGACGACCTTCTCACGCTCCTGGGCGACATCGGCATCGAGGCGGACGGCGGAACGACAGACCCCGCTGCCTGGGAGGACTGGATGAGGTGCGTTCGTTCGGTCGTCGACGGCGCAGAGGACTCAGCAGGCGGGTCGGCAGGATAGAGGGCCACTCGAGGACAAGATCACGATCTACAGCTGCCGTACTAGGGATGTCACCTCCATCCAATAAACCTGATACCCCTGATGCATGGCAAACACAACAGCGCCATCGGGTAGATTCATCCCATGAGGATTGTCGGAGAAAAATTCATCGACTGCCCGCGGCATATCGATGATCTCAGGGAAGAAGGCGTCGGTACCCTTCAGGATCCTGCCAGCGCCGCGCCCCATCAGGGATAGAAACTCCCTGTATCGTTCAGGAACCCTTCGAACTCCCCAAGCCTCACAAAGGCGGTCAATCTCGGCATCTCTGCTGTGCTGCCGGAAAGTGCTGCGCAAGGCGGCTCTCACCGCTGACCTTGGCCTACGTGCACTCCGTCCTCAAGTCGCCCTGGAGCACGCCGTACGCGAGGAGGAGATCCCGCGCAACGTCGCCCGCAACGTCCGCACCGGCACACCCCGCCCTCGCCGCTTCGACCCCCTCACCGCCGACGAGGCGCGCACGTTCTTGGCCGCGACGAGCGGTCACCGGTTGCAGCCGCTGTTCGAGCTCGCCCTGCATACCGGGCTCCGCAAGGGCGAACTCCTCGGCCTGCGCTGGGAAGACCTCGACCTGGCCGGCGCAACCGCCAGCATCCGCCCCCAACGCACCCCCTCCAGCGGCCTGACCGCCCTCCCGACGAAGACCAAGAGCTCGGAACGGCGCATCGTCCTGCCGACGCCGTGCCAGCGCTCCCTCGAACAGCACCGTGACCGGCAACTCCAGGAACGTGAGGCGGTGGGGACGGGCTGGGAGGACAGCGGCTACGTCTTCAGCCGCCCCGACGGCGGCCCGATCGAAGGGTCCGCCCTCACCCGGCACTTCAACACCCTGCTCCGCCAGGCCGGACTCCGTCGCATCCGGTTCCACGACCTCCGCCACTCGACCGCCACCCTCCTCCTGGAACAAGGAGTCGAACTCGTCGTGATCAAGGAGCTGCTGGGGCACGCCCACATCGGCGTCACCGCCACCGTGTACACCCATGTCCGGCTCCGCCTCCAACGCGACGCCATCGACCGCCTCGGCCATGCCCTCCGCAACCCCGCCGAGATCACGGGCAAGCCTGACGACGGCGACGAACCACCCCTCGTCGGAGCCGCCGTCCGCTGACGTTGCCGTCAACTACTGCCGTCACAGCACACTGAAGCCCTGCCAGGGAACACCTGACAGGGCTTCAGACTTGCACCCGTGGATTCACTCCAGGTGCCGCTGGCTGGGCATTCTCACCGAGGCGTCGTAACGCATCCGGAGCCGCCCTCTCCTCTTACGGGAGAGGCTCAGAGCGTATCGATTTCTTTCCCCTTTGAGTCAATGATCGCGTAGTCGCCGGGATAGGGGACCCAAACCCCAATCCCGTTAGGCCATGAAACAATCTCAAGCGAGGCCACGTTTGAGATTGCGGTCCGGAGAAAGACCGCCTCCCCATCGCTCAGGGAGAAGGTGGTTCCTACCGGCTCGAAGCACACCTCGACGCTCTCCCCTCGCGCCGCCACAAATTTCAGGTCTACGACCTGCTCTTCGTCGCTCACCTGACTATCTCCAAGCATCGATGATCTCCTGAGTCAGCACCACGCGCGCCGGTGCAGTCTTCCCACCTTTTCCTGCGAGTGCTGCACTCTGGTAGAAGTCCTGCAATTTCTCCGCGTCGCCCCTGCTTGCCAAGCCTCGCAATTCAGCCGGGGAACGTGTTCCTATGAGGTGAGACGGATCTCCGGAACCCCAGACGCGCCCGCCCACTTCTAGCAGGGTGCCACCTTCAAGTTTCGGAACGCCGACCCTGCCTCCCGGATTGGCGAGATCGGTGGCGTTCCCCTTGGAGTCGACCGCGAATCGAGGATCACAGTTGCTGTTGTGAACCAGGACCGGCGTCTGCCCAGCGAGTACATAGTACGTGTGCAGCTCGTTGACAGTGAGGTTGTACATGTCGCGGTGCCGGGGTGGGTGGTCTTGCCGGCGAGGCAGACGTGGGTGTTGGTGGCGGTTTCGAGCGCGTGGCCGGGGGTGAGTTGGGCTGCGGGGAGCCACTTGTGGAGGGTGTCGTCCCAGAAGGGGTGCTTGGAGGTGGTGTGCAGGACGCTGGCGTGGTCGCTGCCGGTGTCGATGGTCAGGTCGACGAGGTCGTCGTCGTGGTTGATCCAGGTGGCGGTGACCTTCTCGGCCTTCTGGTGCTTGCCGGTGTCGGGGTCTGCTGCTTCGACTTCGTCCCCGGGCTTGATCTTTCCGATGGGTTTGGTTTTGCCACCGTCCATGAGGACTTCGGCGTCCGGGCTGAAGCTGCAGCCGCGGGGCTTCTGCTTGATGACTCCGAGATCCAGTGTCACCTTGTCTGTTGCTGCGGCGAGGAGAATCATCCCCACGAGATTTCCGAGCACCTGGGCCGAATGGCCGTGGCGGATGTCCTTGAACGCCTGTTTCAGGCTGGCGAGAGCGTGGGCGTATCCGCTGACCGTGTCCTTCGCGTCAGGGTCGGCGCCGGTGATGGGATTTCCGGCCGCGTAGGAGTAGCCGTTGACCTGTTGTGGGTCCGTCAGTTCGAGAACGGGGTCGAGGGAGACGAATCGTCCGATGGTGGGGTCGTAGCCGCCTACGCCGAGGTGGGTGAGGCCGGTGGTGTCGCTCTCGATGCCGCCCACGAAGCCGTGGCCCCCGGTCCAGGCGCTTACATTCTTTGCAAGAGCTTCACTGGGCCATTGGGCGCAAGGCCACCAAGTGAAGTGACACATCATCACTTCCGTTGCCCAGACTGATGAGTTGATCGGGCACCGCGCGATCCGGCCGCGGGTCGATGGGACGGCGTCCGCGGACGCCGTCCCTACGTTCTTCTCGCCAGGCGCGAGAACTTCAGGACACGGAAGCGGCGAGGGCGGCTCTCATCAGAGGTCCTTCGCCTCGGACTCATACCCAAGGAGAGCCTTGAGGAGGGCTCGACCGGGGTATTCGTCGTACGGATGCACGGGCGCGTCGAAGATCTCCGGGTCGTCGAAGACCGGCTCGCCGTTGAGGCGTCGCGCGTAGGGGACGCGACCGTAGTCGACGCCGTCTTCGGAGTCGTGTCCCATCCACGCGAGGACCTCGCGCTCGCACTCGCGTCGTGGATGGTGGGTGACCGTTCGGCCGGCGATCTCCTGGCCGACGACAAGCCGGACCTGCGGGACGGCGAAGACGATGCGGACGGGTGGAGTTGCCGCGGCTTCTCGGCAGCTGGCCACGCAGGTTGCCGGTGTCGGTTGAACGATGGCCGGTCAGGCGCCCTTCTCACGGACAGGGGTGATGATCTCGTCGACGAGCCAGCGGGCGGGCTTGTCCGGGTAGGGGCGGGGCAGTGCGAGGACGACGTGTCGGATACCGGCAGCGGCGAGTGCGTAGACGTGGGCGCGGGTGGTTGCGGGGTCGGCGTAGTCGACGATGATCTGCGCGGAGCGGGTGATCTCGGCGGGGTCGCGGCCGATCGCCGCGCAGTGCGCGTCCAGGACGCGGGCGCGCTCGGCGATCCGGTCGGTGCTGTTGTGGGGCGGGCCGGGGATGTTCCAGATGTCGGCGTGCTCGGCGATGATCCGCAGGGTGCGGTCGCCCCAGCCGCCGAGCAGCAGCGGTGGGCCGCCGGGCTGGACTGGGCCGGGTCCGTTGCGGGTGCCGCGCAGGGTGGTGAAGGCGCCGTCGTGATCGAAGACCTCCTCGCTCCACATGCTGCGCAGAATGGTGATCGTCTCGGTGAGGCGGGCCAGACCCTCGCCGGGGCTCGGGAGCGGGAGGCCGTAGGCGGCGTACTCGGCGACGGCCGGGTTGGGGCCGTCGGGCTGCCGGGTTCCGCCGACGCCCAGGCCCATGATCAGGCGTCCTTCGGAGATCACGTCCACGGTGGTGGCGATCTTTCCGAGGTGGGCGGGGGCGCGCAGCATGTTGCTGGTGACGAGCAGGCCGAGACGGAGCCGGGTGGTGCGAGCGGCCAGTGCGGCCAGCAGCGTCCAGCCCTCCAGGACGGCGCCGCCGGGCGGCCCGGCCAGCGGCATCAGGTGGTCCCACAGCCAGGCGTCGTCGAGTTCGGGCAGTTCGTCGGCTTCTTCCCAGACGCGGAGGATGTCGTCGTAGGCCAGGTGCATGGGCGTCGTCTTGACGCCGAAGCGGAGCGCGCGGTGAGGTGCGTCAACAGGCATGACCATCAGCCTAGTTGATCGTCAGGACTGCTGATGATCAGATGATGGTTAAGGTTTGGGGATGGCGGAGAATGACGACGACGGGGCGACGGTCGAGGAGTTGCTCGGCACGCGGCTGGGCTACCTGCTCAAACACGCGCAACTGCGGCTGGCCGAGCACGCCGGGCCCGCACTGGCCCCGTTCGGGCTGGACGCACGGGAGTTGGCGGTGCTCGCGGTGCTGGCGGCGGGCCGCCCGCTGTCCCAACTGGAGGCCGCGCGGCGGCTGGGCGTGGACCGTACGACGATGGTCGCGCTCGTCGACGCGCTGGAGGGCAAAGGGCTGGTGGAGCGGCGCCGCAGTGCGGAGGACCGCCGCCGCAACGTCGTTGAGTTGACCGAGCGGGGCCGACGGGCGCGGGCCGATGCGGAGGACGCCCGCGAGGCGGCGGAACGCGAGTTCCTCGCCCCGCTCGGCGAGAAGGACGCGGCGCGCCTGGTGAAGTCGCTGCAGGTGCTGATCAGAACGCCGAACAGGCCCTGAGCGGGCCCTCGTTCAACCGGAATGCCTCGGCGGAGGTCCGACCAACGGGTGCTCGCCGAACCGGGTCTGGGCGAGGAAGCTCCCGAACGAGGACCGGCGCGGACCGGCACGGACCGGCACGGACCGGCACGGACCGGCACGGACCGGCGCGGACCGGCCCGGCCCGACCGCGCTCTTCCGGTCGCACATCAACCCGTACGGAACCTTCCGCCTCGACATGGACGAACGGCTCGGCCTCGCGACGGCAGCCACTCCCCGATCAGTCCGGCCTGTCAGCCCAAGCGTTGCCGGGTGCCCGTATCCGCGGAGAGCCTGATCGCGTCAAGCAGGCGGTGCAGCCGCAGGCCGGCATCGAAGTCCGGGACGCTGCGTGAGCCGGTGCGGAGGTCGAGGGCCAGCCGGGCGTACATCTGGGCCACGTTGAAGCTCTCGGCGGCGGGATCGAGCCCGGAGATCCAGCGGTACCGGCTGGGAACGGGCAGCTCTTGAAAGGTGCCGTCCGCATCACCTGGCCCTTGCACGCGCAGTTCACCGATCTGGATGCCTGCTGGGCCGGCAGCCCCGGTGGAGACGATGGCCAGGTCTCCCTTGGTGCCGGAGATTTCCAGTCGGGTCCCGGCGCCGGTGACCTTGGCGTCGTGGACGTGGGCCGACACGACGGCACCGCTGGTGAGGGTCGCGTTGAGAAGGAGGTGGTCGGGGCTCGTTGCCTCCACCGTGTCACCGGTACCGGCGATGGTACGGACCGGGTGCTGGCCGGACACCATCGCCGAGAGGTCGCTGATGCCACCGAGCAGGTACTGCACCGCGTCGAGCGTGTGCCCGCCGGCGACCTCAAGCGTCCCGGCACCGTTGTTGCGATCGAGGGTGTAAGCCGCCCAGGCGGGAATCCGCTCCCCAGGTCCCTTCCCGCGGGCGGCGTGAACGGTCGCCGAGGTCACGCGTCCTACACGACCATCGGCGACCAGCTCGCGGGCGTAGGCGATCGCCGGGGCATACCGCGCCTGGAGCCCGAGCACGTGGTGCACGCCCGCGCCGTGGGCTGACGTCGCGAGGGCCGCGGCCTCCTGGGTGGTTCGGGCCAGCGGCCACTCGCAGTACACGTGCTTGCCGGCTGCCAGCGCCGCCTCGACCAGTTCGGCGTGCGCAGGAACCTTCACGGTGATGACGACCAGGTCCACCTCGGGGTGCTCGGCGAGTTGCCCGGCGTCGGTGAAAGCGTGCGCGGCCCCGAACTCCCGCGCCGCGGCCCGTGCGCTCTCGGGGCGGCTGGTGCCGACCGCGGTGATGCGGTACTCCGGCAGGGCCAGCAAGGCCGGGACGTGTGCCCGGGCGGCCCAGCCTCGGTCGGGGCTCGCCCCGATGATGCCGACGCGGATTCTCTTCGCTTCCATGGCAGCCCCCAACCAAACGGACCGATCTTGTCCGGTTGGAGACTCTAGCCAAGCGGACAGGATCGGTCCAGTTATCGCTAGGATCAGCGCATGGACCAACCGCGCAGCACAGTGGACCGCCTGCTCGTCGACGTGTCGGGCCGTCGCCCCCGCGCCGACGCGCGGCGCAACGTCGAGCGCCTGGTGGAGGCCGCGCGAGTCGCGGTTGCCGAAATCGGCGTTGAGGTGTCCGCCCACGAGATCGCGCGCCGGGCAGGCGTAGGTGTCGGCACCTTCTATCGCCGCATCCCCTCCCTTGACGCGCTCCTGGAGATGGTGCTCGTGGAGATCCTCGACGAGATCTCGGACGTGGCCGATCAAGCCCTGGGGGACCCGGACGCCTGGAATGGACTCCGCACGTTCGCCGGGACTTACGTGCGCCTGCGGGCAGAGAGCTGCGGCGTCAGCGAGGCACTCGGCGGGGCCTGCGGGGTCACTCTCACCCAGCGCCTGGAGGACCTGCGAGGACGGATTCGGCGTCTCGTGGAGCGCGCCCAAGCGGTCGGCGCCATGCGGACGGACGTCGCCTGGCAGGATGTCCCCTTCCTGCTCGCCGCCGCCGCGACTGGTGAGCGCACCCTGGACATGCGAGCGGGCGGCCGGCAGTGGGAGCGCAATCTCCAGATCATTCTCGACGGACTGCGCACGACTCAGCCGAGCACGCTGCCGGGCACTGCGCCGACCTGAATTCGGACCCCGACGTCTCCAGCTGGGGCGGAGCATCGGCGAACGACCGTCAGCCGACACTCGCGCCGGTGACCGCGAACCCGCAGGTGGACAGTGCCGGCAACACGCGTCGACGATCAACGGCGGTGAACGGTCCGGCCGATGGATCCGACGACGCTCCTCGGCTGCTGCCGCACATCGACGGCCGACCGGAACCCCGATCGTCCGATCGACGCACCTTTCCCCCACGGCCTGCCCAACGGCTCTGCGGCACGCGAGTAGTGCTCCGGCACCTACCGGGAGGCACAGCCCCAGAGGTACGCCCCCGGAGGTACGCCCCGGATCTCGCGGATGGTGCGGCCAGATACGCCCGCGTGCGCGATTCGTGTGCCGCACGGTCCCACGGCCGGGCAAGGGCGAACCGGAGCCGCGGCGGCGTACTCGGTGACGCCGATCCGCCGGCCACGCGAGTGCGGGCCGTTCCGGTCGGCGAGGTGCAGGTCACGCAGGCGGGACAGGCCGCCCGAACAAGGTCATCCGCCGACCCGGCAGGAAGCCACGTCCAGGCTCGGCCCGTCCCGCGGTCGCGACCTGCCCTACAGGTGCGGGTAGTCGGTGTAGCCGTGGTGGTCGCCGCCGTAGAAGGTGGCGGGATCGGGTGTGTTGTACGGGCCCTGGGCGGCCAGCCGGGCGGGCAGGTCGGGGTTCGCGAGGAACAGCGCCCCGAAGGCGATCATGTCCGCGGTGCCGTCCTGGATCAGGGTGAGGGCGTCCGGGCCGGTGCGCTCGGGAAGGGTGAACGGGTTGAGGATGAACGTCGAGGGCCAGGTCTTGCGCAGGCGTGCGGTCAGCGTTCGGTCGACTCCTTCGAGCATGTGCAGGTAGGCGAGGTTCAGCTCGCCGAGCTTGGCGACCAGGGTGGTGTAGGTGTTCTCCACGTCCGCCGCGTCCTTCTCGGCGATGTCGTTGTAGGGGTTGCCGGGTGAGATGCGGAAGCCGGTGCGGTGGCCGCCGATCGCCTCCGCGACGGCGGCGGCCACTTCCAGGCCGAAGCGGACACGACCGGTGACGTCGCCGCCCCAGTCGTCGGTGCGCTGGTTGGTGTTGGGTGCGAGGAACTGGTGGATCAGGTAGCCGTTCGCGCCGTGGAGTTCCACGCCGTCGAAGCCGGCGGCGATCGCGTTGCGTGCCGCGTCGGCGAAGTCGGCGATGGTGCGGGTGATGGCGTCGGTGTCCAGTTCCCGCGGGGTGACGAAGTCCATCGGACCCTGGTGGGTGAACACCTGGCCCTTGGCGGCGACGGGTGAAGGCGCGACCGGGCTCAGACCGGCAGGAAGCAGGCTGGGATGGCTGAGGCGGCCGGTGTGCATCAACTGCGCGAAGATCACTCCGCCTTCGCAGTGGACGGCATCGGTGACCCTGCGCCAGGCGGCCACCTGCTCCGGCGCATGCAGGCCCGGCGTGTCGGGGTACCCCTGGCCGACCGGCGAGGGCTGTATCCCTTCGGTGACGATGAGGCCGGCACTCGCGCGCTGGCTGTAGTAGGTCGCCATCAGATCGGTCGCGGTGGCCCCCGGCCCGTAGGCCCGGCTACGGGTCATCGGAGCCATCACGATGCGGTTGGCCAGCGGGCGGCCGGCGACGTCGATCGGAGCGAATGCGTCCATCATGGAATCTCCCTGTGGTCACGGAGGAGGGAAGAAGGGTCGCCTGCGGCACGGCCGAGGCCGGCGGGGAACCCGAGTGGCGCGCGAAGGCGCGGGGCTCCCACCTGCTCGGGCGTGTGTGGCGGGCGTGTATGTACGTGCGTTTCCTGGCTGTTGCCAGGCGCGTGCGACGCACCGGTGAGACGGCCGCTCGGACACGGCGCTCACAGATCCGCGCGGAGCGATGCTTTCTTCTTGGGCTGCCCGGACTACCCGGACTACCGGACTGACTGGACGGCCTGGGCTGACTGGGCTGCCCGTTGGACGATCCCGGGCAACCCTGGAGAACCGGGCCGCTCAGCCGAGTTCGCCGCCAGGCACGGGGCGCCCGTGATCCCCGATCGACTTCTCGATCGTGTACGCACACGCGGTGAACGCTTCGATCTGATCAGGGGTCAGGTCGCGCACGGAGAGCTGCTCCAGGGTGCGCCACATGTCGGCGATGGGCTCCTGAAGGGCCCGGCCGGCATCCGTGAGGCTGACCACCATGACCCGCCGGTCATGGGCGGCCGGTTCCCGCGTGAGCAGTCCGGATTCCTGCATGCGGCGCAGTGACTTGGAGACGGTGGAATGGTCCAGGCCGACACAGCCCAGCAGTTCGGCCTGGGTCTGGCCGTCCTTGTCGAAGAGCTGCATCAGCAGCAGTTCCTGCCCAGGGTGCAGGTTCATGGCGCGCAGCATGGCGGCGGCGCGGGCGCGGTGGGCGCGAGCGAGCTGGAAGATGGCGTAGCTCAATCGCCCGTCACGCGCCGTGGCCGGCGGCTCGGGTGAAGTGCTGTCGGGCATCGCTACTCCATGGGCATGGTGAGTGGGACAAGGTGCGGAGGCAGGCGGCGTGTGCGGCTACGGGGATCGTACGAGCCGGCTCGCGTGCGATGGCATCCGCACGGCCGTGTTCTCAGCAAGCCGGTACGCCGGTACGCCGGTACGCCGGTACGCCTGCAATCCGGTACGCCGGTACGCCACCTCAGGAGCCCGCACCTGCTGTTCAGTTGACGGTGAGGACGATCTTGCCGCGGTTGTGGCCGGCATCGCTGGCCTGCTGCGCCTTGGCGGCTTCCGCGAGCGGGTAGGCGGCCCCGACCGTGGTCACCAGGGTGCCGTCGCCGGCCTGCATGGCCAGTTCGGCCAGCCGGGCGGCGGAGCGGCGCTGCGGGCCCTCGGCGAAGACGACACCGAGTTCGCGGGCGCGGAAGTCGGCGGTGGTGACGATCCGGTCGGTGCCGCCGCGCAGCGTGATGGAGTCCTCCAGGGCGCCCTTCCCCGCGGCGTCGAAGACAGCGTCCACCCCCTCGGGGGCGAGGGCCCGGACCCGTTCGACCAGGTTCTCCCCGTAGACCAGCGCGGTGGCGCCGAGCGAGGCGACGTACTCCTGGTTGGCCGGGCCGGCGGTGCCGATGACGCGGGCGCCGCGGGCGACGGCCAGTTGGACGGCGATGGTGCCGAGCGCACCGGACGCGCCGTGGATCAGCAGCGTCTCGCCCGAGGCGAGGCCGAGCAGGTCCAGCACTCGTTCGGCACCGTCGCTCGCCACGGGCAGCGCGGCGGCGTGTGCCCAGTCCAGCCCGGCCGGCTTGTGGGCGAGAACGGACGCGGATGCCACGGCGTACTGGGCGTAGGAGCCGGTGTCGGACCAGCCCAGCACCTCGTCGCCTTCCTTCAGGTGGTCGACCCCCTCACCGACGGCGTCGACCACACCGGCGATCTCCCCGCCGGGCACGGCGGGGAGCGTGGTCGGGAAGATCGCCTCCATGCCGCCGGAGCGGATCTTGCCGTCCACCGGGTTGACACCGACGGCCCTGACGCGGACGCGTACCTGGCCGGGGCCCGGCTGCGGGACCTCGATCTCCGCCTCGTGCAGGACCTCGGTGCCGCCGAACGTGTCGAAAACGATGGCCTTCATGACTGCTGCCTCCCCAAGGATGACGTCACCGGCCACCTTTACGTGGCCAGCCACATAAAAAGTACCACCGTTTATGTGGCTAGCCAAGTAATGGCTCGGCGAGGAGGGCGCGGTCGCGACGAAGGGGCTCCCCGAGGGGTGCCGATCTTGGCCGTGCCGCGGCGACGCGCGAACCCGTTCGCGGACCGGGCGGACCGGGCGGACCGGGCTGCGTGGGCCGGGCGGCGCGGACCGGGCCGCGCGGCGCCCGGAGTTACGGCCGGCGAGGTGCCGAACGTGGCAGCGACGGTGTCGCCCTCGAAGCCGACGCCTACGAAGCCGACGTCATCGACGGTGAGGCGCCCGGCGGCCCTCCGCGCGCAGCGGCTCCCGCACTCCCGCGACGCGCCAGGTGGGCGTCGTGCGCCACGCGGGCGGCTGCCACGTCGAGGGCGGCGTGCCCGGTGGACTTGAACAAGGTCAGCTCGGTGGCGTCGCGGCGGCCCGGGCGCGAGCCGCTGAGCACGGCGCCGAGGAGGGTGAGCCGGGACGGGTCGAGGCCCTGGAGTTCGTGGGCGCCGGCCGGGGGCGGGGCGGCGGCCGCGCCGTCCCACTCGGCGAACAGGAGCGCGTCCCGGACGGTGGCCGGGTCGACCTCAGGACCGCCCGAGCCGCCGACGGAACTGACGTGGGCACCGGGCCGCAGCCACGCGCGGTCCACGACGGGCTCGCGGGCCGCGGTGCAGCACAGGACGGCGTCGGCGCCGCGGACCGCCGACTCGACGCAGGGCGCGGCCACGACGCCGTGCCGGGCGGCCAGCGCGCGGGTGCGGTCCGGATCGCGCCCGGCCACGGTGACGGTCGGCGCGGCGCCGGCCGGCCAGGGGAGGCGACGGGCCGGGAGGTCGCCCTCGGGCGCGCCGAGGACGGCGGTCAGCAGGGTGAGTTGGGCGTCCGCCTGGGCGCCCGTGCCGATCACCGTGACCTGCTCGGTGCCCGGCCGGGCCAGGGCCAGCAGGGCGGCGGTCGCGGTGGCCGCGGTACGCAGGGCGGTCAGCGGTTCGGCGTCGACCAGGGTGAGCAGGCGCCCGTCCGTCTCGTCGAACAGGGCGACGACGCCTTGGTGCGCGGTGCGCCCGGGGTGGGCCGGGTCGTCGAAGACGGTGACCAGCTTGGCGGCCAGCCCGAGGCCGGGGACGTGGGCGGGCATCGCCCCGAGCAGGCCGTGCGGCCCGAAGGCGGCGATACGGGGCGGCGCGGAGACGGTCCCCGCGGCGATCGCGGCCAGGGCGCCGCTGACGGCGTCCAGCAGCCGCAGCGGGTCGAGCGCGGCCACGGTGGCGTCGTGGCCGAGGACGGCGGGCCCGGACTCCCGCTCCCCCGCGGTCATGCCGCGCCCCCCGGAACGCCCAGAGCGGCGGCCAACTCCTCGACCGCCGAACGCAGTTCGTCCCGCAGCCGGGAGAGGTTCGGCTCCTCGAACTCCGGAGTCGGCCCGACCAGGGTCAGCGCGCACAGCGGCCGGCCGTCCGGGGTGAGGACGGCGCGGCTGACGGACGCCACCATCCGCTGGGTGCGGCCGATCTGCACGCCCCAGCCGGTGCGGGCCGTACGGTCCAGGTCGGCGAGCAGACCGTCGGGGCCCTCCAGGGGATGGCCCGCGGCGGCGGCCGCCGCCAGGTAGGGGGCGCGGGTCCGCTCGTCCATGGCGGCGACCAGGGCCAGCGGACCGGCGAACCGGTGCACCGGCAGGAGTTCGTCGCGCAGGTCGCTGATCATCTCCAGCCGTGCCGGGCGGACCACGTCGACCACACGGGACCGGTCCTCCTCGGGGACCTGGAGGTTGACCATCGTCGCGGTGGCCGCGGACAGCCGCTCCAGTACCGGCCGGGCGATGCCGACCAGGGAGTGCGCGGCGGTCGCCCGCGAGAGCTGGAGCACGACGGTGCCCGGCAGGTAGCGGTCGCCGATGCGCATCACCCAGCCGCGGCGGACCAGGTCGGCCAGCACCCGGTGGGCGGTGGGCCGTTGCAGGCCGAGGGGGTCGGCGATCTCGCTGAGCCGCAGCGGGCGGCCGGACCGGGCGACCGCTTCCACCAGGTCCAGGGCCTTGTCCACGGCGGAGTTGCCGGACGCGGGCACGGAGCGGTCCTCTCGTTGTCGGCGCCGGGCGCCGCGTTGCCGGCACCGGGCGGCCCGGACGGGTCCGCGGACGCCCGCGCGCTCCGCGCCGGCGGAGGTCGCCGGACGCGCGGGGCGCCTCGGCCTCCCCGGCGGCTCGCGGGCGGGTCCGCCGCCCCGTCCGAGGGGCGGGTAGGGTGGCCGCTGTTCCGACCAACGGATCACCTGTTGCAAGCAATGTAACAGTCCGGGCCTGGAGGGAGAACCGACCCATGAGTGACGAGCCCGTCGCCGCCCCGACGCCTTTCGCCCCGGCGCCGGCCGGCACCGTGGTGCTCTACCGTGGCGCGACCCTCGTCGACGGCACCGGCGAGGCCGGCCGCCCCGGGACCACGATCGTGGTCGACGGCGAGCGGATCGTACGGGTCGCCGCCGACGCCGAGGTCGACCCCGCCGACTTCCGCGACGCCGAAGTCGTGGACGTGACGGGCGCGTTCGTCCTGCCCGGCCTGATCGACTCGCACCAGCACCTGGCGACACCGCCCAACCGCCCGGTCGCCGAGGCCGTGTTGCGCCGCGACCTGTTCGGCGGCGTGACCACGGCCCGCGACATGGCCGACGACCTGCGCCAGGTCGGCGACCTGGCCCGCGCCTCCCGGGTCGGCGAGATCCCCGCCCCGGACCTGTACTACGCCGCGCTGATGGCCGGCCCGACCTTCTTCGACGACCCGCGGACCTGGCAGGTCTCCCAGGGCGCGATACCGGGCCGGAACCCGTGGATGCAGGCGGTGGACGAGGACACCGACCTTCCGCTCGCCGTCGCCATGGCGCGCGGCACCTCCGCCACCGCGATCAAGATCTACGCGGACCTGCCGGCGGACCGGGTCGCCGCCATCACGGCGCAGGCGCACCGGCAGGGGCTCCTGGTCTGGGCGCACGCCGCCGTGTTCCCGGCGAAGCCGGGCGAGGTGGTCGCCGCCGGAGTCGACAGCATCTCGCACGCGAGCCTGCTGGTCCACGAGGCCGCCGAGGGACCGCTGATCCGCTACCGGACCAAGCCGCCGGTGGACGCGGCCCGGTTCGAGCGGGGCGACGACCCGGCGATCGAGGCCCTGTTCGGGATGATGCGCGCCCGGGGCACGATCCTGGACGCCACCGCGTCGATGTGGGGCAGGATCGCGGCCGAGGCCGGCGACGCCGCGGAACCACGCGAGCGCGCCCTCGCCAACGACGCCGTCACCGCCGCGATCACCGCCCAGGCCCACCGGGCCGGTGTGGAGATCTCCACCGGCACCGACAGCGACCCGGACCCCGCCTCGGCCTGGCCGCCCCTGCACGACGAGTTGGTCCACCTCCACGAGCGGTGCGGCATGACGCCCCTTCAGGTCATCCGCAGCGCCACCCTGATCGGCGCGCGCAGCCTCGGAGCCGAGCACGAGCGCGGCACCGTCGAGGAGGGCAAGATCGCCGACCTGGTCATCCTCGGCGCCGACCCGGCGGCCGACCTGGCCGCCGCCCTGCGCAGCGTCCGCACGGTCGTCAAGCGCGGCCGCCCGCACCACCGTGCGGACTTCGTCGAGCCGGCCCCCGCCACGGGAACGGCGGTGGCGAAGTGAGCACCCGCACCCCGCTGATCGTCAACGCCCTCGGCGAACTGCAGAACCCGAACGCGTCCGCGGAGACCGCCGGGTCCCTGGTCCAGAGCAGCAGCGACATCCGCGTCGACGAACGCACCGTCGCCGACGCCCGCGCCTCGGGGCTGACCGCCGTGAACATCACGCTCGGCTACACCATCGGCGACATGGAGCCCTACCCGCACACCCTCGCCGAGATCGAGGTGTGGGACGGCATCCTCCGCGACCACCGGGCGGATCTGCTCAAGGTGCTCACCGCACGGGACATCCTCCGCGCCCGCGAGGAGGGCCGGATCGGCGTGGTCTACGGGTTCCAGAACGCGGTGGCCATCGGCCGGGACCTGGACCGGGTGGCGGAGTTCGCCCGCCTCGGCGTCCGGGTCGTGCAGCTGACCTACAACCAGGCGAACCACATCGGCGACGGCTCCATGGCACCGCAGAACCGCGGGCTCAGCCCCTTCGGACGGGAGGTCGTCGAACGGCTGGGCGAGCACCGGCTGATGGTCGATCTCTCCCACAGCGGCGAGAACACCTGCCTGGAGGCGGCCCGGATCGCCGGCGCGCCGGTCTCGATCAACCACACCGGCTGCCGGGCGCTGTGCGACCTGCCGCGCAACAAGACCGACGAGGAACTGCGCCTGGTCGCCGAGCGCGGCGGCTTCGTCGGGATCTACTTCATGCCCTTCCTCGCCGCCTCCGGCCACCCCACCGCCGACGACGTGGTCGAGCACCTGGTCCACGCGGTGAACGTGTGCGGCGAGGAGGCGGTCGGCATCGGCACCGACGGGCCGGTGACCGCGATCGACGACCTCGACGGCTACCGGGCCGCGCTGGCCGAGCACGTGGCGGAGCGCCGCCGCGCCGGGGTCGGCGCGGCCGGGGAACGCGCCGACACCTTCCCCTTCGTGGTGGACCTGCGCGGCGTCGACCAGTTCCGCAGGCTCATCGCGTTGCTGGAGCGGCGCGGCTGGTCCGAGGAGCGCATCGCCCGGGTCATGGGCGGCAACTTCGTCCGCTACGCCGAGCGGATCTGGGGAAGCTGACCGCACGTCGGTTCCGCGCGCCGACCGCGACGGCTCACGCCTCGGCGTTCAGCGGCCGTACGCCCGCGGGCAGCGGTGTGTGCTCCTGGGCGTGCAGGAAGGCGCAGACGGCCGCGTTGCTGGAACGCCGCCGGGTCCAGAACAGGGCGACGTCGCGGTGCGCGGTGGGCGACTTGATCCGGCGGACCGCGAGCCCGTCGACCGGCGTGGTCTGCACGGCGAGTTGGTTGATGACGCCGATGCCGAACGCGGAGCGGACCAGGGCGACGAGCGTCGCGGGGTGGTCGGTGAGGTAGGCGACGTCCGCCTTCGACTCGTACTCCCCGAGCATGTGCCGCAGGTCGAAGCCGCCGCCCTCCTCCTCCGAACCGGCCGGGTTGCCGATCAGCGGCCGGGACAGGATGTCGTCGATGCCGATCAGGGGTTCCGCGGCGAGCGGATCGCTGTCGCGCATCACCGCGACGATGTCCTCCCGCCAGATCGTGCGGTGGCACAGCGTGGGTTCACGCATCTTCGGCAGCGTGGGCCGGAACGCGATGTCGACGACACCGGTCGCGACGGCCTCCTCCAAGGTGGCCGCCGTCCCCTCCCACAGCTCCACGGTGAGCCCGGGGCACTCGGACTTCAGGACCTGCAGCAGCGCCGGCAGATAGGTGGAACTCACCGACGGGTAACTGGCGACGGTGAGGTGCGCGACGAACTGGTCCTGCGTGCTGCGGGCGGCGTCCACACCGCGCTGCAACTCCTGGAGCGCCGCCTGGGCGTGCCCGTAGAAGAGCTCTCCGGCCGGGGTGGTGCAGATCGGGCGGGCCTTGCGGTCGAAGAGCGAGACGCCCAGGGCGTGTTCCAGCGCGGCTATGTGCGCGCTCACCCGCGACTGCGAGAGGTGCAGGGTGTGCGTCGCGGTGCCGAATCCCCCTCGGTCGGCGACCGCGAGGAAACTGCGCAGCCACGCCGTCTGCAGAGACATCGCGTCGCGCGTCACCATGGTTCCCTGTTCTGACGGGAGACCATCGTCGCCGGTGGAAAGGGTCACTGGAGTTCCTTTCGTGTGCGGGCCAAGCTACCCCCGCCGACGCCGACGCCTCTAGGGATGTGCTCGCGGACGGCCGGGCCGGGCCGGAGCCGTCAGGCCGCGGTGAGGCCGCCGTCGATGATCAGCGCGGTCCCGTTGATGAAGCGGCCCTCGGGTCCCGCAACGAACGCGATGGTGGCCGCGACCTCCTCGGGCGAGCCGAGCCGCCCGTCCAACTGCCGGGCGGCCATGGCCTGCCGGGCCGCTGCCGGGTCGGGTGCGTTCGCCACCATCGTGTCGACCCACTCCGTCGCCACGGTGCCGGGGCAGATCGCCACGCACCGGATGCCGTCCTTGGCGTGGTCGACCGCGATGGCCCGGGTGAGGCCGACCAGCCCCGCCTTGGAGGCGCAGTACGCGGCCCGCCGCGGCAGGCCCACCTGGCCGGCGACCGAGGCGACGTTGACGATCACCCCGCCGCCGCTGTCGAGCATCAGCGGCAGCATCGCGCGGGCGGTCAGGAACGGCCCGGTGAGATTGACCGACAGCACGCGGTCCCAGTCCTCGTCGCTGGTCTCCAGCACCGTGGCGGCCAGGCCGATGCCCGCCACGTTGACCAGCAGGGCGGGTGCGCCGCGGGTGACGGCGACTTCACGGGTGACCGAGCCGACCTCGTCCGGGTTGCGCAGGTCGGCGGGGAACGCCCGCGCCGCGCCGCCCGCGTCCTCGATCTCCGCGCGGGTCCGGGCCAGGCCGTCCCGGTCGACGTCCATCAGCGCCAGGTCGTATCCCGCCTGTGCCAGCCGGTGCGCGGTGACCCGGCCGATGCCGGAGGCCGCGCCGGTGACCACCGCGACCCGCGGGCGCGCGGCGCTCACGTGTACGCCAATCCGGGCAGCGCGCCGTCCATGGCGTAGCCGCCGTCGACGTCGAGGCAGGCGCCCGTGGTGAAGCACGCCTCGTCGGACGCCAGGTAGCAGATCGCCGCCGCGATCCACTCGGGCGGTGCGATGCCCAGGGGCACCCGGGAGGCCAGTGCCCGCTCCACGTCGGCCGTGTAGATCGGCGCGCTCATGCCGGTGCGCACCGGCCCGGGCCGCACGCAGTTGACGGTGACGCCGTGCGGCGCGAGTTCGGAGGCCATCGTGCGCGTCATCGCTTCGAGGCCGCCCTTGGTCGCGGTGTACGGGGCGGCGCTCGGTTCGGAGACCACCGCGTGCACCGACGAGACGTTGACGATGCGGCCGCGGACGTCCGCCTCGACCATCATCCGGGCGACGGCCTGGGCGAGGAAGAACGTGCCGGTGAGGTTGACCGCCATGACGCGGTCCCAGTCGGCGCGGCGCACGTCGAGGAACGGCGCGATGTGCAGGACGCCCGCCACGTTGGCGAGCACGTCGACCCGCTCGTAGCCCTCGCGCAGGGTGGCGGTCAGCACGTCGGCGGCGTCCTCGTCGGCGATGTCGAGGCCGAGGGTGCGCAACCGGTCGGTGCCGGCTTCGGGCCAGGGCTCGTCATGGCGCAGGTCCACGGCGAGCACGCGGGCGCCTTCGGCCAGCAGCCGGACGGCGGTGGCGCGGCCGATGCCGGAGTTGGCACCGGTGACGACCGCGACTTTGTCGGTGAATCTCATTGATCGCCTGCTTCTTCGGTTTCTTCGATCGTGAGGGCGGTGGTGAAGACGTGTCCGGGCAGCCCGGGTGTGGTGGCCTCGCGGCGCAGCACGGCGCCGGACAGCGGCCACTGCCGGAGCTGGTCGTCGGTGAGGCCGTGCGAGGCGGAGGTGATGTACATCGTGCGCAGGCCGGGGCCGCCGAAGGCGACGCTGGTGGGCCGCAGCACCGGCAGCGCGACGCTCTCGCGGACCGATCCGTCCGGGGCGAAGCGGGTGAGGTGGGCGCCGTCCCAGAACGCGCACCACACGTCGCCGGCCGCGTCGACCCGCAGCCCGTCGGGGACGCCGTCCAGGCCGGTCGTGTCGGCGAAGACCTCGCGCTCGCCGATCGAGCCGTCGGCGAGGTCGAAGCGGTAGGTGTGAATGCGGTGCTGCCGGGAGTCGACGAAGTACATCCGCCGGCCGTCGGGCGACCAGTCGATGCCGTTGGAGCAGTGGAAGCCCTCGTCGGCCGTGCGGTAGGTGCCGTCGCCGTCGAGCCGGTAGAGCCGTCCGTCCGGGCCGGACTCGCTGTCCTCCAGCGACCCGGTCCAGAAGCGTCCGGTCGGATCCACGCCTCCGTCGTTGAAGCGGCACGACGGGCGGTCCGCCTCCGGGTCGGCCAGCAGCCGCCGCCGTCCGGTGCGCACGTCGACGAGGTGCCAGCCGTCGCGCAGGCCCGCGACCAGGACGCCGGGGTCCTCGGTGAGCCCGAGGCAGCCGACCTGCACGCCCAGCCGCAGGACGTGCGGGGCGTCGTCGCCCTCCGTCCGGCTGAGGATCTCCCCGGCCACGATGTCCACCCAGTACAGCGTGCGGGTCCGGGCGTCCCACAGCGGCCCTTCCCCCAACCGGTACCGACCGGGCGAGAAAACGTCCGTCACAGTACGGCTCCCATCCGCCAGGGCGCGATCTCCTCCGCGCCGAAACCGAGTTCCTCGGACTTGCTCGACCGTCCCGACGCGGTGTCCACCAGCAGCTCGAACAAGCGGGTGCCGTGGCGGACCTGCTCCGCGTGCGACAGGGCGGGTCCCGCGTCGAAGTCGACGTCGCCCGTCATGTGCCGGAACAGCCGGGTGGTCGTGCTGATCTTCACGCAGGGCACCGGGCGGGAGCCGAACAGCGAGCCCCGACCGGTGGTGAACGCCAGCAGGTTGGCGCCGCCGGCGACCATGCCGGTTGCCGACACCGGGTCGTACCCGGGGGTGTCCATGAAGGTCAGGCCGGGTGCGGTGACCGGCTCGGCGTAGTCCACCACCGCGTTGAGCGGGCTGGTGCCGGCCTTCAGCACCGCGCCGAGCGACTTCTCCCAGATGGTGGTGATGCCGCCCGCGCGGTTGCCGGCGGACGGGTTGTCGTCCAGTGCGGCGCCGTTGCGGCGGGTGTACTCCTGCCACCAGCGCAGCAGTTCGTCGATGCGCCCGGCCAGCTCCGGCGTGGCCGCGCGGTCTTTCAGCAGGTGCTCGGCGCCGTGGATCTCGGGTGTCTCACCGAGCACGACCCGGCCGCCGGCGGCCACCAGCAGATCGGCGGCCACGCCCAGGGTCGGATTGGCGGTCAGGCCCGAGTAGGCGTCGCTGCCGCCGCACTGCAGGCCGAGGACCAGCTCGGACACCGGGATCGGCTCGCGCCGCGGCCGCGCCGTCAGGGCCGCCAGGCGGGCGATCCGGCGCAGTCCCTCGGCCACCGCGGCGGCGGTGCCGCCGTGGTCCCGGATCGTCAACTCCTCGACGGGGGCGGCCCCGAGGCCGCTCTCCACCTGGCCGGCCTCGCCCCCCAGCCCGACCAGCAGGACGCCGGCGATGTTCGCGTGGGCGGCGTAGCCGTGCAGGGTCCGGCGCAGGATGTCCGCGCCGGGGCCACCGTCCGGCGTGTCGCGGCCCAGGTCGTGGGTGAGGGCCACGACTCCGTCGAGGCCGGCCCGGCCCGCGTGCGCCGCGCCCGCCGCCTGGGCGACGAGCCGCGCCACGGTCGCCGACGACCCGGTGGCCGGCAGCACGGCGAGGTAGTTGCGGGTGGCGGCCCGCCCGTCCGGGCGCCGGAAGCCGAGGAAGTGCTCGCGGGTGGGCGCCGCGGGCGGCTGCCACCCGGCCTTCGCCGCACCGCGTGCGGACGAGGCGGCCGGCTCCCGCCCCACCCCCATGTTGTGCAGGTGCACATGGTCCCCGGGCGCGATGTCCGCCGTGGCGTGGCCGATCGTCTCGGCGTACTTGCGCACCGCGGCGCCGCGCGCGATCGCCTTCAGCGCGATCTTGTGGCCGGCCGGGATGTCGCCGCGTGCGGGCACGGCGCCGGTGTCGACGGCGACTTCCGTGCCCGCGGCGACGTCCGCCAGGACGAGTCCCACGTTGTCGGGACCGGGACGGGCGACGAGCGGAGTGACCAACTGCTGGTGTGGATCGTCAATCACCCGGAATCCAATCGCACACGTCCGTGCCGGCTTCCTGCCGGCCGGTTGCGGACAAGGAACAATGAGGGACCGGAGTACGGCCGCGGCCGTAGTCCCGATCATAGGGAGCGGTTCTCCGTGCCGACAGCGCGTCCGGCGGAAGAGCGTCCTCCGGTATGCGGATCGGCCGGCCGAAGGCGGCGTCGGGAGAAGGCGGCCGCGGAAGCACCCGGCCCACCGTCCCGCCGGTCAGGCGGCGGCCGTCCGCGGCCGCACCCAGCGGGCGAGGCCGTCGGCACTGGCGGCCAGGAAGATGAGCGCGCCGGTCACCATCTGCTGGTCGTAGGAGGCCAGTCCCAGCAGGCTCATCCCGTTGGAGAGGAACCCGAGGAACAGCACCCCTGTCGCGGTGCGCAGCAGGCTCCCCCGGCCGCCGAACAGGCTGGTCCCGCCCAGCACGACTCCGCCCACGACGTTGAGCAGCAACGGGCTGCCCATACTCGCGCCGGCCCCGGCCAGTTCGGAGGTCAGGACGACGCCCGCCAGCGCCGAGAACAGGCCCGCCACCGCGTAGACGCCGACCTTCACCCGGCCGACGCTGACGCCGTTGACACGGGCGACCTCCTCGCTGGCGCCCAGCAGGATGACGCGGCGTCCCCAGGCCGTACGGGTCAAGGCGATCTGCGCGCACACGTACAGCCCGAGCGTCATCCACACCGCGTACGGCACGCCGCCGGGACCGTCGATGCTGAAGTCGATGAATCCGGCCGGCACGGGGGCGATGGTCCTGCCGTGGCTGAGCAGCGTGGTGCCGCCGCTGACGACGTACAGCGCGGCGAGGGTGACCGCGAACGGCACGACGGGCAGTCTGGCGACGAGCAGGCCCACCAGTGCCCCGATGCCGGCGCCGACCAGGAGCGCGAACGCGATGCCCGCCGGGACGCTGTGGACGGTGGTGATGACCCAGGCGCCCGCGACACCGCTCGCCCCGATCACGCTCCCGGTGGACAGGTCGATGCCCCCGGTGAGGATGACGAAGGTCGCCCCGATGGCCGCGATCGCGACCACGGTCGACTGGCTGAACACGTTGATGATGTTCGAGGACGTCAGCAGCCCGTCGGTGGTCACGCTCAGCACGACGATCAGCACGGCGAGGGCCGGCAGCATCGACAGGTCCGCGAACCACGCGGGCCGGCGGGCCGGATCGCGCAGCCGGGCCAGGGGCGCCGGTCGCGGTCCGGCGTCGGCGTCGGTGTCGATTGCCGGGGTCACGGGGGCGGACGCGTGCGCCGGGTCCTCACCGGTCCTGGAGCTAGCCACCACAACCCCAGACCCGGGACTCGGTGGCCGCGCGGTTGGCCTGGTCGAGGGTGACGCCGGCGCTGCGGACCGTCCTGGGCACGACGTCCTTGCCGGCCAGCGCCGTGGTGATCGACGTGACGGCCTCCTTGCCGAACTGGTCGACGCGGGTGGCGATGTCGGCGTCCAGGGTCTTGGCGCGGATGGCCTTGCAGCCGTTCTGGTCGCCGTCGATCGTCACGAGGAAGACGTGTTGAGGGTCGCCGACCGGTGCCAGCCGCTTGGCGGTGGTCAGTGCCGACTGCACGGACGGCAGGAGGAAGTCCGAGGGGACGAAGACCGCGTTGATGCCGGGGTTCTTCTGCAGCGCGTTCGAGGTGCCGTCCAGCGCCTGGGACGGGTCCCAGTTGGTGGGCACCTGGCTCACCACGGTCACCTTCGGGTTGCCCTTGAGGGTGTCGCCGAACCCGTCCCGGCGGCCGATCGCGTTCTGGTCGGTCAGCGCGCCCACCAGTTCGAGGACCTTCAGCGGCTTGGTCCTGGCCGCCGCGATGAACTCGTCCGCCGCCAACTCGCCGTCGGCCTTGGGGTCTCCGGTGATCTGGAAGGAGACGTCCTGCTCGTCGGCGACCGCCCGGTCGATGGTGACGAAGGGGACGTGGCGGGCCTTGGCCAGGCTGATCGAGGAGGCGATCTGCTTGCCGTCCTGGGCGATGACGATCAGGGCGTCGACCCGGCGGGTCTGGATCAGGTCCTGGATCTGCGACGCCTGCTTCTGGGCGTCCTGGTCGGCGACGTCGAAGACCACCTTGTAGCCGGCCGAGGCGGCCGCCTTCTGGATGGCCGACTTCTCCGACGTGCGGACCGCGTTGAGCAGGTCGAAGCTGACCCCGATCGTGCCGTGGCCCTTTCCCGACGCCGCTCCCGAGCCGGACGTGGAGGTAGGGCCGCAGGCCGCGAGCGCCAGGGTCGCCATGGCGGCCACGGCCGCGCATCGGGCAACGGGGTACCGTCTCATCTGAACTCCTTCATCATGGTTGCGCCGGCTTCCGCCGGCTCGGTCCGGCCCCTGCCCCACGGAGCGCCACCGGCCGGCGCGACCGCCCGGACCAGCTCCCGCCACCGCACCGCGGCCGCCAGAACGGCGACGAGCAGCACCGCGCCCCGCACGATGTCGAAGACGTAGGGCGAGGCTCCCGAGAACACCAGGCCGGTCTGCGCGGTGGTGAGGACGAGCGCGCCCAGCACGGTGCCGGTGACGCTCCCCCGGCCGCCGAACAGGCTGGTGCCGCCGAGGACCACGGCGGTGACGACGGTCAGTTCGTACCCCTGGCCGATGGACGGCTGCACCGCGCCGAGGCGGCCGGTCTGGGTCAGGGAGGCGAGCGCGGCCAGCAGTCCGGCCAGCGCGTACGCCCCGACGGTGACCCGCCGCACGGGAAGGCCCGCGTGCACGGCCGCCTCCCGATGGGAGCCCACCGCCTGGAGGTACCTGCCGAACACGGTGCGGCTGAAGAGCAGTCCCGCGCCGACGGCCGTGCCCGCCGCCAGCCATACCGGCACGGGGACGCCGAGCGCGGTCGCCGTGCCGATCCCGCGCAGGTTCGCCGGCAGGGTGATGTTCCGCTGGCCGGTGATGTGCCCGCCCGCGCCGCGGAAGACCTGGAGCGTGGCGAGGGTGACGACCAGGGCCGGCACCCGGGTCGTCGCGACCGCGGCGCCGTTGACCAGCCCCATGCCCACGCCGGCCGCCGCGACCGTGAGGAAGACCAGGCCGGCCGGTCCGCCGGACAGGGCGTCGCTGGACTCGATGGCGGCCGCCAGGAAGAGCATCGAGCCGACGGACAGGTCGATGCCCGCCGTGATGATCACGTAGGTGGCGCCGACGGCGGCGATGGTCAACGGGCTCGCCTGGACGGCGATGTTGCGGAAGTTCGCGGTGCCGGCGAAACCGCCGTAGGACACGGACAGCGCGGCCAGCAGGACCAGGAGGACGGGCAGCAGCGGCTGCCGCCGCACACCGGCGAGAAGAGCGTCGCGGACGTAGCGGACATCGCGGATGTCGCGGATGTCGCGGACCCGGGTGGCCGGCTTCATCGCCCGCCCCCCGTGGCGAGCCGGATGACCGCTTCCTGGGTGGCCTGCGAGCGGTCCAGGACACCGGCCAGGGCGCCGTCGTGCATGACCCCGACGCGGTGGCTGAGGCCGAGCACCTCCTCCATCTCCGAACTGATCAGCAGGATCGCGGAACCTGCGCGGGCCAGGTCGACGAGCAGCCGGTGGATCTCCGCCTTCGCGCCCACGTCGATGCCCCGGGTCGGCTCGTCCAGGATGATCAGCCGGGGTCTGCCGGCCAGCCACTTGCCGATCACGACCTTCTGCTGGTTTCCCCCGCTCAGCGAACGGCCGCCCGACTCCAGCCCGCCGCGCGCGACCAGCCGCACCTTGGCGGCGAGTTCCCCGGTGAGACGGCGTTCCGCGCCGCTCCTGAGCCAACCGCCCCACCGGGAGGCGGACACCGAGCCGAGCACGACGTTGGACAGGCTCTCCCGGATGGGGCGGTCGAGGAACAGCCCCTCGTGCGCCCGGTCCTCGGTGACGAACGCCATTCCGGCCGCTATCGCGGCCCGCACGTCGCCACGGCGCAGCGGTTTCCCGTCGACCTCGATCCGCCCCGCCTTGCCGCCGAGCCCGAAGACGGCCCGGGCGACCTCGGTGCGGCCGGAGCCCATGAGTCCCGCCAGTCCGAAGATCTCCCCCTGGGCGATGTCGAACGAGATCCCGTGCACCCGCGCGTTGTCGTCCAGATCCCGTACCGACAGCATGACGTCGGGCCGGGGCCGTGGAAGAGCCGGATGTCCCCGGGCCAGTTCGCGGCCCACCATGAGCGATTCGAGGGTGGTCCGGTCCAGTTCAGCCGTCGGCCGGTCGCCGACGACGCGTCCGTCCCGCATCACGACCACCCGCCCGCTGAGCCTGGCGATCTCCTCCAGGTAGTGGGAGATGTAGAGCACCGCCACTCCGTCGTCGCGCAGTTGCTCGACGATCCGCATCACCAGCTCGCGCTCGTCGAGGTTCAGCGAGGCGGTCGGCTCGTCGAAGACGACGGCGCGCGGGTCGGCGGCGAGCGCCTTGGCGATCTCGACGAGTTGGCGCTGCCCGGCGGCCAGGTCCCGTACCACCGCGTCGGGGCCGAAGCGGGCTCCGACCTGCTGGAGGAGGGGGGCCGCGATCCGCCGCAGCCGCCCTGGCTGTACGACCGGCGACCGCCCGGTGCGAAGCCGCCCGATGAGGATGTTCTCGGCGACCGTCAGGTCCGGGAAGAGGCTGGTCTCCTGGTGGACGGTGGCCACACCGGAGTGCCTGGCGCCGCCCGTGCCGGCGGCGGGCCCGGCCCCGCCGAACTCGACCCGTCCGGCGTCGGGCCGCAGGATGCCGCCGATGAGGTTCTTCACCGTGGACTTGCCCGCGCCGTTCTCCCCGGCCAGCGCGACGACCTCGCCGCCGGAGACGGTGAAGGACACGTCCTGGACCGCGGCGACGCCACCGAACGACTTCGACACGTTGCGCACCGCGAGCGTCGGCGCCCGGCCGGTCATCCTCGGCTCGCAATCCCGGCGATCGGGGTTGCCCGCGCCGGCGACGCGCAGCCCGCCGTCGCGTCAGCCGGGCAAGCGGTGGCCGGCTGCGATGTGCCGATCCGCCCCCAGTGCTCAGACATGCTTCCTCCGTGGAGTTCCGGTCCTGTGTACGTCGGCGGGCTCGCGTCCTTCCGCCGTCGCGCCCTCGTGCATGCCGAAGGGAATGGCAGGGGACGGCCCTTGGTACCGCTCTTCTCCCGGCGTCGAATTCCCGCTCGTCAGGATGCGATCGACGCTAGGCCCCGGGGTCGCGGGTGTGAAGTTCGTGTTTCAGCAGGCGTCAATCCGTTAACCGGATAGCCGCCCTGCCCACCGCCGTCGCCAAGCGGCGGGCATGCCTTTGCACCGCACCGCGGAGGCGACGGTTCGCTATTCCGGCGATTCGCGCGGGGCGGGGTAGAGCAGGGCAGGAAAGGTCAGGACAGGAAGGGTCAGCGAGTGGCGGTCACAGCACCGCGCCCATCCGCCACGGCGTGATCTCCTCGGCGCCGAAGCCGAGTTGCTCCGCCGTGGTCGGGTGTCCGGACGCGGTGTCCACGAGTGCCTCGAACAGCAGCCGGCCGTGTGTCACGTGTTCCGGGCGGGCCGTCGCCCGTCCGCCGTCGAAGTCGATGTCGCCGCTCATGGCCTGGTAGAGCCCGGTGGTGGTGCTGATCCGTACGCACGGGGTCGGGCGGGAGCCGAACAGCGAGCCGCTGCCGGTGACGGAGGCGAGCACCGTCGCTCCCCCGGCGACCATGCCCGTCGCCGAGACCGAGCCGTGCCCGGGGGTGTCCATGAGCGTCAGCCCTGCTCCGGTCACCGGATCTGCGTACCCGACGACGTGCTCCACCGGGGCGGTGCCGGCCTTCAGTACGGCGGCCAGCGACTTCTCGCCGAGCGTGGTGATGCCGCCGGCCCGGTCCTCCCGCGTGGGTTCGCCGTGCGGGCCGGCGCCTTCGCGGGCGGCGTACTCCCGCCACCACGCGAGGAGTTCGTCGATACGGACGGCGACGCCGGAGGTCGCGGCCCGGCGGCGCAGAAGGTGCCCGGCGCCGTGCAGGGCGGGTGTCTCGCCGAGGATCACCCGCCCGCCCGCGGCCACCAGCAGATCGGCGGCGACGCCCACCGCCGGGTTCGCGGTGATCCCGGACCAGGCGTCGCCGTCGCCGGACTGCAGTCCCAGGGTGAGTTCGGCCAGCGCAACGGGTTCCCGGCGCAATGTCCTTACCTCGGCGACGAGTTCGGCGACCTGGGCGAGGGCCGCCCGCACCGCCGCCGCGGTGCCGCCGACGTCCTGGATGGTCACGGTGGTGTCCGCCACGTCGCCGAGGGCGTTCCCGGGCTGGTTGATCTCGCAGCCGAGGCTGACCACAACCGCCCCCACCACGTTGGGATGCGTGGCGTATCCGTGCAGCGTGCGGCGCAACAGGCCGTCGCCCGGGGTCCCTTCGGCCATCCCGCAGCCCAGGTCGTGGGCGAGCGCGATGACGCCGTCCAGGCCGGGCACGCCGGCGTGTTCGCGTTGCGCGGCCTGCGCGACCATCCGGGCCACGGTGGCCGAGCAGTTCACGGTGGGCACGATCGCGATGTAGTTGCGGGTCGCGCCCCGGCCGTCGGGGCGGCGGTAGCCGAGGAAGTGGTCGCGGGTCGGGGCGGTCGGCGGGGACCAGGCCGGCGGGGCGGACCACCCGCGCTCACCGGGATGGTCCTGGCCGGGCCCGAGGTTGTGCAGATGGACGTGGTCGCCGGGTCTGATGCCGGTCAGCGCCACCCCGATGACCTCGCCGTGCCTGCGGACCGGCTGTCCGGCGGCGACCGCGCGCACCGCCACCTTGTGTCCGGCCGGGATGTCCGTGGCGGCCGGGACCGTCGTGCCCCCGACCATGACGGGAGCGCCGCCCGGCGCGTCGCCGAGGACCAGTCCGACGTCGTCGACGTCCGGGCGCAGGACCAGCGGCCGGACCGGGGCGAGGGCCGCCCCGGTCATACCGTGGCCTGCCGGGCGGTACCGATCGCCGGGTGCGGCATTTCCCCGCGCCTTTCGGCAACGTGCCGGGCCCCGGCGCGCGTGACGCGCATTCCCTTTGCGGAGCGGTCGTTCAGGAAGCGGTCGGGTCCCGGAGGGGGCCCCGGGGAGCGAGTCGTCATGTCACCGACGGTAAATTCCCGTTCCGGAAAACCCAAGTGCGAGAATCGGCAGGCGTCCATCCGGATTTCGGATCTTTCCTCCGGCGAAACGGGCGCCTTACGGAAACGGGCCGGCGGTTTCGTGATTCTCCCGGCGACGGGCTTCTCCCGTTGGCGGTTCGCCCAGCGGCTCGCCCGGGCGGCGGTTCGCCCAGCGGCGGTTCGCCCAGCGGTTCGCCCGGGCGGCGGTTCGCGGGAATGCCCGCCGCCGGTCACGGTGACGGTTCCCGTGGCCGGCGGCGCGCGTACGCGGTGGCGGTCCCTGCCTGTAGGGCCTGCCTACAGGGTCTGCCACTTCTGGTTGTCACCGTTGCCGCAGGACCAGAGCTGGACGTTCTGCTCGCTGTACAGGTCCGCGTCCAGGCAGAGCTTGGAGCCGGCGTTGCGGATCGTCCCGTCGGAGAACTGGTACCACTGCTGCCCGGCCCCGCCCTGGCAGTCGTCGATGACCACATGGGTGCCGTTGGTCGTACCGGAACCCGCGGCGGCCAGGCACTTCGTCCCGCCGTACACGGTGATCGTCCCGTCGGACTGGCGGGTCCACTGCTGGTTGTCACCGCTGCCGCAGGTCGTGACCTGGACCTGGACGCCGTCGGCCTGCGACGCGCCGGGCACGTCGAGGCACGCGTCGTAGCCGACGTTGTGCAGCCGGGTGGTGTCCGAACTCGGCGTGCCCCAGGCGTACTTGAGACGGTTGACGGCGGTGGGGTTCGGCGTCCACAGCGGCAGGTTCTGGGTGCTGCCGCTGTCGAAGCCGCTGAAGAGCCGGAGGATGTTCAGCGAGTCGTGGTCCGGGCTCGTGGTCCTGCCGCCGATGCCGTGGCACCAGATGGCACCGAGGTTGTACTCGCGTATGACGTCGGTGATGGCCCGCAGGAACGCGACTTCCTTGGGGGTGGTGGCGCTCGGAGTGGCGTCGTAGTCGATGCCGTTGTCGGCGTCGGCGCCGAACTCCTCGATGACGGTGCGCGAGGGGCAGTTCCCCATGTACGTCTTGATGTCGTTGACCCAGTCGTCGTAGCTCCGCGCGCCGTAGGGGAAGGCGTAGCGGTGCATCGCGAGGTAGACGCCGTCGAAGCGGGAGTCACCGCACAGCGGTCGCAGGTCGCTGCCCCAGCCGCCCGAGTCGGCCTCGGCGCCCTCGATGAACATCCGGTTCCTGGGCAGGCCGTTGGCGCTCTCGCGGGTGATCCAGTTGGCGGCGAAGTCCAGCCACTGGGCGGTGGTGAAGCCGACCGGCTCGTTCATCGGGTCGAAGTAGACCAGCGGGTTGGACAGGTACTTGGCGACCTCCGTGTCCCACATCTGGTTCCAGGTGGGCAGGTAGCTGTCGGCGATCTTGTTGCTGCCGTCCTCGGACCAGTAGCACAGGATGACCTTGAAGCCCTTGGCGGTCGCGGCGTCGATGACGGCGTCGTAGGTGTGCCAGTCGGCGGTGGCCGGGTTCATCGGCAGCCGGACGGTGTTGGCGCCCAGCGTGCTCTGGAACGTGGCGAACATCGCGTCGGCCTTGCTCCTGGCCGAGTTGTAGTCGTCGTCCGCGGACAGTCCCTGCAGCACGAGCCGGTCGGGGGTGAAGTTGTCGCCGAGGCGGGACCAGTGCACGCCGTGGAACTGGCTGGGGTCGAGGCCGCTGTCGGCGGCGGCGGCCGGGGATGCGGTGGACAGCGTCATGAGCGGCACCGTAGCGAGCAGGGCCAGGGCACACAGCATCCAGGCCAGCACGCGGCGAGGGAGACGGGTGCGCGCGGAGGCGGGGGCGGGGACTTCGGGGTGGACGGCAACGGGAGTGGGGGGCGGCATGACTTCCTCTCCGGCTTGGCGCGCGAGAGTGGCCGGACGTGGCCGTGAATTCACCGCAACGCGCCGTTGACAGGGTGGAAACGAAGCTATCCGCGCTCCCCACGTGCGTCGATCGCGTCTTTCGGAACACCCGTATCCGTGTGGCGAATAGCGGCCCTGGAAAACGAGATGCGACTGCCCTCGCCGCCCCCATACGCTGGGCGAACAGGAAAATCCCCGGCGGAGGAGCCAACCGCTTGCAGGCCACGATAACCGTCACGCCCACCCAGATCCCGGACCTCCTCCTGGGCCTCGCCACGGTCCGCCCGGTATTCCTCTGGGGCGCCCCCGGCATCGGGAAGTCCTCCCTGGTGAGGAAGTTCGCCGACTCGCTGGGCCTTGAGTGCGTAAGCCTGCTGGGCACGCAGCTCGCCCCTGAAGACCTGATCGGCGTGCCGCAGATCCGCGACGGCCGCTCCGTGTTCTGCCCGCCGGAGGCGATCGCCCGCGACGAGCCGTACTGCCTCTTCCTGGACGAGCTCAACGCCGCGACCCCGGATGTGCAGAAGGCGTTCTACTCGCTCATCCTCGACCGCCGGATCGGCAACTACGAACTCCCGGCCGGCTCGATCGTGATCGGCGCCGGCAACCGCGCCACCGACAACGCCCTGGCACGCCCCATCGCCTCCGCACTCGTCAACCGCCTCACCCACGTCCACCTGCGTGCCTCCGCCACCGACTGGCTGGTGTGGGCGGGCGAGAACGGCATCCACCCCTGGGTGGTGGACTACCTCTCCGACCGTCCCGACCACCTGTGGTCGCAGCCGCCCAAGACCGAGGAGCCGTTCTCCACGCCCCGCTCCTGGCACATGCTCTCCGACGCGCTGCACTCCTTCGGGCCGGCGCTGGACGAGGAGACGCTGAAGGTCGTGGCTCACGGGACGCTGACCCCCGCCCACGCCGTCTCCTTCTGCGGGTACGCCAAGATCGTGCGACACACCTACGGCATCGAGGCGATCATCAAGGGAGACGCCTCCTGGCCCCGCCGCATCGAAGACCGCGACCTGCTCTACTACCTCGCCGAGGCGTTCCGGGGGCGGCTCGTCAAGGAGCTCCCGGCCCGGCGCGAGCACGCCTCGGCCGCCGTGCGCGAGACCGCCTACCGCGCCAAGTCGCTGCTCGTCCAGCTCGCCGAGATCTCCGTCGAGGTCGCCCAGACCGTCATCGCCGAGGACGCCGACGGCAACCCGGTGCTGCCCGCCTGGTTCCTGGTGGAGGCCGCCCGCGACATGCCGCGCCTGGTCGAGGCCCGGCGTTGAGCCGGTCCCGCAAGCAGGGCGCAGACCGCCCCGACCCGGCCGCCGAGGCTTTCGCCGCCGGCGTGGACCTGGTGGGCCGCAACCCCGCCCTCGCAGCCATCGACGCCGACTTCGTCCGCGCCCAAGGCAACGCCGACGCCCCGGGCCAGGGCCTCGTCCGGGCGGACTCCAATGGGCGGGTGAACGTCCACCCCACCCGCCGAGCCGAACCCGGCGAGTGGGCCTGGGCGCTCGCCCATGCCCTCCTCCACCTCGGCTTCGGCCACCTCCCCGCCGCCAAGGAGCCCCGCGAGCAGCCCGACCGCTTCGACCTCGCCGCCCGCTGCACCGTCGTCAACCGTTTCCTCACCACCTTCCCCATCGGCACCACCCCCGACCATCTCCCCACGAGTTACCCCGACGGCGACGAGGAGCAGCTCGCCGCCCGCTGGCGTAAGACCGGCGTCCCGGCCGCCTACGAGCGGTGCGGCACCGCGGACGGCGAACCCGACCAGTTGCTGGTCCAGTGGCCGCACTGGAACACCGTCCTGCCCGACCGGCAACTCGCCTTCGCGTACGCCCTGACCCGTACGGTCTCCGCCGCGATGGACGTCGCGGGTGGCCGCCGGGACCGGCTCACCGGTGAGCGCGTCGCCCAGCGTCCCTGGGATCGCGCCCTCAACTGGTTCGTCTCGTCCTACCCGCTGCTCGGCGGCCTCGCGGCCGGACTGACCGTCGTCGCCGACGCCGAACTCGCCCGCGTGCACGACATCTCCGTGGCCGCCGTGGACGCCACCGCCGGCGAGATCTACATCAACCCGCTCAAGCGGTTCACGGACGAGGAGTGGCGGTTCATCCTCGCCCACGAGATGCTGCACGCCGCGTTGCGCCACGGCGGGCGCCGCGGCTCCCGCGACCACTATCTCTTCAACGTCGCCGCCGACTACGTCATCAACGGCTGGCTGACGGAGATGAGCGTCGGCGCGATGCCCGAAGGGCTGCTGTACGACGCCGAGTTGAAGGGTCTGTCGACCGAGGAGGTGTACGACCGGATCACCACCGGGCTGCGACGTGGCCGGCGCCTTGCGACCCTGCGCGGCAAGGGCGCCGGCGACATCCTGGGCGAACCACTGCCCGGCCGGCCCGCCGACCCCGTCGACCTCGACGAGTTCTACCGGCGCGCCCTCGTCCAGGGCCACCAGCTGCACACCGACCGGCAACGTGGCCTGCTACCGGCCGGACTGATCCAGGAGATCCGCGCGCTCGCCCACCCGCCCGTCCCGTGGGATGCCCAACTGGCGCGCTGGTTCGACGAGTTCGTGCCGCGGCCCGAGCCGGTACGCAGCTACTCCCGGCCCGCCCGGCGCCAGGCCTCGACCCCCGACATCCCGCGCGCGGGCCGCTCCTTCCCGCCCGAGGAGGTCGCCCGCTGCACCTTCGGCGTCGTCCTGGACACCTCGGGCTCGATGTCCGGCCCGCTGCTCGCCAAGGCACTGGGCGCGATCGCCTCCTACGCCGAGGCGCGCGACGTGCCGGCCGCCCGGGTGGTGTTCTGTGACGCCGCCGCCTACGACGCCGGGTACCTGGCGCCAACGGAGATCGCCGGGCGGGTACAGGTCAGGGGACGCGGCGGCACGGTCCTGCAACCCGGCATCGACCTGCTGCAGCGGGCCGACGACTTCCCGCCGACGGCCCCCGTCCTGGTGATCACCGACGGCTGGTGCGACGTGCTGCGGGTCCGCCGCGAGCACGCCTACCTGATCCCGGAGGGCGCGGGGCTGCCGTTCGCCCCGCGCGGACCGGTCTTCCGGGTGCGCTGACCGGCAGGGCCGCTTCACCGCAAGGGCTCCCCGCAACGTCACCTGGCCCGCTTCGCCGGTCCCTTCTCAGCCCGCGCGGTCTGGGGTGCCGCCGCCGATGTGGTCGTGGAGGTGGTGCTCTCGCCTTACCAGGCAGGGCTGGTGACGAAGTGGGTGTCGTAGCGGTGCTGCCCGGTGAGCAGGCTGTCGCGGCCGGCTTCGCCCCGGCGGATTCTGGCGACCTGCCGGAGGTAGTCGAATCGTTCGATGCCAGGGGTGATCACGATCAGGGCATCGGCGGTGTCCTCCGGGGCGGCGCGGAAGGCGTGGGCACACTGCGGCGGGATGACCAGGAGGTCACCGGAGCCGGCGGTGATGACCTTCGATCCCACAAGCACCTGGAGCGTTCCGTCGACGACGAAGAACAGCTCCGAGGAGTGGTCGTGCCGGTGCGGGACCGCGCCGTCTGCGCCGCGGGCGAGTCGGACGCGGTGGGCGCTGAGCGCCCCGTTGCTGGCACTGGCGTCAGCCAGTAGGCAGTGGCCGATCTCGGGCAGTTGCTCGGCGTCGCCTGCGCGGACGACAACCGGGTCGTGTGGATCGGCTGCAAAAGCAGACACGGGAGACCTCCTGGGCTAGGATGCTAGCAATCTAGTGAGCTAGTATCGCCCGACGGGTGATGCGGAAGTCAAGCAGTTCACCGTGCATCCGCCGCGGAGGCTGATCAGGCAGGTCGAGCACCACGCGATCGAGCCGGGCATGTCCTTGTCCGCGCTGGTCACAGACGCCTTGCGCGCCTACCTCGACGACGCCCATGAGCGGCGGCTGTTCACTTCCGGAAAGGAGTCACGCCATGGCAACCGAAAGGTTCGAGGCGGTGTTCGTGGAGGCCCAACCTGCCGGGCCCACCCGGTGGCGGCGCTTCCGCCACCGACCGTGGGGATGCGAGGAGCGAAGGATGGGAAACGAATGAGCAGATGGCGCGGCAATCCCTGGGCGGTGCTGCTGACGCTCAGCCTGGGATTCTTCATGACACTGCTGGACCTGACGGCCGTCAACGTCGCCGTCCCCAGCATGATCGGCGGCCTGCACGCGTCGCTTGACGAGGTGTTATGGGTGATCAATGTCTACATCCTCGTCCTCGCCGCACTGCTGATCACCTTCGGCCGGCTGGGCGATGTGCGCGGGCCGCGCACCATGTTCATCGGGGGTGTCGCGCTGTTCACCGTGGCATCGGTGCTGTGCGGCCTGTCGCAGGGGCCGGCCCAGCTCATCGCCACCCGGGCCGTGCAGGGCCTGGGTGCGGCGGCGCTGATGCCGCAGACGATGACGATCATCATCGGCACGTTCCCGGCCGAGCGCCGGGGCGCCGCACTCGGCGTCTGGGGCGGAGTCGCGGGCGTGGCCACCATCGCCGGGCCCACCCTCGGCGGGTTCCTGGTGAGCACGGCCGGCTGGCGGTGGATCTTCTTCGTCAACGTCCCGATCGGCGCGATCGTCCTGGCGATGGCCGTCACGCTCGTCCCCGACATCCGGCACGGCAACCACCGAAAGCTGGACATGGTGGGTGTCGTCCTCGCCGCGGCGACGCTGGTATGCCTGACCTTCGCGCTCACCGAAGGCCAGCGATACGACTGGAACGCCGGGATCTGGGCGCTGCTGGGCGCGGCTGCCCTGCTGCTGGTGCTGTTCCTGGTTCACCAGGGCACCCGGCAGCACGGCGAACCGCTGCTGCCCTTCGTGCTCTTCCGCGACCGCGACTACGCGGTCATGACCTTCGTGTCCGCGACCGTCCAGGTCGGGATGCTCGGCCTGTTCCTGCCGGTGATGATCTATCTGCAGTCGGTGCTGGACTTCAGCCCCCTCACAGCCGGGCTCGTGATGGCGCCGGCGATGGTGGTGTCGGCGGTGCTGTCGCCGGTCGCGGGCCGGATGTCGGACCGGATCGGCGGCAAGTACGTCCTGATGACCGGTCTGACCCTGTTCGCGGCCGGGATGGCCTGGCTCACCTGGGTCACCGATGTCGGCCGCGCGTGGTGGGAGTTCCAGCCCGCCCTGGTCACGGCCGGGGTAGGCATCGGCTGCGTGTTCGGCCCGATGGTCACGGTCGCCATGTACAACGTGGAGCCCGCGATGGCCGGGGCGGCCTCCGGCGTGATGAACACGATCCGCCAGATCGGCACGGTGATCGGCAGCGCCGCGGTCGGCGCGGTACTGCAGAACCGCCTGGCCGCGTCACTGCAGGACGAAGCGGCGAAGCGGGCGGCCGGCCTCCCGGCCGACGTCCGCGGCCCGTTCCTGGCCGGCTTCCGCAACGCCGCCAGGAGCGGTCAGGAGGTCGGCGTCGGGCGGAACGGCACGGTGGTCCACCCGCCGCAGGGAACACCGCCGAGCCTGGCCCATCACATCGACCAGGTGGCGGCGTCCACGTTCGAGCACGGGGTCGTCCACGCGATGCGACCGACCCTTGCGCTGCCCATCGTCGTGATCGCGGTCGGCGCCGTCTCGTGCTCCTTGGTACGACGCCGACCGGTCGGCGGCCCGCGCCCCGCTCCGGAACCGGTGGACCTCGGCACCTCGGCCCCCACCCGCCAGGAGTTCCTGGGCTGAGGCCGTCGTCGACCGTGGCCGCACGGTGGCCAGTGGCCCCTGCCGCCTTGGTGCCGACAGCGTCCGACAGCGGCCGGCGGGCGGCCGGCCACCCTCCGGCCGGCGCGGTTCGGCGGCGGTACCCGCCGGTCGGCTGTGCTGGGGCGCCGCCCCCGTCTCGACCCGTCCGGCCGCGACCTGCCGGCGCCGGCGCCGGCCCCCGACCAGCGCTCCCCCGCATGGTCGGCTCCGCGGTCAACCCCCGAGGGGCTTCCGGAGCCGACCGCTCAGACCGTGTCCTCCGGGGCGGAGAGGGGGTCGATCCTCGGGTGGTCGGCCTCCGCGCGGCGGCGGGAGGCGGCTTCCTCGATCCGGGCACGGGTGAACTTCCGGTAGAAGCGCTCGCCGTGGGCGTCGGTGATGTCGACGACGACGGTGGTCCACTCCTCGGCGGGCTCGTCGGGGACGAGCCCGAGCCGGTAGTGCGCGTCCCGGAGCACTTCCTCCGTCAGCCGGACGCCGGTGAGCCGCTCGGTCAGGGCGAGGACCGCCGCCTTGTCGTCGGTGCCGCCGCTCCTGCGGTCCTCGTCCCGGAGGTCGCAGCCGACCTCGCGCATCATCGGGAGGAGGGCGTCGGGGGTGCTGCCGCTTCTGAAGGTGGGCCCTTCGAAGGTGGTGCGCAGCTCCCCGTCCTCGTACCAGGAGAAGCCGTTGATGGGCTTGCCGCCGTTGCGGGAGTGCTCCACGGCCCGGCCCCCCGCCGAGAGGGCCTTCATGAAGCGCGGCTGGATGCCCGTGCCGCCCCGTGCGAGTTCCCAGACGAGTGTCCAGTCGCCGTCCTCCCCCGGCACGGTGAACGCGCCGGCGAGGAAGGAGCTGTCCGAGTGGTCCAGCTGGTCGCACAGCTCGTTCTGGAGCTCGATCAGCTCCTCGACCCCCGCGCACGTGCCCTGCGGCTCCGCGCCCATGACCCGCAGCACCTCCTCCGGGGGCACGCCCCGCACCAGGGCCAGGCTGTAGCCGCACTCCAGCGCGTGGCCGAAGAGCGGGGAGGAATGTATCCAGGCGTAGTCCTGCGCGGTCACCGAAGTCATGGGCCGATTCTGACCGCTGCCACCGACAGTGTGGCCCTCCCCGCCGACCCGCGGCATCAAGGCGCCCTGACGCGACCGCCTGTGGCGCGGCGCCTCGCGCCGGTCAGTCCGCGTCGGGGCTCGCCGTGGCGGCTGCCTCCTGGAGTTCCGAGAGGACCGGGCGGATCAGGGGGTGCTGCTCGGCGCCGCGCCGGACCGCGGCGAAGACCCGGCGGGTGGCGGGGCTGCCGGCGACGGGGCGGATCACGACGTCGGGCAGGTGCACCCCGCGCAGCGCGGAGCGCGGCACCAGCGCGACACCCGCGCCGACCCCGACCAGCGCGGCGACCGCGCGGAAGTCGTCGGACGAGTGCGCGACGCGGGGCTGGAAGCCCGCCAGCTCGCAGGCGAGGGTGACCACGTCGTGGCAGGGGTTGCCCGGGTAGGGGCTGATCCAGTACTCGTCGGCGAGGTCCTCGACCCGGACCCGCTCGCAGTCGTCCAGCCGGTGGCCGCGCGGCAGGACCGCGTCGAAGGGCTCGGCGTACAGGGCGACCCGGGACAGCCGCTGGTCGTCGTCGCGCGGCGCACCGCGGTACTCGACCGCGACCGCGACATCCGCGTGCCCGTCCAGCACCATGGCCAGGCTCTCGTCGCCCTCGGCGTCGCGCACGCGGACCCGGATGCCCGGGGACGACAGCGTCAGCGCGGCCATCGCCCGGGCCAGCACGGTGGTGATGCCTGTGGCGAAGGACACCACGGTCACGGTGCCGGCCGCCCCGCCCGCGTAGGCGGCGAGCTCGGCCTCGGCCCGCTCCAGCTGGGCCAGCACGGTGCTGCTGTGCGCGACCAGGATCTCCCCGGCGGCGGTCAGCCGGACCCCGCGGCCGTCACGCACCAGCAGCTGGTGGCCGACCTCGGCCTCCAGTGCCGCGAGTTGCTGCGAGACCGCGGAGGGGGTCAGGTACAGCACGGCGGCCGCGGCGGTCACCGTACGGTGGTCCGCCACGGCCCGCAGGGTTCGCAGCCGGCGCGTATCGATCACCTGGTCATCCTGCCAGGGACTCCCGGGCGGCCACGAATGCCGCGACGGCCCGCTCGACGTCCTCGGCGGAGTGGCTCGCGGACAGCTGCACCCTGATCCGGGCCTTGCCGTGCGGCACCACCGGGTAGGAGAAGCCGATCGCGTAGACGGAGTGCTCCAGCAGCAGGTCAGCCAGCCGCCCGGCCTGTTCGGCGTCGCCGATCATGACCGGGACGATCGGGTGGCCGCCCGGCGCGAGCTCGAAGCCCTCCTGGGTCATCCGCTCCCGGAACAGCGCGGTGTTCTCCTGGAGCCGGGCCCGCAGCAGCGGTCCCGGTCCCGCCTCGGACTCGTCCTCCAGCAGGTCGAGCACCTTCAGGGAGGCGGCCGCGATCACCGGGGCGAGGGAGTTGGAGAACAGGTACGGCCGGGAGCGCTGGCGCAGCAGCGCCACGATCTCGGCGCGGGCGGCGACGTAGCCGCCGGAGGCGCCGCCGAGCGCCTTGCCGAGGGTGCCGGTGAGGATGTCGATCCGGTCCATCACGCCGTGCAGTTCGTGGGTGCCGCGCCCGCCGGGGCCGACGAAGCCCACCGCGTGCGAGTCGTCCACCATCACCATGGCCCCGTAGCGGTCGGCCAGGTCGCAGATCTCGTCCAGCGGGGCGACGAAGCCGTCCATGGAGAACACGCCGTCGGTAACGATCAGCTTGCGGCGCGCGTCACCCGCCTCCTTGAGCCGCTGCTCCAGCTCGGCCATGTCCCGGTTGGCGTAGCGCAGCCGGCGGGCCTTGGACAGCCGGATGCCGTCGATGATGCTGGCGTGGTTGAGCGCGTCGGAGATCACCGCGTCCCGCTCGTCCAGCAGCGTCTCGAAGACGCCGCCGTTGGCGTCGAAGCACGAGCTGTACAGGATCGTGTCCTCCATGCCGAGGAACGCCGACAGCCGGGACTCCAGCTCCTTGTGCACCTCCTGGGTGCCGCAGATGAACCGCACGGAGGCCATGCCGTATCCCCAGCGGTCCAGCGCGTCCTTCGCCGCGGCCACCACGTCGGGGTGGTCGGCCAGGCCCAGGTAGTTGTTGGCGCAGAAGTTCAGCACCTCGCCGGGGCGGCCGCCCGCGGTCACCTCGACGGTGGCGCTCTGCGGTGTGCCGATGACGCGCTCGGGCTTGTGCAGACCGGCGGTGCGGATCTCGTCGAGGGTGGCGCGCAGATCCGCGCGGACGGAGTCGAGCATCGGGAGGGTCTCCTTGAGGCGAGGGGCGGGAGCCGGTGGCGAGGGGGCAAGTGCGGGTGCGGGTCCCGGAGTTCGGGACATGGCGCGGTGCGGGTACGGCGGGCGGCGCGGGACGTACGGCCGGAGCGCTCAGGCGGTCCAGTCGAGGATGACCTTGCCGCAGCGCCCGCTCGCCGCGTCGTCGAACGCCTCGTCGAAGTCCTGGTACGAGTAGCGGCCGGTGATCACCGGGCTGAGGTCGAGACCCCCTTCGAGCAGCACCGACATGGCGTACCAGGTCTCGTACATCTCCCGCCCGTAGATCCCCTTGAGGGTGATCATCGACGTGACGATCCGGGCGAAGTCGACGGCGAACTCCTCGGCCGGCAGGCCGAGCAGGGCGATCTTGCCGCCGTGGGTCATGTTCGCCACCATGCTGCGCAGTGCCTCGGGGCGACCGGACATCTCCAGGCCGACGTCGAAGCCCTCGCGCAGCCCCAGCGCGCGCTGGCCCTCCTCGATCGTGGAGGTGCGCACGTCCACCGCGAGGCTCACCCCGACCCGCTCCGCCAACTCCAGCCGGAACGGGCTGACATCGGTGATCACCACGTTGCGGGCGCCCGCGTGCCGGGCGACCGCAGCCGCCATGATCCCGATCGGGCCGGCCCCGGTGATCAGCACGTCCTCGCCGACGAGCGGGAAGGACAGCGCGGTGTGCACGGCGTTGCCGAACGGGTCGAAGATCGCGGCGACGTCCGGGTCCACCGGCACCCGGTGCACCCACACGTTGGCGGCCGGCAGCGTCACGTACTCGGCGAACGCGCCGTCCCGGCCGATGCCCAGGCCGACGGTGCTGCGGCACAGGTGCCGGCGTCCGGCCAGGCAGTTGCGGCAGGTGCCGCAGACCAGGTGCCCCTCACCGCTGACCCGGTCGCCCGCGGCGATGCCGGTCACGCCGGGCGCGACCTCGACGACGTCGCCGACGAACTCGTGGCCCAGCACCAGCGGGGTGCGGATCGCCTGCTGCGCCCATCCGTCGTACGCCCGGATGTGCAGGTCGGTGCCGCAGATGCCGGTGCGCAGCACCTTGATCAGGACCTCGCCCGGGCCGAGCGCGGGCTCGGGCACGTCCGTGAGCCACAGGCCGGGCTCCGCCTTCGCTTTCACAAGTGCCTTCACCGGCGGACTCTCCTGAGCTGGGTGGGATCACCGCGACGTGACCGCCGTGGCGATCCCACCTTTCCGCCCCGTGCCGCGCCGGGTCCATCGAGGGTTTCTTAAGCCCCACCCAAGCTGGGCTTCATGATCGCGCCGGCCGAGCGAAATACGGACTATTCACCTCAATATCCTTGAATACGCCCACGCCGCGCGCGGGGGCGAAAACGCGCGGGCGCACACGTCCCAAAACGCCCATGGATTCGCATGTCCGATGATTCACCGCATCGACTCACAAAGGTGTCTTCGCCGCCCCCGCAGCGGAAGTCCACATGCCGGACAGGGTCTTGACCTGCCGAAAGACTGGCCCGAATCTCTTGCGCAACAGCCTTCTTAACCAATATGAAAGCTGCTGTGAAACCCGAGTGTCGGGCAGCCGGCGAAGGCAAGGACGAGAAAAGTGGCGAATTCGGACGGCAAGCGCACGATCGGCTCGCGTGCGCTCTGTATTGCCGCGATCCGGGATCTGGGCCGGGCGACCATCGCCGAGATCGCCGCCCGCGCGCGCCTCTCCAGGCCGACGGTGGAGGCCGCTCTGGCGGACCTCACCTCCGACGGCCTCGTCGAGGCCGAGGCGGACCAGGTCCAGCACGGTGAGACGGGTGGCCGTCCCGCCAGGCAATCGAGGTTCCGCGCCGAGACGGGCGTCGTCGTCGGCGTCGATCTGAGCGCCTCCGAGATGCAGGTCCTGCTCACCGACCTGGCGGGCCGCACCCTCGCGATGGGCTCGTCGGGGCAGCCCACGTGCAGCGACGCGCGGCCCGATCCGAGCCGGGTGGTCTCCGTCGTCGACGACGCCCTCGGTCGGGCCGGCTTCACCCGGGCCGATCTGCGGGCTGTCGGTATCGGCACCGCGGGGCTGGTGACGCCGAGCGGCGAGGCCCTGACATCGCCGGTCAGGTCCTGGAACGGCACCAACCTCCAGGACCGGTTCACGGCGCTGCTGGGCGTCCCCGTGATCGTCGACAACGACCTGTCGCTCGCCGCTGCGGCCGAGTCGTGTTTCGGTGCCCTGGAGGGAGCCGGGACCGGCGTCTACGCGCTCACCTGGCACCATGTCTCGGCTCGGATAACGGTCGACGGCGCGGTGCTTCGCGGGCGCCACAACAGCGCCGGCGAGGTCGGCCTGCTCCGGTCGTTCAGCGACATCGAGTTTCCCGTCGGGCCGCTGAACGAGGCCGTGTCCCAGATCGCGCGGCCGCTGGAGCGGTTGCGCGCGGACCCCACGGACGCGGAAGGCCGCAGGACGCAGCAGGCGCTGGTGTCCGCCATGACCCCGGCCATCGGTGCGCTCGTGCTCGCCGTCGACCCCGACGTGGTCGTGCTGGGGGGTGAACTCGCGCGTTTCGGGGACCTGATCGCCTCGGACCTGGCCACCGCGGTGGGCGAGTTCACCGACGGCGCGGGCGAGCTCGACGTCGTGATCACCCCGACCTCCCTCGGCCGGCACGGGGTGTGTGTCGGCGCCGTTCACCGGGCCTTCGAGAGCTTCTCCGGCGCGATCTACGGCACCGAGGAAGTGGCGCCGCCGCGGGTGGACCCCGACCTCGCCACCGGCGCCGGGCTCCCCGTGAGCCACCCGCGGATCGCCTTGCTGGACGGCGGCGGGGCGCTGGGCGAAGCGGTCAGGGCGTCACCGCTGGCGAGTGGAGTCCGCAACCACGCCGAGGTGTCCGAGGTGATGGCACTCGGCATCGCACCGGAGCACGTGTTCATCGATCTGCCCGGCCCGGAGCGGGTCGAGGCGGCGAAGGCCGTGCTGGAGCGCGGGATCGGCGTCACGCTCGCGGCGCCGCCGGCCGACTCGCCGACCGCGCTGGACGAACTGCTGGAGGTGGCCCGGCGGACCGGCGCACCGATGCGCGTCGACCACGCGCCGCGCAGATCTCCGGCGGTCCGTACGCTCAAGCGCTGCGTCGCCGACGGCCTCGTCGGGGACGTCAGCGCCATCTGGTGCCGGCACCTCACCGGAACCGACGTCCACGTGACGGACGATCAGCTCGCTCTCGACGTCGACGTCATCCACTGGCTGTCGGGTGGCACGACCGAGCACCTCAGCGCCGTCGCGTCCCTCCCCCGCCCTGACCGGGCCACCGGTGACGAACCGCGGCTGTCGATGATCGCGTTCGTGCTGGACAACGGTGTGCCGGCCGGCTACATGCGCGGGTGGGGCGCGGGTCCGGATCGGCGCTACTACACCGTCGTCGGGACGACCGGCCGCCTGGAGAGCGACGGCGACCAGGTCTGGCTCACCGCGACCGCAGCGGAGGCCGGAGAGCGGACAGCGGACCCGACCGGGGCGCGCGCCGACCCGTCCGCCCCGCTGCCCCCACCGCCGCCCGAAGACCCGCTGGACGTACGGGCGGTGACGGCCGGCCCCACCCGCTCGGTCCGGGAGGCGCGCGAGGCGATGGCAACGGTGCACGCGATCCGGCTCTCGCTTCTGCGTGACGGCGAGCGCTGCCGCGTCGAGCCGCCCCCCGCGGATCTCGTCACTTACTTCACCAGCACGAACCAGGAGGAACCTCGGTGCTGAGGTACACGATCACGCGAGTGCTGTACATGATCCCGACCGTCATCGGTTCGACGCTCCTGATCTATCTGCTGGTCTTCCTGGTACCCGGTGACCCGGTGCTGGCGCTGGCCGGCGGCAACAAGCGGCTCTCGCCGTCGAGCATCGCCGCGATCCGCAAGCAGTACAACCTGGACGACCCCTTCTTCGTGCAGTACGGGAAGTACCTCGACAACGTGCTGCACGGCAATTTCGGATACGACTTCAACGACAACTCGGTCACCGCGCTGATCAAGACCGCCTTCCCCTACACCTTGGCGCTCGCGCTGTCGGCCTTCGTGTTGAAGATCGTCATCGGTGTGCTGCTGGGGGTCTGGGCCGGGCTGCGCAAGGACGGCATGCCCGAGAAGTTCAACCTGTTCTTCACGGTCGTCTTCCTCGCCGTACCGGGTTTCCTCGTCGCCTACTTCTCCCAGTACCTGATCGGTATCAAGGGGCACCTGCTGCCGATAGCCGGTGTCCAGGCGGGCTACCCGAAGGCGTTCATCATGCCGGCCCTGGTACTGGCGCTGGAGACCGCGGCGCCGCTGGCGAGGCTGACCCGGACCAGCCTGGTCGACGTCCTGAAGGCGGACTACATCACGACGGCGCGGGCCAAGGGCGCCTCCCCCGGCCGGGTGATCTGGCTGCACGCTCTACGGAACGCGTTCCTGCCGGTGGTGACCTACCTCGGGCTGAGCCTGGCCGGCCTGCTGGGCGGTTCGGTGCTGATCGAGTCCATCTTCAACCTGCCCGGTCTCGGCGGCACCCTCGCCACCGCGATCTCCCAGCAGCAGGGGCCGGTCGTCGTCGGCGTCTCGGTGTTCCTGCTGCTCTTCTACCTGGTCACCGCCCTGGTGGTCGACCTGCTCTATCCGATCATCGACCCGAGGGTCCGCCATGTCTGATGCCATCGAGGCTCTGGTCGCGACCGGAGCCAAACCCGAGCCGTCCGCTCCCCCGCAGCGCGGCGGGAAGCGCCCCGGGCTGGTGACGCAGGGGCTGCTCCGCACCCGCCGGCAGCCGTTCTTCATCCTGTCCGTGCTCATCATCGCGCTGGTCGCGGCGATGGCCGCCGTACCGGGGCTGTTCACCCACACCGACCCGCGGGACTGCTCCCTCGTCGACTCCCGGCTGGGCCCCCGATCCGGGCATCCGTTCGGCTACGACATGCAGGGCTGCGACTACTTCTCCAACGTCGTCCACGGAGCGCGGATCTCCCTGGAGGTCGGCCTGCTGGTGGCGGTCTTCACGTTCTTCATCGCGATGATCGCCGGTGCGCTGGCGGGGTACTTCGGCGGCGCCGTGGACACCGTCATCTCCCGCACCGCCGACATCGTCCTGGGTGTGCCGGTCGGGATCGCCAGCCTGGTGATCCTCTACCAGTTCAAGTCGCGGACCGTGTGGACCATCGTCTTCGTGCTGGTGCTCTTCAGCTGGGCCGGAACGATGCGGTACCTGCGCGGTTCGGTGCTCCAGATCAAGCAGCTGGAGTACGTCCAGGCCGCCCGGGTGCTGGGCGTCCGGCACTGGGGAATCCTGCGCCGGCACGTCATCCCCAACGCGATCACTCCCCTGGTCGTGATGTCGACCCTCAGCGTCGGCGCCGCCATGACGGCCGAGGCGGCCTTCTCCATCCTTGGCGTCGGCATCAAGCTGCCGGCGTTCTCCTGGGGCGTCCAGATCGCGGCGGCCAGTACGGACGGCAACTGGCAGGTCGCCCCGCACCTGATGTTCTTCCCGGCCGGAATGCTCGGCCTGACCACGCTCGCCTTCGTCGTGTTGGGCGAGAACCTGCGTGACGTGCTCGATCCCAGGGGGCGTTGATGAGCAACCCACTGCTCGAGGTCAAGAACCTGGGCATCGAATTCCGCTCCGGCGAGCGCCGGTTGCCGGCCGTCCAGGACCTCAGCTTCAGCATCGCCCGGGGCTCGACCCTGGCCGTGCTGGGCGAGTCCGGATGCGGCAAGAGCATCACCGCCAAGGCGATCATGGGCATCCTGCCGACACCGCCCGCGCGGATCACCGGCGGACAGATCCTGCTCGACGGAACCGACCTGCTGGGCCTGTCGCCCAAGGCGTTCCGCAAGGTGCAGGGGGCCGAGATCGCCATGGTCTTCCAGGACGCGCTGTCGGCGCTGAACCCGGTGGTGCCGGTGGTCCGGCAGATCGCCGAGCTGTACCGCATCCACCGCGGCGCCGGTCGGCGTGACGCGGAGACCGCCGCCATCGACATGATGAAGGCGGTCAAGATCCCGGACGCCGCGAACCGGGCCAGGGACTACCCGTTCCAGTTCTCCGGCGGGATGCGGCAGCGGATCATGATCGCCATGGCGCTGGCCCTGGAGCCCAAGCTCCTCATCGCCGACGAGCCGACCACCGCGCTCGACGTCACCGTCCAGGCGCAGATCCTCGACCTGCTCGCGGAGCTCCAGCAGGAGCGCGACATGAGCCTCATGCTCATCACGCACGACCTCGGCGTCGCCGCCCACATCGCCGAGGATGCCCTGGTGATGTACGCCGGCGGCGCGGTCGAGCAGGCACCGATCGCGGAACTCCTGGACCGGCCGGCCCACCCGTACACCATCGGCCTGCTCGGCTCGATCCCCGGACCGGAGCACCGGGGCGCGGACCTGCCGACCATCCCGGGACTGCCGCCCCAACTGGCGAACCGGCCGAGCGGATGCGGATTCCACCCCCGCTGCCGGTTCGCCACCGACCTGTGCCGGACCAAGGCTCCGCACGAGCTCCAGGTGTCCGCCGACCGCACGGCAGCGTGCCATCACTGGAAGGAGGCCATGGATGAATACCAGGCTGCTGGCGCTTGAGGACGTCAGGCAGGCGTACAAACCCAAGAGCGCGAAGTTCGGTGCCCGGCAGACGGGCACGGTCCGCGCGGTCGACGGCGTGACGCTGGACGTGGCGCCCGGTGAGACCGTCGGCCTGGTCGGCGAGTCCGGCTGCGGGAAGTCGTCGCTCGCCAGGCTGATCGTCGGGCTGGAGCGGCCGGTGTCAGGGCGCGTGCTCTGGAAGGGACGCGACCTCGCGGAGATGAGCCGCGCGGAGACGAGCGCCTTCCACCGGGGCGTCCAGCTGATCTTCCAGGACCCGTTCGCCTCGCTCGACCCCCGCCGTACGATCCGCGACTCGGTCGCCGAGGGCATCCTCGCCCACAGGCTGTTGCCCAAGCAGCAGATCCCGCAACGGGTCGACGAGCTGCTGGCCGACGTGGGCCTGGACCCGGCACACGCGGACAAGTACCCGCACGAGTGCTCCGGCGGCCAGCTCCAGCGGGTGGGCATCGCCCGGGCCCTGGCGCTCGGCCCCGACCTGCTGGTCTGCGACGAGCCCGTGTCCGCCCTGGACATCTCCGTCCGGGCGCAGGTGCTGAACCTGCTGAACCGGCTCAAGGAGAAGCACGGTCTGACGATCATCTTCATCGCGCACGACCTCGACGTGGTCCAGCACATGTCCGACCGGATCGTCACGATGTACCTCGGGAAGATCGTCGAGGAAGGACCGTGCGACGCGGTCTACGGCACCTCGGCCCACCCGTACACCCGGGCGCTGCTGTCGGCGGTGCCGAAGAGGCTGCCGCCCGGGCACCGGATCGACCGCGTCGTGCTGGAGGGCGATCCGCCGTCGCCGATCGACCCGCCGCCGGGCTGCCCGTTCCACACCCGCTGCTACACCGCCGTCGCCGAGTGCGCCGAGACCCTCCCCGCGCTCACCGAGGTCGGCACCGGCCACCGGGCGGCCTGCCTGCGCGCCGAGGACGTGCGTGCCTCCCGTGTCGGGCTGCCCTACCGGGCTTCCTGACACCTCCGCCTGCCTGGCCCCCTGCTCATACCGGGGTCCGTACCCCCGAGAGGAACCGCATTGAGAGTCGCCAACACCGTCGTCGCCGCAGTCACGGTCCTAGCCGCCTCGGCAGCTCTCACCGGCTGCGGCAGCCTCAACGGCACCTCGGGCGACGGCATCCGGTCGGGTGCCATCACCGCCGTGCAGACGGGGACGATCGCCCGGATCACCGGCCCGCAGAACCCCAGCAGCCAGATCGGCATGGCCCTGTGTGAGGGGCTGACCAGGATCGACGACGCCGGCAAGGTCCAGATGGACGGGGCCCAGAGCGTCAGCAGCCCCGACCAGGTCACCTGGACGATCAAGGTCGCCCCCGGCCGGACCTTCTCCGACGGCACGCCGATCACCGCGCAGACCTGGGTCGACTCCTTCAACTTCACCGCACTCGGTTCCCACGCGATGGCCAGCAACTACGCCTACGAGCACGTGCGGGGGTACCCGGAGCTGAATCCGGCGAAGGGCAAGGCCAAGAGGACCACGCTGTCGGGGCTGAAGGTGATCGACAAGAGCACCTTCACCCTGACCACGGACAGCCCGAACAACGACCTGCCCTACATGCTGGCCACGCTGCCCTTCTGCCCCATGCCGGAGTCGGCGTTCAAGAACCCGATCGCCTACGACAAGAAGCCCGTCACCAACGGCCCCTACGTCCTCACCAAGCTGAACCCGCAGTTCCAGGCGGTGGTGGAGCGGCGCAAGGACTACAAGGGCTGGATACCCGAGGGCGCGGCGAAGAAGATCACGTTCCGGGTCTACAACGACCCCAACACCGCCTACCAGGACGTGGTCGCCGGCAACACCGACGTGCTGCGCAGCCTGCCTCCGGGCCTCGTCGCCCAGGGCAAGAACGCGCTCGGCGACAAGGGCCTGACACCCATCGCCAAGAACACGCTGGAGACCTACATCACCTGGCCGACCTACCTGGACAAGAAGTACCCCAAGGAGGTCCGTGAGGCGTTCTCGATGATCGTCGACCGGGACGCCATCTCCAAGCACCTCTTCCTCGGCTCCAGCCAGGCCGCCCGCTCGCTCATGCCGAACTCGGTGTCCGCCTACCGCCCGGACGCATGCGGCTCGACGTGCGGCTTCGACCCCGCCGGTGCCAAGAAGCTGCTCGAACGGTCGGGCTTCAAGGGCACCATCCCGCTGCTCTACGACTCGTCGGACACCACGTTCGCCGCCGCGGCGCTGGCCATCTCCAACGAGGCGAAGAGGATCGGGCTGAACATCGAGCCGCGGCCCAGGCCGACAGCCGCACTCGGCGCGGACACCAACAACTACGCCCTGGACGGGCCGAGCATCGCCCTGTGGGGTTCGTCGTTCCCGAGCGCGTCGGAGTGGGTGGCCTCCGTCATGGTCGACGCCAACTACCGGCTGAAGTACACCAACGCGACGGCGTCCTCGGAGGTCACCCAGGCATGGGCGGCGAAGAGCCCGGCCGACGCCGATCGGCACTGGCGGGCCGCGGAGGACTCGATCCTCGCCGACCAGGTCATCCAGCCCCTGTACTACCAGGTGATGTACATCGCGCACGACGCGTGCCTGAAGCCGCACTCCGCCGGTGGCGACATGCAGATCTACCGCACCCAGATCACCTGCAAGACCAGCAACTGACGCGTATCGCGCGGGTGCGGCGCCCGACCGGCCGCCGCATCCGGCGCGTACCCCGGTGGCCGTTCCGGTCACCAAGCTACGCAACGAGGAGTCATCGCACATGGACGCACGCATCGGCATCATCGGTTTCGGCCTCAGGTCGAGCCTGTGGCGCTACGCCCACAACCCGGGGAACGGCTCGCGGGTGGTCGCCGTCTGCGACAGCGACGAGCGCGGCCGCACCGACGCGGTGGAGAAGATCGGCGACGGCGTCCAGGTGACGGCCGACATCGACGAGTTGCTGGCCCTCGATCTCGACGCCGTGATGGTGCTGACCCCCGACCATCTGCACGCCGAGCATGCGGTCCGGACGTTGGAGGCGGGGGTGCCGACGTTCCTGGAAAAGCCGATGGCGATCACCATCGAGAGCGCGGACCTGATCCTGGAGACGGCCTACCGCACCGGGACCCGGCTCTACATCGGGCACAACATGCGGCACATGCCGGTGATCAAGGCCATGCGGGACGCGATCCTGGCCGGCCGGATCGGCCAGGTCAAGGCCGTCTGGTGCCGGCACTTCGTGTCCGCGGGCGGCGACTTCTACTTCAAGGACTGGCACGCCGACCGGACCAAGTCCACCGGGCTGCTGCTGCAGAAGGGCGCCCACGACATCGACGTCATCCACTGGCTGGCCGGCGGCTACGCGACGAGCGTGTCGGCCATCGGGTCGTTGAGCGTGTACGGCGACATCACCGATCGGCAGGACAACTCCGGGCGCCGGATGTGGGACTGGTACGACACGAACAACTGGCCGCCCACCGCCCAGCGGGAGTTGGCGCCGAAGATCGACGTCGAGGACATCTCGATGGCGAACCTCGTGCTGCACAACGGCGTGCTCGCCTCGTACCAGCAGTGCCACTTCACGCCTGACTACTGGCGCAACTACACGGTCATCGGCACCGAGGGCCGGCTGGAGAACTTCGGTGACGGTGAGGGCAGCACGATCAAGCTCTGGAACAAGCGTTCCGACGCCTATCGTGAAGAGGCCGACGAGATCATCGAGGTGCCTCCGGCCGAGGGCGGCCACGGCGGGGCCGATCCGATGCTGATCTCCGAGTTCGTCCGATTCGCGGTCGAGGGCGGCCCGACCATGACGTCCCCGGTCGCCGCCCGGCAGTCGGTGGCAGCGGGGATCGCGGGAACGGAGTCGATCCGCGGCGGTGGCGGCGCGGTCCAGGTGCCGCCGATCCCCGCCGAGATCGAGGACTACTTCCTCCGCGACCAGGTCAAGGCCGACCACGCGGGGCTCTAGTGCCGTGGCATCGGGCAGCGCGGAGTAAGTCCGCGCTGCCCGGTGCGGGTGCGTAGGGGCGTACGTGCGGGGGACGGGTCAGGACGTCGTGCCCGTGACGCCGGCCGGTGCGTAGGGGACGTAGGGGACGTGGCGGTGGCGCAGGGCCGCGTTCGGGCTCGCGGTGAGTTCGGTGCTGTCGACGTACTGGTCGACGGCGCCGATCGGGGGCCGGGCGCGCAGGGCGGGGTCGGTGATGGTGGCGGTGAGCGCGTGCGTGAAGCGGTGGGCGTCCAGCACGAGGAACGGGCGGTCGTGGAAGGGCCGGACCGAGGGGTCGAGCGGGTCGGTGAGGGCGAGGGCGTTGTGGAGCGCGGCGGCGGCCTCGTAGGCGGGCGTGAGGTGCCGCTCGCGGGCGCGCCAGGTGCCGGCGGACAGCGCGCCGGTGAGGTGCGGGGTGAGGTCGGCGGCGCAGGTCAGCGCGGCGAAGGCGGTGCCGAGCCACTTGCCGTAGGGCGGGTAGACCCGGTGCATCAGCAGGCACAGCCGCATCAGGTCGCGGACCTGGCGGGCGGCCACCACCGCGGAGCCGAGTTCGTCGCCGACCTCGCCGCAGCGGCCGACGAAGGGCTCCTCCTGCGACAGCCGCATCCACTGGCAGGCGAGAACGTGGCGCCACACGTCGTCCGGGTACCAGGCGAGCTGCTCGCGGTACGCGGCGAGCCGGCCGAGCCCGTCGTGGAAGACGGCGCCGGCGGTGAGTTCGCGCAGGGTCTGGGTCGGCGTCGTCAGCCAGGCGGAGACCGGTACCCCGCCGGCCGGGTCCGCGCCGAGCTGCTCGGCGAAGTACGCGCCCAGGTCGATGACGTCGACCCGGTGCCGGGCCGGCGTCCCGGGCGGGAACTCCCAGCGCACCGGGTGGCCGCCGAACGCCTCGGGCAGTTCGCGCTCCAGCAGCGCGGTGAGATCGGCGGCGCGGGCACGGAAGTCCTCGCCGCCGAGGAAGACCTGCACCCGCGGGCCCCAGGCGTGGTCGGTCGAGCGCTCGGTGTCGTACCCCTGCACCTCGGAGCCGGCGCCGATCAGGCCCGCGGAGTACGGCACCGGTCCCAGCGCGGAATCCAGCAGCGGCCCGACGATCTCGGCGTGGAACGCCTCGGCGAGCGCGAGTCCCGGTACGAACGATCCCGTCACCCCTCCACCCTCCCAGAGCCCGCCCCCGCCCGGCGACCCGGTTTCCCCACCCCGCTCCGCGCCTCCCCCTCCTTCAAGGGGCCGGGCGCCCTTCACCGATTCCGCGGTGGGCGGGCGGCCCGTCGTGGTCATACGGTGGTGGAGTACGCACTCCCATCGGGAAGTGAGCGACATGGACAAATCCAGCGACAAGGATCAGCGAGCACGGCAGGCCGCCGAGGCCGAGCGGCGCTCGAAGGAGAGCGGCGCCCACGAGGCGGACGAGACCAAGGACCGTGGTGACGAGCACCTCGTCGAGGACGAGGACCGCTCCATGCAGTCCCTCAAGCGCGACGACCGGTAGCTCACCGCGACCGACCATCGCTCACGGTGAAACGTCCGGTCCTGACGGCGCCCGCCCGGCAGCACGGGCGGGCGCCGACGCGTTGCGCGCCCCGGGGATACGGCACCCACGCCGATCGGAGCCGGCCGGTGCCGGCCGATGTCACAACGGGACCGCCGCCCCTGTCGTACCTGCGCAAGGCCCGCACACCCGCGGGCGAGAAGCAGCGGAGGCATCCGATGACGCACACCCGTACCCCGTTCGAACCCTTCGTCCGGCAGAAGACGATCCTGCTGACCACGTACAAGAAGGACGGCACGCCCGTCGGCACGCCGGTGAACATCGTGGTCGACGGGGAGCGGGCCTTCTTCCGGACCTACGACGCCGCGTGGAAGGTCAAGCGGCTGCGGAACAACCCGCGGGTCGAGATCGCGCCGTCCACCGTTCGGGGCAAGCCCACCGGCCCGGCGGTCGAGGCGCGGGCCACCCTGATCACCGGGGAGGAGGCCGACCGCGCCGCGAAGTCCCTCGCGCACAAGTACCCCTTCCTGCACGGGGTCCTGGTGCCCTTCGTGCACCGCAGGAAGCACTACGCGACGCTGCACTACGCCCTGACGGCGCCGGGCGAGTAGGTCAGCTGGGTCCGCGCCCGCCGGTCCGACGGGTCAACGGGCGCGCCGGCCTTCCGACGACTCCTGTCCGTCGGCGGACTCCTGTCCGTCGGCGGAAGCGGGCAGGCCCGGCCGAGCCCTCGTCCTCGGCCGCGGCCCGGACCGCGTCGGCTCAGCGCAGCGTGTCCATCAGGATCGTGACATACGCGTCCAGCCGTTCCTCCACCACTCGCGTCGTCAGCTCCGTCCGCCCCGCCTCCCGCCACGGCCGCGAGAACTGCCGCACCTCTTCCGACGCCGCCAACCCGTCCCGGACCAGCCAGTACAACCGCTCGCTCGCAGCCGCGGCCAGCACACCGCCCGCCTCCTCGTACGCCGCGGCGAACCGCAGCCCCCACGCCGGACCGTGCAGCAGCGCGAGATTGGTGCAGCAGTGCGCGACATCGAGGTCCGCCGGACCCCAGCAGGCCCCGGCCCAGTCGACGACACCGGCGATCCGGACACCTGCCGGACTTGACGCCGGCGCGTCGAACAGCACGTTGCCGGGCTGGAAGTCCCGGTGCAGGAACCGCCCTTCCCAGCGCGGAACCGGCCCGCGGATCACGTCGATCGCCGCAGCCCACACCGCCGCGTCACCTCCCTCCGGAACCACGACGGTGTCGGCGGTCGTCAACGCCACATACCCCCGCACCCGCTCGACCGGGCGTACCGCATGGATCGCCACGAGGTGACGGGCGAGCAGGGAAGCGCGCCGCTCCACTCCCTCGTCCTCAAGGACCGTCCGGCCCGGCAGGCACGTCATGAGGAGCGACGGAAACTCGCAGTGCGCGGCAGTCGCGTCGACCGCGATCAGCCCGGGCGCCGGCACACCGGTCCCCACGAGCAGGGTCAACGCGACGGACTCACGGTCCAGCCAGTCCTCCGCGTCCTCCACGTCCACGAAGGTCCGCAGCACCAGGTCACGGGTACGCCCGTCCCGCGCGCCGATGGTCAACTTCCGCATCTCGGCCGTGATACCGCCGTGCAACTCCTCACTCCCGACGATCCGCTCGCCGGCCTCCAAGTGCCGGCTGACCCAGGCCAGCGTCAACGGTCGCACCGGTTGTTCCGCGGAACGGGCGCCCTCTCGCTCAACTCCCATGCCGCCTCCTGGAGCCGTCCGACCTGCCGTACCCCCCGGCGGACAGCAACCGGGTCAGTTCCCGATCCGCGGACGTGGACTGCTGCTCAAGCCCCACCGCCAGACGCAGCCGCCGCAGCGTGGTGTGCTCCCGGTCGGCCACCGGTACCGCGACCACGGGGACCCGGCACTTGCGCAGCAGCCTGCGGACCATGCGGCGCGCCAGTACTCCCCGCCACGACGGCGGGTGAGCGACCATGACGAGGTCGGCCCGCACCTCCCGGGCGATGCGGGCCAGGCCGGCGGCAGGATCGCCGTGCAGCTGGCGCAGCCGTAACTCCGACAGGGGTCCGGCCAGTTCCCGCACCTGCGCGGCGACCCGTGCGTGGGCCGCCTCGTGGGCGCCCGGTTCCTGATACGGAATGAATCCGGGCGTGCCCACCAGCACGAACTCCCGTCTGAAGTGCACCGGCAGCACCATCCCCTCGTATCGGCAGGCCATCGCCGCCGCCATCCGCAGCACCGGCCGGCAGCGCGGGTCGTCCGACACCATCACCACGATCAGCGGTTGCTCCTGCACGGCCCGCTCCCTTCGTTTCGGCTTGCGCCTGCTGCGTGGTCGTCGAAGACGGCGACCGTGCGCCCAACGCTCACAAGCACGTTGCCCGCACGGTCGCCGAGGTACGCCGGTCACCGACCCCAGTCCTTCTCGTCGAAGGTCTTCACGTCCAGACATCGAGGGCTGCTCCAGCGCCGCTGGGGTCAGGGCTGCGCCGCCTCAGCGAGTTGACGCGCGTGGGACCGGGTCTCGTCGTTCATCGGGAAGAAGCACTCGATGCGCAACTCCTGCAGCGTCACGTCCTGCGGTGTCCCGAGCGTCGTCACGGTGGAGAAGAAGTCGAACCGCCGGGCGCCGCGCACGTACCGGATCGGCACGATCGGCAGCACCGGCGTGGCCGCGTCGAGCGACCGCAGCGAGGCCGGCACCCCGGGGTAGTCCAGCACCTCGTCGAGAATCCGCTGGGCACGCTCGTCGGTGATGCCCCCGATCGCCTCCCGGCGGGCGCGCCGGACCAGCGCCTCGGCAACCTCCGGCCAGTTCGTCACGTGCCGGCGGACGCCGTCCGGGTGGAACATCCGGCGCAGCACGTTCGCCGGTCCGGGACCTGTCTTCGCCTGCCCGTCCTGGAGGAAAGCGAAGAAGCGGCGAGCGGCGGCGTTCGTGTGCCGGATGTCCCAGCTCCGGTCCATCACCAGAGCCGGAAAGGGCTCCTGCTGCGTCAGGATGGTGTCGAGCGCGTCCCGGACGGCGGCGAGCGACGGCGCGTCCAGTTCGGACTCCGGGTACTCGGGCGCGAACCCGGCCTTGAGCAGCAGGGTGTTGCGTTCGCGCAGGGGTACGTCGAGCACCTCGGCGAGCTTCAGGACCATGGCCCGGCTGGGGTTCGCACGGCCGGTCTCGAGGAAACACAGATGGCGGACCGACACCGCGGCCTCGGCGGCCAGCGCCAGCTGGCTCAACCGCCGGGCGCTCCTCCAGTGTTTCAGCAGGTGACCGACGTCAGACACCGCTCGAGTATCCCGCAGTCCACGCGTGCGGCCGCACCGCCACCTCCAGCGGTGGCCGGGCCACGTTCGCGGTGTAGTTCGTCATCGCGGAGATCGCCACCCCGGTGATCACTTCGAACAGCTGCTCCTCGGTGAAGCCGGCCGCCGTGAACGCCGCCACGTCCGCCTCGTCGAGCCGGCCCCGCTTGTCGATGAACGCGCGGGTGAGCGCCGACAGCGCCGCCATCCGCGGGTCGGCGGGCAGATCGCCGCGGCGCAGGGCCTCGACCACGGCCGGTTCGACCCCGTCCGCGAGCGCCTCCAGCGTGTGGAACGCGACTGCCCATTCGCTGCCGTTGGCGACCGCGTTGGACAGCAGCAGGACCTGCCGTTCGTCCGGGCCGAACGTTCCGTCACCCCGGAAGTGCCCGAATGCGGAGAAGAAGGTGTTCAGCAACGCCGGCGAGTTCGCCATGAGCCCGGCCGCGGCCGGAACGAACCCGAATGCCCCCTGCAAGGCCGTCAGCGGCTCCTTCACGGCTTCGGACGCGGTGTCGGCGGTATGGATCTGGTAGCTGGTCATGACTCGGAGTCTGCGGCAGCCACGACGTCGAACCAATTCCCTCGGAGGTAAACGCGCGCGAGACCGCCGGCACGTGGTCACCGCAGCGGTTCGACGAGGCCGGCGGCTGATCCCGCGTTCCGCTCCGCGTCGAACGGGGGCTCACGCAGCACCTCGACGACCTTTCGCCGCATCTCACGCCCTTCGTTGACGTCGTCCGGGTCCAGGACACCCTCGTGCCGGTGGGCGCGCCTGCTACGCCGGCCGTGGACGCGACAGGATTCGGACCTGTCAGAGGGCGGCTCGTGGTTCACAGGGCGCGGGCGAGGAAGACGTCGGTGACCTGGAGTACGTCGATTCCGCCGCCGTGGGCGTCGAGCACGCGTCCGGCCTCGGCGAGTGCCTGCCGGCGATGGTCCTCGGGCAGGATGCGATAGGCGGACAGCGAGGCGAGGTGGCCGAGGTAGCGGTCGGTGTCGTACCGCAGGTCCTGCCGGAACCGGACCGATCGCAGGTCGGTGAAGCGGCCGTCCCGGCGGCATTCGGTATCCGGCCAGTCCTGGTCCCAGTTCCCGGGCTCGTCGCCGGAGAGGTCGGCGGCCGGGAAGCGGTGTGGTGAACCGGTGATGCCGTGACGGTCGCCGATACCGGCGAGTTCGGCGCGCAGTCCGGGGTCGTGTATCCCGTGAGGGTTTCTGATCAGCGCCACGGAACCGCCGGGGGCGAGCGCGGCGTGGACCAGGTCCCAGCGCCGGTCACGGTCCAGGAAGTTCCAGGCCGAGGCGGCGAACAGCAACCCGTAGTGCCGCCCGCCCGGTTGCCACCGCTCGAAGTCGCCGACCTCGACCCGGACGTTCGGATGGCCGGCGGTGTTGCGTCGCAGGACCTCGGCCATGCGGGCGTCGGGCTCGACGCACACCAGCGGAATCCCCAGCGCGGCGAACGGCACGGTGGCCTTCCCGGTACCCGCGCCGACCTCCACCGCCGGACGGTCCCCGAGAGCCGCGTACGTCAGGACCTCCGTGACCATCGCGGGCGAGTAGCCGGGGCGGGCGGCATCGTAGAGCTCGGCCACCTCGCCGAAGACCTTGCTCCGCGCGGCGTTGACGTGTCCCTCTGAGCCCATGAGCGTCCCTCGGCTTCGTGATCGGCAGGCGGGCACCCTACCGACCGGAACGCTTCACCATCCACCGCTTTGGGAGCCGCCCCTTCCTCGATGACCACAGGGACGGAGCAGCAGGCGGTCGCCTGCCCCGCAACGCGCACGGCTCCCGTCCCACCGCGTCGGTTCGTCGGGCCCGACGCCGGTCGGCTCGGCCCCACCGCAGGTCCCGCTCCCGCGCCGACGCGACACGCGAGGTGACCTCCGCCGAAGCCGTCGGCGGACCGTCCGGCGGGCGGTCGCGACACGCCTGGGGAGGTGCGCGGGGTGGGAGCGACGGGAGTGAAGACTCCTCCTGGGTCATTGACAGGCCCTCAGGGTCCGCGCTCTACTCATGCCTCGTGCAGATTGGCAACGTTGTCAGTCCGTGAGCCGTACGACGCCGCTGTCGATCGAGGACGCCACCCGTCCCTGGCACACCCATGTGTGACGCACGAATCGCGGAGGCAACCGATGGTCAGACAACGGCGCCCCGACCGGGCCCGTTTCAGCAGCAGATTCCGTCAACGCCTCGCCGTGGTGTCCCTGTTGGGCATCGCAGCGCTCCCGATCCAGTCCCTCACCGGCGCCGACGCGGCGTCGGGGCCGCAACTCGTCGCGGACCCGGCCGCGTTGATCAATCCGCTGATCGGCACCTCGGGCGCCGTCAACACCTTCCCCGGGCCCGACATGCCGTTCGGCATGATGCAGTGGGGGCCGGACACCACCCCTGACCGGACGCAGGGCGGCGGCTACGAGTACAAGGACAGCAAGATCTCGGGCTACAGCCTGACGCACATCTCCGGGCCCGGCTGCGACGTCGCCGGCGACGTGCCGATCCTGCCGGTCACCGGCGCGCTGTCGGGGAACCTCTCGAACCTGTCCTCGCAGTTCAGCCACGACGACGAGCAGACCGGCGTGGGCTACTACGGCGTCACCGACTCCGCCGGGATCAAGACCGAGCTGACCGACACCACGCGCGCGGGCCTGGGCCGGTTCACCTTCCCGGCCGGCACGCAGTCGAACCTGCTGCTCAAGCTGAGCAGCGGCGCCTCGCAGGTGGACGGCACCCGGGTGCAGGTGGTCAGCGACCGCGAGGTGAGCGGGTCGGTGGACAGCGGGCACTTCTGCGGCGCGGCCAACCGCTACACCCTGCACTTCGACATCAAGTTCGACCAGCCCTTCACCGCGAGCGGCACCTGGGTCGGCAGCACCATCAACCCCGACGCCACCAAGCTCAGCGAGGGCCGGCCGCAGCAGAAGCTCGCCACGCACTCCAACACCCCGCTGCACGAGCAGCACTTCACGGTGCCGGGCAGCGCATCGCCGAAGATCCACCCCAGCGGCGACGCCTCGCCCTCCGCGAGCCCGGACAACTCCACCGCGAGCCCGAAGAGTTCGTCCGCGGCCACGTCCGCGACGGCGGGCCCGCCGGTGACCGGCGCCAACGGCATGTACCTCACGTTCGACACGGCGAAGAAGGCCGCCGTGACGGCGGCCGTCGGCATCTCGTACACCAGCGACGGCAACGCGAAGTCCAACCTGTCGACCGAGGTCAAGGGCTGGAACTTCGACGCCATGCGGAAGGCCAACCACACCGCGTGGAACGACGTGCTGGACAAGGTGCGGATCGGCGGTGGCAGCCACGACCAGCAGGTGCAGTTCTACACCGCGCTCTACCACGCGCTGCTGCACCCGAACGTGTTCTCGGACGACAACGGCCAGTACATGGGCATGGACGACCAGGTCCACAAACTGGCCAAGGGTCAGAAGGCCCAGTACGCCAACTACTCGGGCTGGGACACCTACCGCTCCCAGACGCAGCTGATCTCGATGGTCGCGCCGAAGCAGACCGGTGACATCGTCACCTCGATGCTCAACGGCTACGACCAGACCGGCCTGCTGCCCAAGTGGGCGTCGAACAACGGCGAGAGCTACGTCATGGTCGGCGACCCGGCCACCTCGATCATCTCCGACGCCTACGCGTTCGGGGTGCGCAACTTCGACACCGCGCACGCCCTGTCGGCGATGGAGCACGAGGCGACCGCGCCGAACCAGGACCGCCCGGGCGAGGCGGTGCGCGACGCGAAGGGCTACCTGCCGCTGGACGGCACGTACTCCTGCTGCAACTTCTACGGCCCGGTTTCGACCCAACTGGAGTACGACAGCGCGGACTACGCGCTGGCGTCCTTCGCGAAGTCGCTGGGCAAGACCGCGGACTACAAGAAGTTCGCGACCCGCGCGCAGGACTGGATGAACGTCTTCAACCCGCAGACCGGCTACATGCAGGCGAAGAACTCCGACGGGCAGTTCGCCGGCGGCTTCACGCCGGGCACCTCGAACGGCTTCGTGGAGGGCACTTCGGCGCAGTACACCCCGATGGTGCCGTTCGACCTCCAGCAGTTGATCACCGCCCGCGGTGGTACGGCGGCCTACGGGTCGTACCTGGACAGCCTGTTGAGCGACATCGCCGATCCGTCGGGCACCAACGCCGACCTGAGCAACGAGCCGAGCCTGGAGATCCCCTGGGAGTACAACTACCTGGGACAGCCGTGGAAGACCCAGGCGGCGGTGCGCGAGGCGCAGCAGGACCTGTACTTCAACGCGCCGGTCGGGTCGTTCGGCAACGACGACCTGGGCGCGATGAGTTCGTGGTACGTGTGGTCGTCGCTGGGGATGTACCCGGAGACGCCGGGCACCGACACGCTGGTGCTGGGCAGTCCGGTCTTCCCGGTCGCGAAGGTCACCCTCGGCAACGGCAAGCAGGTCGCGATCAACGCCCCGCAGGCCGCGACGAACGCGCCGTACGTCCAGTCGCTGGACGTCAAGGGCAAGGCGTGGAACGACTCCTGGCTGACCTTCGGACAGTTCGAGAAGGCGGGCACGCTCGACTACAGCCTCAACACGGTGCCGAACACGTCGTGGGCTTCGTCGGCCGACGCGGTTCCGCCGTCCGACGCCACCGGCGGCGGGCGGGTGCTGGCGGCGACCGGCCCGAGCAGCGACGGGTTGATCATCGCGCCCGGGGGCTCAGGGGAGGCCACCTTGCGGCTGACCAACCTCGGGAGCAAGGCGGTCACCGCCGACTGGGCGGCCACCGCGCCGTCGGGAGTGACGCTCGGCACCTCCTCGGGCTCGCTGACGGTGCCGCCGTCGGGCAGCGCCGAGGCGAAGGTGCAGGTGACCGCGGGTGACACCGAAGGCGCGTACGCGGTGGCCTTCGCGGTGACCGACCACAGCGGCGGCGCGGCGCTGGCGAGCGCGACCCTGGGGGTGGCGGTCGCCAAGCCCGGCGAGCTGTGGCCGTACGAGACGAACGAGGGCGTCTACCCGGACGCCACGCACTTCTCCGGCGGGTTCGACGACGGCGGCTGGGCGTACTCGCAGAACGCGCTGGCCGCCGCCGGGGCGACCGGTGGCGCGAAGGTCAGCGCCGACGGCCTCGACTACACCTGGCCCGCGATCGCCTCGGGACATCCGGACAACCTGGAGGTGGCGGGCCAGACGCTGCCGCAGCCGGCGGGCACGTCGGGCGCGTACCTCGGTCTGCTGGGGTCGGCGACCAACGCCCCGACCGACGGCAGCGGCGTCCCCGGCGCGCTGACCGTCACCTACACCGACGGCACGACCGCCAAGGCGACGGTGACGTTCTCCGACTGGACGCTCAACGGCGCCGGCAGCAAGCCGGTGCCGGGCAACACCACCGCGATCACCACCGACTACCGCAACACCGGCAGCGGCGGCAAGGACAACGTCAAGGCGTACGTCTTCTCGGTGAAGGTGCCCCTGGACGCGACGAAGACGGTGGCGTCGGTGACGCTCCCCGTGACCGGCGCGTCGGGAACCGTCCACCTCTTCGCGATCAGCTTCGGCGGATGAGCGAATAACAAGGTGATCGGCCACCCCGCCGCCTGAAGCGGCGGTGAACGACCCGGGCGCGTCCCCCACTTCGGCGGGGGCCGCGCCCGGCCCCGTCCGCCCCCCGAGGCGCCGTCCCCCGGGCACGGGCGCCGGGCGCCGGGCGACGCAACCGGCGCGTGCCCCGGCCGAGTCCTTGTCTGCAGAGCGCAGAGGAGGACTGCCGGATGGACACCAACACGGTGACGGCCGTCAGCGCGACGGCCATCGCCTGCGCGTCGTTCGTCGTCTCGGTCCAGCAGGGCAGGGTCGGACGGGAGCACAACCGTCGCTCGGTGCAGCCCGTGCTCGAGACCTGGTGTCAGCGACGCAGCGGCCAGACGACGGGCTTCGGTCTGAAGAACGTGGGGCTCGGGCCGGCGTTCGTGACCGGCTCACGGGTGTGGCTGGACGCCGCGCACCTCGGGCACTGGGGCCGGCAGACACTGCAGTTGCTGCGAGCCGAACTGACCGCGCCGGTCAGGTCGGTGGAGATGAACCACAGTCCTTGGGTGCTGCCCGCCGGCGGTTCACACTTCCTGCTGTACGTCGAGGACTACGACGACACGCGTCACGCGGACCTGTGGAGCATGATCAAGAACCGGCTCACCGCGGAGTTCACGTACGAGTCGATCTACGGCGGCGAGGCGTTCCGGATTCTCTACCACTGGGAGGAACGCCACTGACGGCCGTCGCCGCGCGGTCCCGGGGCGGCTGCCGCTGCGGAGGGGCAGGCGGCCGCCGGACGCGGGTGGAGTGCGGGGCGCCGGGCTTGCGGGGGTGTCACCAGGGGCTACGGTGGATGGGCAGGTGCCCGCGCCGGGCACTGGGGGCGGCCGCGGCGGCGCCCGGCAACCAGGCGCCACAAGGAGCACGGGCGATGGGAGTGCGGGCCGGATGGTGGAGGGCACCCGGAGTGCCCGGGACGCTCGCCGCGCTGGCGCTGCTGGTGGGCTCGCTGCTCGACGTGTTCGGGCCGGAACCGTATGTGGGGCTGCCGCTGCTGGCCGCGGCTCCGCTGGTCGCCTCGGCCACGCTGTCGTTCCGCACGAGTGTGGTGTTCGCGGTGCTCGCGGCCGCCGCGTCGATCGGGCTGGACTTCGACCAGGACCGGGCGTGGCTGTCGAGCCTGATCGACCTGGCGGTGGTCGGCGTGGTGGGAGTGCTGGCGCTGGTGGTCAACGTGCTGATGGGCCGGCAGGTGAGCGACCTCGCCCGGGCCACGGCCGTCGCGGAGGCGGCGCAGCGCGCGGTGCTCCCGCAGCCTCCGGCCCGGGCCGGACCGCTGGCGGTCGCGTCGACGTACACCGCGGCGCAGGCGGAGGCGCGGATCGGCGGGGACCTGTTCGCCGTGCAGGAGACGCCGTTCGGCGTGCGGATGATGATCGGGGACGTGCGCGGCAAGGGGATGCAGGCGGTCGGGGCGGTGTCCGTGGCGATCGGCGCGTTCCGGCAGGAGGCGGAGCACGCGCCGGACCTGCCGGATCTGGCCCGCCGGATGGACGAGGCGCTGGCGCGCAACGCCGCCCGGGAGAGTTTCAACCACCCGACCGAGGAGTTCACGACGGCGCTGCTCGCCGAGGTGCCCCCCGACGGCCGGACGCTCTCCGTGGTCAACCGCGGCCACCCGCCGCCGTACCTGGTCAGCGACGGGTCGTTCGAGCCGCTGCTGCCCGCCGCGCCCGCGTTTCCGCTGGGCATGGGGCTGTCGCCGGTGTCCGGCGACGGCACCGCCCACCCCGCCGACTCCTGGCCGCTGCCACCCGGCGGGACGGTGCTGTTCGTGACCGACGGCGTCACCGAGGCACGCAACCGCAAGGGCGTCTTCTACGATCCGTGCCGTTCGGCGCTGGTCGGCCACCGCTTCGACGAGCCGCGGGACCTGGTCGACGCGCTCACCGAGGACGTCGACCGGTGGACGGGGCACACCCGCCAGGACGACATGGCGGTCCTCGCCGTGACCCGGGTCGCGGAGACCCCCTCCCGGTCCTGACGGTCCCGGCGCCACGGTCCCGGCGCTGACGGTCCCGCTCCCGACGGTCACGGTCCAGGGTGGCGGCGGCCGGCCGGCGGAAAAGCCGTTGCGGAGGCACGTGTGCGACGTCCACGATCCCTGGATGATCGAGAACGTACGGGGCGGCTCCCCCGGCGAAGGCGGCGACCGGCCCGAGGGCGAGCGAACCGGCGACGACGCGCCCGGCGACGACGGCCGGGCCGGGATCGACGCGGCGCTGGTGCGGCGGCTGATCGCCGAGCAGTTCCCGCGGTGGTCCGGGTTGCCGGTGACCCCGGTGGTCGTCGACGGATGGGACAACCGGACGTACCGCCTCGGCGACAGGATGACGGTGCGGCTGCCGACCGCCGAGGGCTACGTCCCCGCGGTGGACAAGGAGAACCGGTGGCTGCCGGTCCTCGGGCCGCAGTTGCCGGTTCCAGTACCACCCCTGCTCGCGAGGGGCGAGCCGGGCTGCGGCTACCCGTACCCGTGGTCGGTGCGCGGCTGGCTGGAGGGCCGGACCGCGCGGCCGGAACGGATCGGCGACCTGACCGGGTTCGCCGTGGAACTGGGCGGGTTTCTCCGTGCCCTGCAGCAGATCGACGCCACCGGGGGCCCGGCGGCCGGCGCGCACAGCTTCCACCGCGGCGCGCCGCCTGCGTACTACGACGACGAGACGCGCCGGGCGCTGTCCGCGCTGCGCGGCCGGGTCGACACCGAGCGGGCCGGACGGCTGTGGGACGAGGCGCTGAGCAGCCGGTGGCAGGGGCCGCCGGTGTGGTTCCACGGCGACGTCGCCCACGGCAACCTGCTGGTCAGGGAGGGCCGGCTGGCCGCGGTGATCGACTTCGGCACCTGCGGGGTCGGCGATCCGGCGTGTGATCTCGTCGTCGCGTGGACGATGTTCCGCGGCCGCAGCAGGGCGGCGTTCCGCGCGGCGGTCGGCCAGGACCGCGACACCTGGGCCAGGGCCCGCGGCTGGCTGGTCTGGAAGTCCCTGATCAGCATCGCGGAGCACCACGACAGCAACCCCGCGCTGGCCGCCGAGCACCGCCGCTCGCTCGACGAGGTGCTCGCCGACCGGGAGGAGCGGTAGGCGGGGAGCCGTAGGCCGTGTGACGGCCCGGGTGCGCCATGCCCGGGTACGCCGCGCACGGCCGCGCCATGCCCGGGTGTGCTGCGCCCCGCCGCGCCCGGGTCCGCCATACCCAGGTGCCGGCTGCCCGGTGTCTCGGGCCCCGCCGTCCGGCGCCCGGCCCGCACCCGGTGTCAGGATCGCCCGGCCGAGGCGTCGATCTGGGCGCGGTACCCCGCGCGCAGCGCGGCCACGGAGGAGGGCGGCGTGATGACGGTGGCCGCGCCGAGCGACGGCACGCGGCGCCGGCGTCCGTAGCCGTCGGGGCTCCACTCCACCAGCGCGTCGCCGTGCAGCAGCGCCGGGGTGCCGTCGTCGAGGAGGGCGAACACGCCGTCGGGCAGGCCGGACCACGGCAGTGCGTGCAGGCGGCGGCGGTGGGTGCCGCGGTGCAGCCGCTCGGCGTGCAACCGGCTGTTGATCGCGCGCGCGGACGGCACGGGCACGGACAGCGCGCGGCTCCAGGCGTCGCGGTACGCCGTGTAGTCCGCGCGGCGGCACTCCGCGCAGGGGCGGTGCCCGGCGGCGAGCGCGACCGCTTCGTCGTGGAAGTACAGGTACGTGTAGTGGTGCGGCCGCCACTGCGGGTTCCACCGCCCCCGGAAGTCCAGGGCGCAGGTCAGCCAGGCGTCGCTCGCGTGGAAGCGGACCACCCGGTGGCCGTCGTGCAGGATTCCCCGGTTCCCCGTCCAGGCTCCGCGCAGCGGGAAGGCCGCGATGTCACCCAGCGGTGTGACCCGGTTCCGCTCCGCCATCGCGTACGCTCCCGCCTCCGGTCCGCCGACCCCGGTGCCGTCCCCGCTGCTGCCTCCGCTCCCCAGGCAACCACACGGCACCGACAACGCCGCCCGGCCTCGATCGGGGCGCGCCGCCTCACGGCCACGCGGGGCAGTGCCAGGCGCGGCGCTCGTGGTCGTACGTGACGAGGAAGGGTTCCGCGTGCGGCAGCGGGGTGCCCCAGACCGCGCCGCCGAGGCCGCACAGGTGGCTCAGGGCCACCGTCAGGGAGGCGACGTGCCCGACCACGGCGACGGTGCCGCCCGGGTGCGCGCGGGCGATGTCGTGGAAGGCGCCGGTCGTTCGCGCGAGGACGTCGTGCCCGCTCTCGCCGTCCGCGACCCGCGACTCCAGGTCCCGCTCGACCACCCACGCGTGCAGCACCTGGGCGGTGAGCTGGTGGACGGCGGGATCTCGCGAACCCTCCAGGGCGCCGATGCCGACCTCGGTCAGGGCCGGCAGCGCCCGCGGGTCGGCGCTCACGCCCGCGCCCTGGGCGGCGATCTCGCCGCTCTGGCGGGCCCGCAGCGCGGTGCTCGTGTAGATCGCCACCGGACGTTGGGCGGCCAACACGCGGCCCGCCGCGGCGGCCTGACCGCGACCTCGGGCCGTCAGCGGCACGCTCGGCACGGCTCCGGCGGTGCCGCTGGTGACGTTCTCCGACTCGGCGTGGCGCATGCACCAGATCCGCACCTCGGGCTTCGTCCCGTGAACGTACCCGCGGGTCACGGCAGCGCCGCTGTCAGATCGACCTCGACCAACTGCCCGGTGAAGCCGAGCCGGTTGACGCCGAGCAGGGTGCTCGCGGTGGTGAACGCCGGGCCGATCGCCGAAGCGGTGAGTCGCCGCCAGGCCGCGCCCAGGACCTCGGTGACGTCGGTGGACACGTAGATGACGGAGCGTACGACGTCGTCGGGTTCCGCGCCCACGGCGGCCAGGGCGGCCAGCGCGTTCGCGGCGACCTGGTCGATCTGGGCGTCGAGCGATCCCGGACCGACCAGCACGCCGTCGCGGTCGAGCGGGCACTGCCCGGCGAGGTGGGCGGTGCGGCCGGCCTCGACCACGGTGATGTGGTGGTAGCCGGGGGTCGGGTGGAGCCGGTCGGGGTTGATGCGGGTGATCCTCGGGCTCATGGCCCCGAGCCTGGCGAACGCGGGCACGAGGCGCACCAGGTTTTCCGAAGGACCCGAACCGGCGGTGACTGTTTTGGCGGCTTACGGCTGCGGGCGCGTCAGGGCGCGGTCTGCTCGGTTCGGGCGGCCGGTTCGGTGGCGGCCCAGGCGGCGAGGAGGGTCAGGCCGTCGGATGAGGGGGTGCCGGGGGCGGCGCTGTAGCTGGTGAGGGTCAGGCCGGGGTCGGCGGGCAGTTCCATGGCCTCGAAGTCGAGGGTGAGGTCGCCGACGACGGGGTGGTGGAAGCGCTTGGTGCCGGTGTGGTGCAGGCGCACGTTGTGCTTGGCCCAGGCGGTGCGGAACTCCTCGCTGCGGGTGACGAGTTCACCGATCAGGTCGGTGAGGTGCCGGTCGTACGGATCGCGGCCCGCCTCGGTGCGCAGCAGGGCGACGGTGGTGTGGACGGAGGTGTCCCAGTCGGGGAAGAAGTCGGGCCCGTCGGGGTGGAGGAACTGGAAGCGGGCGGTGTTGACCGGCCGCTCCGGTGCGTCGAACAGCGGCGCGTACAGGGCGCGGCCGAGGGTGTTGGCGGCGAGGATGTCCAGCCGGCCGTTGCGGATGAAGGCCGGGGTCCCGGTCATGGAGTGCAGGACCCGCAGCATGGTGGGGCGGACCTGGCGGCGGGCCGGATGGGTGCCGCGGCGCGGGCCGGTACCGGCGGCGCGGGCGAGGTCGTGCAGGTGGGAGCGCTCGGCTTCGTCGAGTTGCAGGGCCCGGGCGATCGCGTCCAGGACGCTGTCGGAGACACCGGCGAGGTTGCCGCGCTCCAGCCGGACGTAGTAGTCGACGCTGACCCCGGCGAGCAGGGCGACCTCCTCGCGGCGCAGTCCCGGCACCCGCCGGTTGCCTCCGTACGCGGGCAGCCCGGCCTGCTGGGGGGTGATCCTCGCGCGGCGCGTGGCCAGGAACTCCTTGACGTCGCTCCGGCCCGCCCCACTGGTCCTGCTGTCCATGCCCTCCAGGCTACGGCCGGCCCGCGGCGGCTGAGGGGTTCTGTCATTACCTGGAACAGCAGGTCCTTCCTCACCGGCATGACCTGCGGTTTCCTCGATGGTGAAGCGGTCCGGCGACCCGGCGGGCACCGCAGGGACGCCCTACGGCGGCACCACGCAGGACCCGTCCGGGGAACCTGTCCCGGCGGCGCTCCGACGCCGGGACGACCTTTCGACCGATCGACCTTTCGACGTGAGGAGACGCGATGGCAGGACAGACCGCACCCCGGCACTTGGCTTCGGTGGCGCCGAAACTGGTGGAGCTGACCGACGAGGTGCTCTTCGGCGACGTGTGGGAGCGGCCCGGCCTGTCCGCGCGTGACCGCAGCCTGGTCACGGTGAGCGTGCTGGCCGCGCTGTACCGCACCGAGCAGCTTGGCTTCCACCTGAAGCTGGCGATGGACAACGGGCTCACCCGCGAGGAACTGGGCGAGGCGCTGACCCATCTGGCGTTCTACGCCGGCTGGCCGGCCGCGATGACCGCGGCGAACCGGTTGCACTCCCTCGTCGAGGACACCGCGTGAACGGGCGCGCGCCGGTGCGGGGCCCGTCCCCGTACCGCGGGCAGCGCCCGTGGCCGCACCCGCACGTGAACACCCGCACCCCATCCGCACCGCACGTGAACACCCGCACCCCATCCGCACCGCACGTGAACACCCGCACCCGAGCAACCGCAGGGAGAACCGTCGTATGGAACTGCTCGCCGCACCCCCCACCGCCAAGCTTCCCGGGAAGTGGTTCACCGGCGACGCGTGGGCCGATGTGATCCACCGCGGCGAGGAACCCTCCCGGGTGCGCGCGAACACGGTGCGGTTCGCGCCCGGCGCGCGGACCGCGTGGCACTCCCACGGCCTCGGCCAGACCCTCTACATCGTCGAGGGCATCGCGCTGATCCAGTCCCGGGGCGGCGAGATCCTCCGGGCGCGTCCCGGGGACGTGGTCTGGACCCCGCCGGGCGAGGAGCACTGGCACGGCGCCGCCCCCGACCGGTTCATGGTGCACCTCGCGCTATGGGAGACCGACGACGTCGACTGGCTGGAGCACGTCAGCGACGCCGAGTACGCCGGGCCCGGCACGGGTACCCGCGCCTGAGGGGGCGACCGGCCCCCGCGGCGCCCTCGCCGCGCCCCTCCGCAACCTCTCCGCAACCCCGAGACGCAAACCCGAAACGATCAAGAAGGCAAGGTAGATCATCATGCGTGGAGCCGTCATCCACTCCCCCGGTGACGTGCGCCTGGAACAGCGCGACGACCCGGCGATCGTCGAGTCGACCGACGCGGTCATCCGCACCGTCGCCACCTGCGTGTGCGGGTCGGACCTGTGGGACTACCGCGGCGTCAACCCCGTCACCGGGCCGACCCCGATGGGCCACGAGTACGTCGGCGTCGTCGAGCAGGTCGGCGCCGACGTCGAGCTGGTCAAGCCGGGCCGGTTCGTGGTCGGGTCGTTCTTCGCCTCGGACAACACCTGCCCGAACTGCCTCAACGGCTACCAGAGCAACTGCCTGCACCGGGTGCCCGTCGGCGCCATCGGCTCCCAGGCCGAGTACGTGCGCATACCGCTCGCCGACGGCACCCTCGTCGCCACCCCCGAGCTGCCCGACGACGCGTTCGTGCCGAGCCTGCTGGCCTGCTCCGACGTCATGGGCACCGGCTGGTACGCGGCCGTGGCCGCGCAGGTCAGGCCCGGGCAGACGGTCGTGGTCGTCGGTGACGGCGCGGTCGGCCTGTGCGCGGTGATCGCCGCGAAGGAGCTCGGCGCGGAGCGGATCATCGCCATGAGCCGGCACGAGGCCCGGCAGAAGCTCGCCACCGGGTTCGGCGCCACCGACATCGTCGTCGAACGCGGCGACGAGGGCGTGGCCCGGATCAAGGAGATGACCGGTGGCATCGGCGCCGACGCCGTCCTGGAGTGCGTCGGCACCCAGCAGTCGATGCAGCAGGCCCTGCGCTCCACCCGGCCCGGCGGCAACGTCGGCTTCGTCGGCGTCCCGCACGGCGTCGCCGTCGACGGCACCGAGTTCTTCTTCTCCCACGTCGCCATGCGCGGCGGCCCCGCACCGGTCCGGGCGTTCCTGCCCGACCTGATCGAGCGGGTGCTGTCCGGCCGGATCGACCCCGGCAAGGTCTTCGACCTCACCCTGCCGCTGGACCAGGTCGCCGAGGGCTACCGCGCGATGGACGAACGGCGCGCCGTCAAGACGCTGCTGCTCCCCTGACCGCACCCGACCCCGTACGGCCCCCGCACCCGTATCCGTATCCGTATCCGCACCCGAAATCACACGCCGACCGAGAAGGAGCCGACGCCATGACGAACTGGCCGCACGACGAACTCCAACGGATCGGGGAAGCCGACGAGTTGGCGATCGCGCCCGCACGCGCGGACGGCACCCGGCGGGCACCCACGACGATCTGGGTGGTCCGCGACGGCGACGAGCTGTACGTGCGGGCGTACCGCGGCCGGCAGGGCAGCTGGTGGCGCGCCGCCCGGGCCGGCCTCCGGGGCCGGATCAGCGCCGGCGGGGTGGAGCGCGACGTCGCCTTCGCGGAGGTCGACGACCCGACGCTCAACGACCGGGTGGACGCCGCCTACCGTGGCAAGTACGGCTCCTCCGGGCCGTACGTCGCCGCGATGGTGTCGGAGCAGGCGCGGGCCACCACGCTCGCGGTCCGCCCGAGCCCCTGACGTCCTGAGTTCCCGGCCGCGGGGTTGCCGGCCGAAGGGTTCCCGCCGCCGGTCGCTCCCACCGTTACCGCCGGCAGGTCCGTACCGTACGAACCGCACCCGCACCCCACACCGCCTGGAGAAGCCGTGACCACCATCGCCATCATCGGAGCCGGCCCCGGTCTCGGAGCCGCCGTCGCACGCCGGTTCGGCCGCGAGGGCTTCGACGTCGCCGTCATCTCGCGCGCCCAGGAGCACGCGGACGCCCTCGCCGCGCAGCTCGGCGGGGAGGGGGTGACCGCGCGGGGCTTCGCCGCCGACGTGCGCGACCCGAAGGCCCTGACCGCCGCGCTCGACGCCGCCGCGGCCGCGCTCGGCACCATCGAGGTGCTCCAGTACAGCCCGGTCCCGCACCGGGACTTCATGAAGCCCATCCTGGAGACGACGGCCGCCGACCTGGTCGGGCCGGTCGAGTTCTCGGTCTACGGTCCCGCGACGGCGGTCGGGCAGGTGCTGCCGGGCATGCGCGAACTCGGCCGCGGCACCCTGCTGTTCGTCAACGGCGGCAGCGCCGTCCAGCCGCTCCCCGAGCGCGCCGGCACCTCCATCGCCTTCGCCGCCGAGAGCGTCTACGCCCAGCTCCTGCACGACACCCTCGCGGACGCCGGCATCCACGCCGCCCAGCTGATCATCCCCGGCGCGATCACCCCGGGTGACCCGCACAGCGACCCCGAGATCCTGGCCGACACCCTGTGGTCCCTGCACCACGCCCGCGAGGGCTTCCGGCACTTCGCGTCGCCCCTGACCACATGACCACGTGGCCGTCTGGCCGTCCGGCCGCCTGGCCGTCTGCCTGGGGCCGACCCGGCCGTCCTGACCCGGACTTCGCCCGCCGGATCAGGGGCGGGTGCCGGTGAGGTGGGCGTAGGCCACGACGTTGCCCTCGTACTCCTGGCGCTTCTTGTCGAACCCGCCGCCGCAGGTGATCAGGCGCAGCTTGGGGCGCGCGGAGTTGCCGTAGATCTCGACCGTGGGCGGCTCCATTCGGGTGACACCCCGTCGGGGTGCGCGAAAGGGCGGCCCCGGGCGGTTCGTGCGGCCGGGCAGCCCACCGTGCGCACCACAATTCCCTTGCGTACGGCGGCCGGCCCGGCAGACTACGGGGATGACGATCAGCGACCCGCCGCCCACTCCCGCGCAGCGGGCGCTGCGGCACGTCGAGGAGCGCTCGACCGGCGCCCCGGTCGACCCGCGGCTGCGGGTGACGCTCAACTTCCACCCGGACCGGGCGCACGACGGCCTGCCGATCCTGGCCCGGCTGGCCGCCGACGGCGTGTACCGCTCCCAGTTCGTGACCGGCACCAGCAACGGCGGCCTGACCGCGCGTCCGGGCGGCGACCGCTGGCGCTGGGAGAGCCGGATCTTCGGCGGGGCGTACGACGACGCGCCGCCCGAGCAGCGGCCGGTGTACGGGGCGCTCGACTTCCGCCGCCGCTCCACCGGCGGGGCGCCGCGGTTCGGCTCGGCGCACTTCCGGCTGACCGCGGGCGCCGTCGCCCGGACCACGTTCTGCTACCCGGACAGCTTCTGCGAGCCCTCCGACTTCGGCGTCGCGGGCCGCATGGCGCTGGTCGCGCTCGCCGAGGCGGACGACAAGGACGCGCTCGACGACTACGTCGAGGCCCAGGTGCACGGTCCCGTCCTGCTGGAGCGGGACGTCGAAGCCCTCGTCCTCGACGCCTGCCACCGGAACACCGCGGTCGAGGAGCAGGCCCGGGCGCTGCCCTGCCCGCTGGAGTGGCACGCCGGATTCCGGCTCTCCGTCGCGGAGTTGCGGCGCCATCCCGACTACCGGGGGCCGCGGTTCGTGGAGCTGGGCAGCCGGATCGCCGTCGACGGGCAACTCGACCCCGCGATCATCGCGGCAGCGGCCGCCACCGGCACGCACGACCCGCAGGACCTGAAGAAGGTGTGGCACTACCTGGCCCGCTTCGGTGCCCCCGCGACCCGGGATTCCGCCCCGCTCCCCCGCGACACCTCCCCCGCGAGCGCCCGCCCCTGAGCTTGAACGCGTGATGTCCGGCGGGCCTTTGCGGACGTCAGACGCGAGCCGGGACCTGCTGCACCGAGGGACCCAGGGCAGCGGCGAGGACGGTCAACGCCTCGTCACTCGACCAGGCACGCTCGAGGTTCCACAGGGCGATCTCGGCGCCGGGGTGTCCGCAGCCGATCCGCTCCGGGCTACGGGCTACGGGCTACGGGCTACGGGCTACGGGCTACGGGCTACGGGCTACGGGTGCAGCTTCTCGCCCTTCGCCAGCATCGCCACGTACTTTTCGATCCGGCGCGCCCGGGTCTCGGCCTTCTTGGCGTCGTGAATCCGGTAGAGGATCGCGTAGCGGTTCTGCCGGTCCAGTGTCTCGAAGAACTCCGCCGCGGCCGGGTCGGCGGCCAGGGCTGCCGCGAGGTCGTCCGGCACCGTGGCGGTCCTTGCCCCGTCATAGGCCGCCTCCCAGCGGCCGTCTGCCTTGGCGCGGTCGACCTCGGCCTGTCCCGGCGGACGCATCCGGTCCTGCTCGATCAGGGCGGCCACCTTGTCCCGGTTGGCCTTGGACCACTTGCTGCGCGGCTTGCGCGGGGTGAACCGCTGGAGCCACCACTGGTCGTCGAACTTCGCCTTCTGGCCGTCGATCCAGCCGTGGCAGAGGGCCACGTCGAGCGCCTGGGTGTAGTCCAGCGCGGCGGTTCCGGTGCCCTTCTTGCGGAGCTTGAGCCAGATGCCGGGCGAGACGGCGTGGTTCTCGCCGAGCCATGCCTGGAACGCCTCGGCGGATTCGAATGCGACGATCTCCAAGTCCTGAGTCACCCCAGCAGCGAACCACACCCGGCCGACGGCCATGAGGCATTCGGCACGGCCCCGGACGCGGGATGCCGGCTCCACGGTCGTCCAGGCCGCACGGTCATCCAGGCCGCACCGGATCTGCGTCGTGTCCTGGCCGGCCCTGATGGCAGCCTTCCGCACGCGGGCCCGCCGCATCCTGCCCGATGCTCGGGTGGCCGCCCCGCGAGAGACCGCGCGGCATCCCCCGATGGTCTGCCATGGGGCGTTCTTCGATGGTGTGGGGCACCGTGGTGGTCGGCAACCGGTAGGGGGCGTTGTGGCCAAGGGCAATGGGGTGTACAGGTCGCGTCTGCGTGCGGCGGCGTGGATGGTCCGAGTGGACCTTGGCGGTCTGCGGGACTACGCGGCGACTTTCCTGCGCGGGAGGTTCGGCAGCCCTGAGCACCGCTACCGGCATCGATTGATCCGGCGCTACGTCGGCCACGGCGGTCGTTGCCTGCACCTGCGCGGCGGGGTGCTGTTCTGGCCGCGGCCCCGGCAGCGGCTCTTCCAGTACCGGCTGCGCTGGTCCGCGCGCAGGGCCGGCACCCAAGATCTGACGACGCTTCTGGACACGGGGGCTGGCGCGAGCGGTCGGCCGCCTCGTGGCTCATCGCGGTCGGACGGCGTGCCGACCTCCGCGACCGAATCGCCCGGGACCTGCACAGCGGTACCGCGTGCGGGTACGGCTGGGACTACTGCACGGCGTTGGCCCGACTGGGCACAGAGCAGGATGCCGAACTGCTGCGTCGCTATCTGGACCAGGCCCTTCTCGTTCCACGCCCCGTGGACGAGGACGATCACCGGCACTGCCGGCGACGGGCCATGGGGGCGCTCCTGTTTCTCGACGGCGTGCTCGGCACCAGCCGTGCACAGCCGCTTCTCGCTCCAGGCGGGTTGTGGGAGCAGTGGTCCGGTGAGGAGGGCACGGACTCCTTGGCGGAGGAGCGGGAGTCGGTCGCACAGTTGGTGGCCTTCGCGGCAGGCAGGAGACCGCAGATCAGGACGTAGGCGCGGTGGTTTCCCGGCACCGGAAGGACGTGGTGAGCGGCGCCCGGAACCACCGACCAGGACGAGCGCCGACGCCAGGCCGTCATCGCGGGCGGGCCGGTACCCCGTTTTGCCGGAACGGCACACGCTTTTGCTCATGTGACCGCGGTGCGCGCAGGGTGGGGGCATGAGCGAGCGAGAGATGGCGCGTGTGGACGGGACGACCTGGGACGTCGTGGTGATCGGGGGTGGGTCGGCCGGGCTGTCGGCCGCGTTGAACCTGGCCAGGGTGCGCCGGTCGGTGCTGGTGATCGACGCGGGCGAGCCGCGCAACGCCCCGGCGGAAGAGGTGGGGGTGCACGGTCTGCTCGGGCGTGAGGGGATCTCCCCGCTGGAACTGCTGCGCCTCGGCCGCGAGGAGGTCGCCTCCTACGGTGGCCGGGTCGTCGCGGGGCGCGTCAGCCGGATCGAGCGGCGCGACGACGGTTTCGGCGTGATCACGCAGGACGCGCGGGAGGTGCGGGAGGTGCGCGCGCGGCGGTTGCTGGTGGCCACGGGTCTGGTCGACGAACTCCCGGACGTGCCGGGGCTGTCGAAGCGGTGGGGGCGTGACGTCCATCACTGCGTGTACTGCCACGGCTGGGAGGTCCGCGACACGAAGATCGGCGTGCTGGGCAGCTTCCACCAGGCTCTGATGTTCCGTCAAATGTCGGACGACGTCACGCTCTTCCCGAACGGCGGCCCCGAACTCACCGACCAGCAGTGGGAGCAACTGGCCGGCCTGGGCGTCGCGGTGGTGGACGGCCCGGTGACCGGTCTGCGGATCGACGACCGGGACCGCCTCGTCGGAGTCCTGCTCGGGTCCGGCGCGGTCGTGCCCGTCCACCACCTGGTGGTCGCCCCCTACTTCGTCGCGCGCGCCGGCTTCCTCGACGGCCTGGACCTGCCGCTGCGGGACCATCCCCGGGGCGTGGGCAAGCAACTCGCCGTGGACGCGGGCGGGTTCACCGGAGTCGCGGGCATCTGGGCGGCGGGCAACGTCAGCGACCTGCTCGCGGGTGTCCCGGCGGCCGCCGCCGCGGGAGTCGGCGCCGCGGCCGCGATCAACACGGACCTCCTCACGGCCGACGCGGAACGCGCCGCGGCCCTCCGCACCCCGCCGCAACACACCCCGCCCAGCGCCGCGTTCGCCCCGTTCGACGCGTTCGCCCCGGCCATGGAGGCGGAGGTCTCCCGCCGCATCCTGGGCACCCGCGTCCACGGCCTGGACTCCCCCACGGCGGAGCTCTGAGGACGCGCGTGACCGGGTGCCGTCGCGCCATACGTTCACCCGGTCACGCCGCCCGAGTGCCGCTCGGCGAGGGCCCGCACACGGCGGCACGCCACCCCGTCGGGCGGTCGGCGGGGAGGCGGTCGCAACTACCCTGTCCGTAGGGGATCTCGGACGGCTGCGGCGGGTGTGACACCGGTGTCGAGGGGAAGTCATACACCTGCGTTATTGTGCGGAATCACGCGATGGTCGCGTTCATGGGTACATATCGGCGAGCAGGATGCGGTGACGGTTGGTGAGACGGTGGATCGGCACGCGTCCGCGCCGTGGGGCGGACGGCGGACGGCGGGACGCGGAGGGTGCCGAGGCGGTGGGCGGGGCGGGGGGCGCGGGGCCCGGCTCCGTGGACGCGGTGGACCCGGACGCCATCCACGTCGAGGAGATCGACGGCGTCCACGTGGTGCGTACGGTGGGCGAGCCCGCGCCTGACCCGATGTCGATCGCCGAACTCGGCTACGCCATGGCCGCGCAGGACGGCACCACGGTCACCGTCGTGGTCGGCACCGAGAGCGAACGGGCCTGGTCGGGCCTGGAGGAAGTGCTCGACGGGCAGCGGCCGGGCTCGTTCCGCGAGGTGCTGCTGGTGCTGTCGCACGCCGCCACCGCCCGCGCGGACCGGCCCGCGGTCGCACGCAGGATCGTCGAACGGTGGGGTGTCCGCGTGGTCGCGCCCGACGGGGCCGCCCTGCTGGTGCCGGGCGGCTCGCTGTTCGTGCCGCGGCGCCCGGAAGACCCTGAGGAGACCGGGGGCGGCGCCGGGGCCGGCCAGAACCGCGGCTGGTGGCGGTTCGCCCCCGAGGGCGAACCCGAGCCGCTGGGACGGCAGTTGCCCGCGCCGTCGTGGCAGGCGGACCTGGACCGGCTGTCGGGGACCGCGACCGGGGAGACCGCGATCCACCGGATTCCGGCGGGCGTGGCGCTGCGCCCGCTCGACGAACCCGCTCCGCTCCCCGGCGACCTGGCGTTCGCCGTCCCGGTCGGCCCGGACCGGCCGGTGGTACTGGTGGGCGCGCCCGGCGACGAGGTCGAGCTGACCCCGCACGACGTGGTCGGCGCCCTGACGCTGCTGCCGCCGCCGATACGCTCGGCGATCCGGCTCGCCCCGGGCGGCAACAGCGACCTGCTCGCGGCCGGACAGCTGGCCGCGGACACGTTCCGCATCGAGGTGGAGGTGCTGACCGGCGCGCCGCTGATGACCGACGGCCTGTCGCCCGACGGCGACACGCACCAGGTGCGCACCGTACTGATCGGGCGGGACGGCACCCCGGCCTGGCGCCCCTTCGTGGAGTCGGTGGTGTGCCGCCCGCAGCTCGACGGCCCGCCCGTACCGCCGCTGCTGCTGCGCTGGCAGCCCCCGCTCAGGGGCGTCGGTTCGGCGCGGACCGGGGTGCTGCGGCTCTCCGAGTCCTGGCAGGTCGCGGTGACCAGGTCCGGGCTGCGCGTGACCCGGGTGAGCGGCATGCCGATCGCACTCGCCGAGCGCCCGGTCGACGCGGACGCGCCCGCGATCGAACTGGGTACGCCGGGCCGCCCGTTGGGCTCCTCCGCGCTGCCCGCCCTCCGTACGCTGCTGGCCGCGCTCAGCCCGGAGGTACGCGAACGCGCGGTGCTCCACCTCTACGGCGACTGCGGCACGGAGCAGGCGCGCGAGTTGAGCCGGGTGCTGTCCGAGCACGGCGTCAAGCGGCTGCGGACCAAGCCGCCCCAGCCCGCCGCCCGCCGCCCGGCTCCCCCGGCCAGGCCCCACCCGCTCCCGGCGGCACCGGCGGTCCCTGCGTTCCCTGCGCCCGGTGGAACCCGCCAGCAGCCCGGGCCGCGGCTGCCCGCCCGCCCCGCGCTGCCCCGGCCGTCGGGCGCCGGTCAGGCAGGGCCGGCGCCGGTTCCAGTTGCGGCACCGGCACCGGTGAGCGCGCCGGTGCCCCCGACTCCGGCCGCACCCGCGCCCGTGCCGGCCCCTGCGCCCGCACCCGCACCCGACGCCCGAAGTGCCGTACGCAGCAAGGCCGTCGAGCCGCCCACGGCGCCCCGGCCCATACCACCGCGGCCGCCGGCCGGCACGGCTCCCCCGGCACTCATACCGCCAGGACCCGTACCGCCGCAGGCCGCACCGCCGGCGCCCGTACCCCCCGCAGCCGTACCGCCCGTGGTGCGACGGCCGGTGCTGACACCGTCGTTCGGGCTGGGCCACCGCAGTTCCGCCGCCCAGCGCGAGGCGTTCCGGGCGCTGGTGCCGGACGAGGTCTGGCGCGGGCAGGAGGAGGCCGTCGAGCGGATGCTGGGCCGGGCGGCCACCGAGGAGATGGGCGAGTGGGCGCCGCATCCCGTCGACGTGCTGGCCGTTCACCTGTACCTCACCACGGGGGACGGCCCGCTCGGCCACCTCGCGCTCGGCGCCGCCCTGCGCGCGGGCGACCCTCGCGTGCTGCCCTACGCCGCGTGCCTCGCGTCGGGCCTGGGCCGCATGGTGCCGTACCGGGGCCCCGCGTTCAGGAGCGGTGACGCGCTGGCGCCCGAGCGGACCGTACCCGGCCGGCTGCTGCGCGCGCCCGGCCCGGTCAGCGCGTTGACCGCGAACCTGCGCGGCCCCTCTGCGACCACCCGGTACGCCGTCTGGTCCGAGAACGGGCGACGGGTCCGCCTGGAGCGCGGTGGCGCCCAGCCCCGCACCGGCGGCGCCGCGGAGTCCGCGGACGAGGTCGTCTTCGCACCGGGCACGACCTTCCGCGTCCTGGACGTGCGCGAGGTACGCGGGTCCGGCGTGGTGCTGCTGCGGGACGTGACGAGCGGCGCGGGCTCGGGCACGGCGGCCGAGCAGGACCGGGCCGCGCTGCTCGCCCTCACCGAGGCGCTGGACGAGGGCGTGCCGTCCGGCAGCAGGGGCCGGGTCCGGCGCTGGCCGGCACGCTGCTCGGGCCCCGCGGGCTGGGAGTGACGCCGAACGGCCGCCGAGGAGAGCCCCGGTGCCGATCCTCGGTCGGCCGCCGACCGGGCCCGTGGCCGGGGTGACCGCAGCGGTAGCGGCGGCGAGGCCGATCACCGCGGCGCCGGCACCCCGCTCGGCGACCTGGACGCCGTCGGTGCCGCCTTCGCACCAGCCGACGCCGCATCAGGCGATGTTCACCCTGTTTTCGAGGTGAGATACGGTCCTCGGCCATGGGCCAGTTGGTGTTGATCAGGCACGGCGAGACCGCGTGGAGCCGGACCGGGCAGCATGCCGGCCGTACCGACCTGCCACTGACCGAGGCGGGCGAGGAATCGGCTCGTGCGCTCGCGCCTCGGCTGGCCGATCGGGAGTTCGCCGCCGTCCACACCAGCCCGCTGACCCGCGCGGTTCGGACCGCCGAACTGGCCGGACTGAGCAGCGCGAAGCCCGACACCGACCTGATCGAGTGGGACTACGGTCGCTACGAGGGGCTGACCGCCGAGCAGATCCAGGAGTTCAGGCCCGGCTGGGAGCTGTGGCGCGACGGCGTCGACGACGGCGAGGACCTCGGGCAGGTGACGGTGCGGGTCGATGCCTTCCTCGGCCGGGTCCGGCCGCTGCTGGACCAGGGCGACGTGGCCGTCGTCGCGCACGGCCACCTGTCCCGCATCCTCACCGCGCGCTGGCTCAGGCTTGACGCGTCGGCCGGGCGGCAGTTCGGGCACCCGCATCCGGGCACGATCAACACGCTGGGTCACGAGCACGGGCTGCCGGTCGTGCTCGGTTGGAACGTGCCGTGATACCGGCTGGCCCTCGCGGCGGCGAACTGCGGCGCCCTCGTGAACATCGCCGCGTCGGCACCCGGTTCGACGTTTCTCACGCCTGAGCCCGGCCCGGCGCGCGGCCCGACCATCGGGCCGACCGCCCGCCCCTCCCCCGGCGAACCCGGCGTCGTGTCGCGCACGGCCGAGCCCGCGGGTGAAGCAGTCAGCCGGGGCCCCGGGCGCGGCCTTCCCCCTCGGTCGCTTCGCCGAGGGACCCACCCGTCAGGGCCCACCCGTCAGGATCGCCCCCGCGACCACGTCGAAGAGGCGATCGGCGCGGGGCGCGAGCGAGGGCTGGTCACCGAGCCAGGCGAGCATGGCGATCAGCGCGAACAGGTCGGCGCCGTCGATGTCGCTCCGCGCCGTGCCCGCGGCCTGAGCACGGGTGAGGAGCCGCGCACCGGCCGCGCGCAGGGTGACGCAGGAGGCGTGGAGCGCGGACTCGGCGTCCTCGATGGCGGCTGCCATCAGCTCGGTCACGCCCCGGTACTCGGTCGCCCACACGACGCAGTCGCTCAGCCATGTGACGAGGGCGTCCTCGGGCGCGCTCGATGTCTCGAACTCGACCGCCCTCGCCGTCAGTTCGTCGAAACTCGTGCGGAGCAGGGCGTCGAGCAGCGCCTCGCGGGTCGGGAAGTGCCGCAGCAGCGTGGCGAGCCCCACGTCGGCCCTGCGCGCAATGTCGCGCAGCGAGGCGTCGACGCCCTGCTCGGAGATGACGGTGCCCGCGACGGCGAGCACGTGGTCACGGTTCTTCCTGGCGTCCGCCCGCATCGGTCCCCTTGACTATCCGGATCAGTGGTCCATATATTCGGATCAGTGGTCCACTTATGTGGATCGCCGATCCGATTCAGCGTAGCCCGCAGCGCGAGCAGGAGAGAACGATGCCGACACACACGATGAGGGCGGTCCGGCTCCACGAGCACGGCGGCCCCGAGGTACTGCGCTACGACGAGGTGCCGATTCCCGTGCCGGGCCCGGGCGAGGCGCTCGTCCGCGTGCACGCGGCCGGCGTCAACCCGCCGGACTGGTACCTGCGCGGCGGGCTGACCACGATCCCCGGGGAACCGGATTCGACGGTCGGCCTGCCGGTGACTCCGGGCACGGACGTGTCGGGCGTCGTCGAGGCCGTCGCCGCCGACGTGGACGGCCTCGCCGTCGGCGACGAGGTCTTCGGCCTGCTGCGCTTTCCCGGCTTCGACGGCAGCGCCTACGCCGAGTACGTGGCCGCGCCCGCCTCGGACCTCGCCCGCAAGCCGGCCGGAGTCGACCACGTGCACGCCGCCGGGGCGCCGATGGCCGGACTCACCGCGTGGCAGTTCCTGATCGCACTCGGCCACGACCGCCCCTCGCCCTTCCAGCCGGTGCCGCATCGCCCGGTCCCCCTCGGCGCCGGCACGACGGTGCTCGTCAACGGCGCCGCCGGCGGCGTGGGCCACTTCGCGGTGCAACTGGCGAAGGCGAAGGGCGCCCACGTCATCGCGGTGGCCTCCGGCGCGCACGAGGCGTTCCTGGCCGAACTCGGCGCCGACCGGTTCATCGACTACACCAGGAGCCGCCCCGAGGAACTCGTGCACGGCGTCGACCTCGTCCTCGACACCGTGGGCGGCCCCGACAGCAGGCGCCTCCTGCGCACGCTCAAGCGCGGCGGCGCCCAGTTCCCCGTGTTCCCCGGGGACTTCGACGACGAGGAGACCGCGAAGCTGGGGGTCACGGTCTCCCTCACCCAGGTCCGCTCGAACGGCGCGCAACTCGCCGAACTGGGGGGCCTGCTGGACGCGGGCACGGTCCGCGTCGCGATCGACAGCACGTTCCCGCTGGCGGACGCGCGGGCCGCGCACGAGCGCGCCGCGCGAGGACACATCCAGGGCAAGATCGTGCTCACCGTCGCCCAGGATGTGTAGCCGCCCCACGTCTCCTCACGCCTCGGGGCCGGCCCCGCGCTACGCCGCCGGCCGGCCCAGTTGACGGACGCGCCGCACCCTTCCGTCGTCGGCGACCTCGCCGATCAGCATCCACTCCATCACCACGGTCCCGAGCTTGCGGTGTTCGGCGCTGAGGCGGCAGCGTGCGGCGAACCGCCGCCCGTCGACGAGGAGTTCGTCGATCCGCATCCGCGTGGCGGTGACGTTCTTGCGGGCCGGCGCCGCGTGCGCGACCAACTGCTCGCGGGTGAGCTCCGTGCCGTCGGTGACCCAGACCGCGTCGCCGGTCAGGGTGCGATCCACGATCAGCGCGGGGTCCTCGTCGGACAGGGCGATGTCGCGGGTGTAGTCGATCAGGAGGCGGCGTGCCGCCCGTTCGGTTGTCTCTGACATGACCGTCATCCTTGGCAGGGCTGTTAGGGTTGTCAACCGTGTCAGAGATAAGGCGCCGCCGTCAGCGGGTGGAGGTCGGGCGCAACCGTGCCGCCGTGGTGTCGGCGGCGATCCGGGTGCTTGCCGAGCGTCCCGACGCGAGCATGTCCGAGATCGCGTCCGAGGCCGGTGTGACGCGGCAGACCACATACGTGCACTTCGGCACGCGCGAGGCGCTCCTCGCGGCGGTGCGCGACGAGTTGAGCCGCCGGGCGTTCGCGGTGCTGGAGGCCGCCGACCTCGAAGAGGGCACCGCCACCGCGGCACTCGGCCGGTTCCTGGGCGCCGTCGGGACGCTCCTGGCCGAGCAGACAGCGCTCGGCCGGCCGGACGGCGATCCGGACGCGGACGCCTCGCGCCACCTGCCGGTCGAGCAGCGCCTGGAGGCGCTGATCCGCCGCGGGCGCGAGAGCGGCGAGTTCACCACCGGCCTGGAGACGGGCTGGCTGGTCGCCGCCACGATCGCGCTCGGCCACGCCGCCGACCAGCAGATCCGCGCCGGCCGCCTGGACGCGCCGGCCGCGGCCGAGCAGTTCCGGTCGTCGGTGATGCGCCTGTACGAGGCAGATGATCCCGGCCTCTCACCGTGACGGTGCCCCTGCGTCAGGCACCGGTCTCCCCGCGGTGCGGCCTTGGCCGCGCCCGCCCCTTCCCCGTCTCACTCCCCCGTGTCACCTCGGCCGGCGGCGCGGTCGTCGACACGCGGCGGTTCCGCGACGCCGACGATGTTCCCGTCGAGGGTACGGACCTGGACCGACCAGCCCAGCGCGGTGAGGTCGTCCGTCAGGGAACGGGCATCGTGGAAGACCTTCACGATGCGGTACTGGCTGCCGTCGTCGAGCCGGCGCAGCGCCGCCGGGGTCGGCTGGTCCGGCAGGACGTCCTCGTACGCCGCCGCGGCGGGGCCGTCGTCGACGAAGACCGCCCGGCCACCGGGCGCGAGCGCGGCGGCGACGGTGTTCCAGAAGGCGGGCAGCCGCGCCGGCGGGACGTGGGAGAGCCAGAAGGCGAAGAACACCGTGTCGTAGCGTCGCGGCGGCCGCCACGTGAACAGGTCGGCCTGAAGGAACTCGACCGAGGGGGAGGTGGTGCGCGCCCGGGCCAGGGCCAGCACCTCCGCTGACGCGTCGACGGCCGTCACCGAACGGGCCCGCGCGGCAAGGCCCGGGGTCCACCGGCCCGTCCCGCAGGCCAGCTCCAACACGTCCCCGGCGATCGGGAGTTCGTCGACGACCGTCAGCAACTCCCGCAGGGCTTCGTAGGTCGCGTACTGCCGGTCGTACTCGGCCGCGCCGGCCCGGTAGTAGGCCCTCTGCTCCGCCAGAAGTGCGGTGTCGTCCATGGTGCGGGCTCCTCTCGACAGGGGTGCGGTCGAAGTGCGGTCGAAGCCCTTCACGCCCGGCTCGCCGACTTGGACCCACCGCCACTGTCGGCCTTCACCTTCGGGCAAGGTCAAGTGCGGACGCGGTCAAACACCCGGTAGGTGCCGCTCGCCAGAGCTCACTGGAAGCGCCAGCGGAAGTCGTCCTTCGGATTGGTGTCGCAGGGGTCCTGTTCGAGCCGGGCGTCCTCGCGGCCGGTGCCCACGCCGGGCACGTTGACGCACATGCCGCTGCTGTAGTCGCGAATCCAGTACGTGCCGTCCGGGCGCGGGTCCAGCCACCAGAGCTGGTTGTCGGCCTTCGTCCGGTTGCAGGCGAACTCCTCGATCTTCGTGCCGGCCGGCTCCGCGGCGTAGTTCGGCAGGTCCATGCACAGCCCGTCCTTGTGGTTCCTGATCACGAACAGGCTGGCGCCCTGCGGCCCACCGCTCTTGTACGCGACCTGAAGGTCCCACAACTGGTTGTCGCCGTCGGTGCCGTCGCAGTCGTACTGGTTGACCGGCCCGTCGCTCGTCCCGTTGCCGAAGCCGGGTACGTCGGCGCACAGGCGGGTGGTCACGTTGTCGATGAGCACCTTGCTCGCGCTGGAGGCGGCGTTCGCGCGGGCGCGGGCGGCGGCCGCGGTCGACACCTTCTTCTTCGGCGTCGACTTCGGCGTCGACTTCGGCTTCGCCGTATGCTTCGGCGCGGATTTCCCGGAGGTCGTGCCGGTCGTTCCCGGGTGCGGGGTGCCGGCGGCGCGGTGCGGGTGCGCGGGCGGCTTCTTCGACGCGTGGGGCGACACCTTCGCGGTGGGCGACGCGGTGCCGGTGGCCGGGGCCGGCAGCGTCTGCGGGGTGTCGCCGTGGGGGTCGGCGGACGGGATGTCATGGGTCTGCGCGGCGGGGGCCGCGCCGTGGTGCTGCCAGGTGGTGACCGCGAACGGGAGCGTGGCGCCGATCGCCACGACCACGCCCACCGTGATCAGTACCGGCAGCGAGCGGGCCGCCGACCTCCGCCCGCCCTCCGGGCCCCGCGCGGAGGCACCGCCGGAAGCGCCGCCGGCCCCGGGGCCGGAACCGCCCGCGGCGGGCCGCACGGACCCGAGCGGTTCCCCGGCGGCGGCCGTCCCCGCGGCGCCGCCGGTCGCGGTCCGCGCGGGTGCGGCCGGCGGGGGGCCGTCGGGCACCGAGGGCATCACGACCGCGCGGCGGACCACCACCGCCGGTGCGGCGTCGTCGTCCGGCTCCGGCCGGCTGCCGTCGGCGCCAGGGTCCCGCGGGGGCCGCGAGGTGGGCATGCGTCGTCTCCGTAAGGTTCCGTAAGATTCCGTAAGGTCTCAGGTCGCCCGGCCGGGCCGTGCGGTGCGTACGCCCCGCGGACCGGCCGGTGAGGCGGTCCGGCGCTCCCGTCCCAGGCGCCATCCTCCACCACGCGGAACCGGTTGGACCCGGGATCGGCCGAATTCCGTCGCGTACGGCCGCACTTGGGCGCGAACCACCCCCAACCACCGTGCCGACGAGCCCGCGTGGCACGCCCTTACCGGACGATACGCCCAGGCCCGGGCCGGTTGATCATCGACCCCGGTCCGTCTCCTCGGTCGCCCGCCGCATCCCGCGGCCGAGCAGCGCGAGGCCCCGTACGCGGCGGCGAAGCACCCACCGCCCGCCGGCTCCCTCGTCCACGCCGGCCCGGCCGACCACCCCTCCCCGTTCGGCCCGGCTGGGCTCACCGCGCTCATCTGTCGCCGAAGTACCTGGCCAGCCCGTAGGCGGTGAGCGCGGAGCAGCACAGGGTGGAGAGCCGTCCCAGGCCGAAGTCGTGCGTCCACGCCCTCCACAGGGAGCCGAAGTGGTGGAAGAAGACGTCCGTGACCGAGAGGCTGTGGCCGAGTCCGGCCGCCGTGTCACCGGCGATCAGCGCGGCGCCGAACAGGCTCCCGAAGATCACCGCGCCGGCTGTGAGCAGCGCCGCCGCGAAGGGAAGCGCCACGACGCGCCCGCCGACCTCGCCGACGGTGATCCCCACCAGCGCGGCCATCACGAAGGCGCCGAAGTGGAACTCGACGCTGCTGCCGTGACGGTCGGTCAGCCCCCACAGCAGCCCGCCGTAGGCGAACGCCGCCACGACCGCCACGAGCACGCCCACCGCCAGGCCGAGGCCGAGGTGGTTGCGTTCCCCCGCGCCGGGCGGCGGCACGAAGCGGTCCGGGGCCTCCGGACGGTGGTAGCCCGGCGCGCCGAACGGGTTCCGGCCCCCGGCCGGCGGTGGCGGTTGGTCGACGCTCATGAAGAAGTCCCCCCAGGACGGTACGGCGTGCGGGCGCCGCGTCACGCCGGCGAAGTGCGGGCGGTCGGCGACGAGCAGAGCCGCAATGTAGCAGGAGGGTACGACAATTCGGATCTGCGGCCACGGCGGAGGTCCAGGTCAGCGCGGAACGTCCATGCGCTGCGTGCCGATGACCGACAGCAGCCGGAGCGCCTCCTCGGACGGCGAGCCGGGGGCGGCGGTGTAGATCACCACCTGCTGATCGCGGTCGGTGATGTCGAGGACGTCGCAGTCGACGGTGACCGGGCCGACCGGTGAGTGCGGGAACGTCTTGCACAGGGTCGGGGCGACGGACACGTCGTGGGAGTCCCACAGCCGGCGGAACTCCTCGCTCCCGGCGAGGAGTTCGTCCACCAGCTCGGCCACTTCGGAGTCCTCCGGGTAGCGGGCGGCCGTGGCGCGCATGCGTTGCGCCGAGGAGCGCGCGAAGAGGTCCGCGTCGGACACCCCGTACAGCCGCAGCCCCTGCGGGTGCGGCCCGAGGAAACACCTGCGCACGAGGTTGCGGTCGCGCCGCGGCACCGCGGAGAAGTCCTCCATCAAGGCCGCCGCGAGGTCGTTCCAGGCGAGGACCTCGCAGGTCGCGGACGTCACGATCGCCGCGGCCTGCGGCAGCCGGCGCAGCAGGTCGAGGATGCTCTGCCGCACCTCGCGGGCGGGGCCGGCCGGCCGCTGCGGCGGCGCGCCGGCGAGGTGGTGGAGGTGGTCGCGCTCGGCGTCCGACAGCCGCAGGGCCCGGACCAGCCCGGCCAGCACCTCGCGCGACGGCCACGGGCCGCGGGCCTGCTCCAGGCGCGTGTAGTACTCCGTGGAGATGAACGCCAGCTGCGCGACCTCCTCGCGGCGCAGCCCGGGGGTGCGCCGGCGCCGCCCCGCCGGCAGCCCCACGTCGGCCGGGCCGATCCGCTCGCGCCTGCTGCGCAGGAAGTCGGCCAGTTCTCGTCGGTCCATGCTCCCAGTGTGGGCCGGGCCCGCACCGCGCAGCCAGGTACAGCCGGTGCCTGGATCGGCTCCGCGGCCGGACGCAGGCTCGTTCCCATGGACAACCTCACTCCCGTCGACGGCACACCCACCACCGACACATCCACGGTCTCCGCCGCCACCACCACTTCCGCCACCGCTTCCGCCACCGCCTCCGCGGACCGGGGCCTGCTCGCCGGCAAGGTCGCCTTCGTCAGCGGCGCCGGGCGCGGCATCGGCGCCGCCGCGGCGCGGCTCTTCGCCCGCGAGGGCGCCCGCGTGCTGCTGGCGGCCCGTACCGAGCACCAGCTCAAGGCCGTGACCGAGGAGGTCCGGGCGGCGGGCGGCACCGCGCAGTACGTGGTGTGCGACCTCGCCGACGCGGCGAGCGTACGGGCTGCCGTGGCGCACGCGGTGGACCTCTACGGCCGGCTCGACGTCGCGTTCAACAACGGCGCGGCGATCCAGCGCCCGGGCCCGATGGACCAGTTGCCGGAGGACGACTTCGACCGCATCTACGAGGTGAACCTCAAGGGCGTCTGGCTGGCCATGGTCGCCGAGGTCCAGGCCATCCGGGCCAGCGCCGGGACGGGGGCCATCGTCAACAACTCGTCCGTCGGCAGCCTGATGGGCAACCCGGAACTGCCGGCCTACGGCGCGATGAAACGGGCGGTCAACAGCCTCACCGAGTCGGCCGCCGTCACCTACGGCCCGGAGGGCATCCGCGTCAACGCCGTCGCCCCGGGCGCCACCATGACCGAGATGATCCGCGAGTGGGAGGCGGACTCCCCCGGCATCGTGGACCGCACCAGGTCCGTCACTCCGCTGCGCCGGCCGGCCGAGCCCGACGAGATCGCCCAGGCCGCCGCGTGGCTGCTCAGCGACCGCTCCTCCTTCGTGACCGGCACGGTCCTGCGCGTCGACGGCGGCCTCCGCACCTGACCCGCGGCCCCGCTCGCCACCGAGACGGCCCGGGGCCGAACGGAGCAAGACAGGGCGGTCGCAGTGCGGCGCGGTAGCGGGCGAGCAGCCGGCGTACCGGTCCTGCCGGAGCCGGTCCAGGGCGTCGGCGGCCCGCTCGCAGCGGAACGCCCCGGCCCACGGTCGGATCGCCTTCCGGCGACGCGGTGTCCGGGGCCGCGTCCCGCACCGCCGATGGGCCGGTCCGGGCGGCGACGGCGTGCACGGGTGCGCCCGTCGTCGGCGGGTTCGGCGCGGGCCGCCCGCCTGGTCCATGGCCGGGCGCGCGGCCATGGGGCCGCTCCCGGCACCCCGTGCCGCCGGCGGCGGGACCACCCCGCCGCACCCGCGCCGCAGGCGTTCGCCAGGACGTCCGCGGGGTCCGGGAGGAGCATGGACAGGAAGGGAATCCGCGGGCAAGGGAGCCTTCCATGTCGCAGAGCACGACACTCACCGTCCTGGGAGCCGGCGCGCTCGGCGCGGCGATGGCGACGCGGCTCGGACGGACCGGGCACGAGGTACGGCTGTGGAACCGCACGTCGGAGAAGGCGAGCGCGGCGGCGGAGCACGCTGAGGGGGTCACGGCGGTGGAGGACCTGGGCGACGCGGTCGCCGGCGCGTCCGTCGTCTTCACCGTGCTGCGTGACGGCCCGGCGGTCGCGGAGGTCATGTCGGCCGCCTTCGCCCGGCTCGCCGACGACGCCGTGTGGGTGCAGGCCAGCACGGTGGGGCCGAGCAGCGCCACCGACCTGGCCGGCCTGGCACGCGACCACGGTGTCGCGTACCTCGACGCGCCGGTCTCGGGAAGCACCGATCCCGCCCTGCGGGGCACGCTGATCTGGCTCGTCGCCGGCTCCGAGGACGTCCTCGCGCGGGCGCGTCCCGTCCTCGACGACCTCGGCTCGTCCGTGCTGCACGTGGGCACGGGAGCCGAGGGCAGCGCTGTCAAACTCGCGCTCAACGCCTGGATGGCCGCCTCGACGGTGGCCATGAGCGACGTCCTGGCGCTGTGCGACGCGCTCGGCGTCGACCACGCGGCCCTGGTCCGCGCACTGGAGGCGGGTCCGCTGGCGATGCCGTACGAACTGCAGAAGATCGGCGCGATGGACGACGAGGCGTACGCGCCCGGGTTCGGGGTGCGGCTCGCCTTGAAGGACATCGACCTGGCGGCGTCGGCCGACGTCCCCAGTTCCCTGTTCCAGGCGGTGCGGGACCGGCTGGAGCAGACCGTCGCGGCCGGGCACGGCAAGGACGACCTCGCCGCCGTCGACTACCGGAGGCAGAAGCGGTCGTCGGCCGCCTGACGCCCACGAGGAGCCGACCGACCGGGGGGACTCGGCACGGGGACGCTCGGGCGGACGGGCCGCGGCGCCCGGCCGGCGCGGACCCGCCCGCCCGGCTCCGGTTCGCTCCGCCGGCCCCGGCTCACGACCCGTTCGGGTCGGGCACGATGACGACCTTCCCGGCGACGGTGCGCGACTCGGCGAGGGCCAGCGCCGAGGCGGCCTCGGACAGCGGGAAGCGCGCGGCGACCTGCGGCGCGAGGAGGCCGTCGGCCAGCAGCCGCAGCACCTGCGTGAGGTCCTCGCCCAGCCGGCGCCGGAAGTCGGACAGGCGGCGCCGCCCGGCCCAGAAGTCGTAGAAGTGCGCGCTCTTGCCGTTGGGCAGGTAGTTCCACAGCGTCAGGCGCGCGAACAGTTGCAGCACCGGCAGTCGGGAGTTGCCGCCGCTGTCCTTCGTGGCCGCGGTGCCGTAGGAGACCAGCGTGCCGCCGCGGCTCAGCAGCCGCCACGACCGCGCCACACCGGGGCCGCGCGGCCGGGCACTCCGCCGTACTTCACGCTCCTGACGGGCCGCGGCCGGGCTGCGCGGAGTGGGTGTGCAGGCGCGGTGCGAACGTGGTGTGGAAGACCCCGGCCGCCGCTCCCACGGCCGCCGCCGCGTCGCCGAGCGTCGAGTACACCACCCGCACCTGGCGTACCCGCCGCGCGACCGGCAGGCGGTTCACGGCCGCCGAGATCTCCGTGAGGTAGAGCTCCGCGACCTGCGGCGGCACCGCGGGGCCGCCGACGACGATGAGGTCGATGTCGTACAGCTCCGTCATCGCGACCGCGCCGCGGGCCACCACGCGGGCCACCCGCCGGATCGCCTCCGCGGCCCGCTCGTCGCCGTCCGCCGCGGCCGCGCACACGGCCGCGTGCGCGCCGGTGTGCGGCAGCGCCAGGCCGGCTTCGGCGGCCGCGGCGACCACCGCGGACATGGTCGCGCACTCGGGCACCATCCGGGGATCGCCGTCCGGGGTGAGCCGGTCCGCCGCGTAGGCCGTCATCACACCGAACTCGCCGGCGTTGCCCGAGGCCCCGCGGAAGACGTCCCCGTTGAGGAACGCGCCGCTGCCCGCACCGGCGCCCAGGTACAGGTAGGCGAAGTCACCCGAACTCTCGGCCGCGCCCAGCCACCGCTCGCCCACCGTGGCCGCCGTCGCGTCCTTCTCCAGCAGGACCGGCAGTTCGAGTTCACGGCTGAGCCACGCGCGCAGCGGCACCTCGTCCCACCCCTCGAACAGCGGCGGGTCGAGCAGCATCCCGGCGTTGACGTCGAGCGGGCCGGGCGCCGCCACACCCACGCCGAGCAGGTTCTCCGCGAGCGCGCCGACCGTCTCGACGGCCGCGCGGGCCATGTCCCCGATCCGGGCCACGCACCACTCCGGTGCGCTCGGCCGGGGCAGCGCCAACTGGCGGCGGTCGCGGACGTTCCCGCACAGGTCCACCAGGACCAGGGTGATCACCTCCGGGTCCACGTGCAGGCCGATCGCGCACGCCGCGTCGGGGCGCAGCCGCAGCGGGACCCGCGGCTTGCCCCTGCTCGCCATCCGCCGCTCGTCCTCGGCGAGCAGGCCCGTGGTCAGCAGGTTGCGGGTGATCCGGGACACCGCCTGGGGGGTGAGCCCGGTGCGTTCGGCGATCTCCACCCGGCTCAGCGCCCCGGACACGCGGATCGCCTCGATCACCAGCTTCTCGTTGAACGAGCCCAGCGTGAACTGGTCGAACGCGCGGTGCGTGGCCCTGGCCGGCGGCGCCTCGGCCGCGCTCCCCGAACGGAACCACCGGAACGGCTCGGTGGCCGGCGCGCCCGCGTGCACGCGGGTCGCCTCCGCGAGCGAGTCGAGCGCCGCACGGGCCCGGTGCGGCTGGTAGCGCAGCTCGAGTTGGGCCACCACGCTCACCGTGGCGGCCCATCCCATCGACGCCGAGGCGGTGTGGCGCACGACGCCCGGCGGCAGCGGCTGCACGTCCGCGGTGTCGCCCCAGAGCAGCACGTGGACGGTACGGCCGGGGAACATCCTTACCAGCTCGGCGAGTTGCGCAGGCGTGCCGGGCCGCACCGCGCCGTCCTCGGCGCGCATCTGGGCCCGGCGCAGGCTCACGGTCATGGCCGCGTAACGCCGGCGCCGCTCCTCGCCGCCCGCCTGCACCGTGTCGAGTTGCTCGGGCCGGTCCGTCTCCGCGACGGCCAGACCCGCCGCGCCCTGCCCGGCCGCCCACACCCCCAGCAGCTCCGGCCGGTGGCAGCTGAGCGGGCCCCGCGCGGGCAGGTGCAACGGCCCCTCGGGGGTGCCCGGGTGCGCGCCCCAGCGCTGCCACACCTTCCCGAGCGAGGTGTGCGAGACGCCGAGGAGTTCGGCCAGGGCCCGTGCCGACCACTCCCGCAGCGGAGCGGGCGGCCCCGCGAGGGTGGCGGCCACCGCGTCGGCCTCGTCGATACGGTGCGGCCGGCCGCTGCGGGGCTGGTGTTCCAGGCCCGCCAGCCCGCTCTGCGCGTAGCGCTGCCGCCAGGCCATCACGGTCGGGCGCGACACCCCCAGCCGGCGCGCGCTCTCCGTCACGGAGACACCCGCGGCCGCGTCGCGCACGATGCCGACCCGGACGGCACGCTCCGCTCCCCCCTCCACCCAAACGGCGAGTTCAGCGAGCTGATGGTCGGTCAGAGCGATGTCCGCGGGCCGTTGCACGATGCGCTTACCTCCTTTTGTAAAAGTACTTATTGGCCGACAGCATGCCCGGCTGGCCAGGGAGAGTCTTTCACTTCGCCGATCAGGGCACTCCGGCCGCCACCAGCAAGAACGCGCTTTCTACGAGTGTAGACACAGCTCCCTGGCCGCCGAACGAGCGGTTGCCGACGCAATTTACCTGTTGGAAGCATTGACGTAAGGTAATCCATTGAATTTATATAGCCCCCCTGGCCCTGGTGGTGGCCGGAGACACCCGTCTCTCTAGGAAAGGGCTTTCATGTCATGACGACCCTTGACCAACCGGCCGCTCGGCCGCCCTCGGCAGACGCACCGCCGGGCGACAGCCCGCAGCGGGCGTCCCGTCCACGCCGCCGCCGCGACATGGGCCTGCTCTGGTTCCTGATACCGGGCATCGTCGTACTGCTGCTCTTCCAGTACATCCCGCTGCTCGGCAACGTCATCGCCTTCCAGGACTACCAGCCCTACATCGGCATCATGCACAGCCGGTGGAGCGGCCTGCAGAACTTCGACGTCATCTTCAACGGTGACCAGGGGTTCCTCCACGCGCTGGTCAACACGCTCGAACTGACCCTGATCCAGGTCATCTTCGTCTTCCCCGCCCCGGTCCTGCTGGCGCTGGCGCTGAACAGCCTGGTCAGCGACCGGGTCAAGAAGTGGGTGCAGAACGTCCTGTACCTGCCGCACTTCCTGTCCTGGGTGGTCGTCGTCGCGCTCTTCCAGCAGATGCTCGGCAACGACGGCATGCTCAACCTGTTCCTGCGCGCCCACGAGATGGGCAGCTGGAACATCATCGGCAACCCCGACCTGTTCAAGGGGCTGCTCACCTCCCAGGTCATCTGGAAGGACACCGGCTGGGGCACCATCCTCTTCCTGGCCGCGCTCTCCCGCGTCGACAACGACCTCTACGAGGCCGCCGCGATGGACGGCGCCAGCCGGCTGCGCCAGACCTGGCACGTCACCCTGCCCGCCCTGCGTGGCCTGGTGATCCTGCTGCTCATCCTCCGCCTCGGCGACGCGCTGAGCGTGGGCTTCGAGCAGATCCTGCTGCAACAAGGCGGTGTGGGGCTGGACCAGAGCGAGGTACTGGACACCTACGTCTACAACAACGGCCTCATCGGCGGGCAGTGGGGCGTCAGCGCCGCGGTCGGCCTGGTCAAGGGCATCGTCGGAGTCGTGCTCGTCCTGGGCGCCAACAAGATCGCCCACCTCTTCGGCGAAGAAGGTGTCTACCAGTCATGACCACGCTCAATCCCAGCCACCCGGTGCGCAGCAGGCCGCGGCGCTCCTACAGCGCCATCCCCGGGGAGTCACCGGGGTCCCCGCCCTGGCGCGTGGCCAAGTCGCTGATCCTGCTGGTCTGCACGATCCTGGTCCTGCTGCCGTTCCTGGCGATCATCTCCACCTCCCTCGCGGGCGCCGACCAGGTGAACAAGGCCGGGGGCTACGTGATGTGGCCCCACCACATCACCTTCACCGCGTACCACGCGCTGCTGTCCGGCGGCATGGTCTCCAAGGCGATGCTGGTCAGCGTCGGCGTGACCGTGGTGGGCACCGCGCTGAGCCTGATCTGCTCCATCATGCTCGCCTACGGCCTCAGCCGGCCGGGCTCCTTCGGGCACAAGCCCGTGCTCATGATGCTGCTGATGACCATGCTCTTCGCGCCCGGTGTCATCCCCAGCTATCTGATGATCAAGGAACTGCACCTGATCAACAGCTACTGGTCGCTGATCCTGCCGTCCCTGATCAACGCGTTCAACGTGATCGTGCTGCGGTCCTTCTTCATGGGCCTGCCGCGCGAACTCATCGACGCCGCCCGGATCGACGGCGCGTCCGAGCTGTCCATCCTGCGCCGGATCGTGCTGCCCCTGTCGAAGGCGTCCGTGGCCGTCGTGGGCCTGTTCTACGCGGTGACCTACTGGAACGCCTTCTTCAACGCCATGTTGTACATCAACGACGCCTCCAAGTGGCCGCTCCAGCTGGTGCTGCGCACGTACGTCGTCAACAACGCGGCGATCAGCGGCGGGCAGGTCAACACCGCGGCCGGGGCGCCGCTGCCGCCGGCCCAGACTCTGCAAGCGGCGATCCTGGTGCTGTCGATCGTGCCCATCGTGATCGTCTACCCGTTCCTGCAACGGCACATGAACAAGGGCGTGATGGTCGGGGCGGTGAAGGGATGAGCGTTCGCCTGCGCGCGGGCCGCGTCCCGGCCCGCCCCACACCCCACACGTCGCGTACCGAGAGGAGACTGCCGTGACATCGGCACTCAGCCGTCGGGGTTTCCTGCTCGGAGCCGCCGGCATCACCGCCGGAATGGCGCTGTCCGGCTGCGGCGACGGCGGGCCCGACATCTCCCAGGCCGCGGCCAACGCCAAGGCGCAGCTTCCGTCGTACATCCCCTACCGGGGGGTGCCGACCACGATGCCCAGCAGCCCGCAGGGCATCACCCCCGGGTACCTGCACTATCCGGCCGAGCCCGTCAAGGCGTTCCCGGAGGGGCCGCCCGCCACGGGCCCGGGCATCGACATCATGACCCTGATCTTCAACCCGGTGCCGCCGCCGGTGGGGCGCAACACCATGTGGAAGGCCCTCGACAAGTCCGTCGGCTGCGACCTCAACTTCCAGATCACCCCGGTCGGCGACTATCCGGACAAGTTCGCCGTGGTCATCGCGGGCGGGGACCTGCCGGACGCGATGCTGATGCTCCTTCAGAGCGCCAACCGCTCGCCGCAGATGCTGTCCGTCCTCTTCCAGGACCTCTCCGAGCACCTGTCCGGGGACAACATCCGGGACTACCCCTACCTGGCGAACATCCCCACCGCGTCCTGGGCGCCGTGTGCGATGAACGGCGGCATCTACGCCCTGCCGATGCCCCGCATGCTCTCCGGCGGCCCCACCTACACCCGCCTGGACCTGTTCAGGAAGAAGGGCATCGATCCGAACCCCACCAGCTGGAAGGAGTTCGCCCAGCTCTGCAAGGACATCACCGACCCCAAGGCGAACCAGTACGCGCTCGGCGACCCCATCACGGCGTTCAACTTCGCGATGCAGAGCCTGCACGGCGCCAACCAGTGGGGGGAGGAGAACGGCAAGTTCACCTGGTACCTGGAGACCGAAGAGGCCAAGCAGTCCCTGGACGCCGTCCGGCAGCTCACCAAGGCGGGCGCCCTGCATCCCGACGCCTACAGCGTCACGGGCAAGGTCAAGGACTGGTTCGGCGGCGGGCAGATCGCCATGAACCCCGACGCGCCCAGCTCGTGGAACGACTACTACACGACGTACGCCTCGGCCACCAAGGGCTTCGAACTCGGCGCCATGATCGCGCCGGGCTGGGACGGCGGCGCCCGTGCCCAGTGGCAGGGCTCGGCGAACTACGCCGTGCTCGTCGTCAAGAAGGCCCCCAAGCCGCGCATCAAGCAGATCCTGCGCGCCATGAACGCGCTCGCGGCCCCGTTCGGGACCGACGGCTACCTGCTGCGCAAGTACGGCGTGCAGGGCCCCGACCACACCATGCAGGGCTCCGACCCGATCCTCACCCCGCAGGGCCAGAACGAGGTCACGCTGCCCACGATCTTCGCCACGGACGCCCCGCAGGTCCTCTACTACCCGGCCAAGCCGGAGATCGTGGCCTCCCAGTACGCCTTCCAGAAGGCGGCCGTCCCGATCCTGATGCCCAACCCGGCCGAGCCGCTGTACTCGGAGACCAGCTCCAGGAAGTCCGGGCTGCTACAGACCTCCATCGACGACACCCGCAAGGGCATCATGCAAGGCCGCGTCCCGCTCAGCGAGTGGGACGGCGTGATGAAGGACTGGCGCAAGAACGCCGGCGACCAGATCCGCGCCGAGTACGAGAAGGCGTGGGAGGACTCCCACGCGTGACCCGCTCCCCCGCCGATGACCGTTTCCGGCGGGCGCCGGCCGCGGACCGGCTGCCGTAGCCACCCCCGGACCGAGCCCGCCCCCAGACCACCGGTGTGCCGCCGGCCCCAGGCGACCCGGGACCGCGCCCGCTCGCGGCCCACCGGTCCCCCCGACCGTCACCGACTCCCCCAAGGTGCGTGACCCATGTATCGAAGAGCGATATCCGCCCCCTGCGGCGCCCTGCTGCTCGCCGCCTGCGCCCTGTTCTTCCTCCCCCACGACGAGGCCCACGCCGGCACCGTCACGACGCATACCCGGCCGCACACCCCGACGGCCGGCGCGACCACACCGTTCACGACCGTGGAGGCCGAGTCCGGGAAGCTGGGCGGCGGCGCCCGCGTCCGCTCCATCAGCCCCGGTGTGCCGGAGCCGACCGCGGCCTCCCTCGAAACCGAGGCGTCGGGCTACGCGCTGGTCGAACTGAAGGCCACCGGTGACTCGGTGACGATCACGAACACCAGCGGCAAGAGCGCCAACACGCTGGTGGTCCGGGCCTCGATCCCCGACGCGCCGAAGGGCGGCGGCATCGACGCGTCGCTGGACCTGTACGTGAACGGCGTGCAGCGCCAGGCGATCCCGCTCAGCTCCAAGCAGGCATGGAACTACCGTGGCGCGACCACCAACCCGGACGACCCGAACGCCGGCGGGATGCCCTACCGCTTCTACAACGAGTTCCCGCTGTGGGTCACGGGCGCGCCCATCCCGGCGGGCAGCACCATCACGCTCAAGAAGGACGCCGCCAACACCGCCGCCGTCTACGACGTCGACTCCGTCGACTTCGAGAACGTGGCAGCCGCGCTGAAGCAGCCGGCCGGCTCCCTTTCCGTGCTGGACTACGGCGCGGACCCCAAGTTCGGGACCGACTCCACCATCGCCATCCAGAACACGGTGAACGCCGCCAGGACACAGGGCAAGTCGGTGTGGATTCCGCCGGGCAAGTACCTGACGAACAGCCTGGCCGGCACGCCGCTGGACTTCACCGGCGTCAAGGTCCAGGGCGCCGGCATGTGGTACACCACCCTCTACCGCAAGGTCCCGCTCCCCACCCCCGACGGTTGGCGCTCGGAGATCCTGGTGGGTTCGGGCACCACGCTGACCGACGTGCAGATCGACGCCAACGCGGTCTGGCGCCAGGTACGCGGTAACGGTGGTTCGGACTACGGCATCAACGCCAGCGGCGCCGGCGGCTGGCTGGTGGACCGGATCTGGACCCGGCACACCGACGCCAACTGGCTGTCGGGCACCAACGGCGTCATCGAGAACAGCCGGACCGCGGACTCCTACGGCGACGGCTTCAACGTCAACAACAGCAACACCGCCAGCCCGGACAAGCTCGGCAAGAACATCACCGTGCGGAACAACTTCGCCCGCAACACCGGCGACGACTCCTTCGCGACGTACTCCGACGCCGGCACCGGCGGGACCGACCCGCAGGTGGACGGCACGAAGATCCTCAACAACACCGCGATCGCGCCCTGGTGGGCCAACGGCATCCGGATCGCGGGCGGCTCCCACATCCAGGTGAAGAACAACCTGGTCAACAGCGTGTCCTCGAACAACGCCATGGACATCGGGGTGTTCGGCGACACCGGCAACCCCCTGCTGTCCGCCACGGTCAGCGGAAACGTCCTGATCGGCGGTGGCGGCTGGAACGGCGTCCGGCACGGCGTGCACATCGGCTCCCCGGCCGACACCTCGCTCTTCCCGACCGCCTACACGACCGTCACTTTGAGCGACAACGTCCTGCGCGGCTCCCTGAACGCGGGCCTGTCCATCGACACGTCCCGCGACCACGTGACGCTCACGAACAACACGATCGACCACCCGGCGAAGCAGGGCATCTGGATCGCCGCCGGAGTCACCGGCACCGGCGTCTTCTCCGGCAACACGGTGAAGAACCTCCTCCCGGGCCAGGTCGCGACCCAGAACGACTCACCGACCACCTTCACCGTCACCGGCTGAAATCTCCCGGCCCCCGCCGCCGTTCCCCTCCCCCACGTGGGGAGAGGGACGGCGGCACTGTGCGGTGGGCAGGGTCCGTGCCGCCTTACGCGGCCGGGTCCGGGGAGTCCGGGTCGGCGGAGTCCGGGTCCGGGGAATCCGAGCCCGGGGAACCTGAGTCGGCGGAATCCGGGTCCGCGGAATCCGGGGCTATGCCCTGGAAGAGGTTGGCGATCAACCGGTCGACGAACTCCGCGGTCAGCGGCTGCGCAGGCAGCAGCAGCCGGTGGTAGACGGCGCCCCAGAGCTGGTCGACGATCGCCTCGAGGTCGACCCCCGCGCGGATCTGGCCGGCCTCCCGCGCGCGCGTGAGGCGTGCGACGGCGAGCGCGCGGCGGTGCGCGACGTAGTGCGTGGAAAGCGCCTGCGCCAGGTCGGGGTCGCCCTGGGCGGCTCCGATGATCCCGGCGACGACGGCACCGTTGCGGTTCAGCAGGTCGACGAACACCCGCAGTTGCGCGGTCAGGTCGGCCTTGATGTCGCCCGTGTCGGGGAAGGCGAGGGTCGCCTGGAACGCGTTGAAGTAGGCGTCGAAGGCCAGCGCCCCGGGCGACGGCCACCACTTGTAGAGGGTCATCTTGCTGACCCCGGCCCGCGCGGCGACCTTGGAGAAGGTCAGGGCCTGCACCCCGTCGGCGAGCAGGAGCTCGGCCGCCGCGGTGAGCGTCGCGTGGCGGACGTCCTCCGCCCGGCGCCGTCCGCGCCCCGGCTTGAGCGGGCCGGGCCCCTCGGCCCCGGGCTCCTCGGCGTCTGTTCGCTCCATCACGACTGCTCCTCGTCCGGCATGGCCGGCCTGGTCGACGCGGCCTCGGCACCAACTATATGGACTCTCCGGCCACATGTATATGGACTCGACGTCCACATACTGTTAATGTACTCATCGTCCACAAAGACGAGAGATCCGAGAGAGAGGTCGCCATGACCACATCCGCGCAGACCACCACCCGTGTGGCGCTCGTGACCGGGGGTTCGGGCGGGATCGGCAGCGAGGTCGCGCTCGCGCTGGCCGCCGACGGCATGTCCGTCGTCGTGCACTACTCCGGCAGTGCCGAGCGCGCCGAGAAGGTCGTCGCCGCGATCCAGGAGGCCGGCGGTGCGGCGCTCGCCGTACCCGGCGACGTCGCGGACGAGACCGCGATGACCGCCCTGTTCGACGCCGCCCAGGAGCACTTCGGCGGGGTGGACGTCGTGGTCAACACCGCCGGGATCATGCTGCTCGCCCCGCTGGCGGAGATGGAGCTCGACGCCTTCGACCGGATGCACCGGGTCAACGTGCGCGGCACGTTCGTCGTCTCCCAGCTGGCCGCCCGCCGGCTGCGCCCCGGGGGCGCGCTCGTCAACTTCTCCACCTCCGTCACCCGGCTCCAGCCACCGAGCTACGGCGCCTACGCGGCGAGCAAGGGCGCGGTCGAGGCGATGACCCTGATCCTCGCCCGCGAGCTGCGGGGCCGGGACGTCACCGTCAACGCCGTGGCTCCCGGGCCCACCGCGACCCCGCTCTTCCTCGAAGGCAAGAGCGCGCAGGCGGTCGACCGGCTCGCCGCCGCCTCGCCCCTGGAGCGGCTCGGCACGCCCGAGGACGTCGCCCGCGCCGTGGCCTTCCTGGCCGGTCCCGGCGGCCGGTGGATCAACGGGCAGGTCCTGTTCGCCAACGGCGGCGTCGCCTGACCCACGGGCGCCGTCCGCCCGCGACCCACACGGCCACGCACCACCCACCACGCACCGCACACCACCACGACCGGAGAGTTCCCATGTCCACTGTCCTCATCACTGGCGCCGCCACCGGCATCGGCAACCTCACCGCCCGCGCGGCCGCCCGCGCCGGGCACCGCGTCTACGCGACGATGCGCGACCCCGAGGGCCGCAACGCCCCCAGGGCCGGCGAGCTGCGCGACGCCGCCGCCGCGGAAGGCGTCGACCTGCGCGTCATCGAACTCGACGTCAGCTCGCAGGAGTCCGCCGACGCCGCCGTGCGCACCGTGCTCGCCGACGGCGGTGGGCTCGACGTGGTCGTCCACAACGCCGGCCACCTGCTGGTCGGTTACGTGGAGGCGTTCACCGCCGAGGAGATCGCCCACCTCGTCGACGTGAACACCCTGGGCGTGCAGCGGCTCAACCGCGCCGCGCTCCCCCACCTGCGCGAGCGCGGCCACGGCACCCTGCTCTACGTCGGCAGCACCATCCCCGTCACCACCCCGCCCTTCCTCGGCCCCTATGTCGTCTCCAAGGCCGCGATGGACGCGCTGGCCCTGGTCACCTCCTACGAGGTCTCCCAGTTCGGCATCGAGACCGTGATCGTCATGCCCGGCGCCTTCACCGAAGGCACCGACCACTTCCCCAAGGCCGGCCGCGCCGCCGACACCGCCGTCGCCGAGGCGTACCGGGTCCTGGACCCGCTGGTCGCCCGCAACGAGGAGGCCACCGCGAGCCTGTTCACCCCGGGCGGCACGGCCGACCCCGTCGTCGTGGCCGAGGAGATCGTCCGCATCCTCGCCCTCCCGTACGGCGAGCGGCCCTTGCGCAGCGTCGTCGACCTCACCCACTCGAAGGTGGAACAGGCCAACGCCGCCGTCACCGAGGCCCGTACCGACTTCGTCCGCCGCATGGGCTTCGGCGAGGTCCTGGAACTGCGCCGGGCCTGACCGCCCCGGCCCCTGCGAACTGCACAAGAGAGCGAGACCCCCATGGCCGAGTCCCCCCTCGCCGCGATCACCGACCTGCTGCGCACCTCCCCGCTCGACATGGGCGGCGACCCGCGCACCATGCGCCTCGTCTTCGACGAGATGATCGGCTCCCACCCCGTCCCAGAGGACGTCCGCGCCGTCCCCGGCGAACTCCGCGGCATCCCGACCGTCGACGTCACCACCGGCGGCGCGCCGTCGGGAGTGACGCTGTACTTCCACGGCGGCGGCTACGCCCTCGGGTCCGCCGCGGCAAGCGTCAACCTGGCGGCCGACATCGCCCGCCGCACCGGTACCACCGTCCGTTCCGTGGACTACCGCCTCGCGCCGGAGAACCCGTTCCCGGCCGCCGTCGACGACGCGCTCGCGGCCTACCGCGGGCTGCTCGACCGCGGCATACCGGCCGAGGAGATCGCCGTCAGCGGCGAATCCGCCGGTGGAGGGCTCGCCGTGGCCCTCCTGGTCGCGATCAAGGAAGCCGGTCTCCCCCGGCCCGCGGTCGCCGCCGTCCTCTCCCCGTGGGCGGACCTCACCCTGTCCGGCCGCAGCCACGTGACCAAGGCCGCCCTCGACCCGGCCCTCACCCGGGAGGGGCTCGCCACCCGCGCCGCCGACTACCTCGCCGGCACCGACCCGCGCAGCCCCCTCGCCAGCCCCCTCTTCGCCGACCTGCGCGGGCTGCCCCCGCTGCTGATCCAGGCCGGCAGCCACGAGGTCCTGCTCGACGACGCCGTCCGGCTGGCCGCGAAGGCCGCCGACGACGACGTGGCGGTCACCCTGCGGACGTTCCCGGGCGCGCCCCACGTCTTCCAGGGCTTCGCCGCCGTCCTCCCCGAAGGCGCCCGGGCCCTGGACGACGTCGGCGCCTTCGTCCGCGCCCGCCTCGGCCGGCAGGCCGTCTGACGCACCGGCCCGCACACTGGGACGGCCGCCTGGTCCCAGCGCCGGTGGCGTTCCCGCCCCCGGCACGGAAGCAGACACATCGAGGAGCGAACCATGCGAGCCGTACGATTCCACCGTTACGGAGGCCCCGAGGTGCTCGACGTCGAGGACGTCGAACCGCGAGCCCTCCAGCCGCACGACGTGCTGGTCCGGATGCGCGCCGCGGGCATCAACCCGGGCGAGGCGAAGATCCGCAGCGGCGAGCTGCGCGAGCGCCTCCCGGCGACCTTCCCGTCCGGACAGGGCAGCGACCTGGCCGGCACCGTGGTGGGAATCGGCCCCGACGTCACCCGGTGGCAGGTCGGCGACGACGTCCTCGGCTGGTCCTGGGAGCGTTCCAGCCAGGCCGAGTACGTCGCCGTCCCCGAGGACCAGCTCGTCGCCAAGCCCGAGGGCCTGGCCTGGGAGGTCGCGGGCGCCCTGTACGTGGCCGGCTGCACCGCCCACGCGGCCGTCGCCGCCGTCGCCCCTCGACCGGGCGAGACCGTCGTCGTCAGCGCGGCCTCCGGGGGCGTGGGGAGCATCGCCGTCCAACTGGTGCGCCGGGCCGGCGCGCACGTGGTCGCCGTCGCCTCCGCCCGCCACCAGGACTGGCTGGAGGCCCACGACGCCACCGTCGTCCCGTACGGCGAGGGCGTCGCGGAGCGGGTGCGGCAGGCGGCCGGGAAGGCGCCGGACGGGTTCCTCGACTTCTACGGCGGCGACTACGTCCGCCTCGCCGTCGACCTCGGCGTCCCCCCGGACCGGATCAACACCATCGACTACGCGGCGGCCGCCACGTACGGGACCCGGTCGGACGCGAGCGCCGAGGGCACCAAGCCCGAGGTCCTCGCCGAACTCGCCGGGCTGGCGGCCACCGGGGCCCTGGAGGTCCCGATCAGCGCGGTCCACCCGCTGGCGGAGGTGCGGCAGGCGTTCGAGCAGCTCGAACACGGCCACCCGCTCGGCAAGATCGTGCTCATCCCCTGACCGGCGCCGGACGTCCGGCACGCGGGCCCGCGCGAGCCCGCGCGGGTCAGGCCGGCGGCCGGGTGGTGGTGACGGTGAACAGGCCGCCGTCGGGGTCGCGCAGTTCCGCGTAGGCCCCGGAGTGCGTGCTGCCCTGGCGGATCAGGGTGCCGCCGAGGCCGCGGGCGGCGGCCACGCAGGCGCCGGTGTCCGGGACGGTGAACTGCACGTCCCAGTGCGGCCGCACCGTCGGGTCCGGGTCGGCCTCGACCGCCCCCGAGCTGAGCCGGGCGACCACGGCGCCGCCGCTGCGCACGACGACCTCCTCGTGTTCGTAGTCGACGGTGCAGCCGTCCGGGCTGCCGTCGGCCCACTGCAGGACGCCGCCGTAGAAGATCGCGGCCTCGAAGGCGTCGCGGGTGCGCAGCCGGAGCACCACCGGCCCCTGGTCGTGCCAGGTCTCCCAGCCCCTGGGCAGCCGCCCGTCCCACACCCCGAAGACGGCGCCGTCGCGGTCGGCGGCGACCAGGGCGCGGCCGGAGGCGAACGCGACCGGGCCGAGCGCGACGGTCGCGCTGCGCTCGCGGATGCGGCCGGCGGCTTCGTCCACCTGGGGGACGAAGAAGTACGGGGTCCAGCCGACCGCGATCTGCAGGTCGGTGGCGACGGCCCCGATGCCCGCGACCGGGCGGCCGTCGCTGAGGGCGACCGCGAAGTGGTCGCCGAGCGTGGTGTTGCGGAACTCCCAGCCCAGCACGCTGCCGTAGAACTTCTCGGCCGCCTGGAGGTCACGCGCGGTGAGGTTGGCCCAGCAGGGGGCTCCGCGGGGCGCGTCCGCGGCGGGCGCGATGGCGGTGGGCGCTGATGGGTGCTCGCTCGTCACTGTGGTGCCGTTCCGTTTCGGGGACAGGGAACTGCCGGGGGTCGGCCGGGTGCCTCGCGTCGCCTTCCCCGGTATGGCGTGATCATGCCTCGCGGTTCGCCCCGATCCGCTGGTTCCGGGCGGGCCGTGGGACAGCCGGCACCGGACCGGCGCGTGACCGGGGCTCGGCCGGAGTGCGGCCGTGTGCAGGACGTTACCGGCTCCGGGCGGTGCGTGACCGATCGGGGTCGGCTCGGCGGCCGGCGGTCCGGACCGGGCACGCGCTCACCCGGGTCCGGACACGGGTGAGGGCCCGCCGGGACACGGCGGGCCCTCGTGGTGGTTCGGGTGGGCGGCACGGGGCTGGCCGGGCGCGATCGACCGGGCCCGCCCCGGGCCCTCAGTCGCCGTAGCCGGCGGGCTCCCGCGGCCGGTCCGGGCGGTCGTAGGCGGGCGGGCGGGCGGGCGCGGGCGGGCGCAGCGGGCCGCGCGCCAACCGGTGCGCGCCGAACGCCAGCAGCACCGCCAGCAGCCCGCCGCCCCCGGTCCACAGCCAGCGCGGCGACCACCAGGTGCCGGCCCAGCCGCCCGAGGGGGCGACGCTCGGGCCGTTGGCGGTCACCACCGGCGCCACGGAGCCGTCGACCGCCTGGCTGCCCGCGGTGCCGTCCGAGGTGGCCTCGACCTGGGCCTGCACCGGCTGACCGAGATCGGTCGAGGGCAGGTCGAGGACGGTCACCCGGACGTAGTACGCGCCACGCAGCGGGTCGTTGGCCCACGGCTCGGACCACGAGCGGATCGTCCGCAGGTGGCAGACCAGGTCGACGGAGGCCGCGTCGGCGGCCGCGGTGACGGTCTGGGTGCCGTAGCGGCAGGACTGGTGGCGGCGCAGGCCGTCGTAGACGTCGACCTGCCAGGTGGACGCGCCGTGCCGGGTGGAGGTGGTGGGGAAGGTGACGGTGGCGTGCACGGTGACGTGCTGCCCGGTGTCGGCGGGGAACTGCCAGTACAGGTAGTCGCCGGTGGACGCCTCGGCGGTGGCGTGCACGCCCTGGTCGATGACGGTGGCGGTGCGGAAGTCGGTGCCGGCCTGGGTGGGCGGCGCGTCGGACCCGGTCGCGCTGGGGGTGGGGTCCGGGGTGCCGGAGTCGTCGTCGGCGGCGGCCGGTCCGGTCAGCGCGGTGAGGGCGGCCGCCGCCAGCAGGGTGGCGGCGCCCAGCAGTCGTACGGTGCGCATCAGCGGGTCCTCCCGGTGTTCGTGCGCCAGCGGGCGGCCCAGCCGGTGAGCAGTCCGGCGACGGCGCCGACGGCGGCGAGCAGGCCGAGCAGCCACCAGCCGCGGCCGAGTCCGTAGAAGGCCACGTCGGAGGGCTGGTCCGGGCTGTGCACGAGGTCGATGGACAGCTCGACCGGCAGGCCCGGGGTGGTCTTGACGGAGGCCGGCGCGGAGAAGGAGTTGCCGACCTGGAGGCACACGGTCTCGGCCGGAGTGTCGTCGTCGGCCTTCGGCTTCGGATAGCGGATGCCGGCCGAGACGGCGTCGGTGCGTCCGGTGCCGCCCTCGTCGTCGCGGACGATCTCCCGCCCGTGCAGGGTGACGCCGCGCAGCAGCACGCCGTAGTCGGCGTTCACCGAGCGGTCGTCGGAGACGGTGGCGGCGGCGCGCAGTTCCTGGCCGGGGCTGACCTCGACGCGGTACCAGCGGTTCTGGGAGAACGTCTCGCGGTCGGTGTACAGGCCGCGCTTGAGTACGGGGGCGGCCGCGCAGGTGTCGGCGCCCTGCACGGCGCTGGGGGTCACGGCGGTGTCGGTGCTGCGGTTGACGAGCTGCTTGACCTTGGTGGTGAGCTGCTGGCGGTGCTGCACGGTGGTGTAGGTGCCGCCGGTGGCCTCGGCGATGCAGCTGAGCTGGCTGCGGGTGTGGGTGTCGGGCACGAGCCCGAGGGTGTCGATGGTGAGGTCCACGCCCTGGGCGGCGATCTGCCGGGCGACGTCGCAGGGGTTGGCCGCGCAGGTGTCCTCACCGTCGGTGATGAGGACCAGGCGGTGGGTGCCGTCGCCGCCCTTGATGTCGTCGGCGGCCGCGAGCAGGGCCGGGCCGATCGGGGTCCAGCCGGTGGGCTGGAGGGTGGCGACGGCGCTCTTGGCCTGGTCGCGGTTGAGGGCGCCGACGGGGTAGAGCTGCCGGGTGTCCTTGCACCCGGTCTTGCGGTCGTCGCCGGGGTAGTTCGCGCCCAGGGTGCGTATGCCGAGCTCGACGCCCTGGGGCGTGGAGTCCAGCACGTCGTCGAACGCCTGCTTCGCAGCGGACATCCGCGACTGCCCGTCGATGTCCTTGGCGCTCATCGAACCGCTGACGTCGAGGACGAGTTCGACCTTGGGGGTGGCCCCCGGCACGGGCTCCCCGGCTTGGGCGGTGGCCGGCAGGAGGCCGCAGGCCAGTGCGGCCATCAGCCCGCAGGCCGAACCGGCGGCCAGTAGCTTTCGGATGATCATCGGTGGATCGTAGTGAAGGGTGGGCCGATTCCCGAAGTCGGCTGGTCAGCAAGGGCGTTGGACGCAATCGGACGGACTTTGACGTTTCTTTACAACCCGGGCGGCGGCCGGGTCGTCTCTGCTCGCGATTCCGGACGACGGGTTCCGCGAGTCGCCCGGGGAAGCCCCGGGAGGGGCCTGGGAAGACATCCGGGGAGACAAGGAGCAGGACATGCGCAGCAGTTCACTCGCCGCGGGTGCCGCGGTGTTCGCGGTGGCCGCGCTGGGAAGCGTACCGGCGATGGCGTCCTCGCCCGTCGCGGACGCCTCCGGCACCCCGATGTGCGCCACCTCGCAGCTCAGCGCCGCCCTCGGCGGCGGCGACGCGGGCGCGGGGAACCTCTACCGCTACCTGGTGATCACCAACACCAGCGGGACCACCTGTCACCTGACGGGCTACCCGGGCCTGTCGATGCTCGACGCGAGCGGCAAGCAGATCGGCCAACCCGCCACCCGGGACGCGCGGACGTACGCCGCGGTCGTGCTGAAGCCCGGCGCGTCGGCGAGCGACACCATCCACACCGTCAACCACCAGGGCACGTGCCTGCCGGCGTCCACGAAGCTGAAGGTCTACCCGCCGGGGAACACCGCCTCGCTGACGATCCCGGGGGCGATCACCGACTGCTACAACACCTTCGCGATCACCCCCCTCGCCGCGGGCAAGGGCGGCAACGACGGCGGCACCCCGACCGCCGCCCCGACCGCCGCGCCGTCGGCGGGCACCAGTGGCGGCGCGCAGGTGCCGACGGTGCCCTCCGGCGCCCCCGACACCGGCCTGGCCGAGACCGGTTCGCACGGCGGGAACACCACGGCGCTCGCCGCGACCGGCGCGGGCGTGCTCGCGCTGGGCGGCGCCGGCGTCACGGTGGCGCTGCGCCGCAAGGTGCGGGACAGCCGTTGAGCCCCGCGGCCGGCGTGACCGCCGTACGTGAGGGGGCCGCCGGCCGCCGGACCCGCCGCGGGAGCGCTGTGTGCGCGCTCGCGGCGGGTCTGGCCCTGCTGTGCGGGTGTGCGTCGACCTCGCCCGCGCAGACGCCGTCCGGCGGCGGGTCGGTGGCCCCGACCACTTCCGTGTCGGCGGACGACGGCTCCGGCCCGTCCGCCACCGCGCCCGCCGCGTCCGCGCGCCCGATGGCGCGCTCGGTGCCGTCGCGGCTGCGCATCCCCTCGATCGGCGTCGACACGACCGTCATGGCGCTGGGCCTGGCCGCCGACGGCGAGGTGAAGGTGCCGCCGATCGAGAAGGACGCGCCCGCGGGGTGGTTCGACGGCTCGCCGACCCCGGGCCAGCTCGGCCCCTCGGTGATCCTCGGCCACGTCACCGTCGGGTCGTACGGCGACGGGGTGTTCCTGCGCCTGGACAAGATCCGCAAGGGCGAGACCGTGTCGGTGGTCCGGGCGGACGGCTCGGTGGCGACCTTCGCCGTCGACCGGGTGCAGACCGTCGCCAAGTCGCATTTCCCGACATCCTCCGTCTACGGGAACGTGGACCGCCCCGAACTGCGTCTCATCACGTGCGGCGGGACCCGGATCAGCGGGGGCGGCGGCTACCCGGACAACGTGATCGTGTACGCCTCGCTGGTGTCCGGGTCGTGAACCCGATGGCGCCCGCCGGTCCGGCCGGCCTCACCGGGCCGGTACGGTCGGCTGGGCCCGCCGGGCCGTCACGACGACAAGCGAGGGGAGCGACCATCCGGTCTCAAGAGCGCGCGGCCTCCGAGCTGTTCGCGGCCCTGTACCCGCGGTTGGCGGGCTGGGTGCGCAAGCTGGTGGACGACGACGGGACCGCGCACGAGATCGCCTCCGAGGCGTTCACCAGGCTCTGGGCGCGCTGGACGAAGGTGGAGGAGCCCAGCGGCTTCCTCTACGTGACCGCGGCGAACCTGGTGCGCGACCACTGGCGCAAACTGGAGCGCGAGCGGCGCGCGCTGCGCCGGGTGAAGACGGAGGAAGCGGTGAAGCAGCAGCCGGAGGCGACCGACCCCACGGTGCGGATGCTGGTGCAGTCGCTGCCGGAGCGGCTGCGCGACCCGGCCCTGCTCTACTACTTCGCGGACCTGCCGGTCCGGGAGGTGGCGGCCCTGCTGGGCCGCAGGGAGGGCACCGTCAAGGCCGACCTGCACGCCGCCCGCGAACTGCTGCGCGCCAAGCTCGGGGAGCACCATGACCGGATTTCCTGACGGCCCCGCGGTTCCGGACGGGTCCGGGCCCCCCGAGGAGTCCGGCCCGCCCGGCACGTCGCGTGGCTCTGGCGGCTCGGGCGGCTCCGGCGCTTCCGACGGCCCTGGCGGGCGCGTGGAGCGGGCGAACGGCTTCGACCGCCTCGGCGGCCTCGACGATCCCTCGGACGAGCGGGCCGGCCGCGACATCGCCGGTGGCCGCGACGTCGACCGCGACCTCGACGACGGCCCGGGCCCCGGCCGCGACGACGGCACGGACCCCCTGGCGCGGCTGCTGCGGCCCGCGGGCGGCTATCTGTCCGCCCCGCCCGGCACCTTCGAGCGGATCAGGCGCCGGGCCGCACGGCGCCGCAGGGTACGGGCGCTGGCCGGCGGCACCGCGGTCGCCGCGGTCATCGCGGGCGCGCTGTTCGTCACCGGAGTGGTCACCCCCGACGGCGACAGGACGATCGGCCCGCCGGCCGACCACTCCCTGGCCAGCAGCGGCCCCGCGCCCTCCGGGCGGCCGACCGCCACGCCCTCCGAGCAGCGGGCCAGCGGCGGGAGCGGCACGCACACGCCCGCGGCGCCCACCTCGCCCACGCCGTCCGCCGGCGACACCGCCGGCGCGCCCGGCACGGTGCCCACCACGGCCCCGACGACGCCGGACACCAGCCCGCTGTGCACCGCCGCGCAGCTCACCGCGACCCTGGGCGGCGGCGACGCGGGCGCGGGCAACCTCTACCGCTACCTGGTGATCACCAACACCAGCGGGACGACCTGCCGCGTCGCGGGCTACCCGGGCCTGTCGATGCTCGACGCGAGCGGCAAGCAGATCGGCCAACCCGCCACCCGCCGGAAGGTGAGCTACTCCCCCGTCGTCCTCAAGCCCGGCGGCAGCGCCAGCGACACCATCCACACGATCAACCAGCAGGGCACCTGCCTGGCCACGTCGGCCCAGCTCAAGATGTACCCGCCGGGCAGCAAGGCGTCGCTGAAGTTCACCGGGCAGATCACCGACTGCGACGACATGTTCGAGATCACCCCCTTCACCGCGGGCAAGACCGGCAACCCGCCCTCCTGAGCCCCCCGCGGTGTCCCTGCTGCGGCGCGCTCCCGCGAAGGGGCGCGCCGCAGCGGCACGCGGGAGGCCCGCGGCGTCATGTGGCGGACCCGGCGGCTTCGCGTCCACGCGCCCGGTGCGCGAAGCTTTGAAACAGGGCTCAATGCGGTAACGGCACGTGAGGACCGACAGGCCCGCCGGCCGCCCGGGGCCTAACCTGACGGTCGGGGAAGTGAGGTGAGCGAGCTGCGACGATTCCGGGCCGACCGCCGCCCTGCCCGCGAGCGCCCGCAGACCGTGCGGGGCGCCCGCCACCCGGCCGGACGCCTGTACGACGACGGCCGCGCCGCCGTCGGCGAGACCGACCGGGCGGACGACCTCGACGCGGCGGACCGCGCGACGGACCGCGCCCGCCGTACGGACCAGGTGGCCGCGACGGACGTCCTCGCCACGGACCACGCGGTCGGCGAGGACGACCCGGACCGCTTCGGCGATGAGGCGGACGACCTCGATGACTCGGGCAGCAGCCGCCTCCCGGTCGGCCTGGACCGCCCCTCCGCCCCCTTGCCCCTGACGGTGCTGCCGTACGCCGTGATGGCGCTGGTCGCGCTGGTCGACGGGATCGGCGGGCAGAGCGTGGGCCTGCTGCCGCTGGTGGCGCTCGGCCCGGCCTTCGCCGGGCTGGTCGGCTCCTGGGTGCGTACGGCGGTGATCGGCGTGCTGGCGGTGGCCGTGGTCTGCGCGCTGGGCGCGGTCGACGGCCTGTTCGCCGAGCGGCGCGGGTTCGCCGCGATCGGCGCCGTCGTCGGGGTGACGGTCGCCGCGGTGATCGCCGCGGTCACCCGGCAGCGGCGCGAGGCGGAACTGGCGAACGTCCGGTCGATCGCCGAGGTCGCGCAGCGCGTGCTGCTGCGCCCGGTGCCGCGCAGCGCCGGCCATCTGCGGGCCGCCGTGTCGTACACCTCCGCGGTGACCGAGGCGCGGATCGGCGGGGACCTGTACGAGGTGGTGCCCACGCCCGCGGGGGTGCGGGTGATCATCGGCGACGTGCAGGGCAAGGGGCTGGAAGCGGTGGAGACGGCCGCGGTGGTGGTGGGCGCGTTCCGGGAGGCGGCACACGACGAGAAGACCCTGGAGGGCGTCGGCGAGCGGGTGCAGCGCGCCGCAGACCGCACGCTGCGCGGGGAGAAGTTCGTCACCGCGGTCATGGCGGAGATCGACCCGCGGGGCGGCACCACGCTGCTGAACTTCGGCCACCCGCCGCCGATGGTGGTCCGCCCCGACGGGCGGGTCGACTTCCCCGAGCCGCCGGCGTACTCGCTGCCGCTGGGGCTGAGGATGCGCCAGGACGAGCCGCCGGTGCCGTTCGAGGTGGACTTCCGCCCCGGCGACCAGTTGCTGCTGTACACCGACGGCGTCACCGAGGCACGTGACGCGTCCGGGGCGTTCTACCCGCTCGGCGAGCGGGCGCACCTGCTCGCCGACGACGACCCGCAGCAGGCCCTGGAGACACTGCGGGCGGACCTGATCGCCCACGCCGAGGGGCCGCTGCACGACGACGCGGCGATGCTGCTGCTGCGCTACCGGGACCCGAGGGCGCGTCCGGTGCCCGCGGCGACGCCGGACGCCGCGAGCGCCGGAACGGACGCCGCTTCCGGTTCCGCGGCGGATTCGGGTTCCGGCTCGGAGCCCGGTTCTGCCGCAGGCCCCGGTTCTGCCGCAGGCCCCGTTTCCGGCCCCGACGGGGTCAGCGGCAGTCCGGGTGGCCCCAGCCGTCCTGGTTCTTCGTGATCGGCTCGCCGGCCGCGTAGGGGCGGCCGCAGCGGCACCGGCCGGGGTACTTCGCCTTCAAGGTGCGCACCGGCCCGCCGCCGGCCGGCTCGGCGGCGCCCTTCGTGGCGCGCGGGCCGGACCGCGCGGCGCCCTTGGCGGGCTTGCGGCTGCTCGCGGGCGCGGGCGGCGGCGCCGGGGAACCCTCGGCGCTGCCGGCGGGCTGCTGGGTGACGGCCGCCTGGCTGGCGGCGCGGTCGGCGAAGTCGTTGAGCCGGTCGCCGTCGACCTGGTGCGCGGGCACGTAGCGGAAGTCCACGGTGCGGCCGGTGAGCAGGGCGTCGATCCGGACCACCAGCTCCTGGTTGGCCACCGGCTTGCCCGCCGAGTTCTTCCAGCCGTTGCGCTTCCAGCCCGGCAACCAGGTGGTGACGGCCTTCATCGCGTACTGGGAGTCCATCCGGATCTCCAGCGGTACCGCGGGGTCGGCGACGGTCAACAGCCGTTCCAGGGCGGTGAGTTCGGCGACGTTGTTGGTGGCGGTGCCCAGCGGCCCCGCCTCCCACCTCTCGGGCTCGCCGGAGCCGTCTGCCATGACCCAGGCCCAGCCGGCCGGACCCGGATTTCCTTTGGACGCGCCGTCACAGGCGGCGGTGATGCGGTCTGCCACGCTCCGATCATGCCACCTGGCGAGGGTGGCGCGGACCCCGGCCGGTCCCGGCGCCGTCACGCCGCCCTGGCGCCGGTCACTTCTGCTGGAGGTGCGCCGCCTCGGTGTGCTCGCGGACCTGCTCCGGCGTCAGGTACGCGTCGGTGTACTCGAAGTCGCGCAGCGAGGCCGGAGTGCGGGCGAGGAAGCCGGTCCGCACGAAGTCGTCCCCGGCGACCGCGTTGAGCAGCCAGTTCGTCATCACGCGGGTCTTCGCCACATTGGTGCGCAGCGCCGTCCAGTGGTAGCCGCGGGCGACGGCCTGGGCGGGCAGTCCGCGCAGCTCGACGCCGAGCGGCTTGGACACCGCGTCGCGGCCGCCGAGGTCCACGACGAGGCCGAGGTCCTTGTGCAGGTACGGCTGGAGCGGCTGGCCGCGCAGGGACGCGATGACGTTGTCCGCCACCTTGCGGCCCTGGCGCATGGCATGCTGCGCGGTGGGCGGGCAGACCGCGGCCTCGTCGTCCTTCGTGAGGTCGGGCACGGCGGCGGCGTCGCCGAGGGCGAAGACCCCGGAGCGATCGGGCACCGACAGCTGCGCGCTCACCGCGAGGCGGCCGCGTACCGTCTCCGCGTCGAGCGTGGCGACCAGCGGGCTCGCGACGACGCCCGCGGTCCAGATCAGGGTGCGGCAGGGCAGCACCCGGCCGTCGGTGAAGGTGACCTCCTCCGGCCCGGCCTTGGCGATGGACACGCCGAGCGAGATGTCGATGCCGCGGTCCCGGAGGATCTTCTGCGCGCTGAGGCCGAGCTTGTCGCCGAGTTCGGGCATCAGCTTCGGCGCGATGTCGATCAGGTGCCACTTGATCTGGCGCGGGTCCAGCCGCGGGTAGCGGGTCGCCGCGTTACTGGTGAGGCGCTGCAGGCACGCGGCGGTCTCGGTGCCCGCGTATCCGCCGCCGACCACGACGAACTGCAGCCGCGAGGTGCGCTCGGCCTCGTCGTGGCTGGCGTCGGCGAGGTCCAGTTGCGAGATGACGTGGTCGCGGACGAACGCGGCCTCGGCGAGCGTCTTCATGCCCCGCGCGTTGTCCACCAGCCCGGGGATGTCGAAGGTGCGGGTGACGCTGCCGGGCGCCAGCACGATGTAGTCGTACGGCTCGTTGACGGTCTCGCCGGTGATCTTCCGGACCACGCAGACCTTGGCCTTGGTGTCCACGCCGATGGCGCCGCCGGGGATGATCCGGGTCCGGTACTTCTGGCTGCGGCGCAGCGACACCGCGATGGACTGCGGGGTGAGCATGCCGGAGGCGACCTGCGGCAGCAGCGGCAGGTAGAGCTGGTACGAGAACGGCGTCACGAGGGCGACATCCGCCTCGTCCGCGCCCAGTCTGCGCTCCAGCCGCCGTACGCACCCCACTCCGGCGAAACCCGCGCCCACCACGAGGATCTTCGGTCGTGCCACGATTGCCCTTCCCTTCTGCGGCCCGGCTGCTGTCCTTCGCCCTGCGCCTGCCCGCGGATCGCGGCCTCGCACTTCTGTCCTACCCCGCCGGCGGGTGGGCCGCCAGCGGAACGGCGGAGCCGGGCGGGACGCGCGCTACGCGGAGGCGGTCAGCACCACGCGGCGGCCCGGCTCGGTGGGGGCGGTCCAGGCGCGCTCGACCTCGGCGAGCGGCACCGGCTGCGCCGCGGCCGTGAGCGTGCCCGCGGCGAGTTGCTCCATCAGGGACGGAAGTTCGGCGACGATGCCGGCCGCGGTGAGGGACCCCTGGCCGCTGCCCATGATCCGCAGGTTCGCCGCGCGGAGCACGAACGACGGCAGGGTGATGTCCGGCCCGGCCATGGACCCGATCTGAATCCAGTCGAGCGCCGCGCTGCGCTCGGTCCGGCGGGTGAGCAGGGCGGGGATGGCCAGTTGGGTGGGGGCGCCCCAGGTGTAGTCGATGACGACGTCGACATCGGCGGCGGCCTCGCCCAGTCGGCCGGCGGCCTCCTCCGGATCTCCGGTCAGCGGGACCACCGTGGTCGCGCCGAGGCCGGTGAGCATCGCCAGCCGCTCGGGGTCCCGCCCGGCGGCGACGACGTGCGCCGCGCCGAGGTGGCGGGCGATCTGTACGGCCATCTGCCCGGCGTTGCCGGTCGCGCCGAGCACCAGCACGCTCTGCCCGGGTTTGAAGGCGACCCGGCGGCGCAGCGCCACCCACGAGGACATGGCCGGGTTCATCGCGGCCGCGATCACCACCGGGTCGGCGTCCTCGGGCAGCGGGACGGCGCGGCGCGGATCGAGGACGGCCTGCTCGGCCATGGTGCCGGGCGCGTCGTCGTCGGCCACGAAGTACACCCGCCGGCCGTCGGGCAGCCGCCCCACCGCGTCCACGCCGGGGACCATCGGCAGGCGGCCGTCGCTGGTGTAGTGGGTGCCGTTCGCGCCGGAGCGGACCCGGGGGTGCAGCCCGGCGGCGAGCACGTCCACCAGCACCTGATCTCCGGCCGGGTCAGGGGTCGCGAACTCCTCGTAGCGGGGCGGGTGGTCGAACGAGCGGACGACGGCGGCGCGCATGGCGGCTCCTTCGAACGGGGCGGATCAGAGGTCCGCCCACGGCATTAGTACGTGGCACCAACAAAATTAGTTGGTGCCACGTACTACGTCAAGCTACGATGACCGCATGTCCGACGACGCCGCGCCGACCACCGAGTCCGCACCCGCATCCGCCTCCCCCTCCGGGCCCGATGCGACCGATATGGCCGATGTGGCCGATGTGGGGATCGCGGACGGCCTGGCGCAGCTCTCCTTCCTGGTCCAGGGCGTGCTGGGGAAGGTCGCGGCCGAGTACGGGCTGTCGGTGATCCAGCTCCGCCTGCTCGGCGTGCTGCGCGACCGGGAACCCGGCATGCAGGCGCTCGCCCGGCACCTGGGCCTGGACAAGTCGAGCATGACCGGCCTGGTCGACCGGGCCGAGCGGCGCGGCCTCGTCCGCCGCACCACCTCGCCCCACGACGGGCGCGCCGTCCTGGTCTCGCTCACCGCGGAGGGCCACGAGCTGGCCCGCACGGGCGCCGCCGACGCGAGCCGCCGCATCCACGCCCTGACCGCGCACCTCACCGACACGCAGCGCACGCAGCTCTCCCTGCTCACCAGCGCGGTCCTGGCCGGCCACTCGACGATCTGACCGAGCCTCCGGCCGCTCCCACCGCCCCCTGACGCCGCCCCGCCGGCCCACCACCACGTACGGGGCCGGTCGGCGCGGGAGTTGGCGGCAGAGGCGCACCCCCGGGTCCGGGTCCTGCGGCTCAAGCCCGATCAGGACCGCCGACCCCTGTACTCCTGAGCCCCTGAGGTTGCGCCCTTGGGTTACCACCCGCGACGGTGGCGCGCGTGGCCACCGACCCGTAGGGGCTGCCGCTTTGTCGCGTCCGGACCACCGCCGGTTGCCGGTTGCCGATTGCCGATTGCTCGCGCGGTTCCCCGCGCCCCGAGCGGTGAACGCCTTCCGGGGCAACGGCCCACCCGGGGAGGGGAGGACGCCCTTCTGGTTTCCGGAACCCCTCTGCGACAAGCCCCCACCGACAGGTGGTCCCGGAGCCGGCGGCAGCCGGCGACTCCCGTGAGCGGGGCTTTCATCGCCCCCGGTTCACGGCTGGGCGGTGAGCACGATCTTGCCGCGGCTGGCGCGCTCTTCGAGGCGTTCATGGGCGCGCGCGGCCTGGTCGAGGGGGAAGGTGGCCTCCACGGGCACCCGGTAGGTGCCGGCCGCCACACCGGCGGCGATCTCCCGCAGGTCGGGGCGAGGGTCGTAGCCGTGCTCGATCAGGCCGGTGAGCTGGAAGCCGTGGACGGAGCCGTTCTTCGGGTAGAAGTCGCGGGTGTCGACGGTGCTGGGCCGCAGCGCCACGTTCGCCAGGGCGACGACGCGTCCGGCGAAGCCGATCTGGCGCAGGCTCTGCGCGAAGACGTCCCCGCCGACGGCGTCGAGGACCACGTCGGCGCCGCGTCCTTCGGTCAGGCGCAGCACCTCCTCGACCGCGGCGTCACCCGGGAAGGCCGAGGTGTCGACGGTGTCGTGAGCGCCGAATCCGGCCGCCCAGCCGACCTTCTCGGCGCTTCGGGCGGCGGCGATGACGCGGGCGCCGGCGTGCGCGGCGATCTGCACCGCCGCGCTGCCCACACCACTGCCGGCGGCCTGGACGACGACGGTCTCGCCCTTCCGGAGCCGCGCCAGCCGGTGCAGGCAGTACCAGGCGGTGACCCAGGCGATCGGGAGCCCGGCGGCGGCCTGGACGTCGACGCCGTCGGGCAGCGGGACCACGCGGGCGGCGGGCACGACCGCGAGTTCGGCGTAGAACCCGGGGGTGGACGCGCCCATGGCCATCACGCGCCGGCCGGGCGCGAGGTCCTCGACGCCCTCCCCCACGGCGGCGACGGTGCCCGCCGCCTCCAGGCCGAGGACCAGCGGGAGCGGGCGGGCGCGGTGGTAGGTGCCGGCCCGGGCGAGGGCGTCGGCGCGGTTGACGCCGGCGGCCTCGACCCGGACCAGCACCTCGCCGGGGCCCGGCACCGGGTCGGGCATCTCCACCGGGGTGAGGACGTCCGGGCCGCCGAAGGTGTCGATCCGTACCGCGCGCATGGGCCACCTGTCTCGTGTCGGTCCCTCCCGGCGTCGGCTCGGCGCCGGTCAGGTCTGCCGGGCCGGGGCGGCGCCGGTGAAGTGGTCCCACTGTGCGACACCGCTTCAACGAGTGTCAACTGCTACCGTCGTGTCATGGCGGCGACGGATGCGGAAGCAGGTACGGCGGGTACGACGGCGGGCCCGGCGGGTGCGGCCGGCTCAGCCGGCGCGGCGAGCGGTGAGAGCGGACCGGGCTTCCGCTTCGTGGGCGGCCGGGTCTGCCTGGACTTCGTGGCCACCCTCGGCAAGCGTCACACGGACCCGGTGGAGCGGCTGCCCGAACCGGCGGCGCTGGCACGGTGGTTCGGCGAGGCCGGGCTGCTGCCGCCCGGCGCGGCGGTACCGCAGGTCGGAGCGGCGGGGCTCACCCAGGCGAGGGTGCTGCGGGAGGCGCTGAACCGTCTGGTGCGCGCGGCGATGGACGGCCGGCCGTACGGCCGTACGGACATCGCGGTCGTCAACCGGGTGGCCGTGCTGCCGGACCTGGCCCCGCAGCTCGCGGACGGCGACCGGACCGGCGCCGGCGGCCCGGAGGTGCGCTGGCAGCACCGCGGACCGGTGGCGGGGGCGGCACTGGCCACGGTGGCGCGGGACGGCGTCCTCCTGCTGGGCGGCCCGGAGGCGGCCCGGGTCAAGGAGTGCGGCAACCCGGCGTGCTCGCTGCTGTTCGTGGACGACTCGCAGGCGCGGCGGCGCCGCTGGTGCTCGATGGACCGCTGCGGCAACCTCGCGAAGGTCGCCGGCTACCGGGCCCGGGCCCGCCGCAAGGACGCGGCGGCGCCGGCGGGCGACGCCGGACCGGAAGCGGACCTTGCGAGGTGACGAAGGACCGTCCGCCGGCCCCTCCGGACGGGATCGGGCCGGCCCGGGGGTGGCGCCGGGTGTGCCCCGAAGCCGCCCACATGTTGATGGCTTGACCGCTCCGCTGCGCTGACCTTCTACGTCGCCAAGGCCGCGACGGCGCGTTCGTCGTGCCCGCCCGGCCTTCCGTGCGCGTCTCAGCCCGTACGCACCCGAACGCGCTCGCACGACACGGTCCGCCTCGCCCCCGCCGCCCTGCGCCGATCCCACCGGAGCCGACCCGAATGGCGTCCGTCCCGGGGTGGATCATCAGATCCAGGTGGGCACGTGCCCCTCGGTGTAGCGGGCGCCGAAGCCGCCCAGAGGCAGGATCTCGTCGATGGCCGTGAGGTCCGCGTCGGCGAGGGTGAGGTCGGCGGCGGCGGCGTTCTCCTCGATGCGCGACGGGCTGCGGGAGCCGGGGATCGGCACGATGTGCTCGCCCCGGGTCAGGAGCCAGGCCAGGGCCAGTTGGGAGACGGTGGCACCCTTTGCCGCCGCGAGCTCGGCGAGCCGGTCGACGGCTTCGACGTTCTTCTCGAAGTTGCCCGGCTGCCAGCGAGGGTCGACGTTGCGTATGTCGGTGGCTTCGTACTGGCCGGCGGGTTTGGCGGTGCCGGTGATGAACCCACGGCCCAGGGGAGAATAGGCGACGAAGCCGATACCGAGTTCGTCCAGGGTGGGGAAGAGCTGCTCGACGTCCCGTTCGAACAGGGAGTACTCGGTCTGCAGGACGGAAACCGGCTGCACGGCGTGCGCCTTGCGGATCGTCTCCGGGCCCGCCTCGCTGAGGCCGAAGTACCTCACCTTGCCCGCGTCGATCAGCTCCTTGACGGTGCCCGCGACCTCCTCGACGGGCACCTCGGGGTCGACGCGGTGCTGGTAGAAGACGTCGATGTGATCCACGCCGAGGTAGCGCAGGCTGTTGTCGGCGACCTTGCGGATGTTGTCGGGCCGGCTGTTGAGGGCGCCGCCGATCCGCTCGGGAGGCACGGACATGTCGACGCCGAACTTGGTGGCCAGGACCACGTCGTCGCGAAAGTCCCTGACCGCCTCGCCGACCAGGATCTCGTTCGATCCGGTGCCCCAGCCGTACATCTCGGCGGTGTCGAAGAAGGTGATGCCCAGGTCGTAGGCGCGGCGGAGGGCGGCGACGCCGGCCGCCTCGTCGGTGGGTCCGTAGGCCATCGTCAGGCCCATCGAGCCGTAGCCGATCGCCGAGACCTCAAGGCCCTGGCTGCCCAGTGGCCGGTGCTGCATGACGGACTCCTTCGAAGAGAACTGAAAGGTGGTTCTTTCACCGGCGCAGGGTGAAGCCGCCGGGCGGTGCACGGACCGTCGCGTCAGTGCGCCGCGGCGGTCAGTCCGGCGCGGTGGATGCGGGTGTGCTCGGCGACGCGTCGGCCGAGGTGGCGAGCGGTGTTCAGGTCCGCGTCGTGGACCGCGGGGGTGTCGTTGAAACTCTGTGCGCCGGCCCCGAGGTAGAAGCCGAGGCGGTTGTCGTCCTGAGGGCTGGATGTGGTGGTGTTCCAGCCCGGCAGGAGGTTCAGGCTCACCCACAGCATTCCGTGCTGGGCCGCCAGGAGCGAGAGGTACTGCAGGGTGTGCAGTTTGTCGCCGCTCATGGAGCCGGAGTTGGTGAATCCCGCCGCGAGCTTGTCGCTCCAGGCGCGGGTCATCCACCGCTTGCTGCTGGCCTCGGCGAAGGCGTGGAACGCCCCCGACGCGCTGCCCATGTAGGTGGGGGTGCCGAAGATGATGGCGTCCGCAGCGTCCATCAGTTCCCAGTCGGCGTCGCCGAGGGAGGCGACGTCCACGCGGTGGACGTGGGTCCCGGCGACGGAGCGTGCGCCGTCCGCGACGGCCGTGGCGATCTGCGCGGTGTGGCCGTAGCCGGAATGCGACGCGATGACGATCGAGATATCGGACATGGGTGTTCCTCTCCTGCCGCGACGGCGGCGTGTTCGGTGGTGGTGCCGGCGGACGACGAGCTGCCCGCTGCGGCGGTCGGCCGCACTGCTCCACGGGCGGGGGACCGACAGCCCCGGTCGGGGCGCGGCGCATGCCCGGGTCCCACGGGCCGGTGCCGAGCGGCATCAGCGTGGATCGTCGTTCCGCTTGAAACAGTAGCACCGATAAGGCGGCGATACGAAAAATGGGATATCGTTGTTCCATGAACGAGGGACGACGCGCCGCGCGGCGCCAGGTACTGCAGGTGGCCGCCAAGCTTTTGGAGGAGGGCGGCAGCGAAGCGGTCTCCACACGCGCCGTCGCCGCAGCCGCGGGCATCACGGCCCCCGCGCTCTACCGGATGTTCGACGACAAGGACGGACTCCTGGCCGAGCTTGCCGCCTACGGGTTCGAGATGTACCTGGCCGAGAAACGGGAGGCGCTGGCGCTGACCCCCGACGACCCGGTCGCCGACCTCTACCGCGGCTGGGACCTGCACGTCGACTTCGGACTGCGGCACCCCGCGTTCTACATGCTCATGTACGGCACCGTGCAGCCCGGGCGGCGGCCCCCGGCCGCGGACGAGGCGCACGCCCTGCTCGTGAGGCTGCTGGGCCGGGCGGCCGACGCCGGGCGCCTTCGGGTTCCGGTGGAGCAGGCGACCCGCGTCATCCACGCGGCGACAACGGGTGCGACGCTGGCGCTGATCGGCGAAGAGTCCGCGGAGCGGGACCTGACCACTTCGGCACGGCTGCGGGACACCGTCATCGCCTCGGTCACCACGGACCCGCCCGCCTCACCCGGCTCGGACCTGGCCTCACGCGCACTCGCCCTCGATGCCGCACTTCAGACGGCGCTCACCACCGGGCCCTCAGCCGCGGGCGCCGGGGTACCTCTGCGAGACACGGAGACGGCTCTGCTGCGCGAATGGCTGCAGCACCTCGCAGGCTGAACCGGCCGCCCGCCCCTCCGTCCGCGACGGAACTTCACAGATCACCGGTCCCGACACAGCTGCTCACTCCCGAAGGATGCGAGGACGCCCCGATCCTGGGCAGGGAAAGGCGTCGCCAGCGTCTGCGCCGCTGAAGCCACGCCACCAAGCGGGCACCGCGCCGGCGGCTTTGGGGCTTGCCTCGGCGCTGCCCCGGCCTGGACGGCGTGCCGAACCGCGTGCGGTCCCCCGTGTTGTCCTCGCGCCGACGTGCGCCGTCGCGCCGTGGGCGCCGGCGCACGTCGGCGATCAGGGCGGCCGCGGGTGCGGGTCCCGCCGCTCATCGCGCGGTCGCGCTCGCCGGGCGCGCGATGGTGGCCCCGCCGGGCGCCCACGGCGGCGCTGGTGCCGATGGGAGCGGTGGGCCGCCCGGCGGCCGTGGCGGGAGCGGCACTGATCAACCGCCGCGGCCCGGGCGTCCCGGGCACCCTGGGCGACGATGATCGGCCGAGTCCTTGACAGCGGGAGCGGTTGCTGGTTCGTTGACACTGAGACCAAACCGAACGATCGGTCGGCAGGGGGTCGGTCGGCGCGGCGATCGGCATGCCGGTCGGCGCGGAGTGACCGGAAGTGCGAGGGAGAGCGGCATGAGCGGGAGCGTCCCGGACGAACTGCTGGACCCGGCGGAGCGGATGGGGCCGGACGAACTGGGCGCCCTCCAGCTGGAGCGGTTGCGGGCGACGCTGCGGCACGCGTACGACCACGTGGAGCCGTACCGGCGGAAGTTCGACGCGGCCGGGGTGCGGCCGGAGGACTGCCGGAGCCTGGCGGACCTGGCACACTTCCCGTTCACCACGAAGGCGGACCTGCGCGCGGCGTACCCGTTCGGGATGTTCGCGGTGCCGATGGCCGAGGTGCGCCGGCTGCACGCGTCGAGCGGGACCACCGGGCTGCCGACGGTGGTCGGCTACACCGAGCACGACCTCGCGGCGTGGGCGGAGGTGGTGGCCCGCTCGATCAGGGCGGCGGGCGGCCGCCCCGGCCACAAGGTCCATGTGGCGTACGGCTACGGGCTGTTCACCGGCGGCCTGGGCGCGCACTACGGCGCCGAGCGGGCCGGCTGCACGGTGATCCCGGCGTCCGGCGGGATGACGGCGCGGCAGGTGCAGATCATCCGGGACTTCGAGCCGGAGATCATCATGATCACCCCGTCGTACATGCTGACGCTGCTGGAGGAGTTCGAGCGGCAGGGCATCGATCCGCGCAGCACCTCGCTGCGGGTGGGGATCTTCGGCGCGGAGCCGTGGACGGAGGGGATGCGGGCCGAGATCGAGGAGCGGTTCGCGATCGACGCGGTGGACATCTACGGCCTGTCGGAGGTGATGGGGCCCGGGGTGGCGCAGGAGTTCGCCGAGGGCAAGGACGGCCTGCACATCTGGGAGGACCACTTCCTGCCGGAGGTGGTGGACCCGATCACCGACGCGGTGATGGCACCGGGCGAGGGCGGCGAACTGGTGCTGACCTCGCTCACCAAGCAGGCGCTGCCGGTGATCCGCTACCGCACCCGGGACCTCACCCGGCTGCTGCCGGGCACCTCGCGCCCGGCGATGCGCCGGATGGAGAAGGTCACCGGCCGCTGCGACGACATGATCATCCTGCGCGGGGTGAACGTCTTCCCCAGCCAGATCGAGGAGATCGTGCTGCGCACCCCCGCGGTCGCGCCGCACTTCCGGATCGAGCTGACCCGGCCCGGCCGGATGGACCACATGGCGGTGAAGGTCGAGGCGCGGGCGGGCGCGGGGCCCGAGCAGCGGGCGGCGGCCGCCGCGTCGATCGCCCGCGGGGTGAAGGACGGCGTGGGGGTGACGGTCGAGGTCACCGTGGTCGACCCGGAGACGCTGGAGCGTTCGGTCGGCAAGATCCAGCGGGTCGCGGACCTGCGGGACCTGCGCGACCGTCCCTGACCGCACGCCCCCGGGCGCGCGGGGCCGGGGGCGCGGGGCGGTGGCGTGGGGCCGGGGGCGTACGCGGGCTCGGGGCCGGGCGGTCCTGGGGTCGTGCGGTCATACGGGTGACGCGGGTCATACGGTCATCCGTCCGCCGGAGGTGCGGGCGGGGCGAGGCGGCGCAGGGCGACCTCGGCGAGCAGGGCCGCGCCGTCGGCGAGGACCGCGTCGTCGAAGAGCGCTTCGGGCGCGTGGTTGCCCGGCGCGGTGGCCGGGTCCCGGCCGGGCGGGCAGGCGCCGAGGCTCGTCATCACCCCAGGGACCTCCGCCAGCACCCGGCCGATGTCGTCGGAGACCAGCGCCGGACGGGTGGTGCGGGTGAAGCGTTCGGCGCCGAAGAGGTCGGCCACGGCCCGGCCCACCAGGTCGGCCTCGGCGGTGTCGTTCACGGTCGCCGGATAGCCGGGGGCGTACGTGACCGACACCTCCAGGCCGTGGGCCGCGCCGATGCCGCGGGCGGTGCGCTCGGCCTCCTCGGCGAGCCGGGCGAGCGTGGCGTCGGACAGCGCGCGCAGCGTCGCCTCGATCGTGGCCGTCGCGGGGATGATGTTGGGCCGGGTGCCCGCGTGCACGGTGCCGACGGTGAGCACCACCGGGTCGAACGGGTCGAACCGCCGGGCCGGCAACGCGCCGAGCGCGGTGACGAGTTCGGCCAGCGCGGGGATCGGGTCGCGGCTGCGGTGCGGCCACGCTCCGTGGCCGCCGGCGCCGTGCAGGGTGACCGCCAGCGTGCCGTTGGCGGCCAGCGCGGGCCCGGCCGTGTTGCTGAAGTGACCCGCGGGCGCGGACGCGCTGGAGTGCAGGGCGTAGGCCGCCACCGGACGGCTCCCGGTGGTCTCCAGCAGCCCCTCTTCCAGCATGAGCCGCGCGCCGTCGTGGCCCTCCTCCCCCGGCTGGAACATCAGCAGCACGTCGCCCGCGAACCGGTCGCGCCGGGCGGCGAGCAGGTGCGCGGCCCCGGCCAGCATCGCGGCGTGCTGGTCGTGGCCGCACGCGTGCCGGGGGCCGTCGGCGAAGGGGAGCGCGTCCAGGTCGGCACGCAACAGCACCGTGGGCCCCGGCCCCGTACCGGAGACCACCGCCACCACGGAGCTGAGCGCCGTGCCGGTACGGGTGCTCAGGCCCAGCCCGTCGAGGGCGGCGAGTACGGTCTCCTGGGTACGGGGCAGGTGCAGGCCGGTCTCCGGGTGCTCGCGGACGGCGTGCCGCAACCGGTCGAGGCCGAGCGAACGGGCCTGCTCCACCAGGTCGTTCATCAGGCGGTGCCCCGCAGTGCGGGCAGTACGGTCTCGGCGATGCGGTAGGACTCCTCCAGCAGCGGGTTGCCGGACAGGATGAAGGTGTCCACGCCCAGGTCCTGGAACTCCCGCAGCCGGTCCACGACTTGGGCGGTGCTGCCGACGACGGCGGTGCCCGGGCCCGGGCGGAACAGGCTCATGCCCGGCCACAGGTTGGCGTGCTTCTCCAACTCCCGTGCGTGCTTGGGCACTCGGCCGCCGTGCTGGCGGAACTGCCGGGCCCAGCCCTCGCCGTCCTTGCTCTCCGGGTCGCCGAGCATCCGGGTGTACGTCGCCTGGCTGGTGACGTCGAGCAGCCGGTCGGCGGCGGCCCACGCCTGCTCCTCGGTGTCGCGCACGATGAGGTGCAGCCGCAGGCCGAGCCGCAGTTCGCGGCCGTAGTGGGCGGCGCGCTCGCGCACCCGGTCCAGCTTCTCCTTCAGCAGGTGCGGCGGTTCTCCCCAGGTGAGGTAGACGTCGACATGCTGGGCGGCCATCTCGATGCCGGGGGCGGAGGAGCCGCCGAACCACAGCGGGGTGTGCACGCCGCCCTGGATCGGGGCCAGTTCGCGCAGGCCCGCGCCGGCGCCGGTCAGCTCGTAGAAGCGGCCCTTGTGGTCGAAGACCTCGCCTGCGGTGAGCCGTTTGACGATGTCCCAGTACTCGGCGCTGAGTTCGTACCGCTCGTCGTGTTCGAGTTGCAGGCCGGCCTGGCGCAGCGCTTCGGTCGAGCCGTTGACGACGTTGAAGCGCAGCCGGTCGGGGCCGAAGAGGTGGGCGAAGCTCAGTGCCATCTTGGCGAGCATGGTCGGGGAGATGAGGCCGGGGTGGACCGCCAGCAGCGGCTTGAAACTCGGCCGGGTCTGTGCGGCGACCGCGCTGGCCAGCGGCCACACGTCGTACAGGTCGGTGGCGAACAGCGCGCCGTCGTAGCCCAACCGGTCGACGGCGACGCCCAGTTGCTGGAGGTAGGCCAGGTCGATGCTGCGGCGGCCGGCGGGCTCCCAGGGGTAGGCGCCCTCGCGCGGGATGATGTACCAGAGGATCTCGGGGCTGGGCACGGTCACTTCTCCGGGGCTTCGCGGGTCTCGGCGGCGGCTGCGGCGACCGCTGCGGACGTTTCGGACGGGGCGGTTTCCGACGGGGCGGGGGTGAGGGATCGCGCGGCGACGGCGTCGAGGCCCGGGTGGCGGGCGTCCGCGACGGTGATCGGGCGGGGCAGGAAGCCGGCCGCGGCGAGGATGTCGGCGGCCTCCTGCTGCTCGGCGACGAAGCCGGCGGAGACCGGTTCGAGCTGCCAGGGCAGCGCGGCCAGTGCCTCGCGCCAGTCCGCCGCGCTGCCGCCCTGGTCGGCCGCGGCGATCTCGGCGGCCTCGTCCAGGTGGCCGGCCGCCCAGGTGTCCGCGGCCTGGAGCGCCCGGACGATCAGGCCGACCAGATCGGGGCGGCTGTCGGCGAGTTCACGGCGGGTGAAGAACACCGAGCGGTCGGCGATCAGGTCGCCCGCCTCGGCCAGGGTGCGCACCCGGCCGTCGCGGCGCGCGGCGGCCAGTTCGGCGCCCTGGCCCACCCAGGCGTCGATGCCACCGTCCAGCAGCCGCGCGTAGGAGCCGGCGCCGGACCGCTGCGCGGTGATGTCGGCGCCATAGGAAAGGCCGTGCTGGGCAAGGGACTTGGCGACGAAGTGGGTCTGCCACGAGCCGATCGCCAGGTGTACGGTGCGGCCCTTGAGGTCGGCCAGGGAGGCGATGTCGCCGTCCGCGCGGACCAGCAGGGCACCGTGGCCCGGACGCGGCGCCGACACGGCGGCGTAGACGAGGTCGTGGCCCGCCGCCTGGGCCGACAGCGGCGGGGTGGAGCCGGTGCCGCCGAAGTCGATGGTGCCGTCGGCCAGCGCGGCCGCGGTGTCCAGGCCGCCGATCCGGTGCCAGGCGACGGTCTCGCCCGACGGGCGCAGCGCCTCTTCGAGCAGGCCGAGCCGGGAGAGGTGGTACAGCGACGGATTGGCCTGGTGGACGCCGATGTTGACGGTCATGCGGAGGACTCCTCGGGGGTGGTGGAACCGGTCGTGGGTGCGGTGGTGCGGGCGTCGGCGGGGCCTGTCACGGGGGCCGGGCCGGAAGTGGCGCCCGGGTCGGCGCCGGGGTCGAGGTGCTTGCCGGCGGGGTGCTCCCCCGTGGCCGGCGCGCCGGGCCCGGCGGCGGACCGGCCGTGCCCCACGCCGAGTTCGGCGAGCAGCCGGGTGCGCAGGGCGGCGAACCGCGGGTCGGCGCTGTCGCGCGGGTGGTCGATGGCGATCCGCTCGTCGGACGCCAGCCGGCCGTCGCGCAGGACGGCCACCCGGTCGGCCAGGCGGATCGCCTCGTCGACGTCGTGGGTGACGAGCAGCACGGCGGGCTGGTGACGGCGGCACAACTCGCCGACCAGGTCGTGCATCCGCAGCCGGGTCAGCGCGTCCAGGGCCGCGAACGGCTCGTCCAGCAGCAGGAGTTCCGGCTCGCGGATCAACGCCCTTGCCAGCGCCACGCGTTGGGCCTCGCCACCGGACAGGGTGGCCGGCCAGGCGTCGGCGTGCCGGTCAAGGCCGACCTCGGCAAGGGCGCGCCGGCCGGTCTCCTTGGTGCGGGTGCCGCGCGGCAGGGCGACGGTGACGTTGGCCAGCACCTTCTTGGACGGCACCAGGCGCGGCTCCTGGAAGACGACGGTCCGCGACTCCGGGACCAGCACGGTGCCCTCGTCGTGCCGGTCCAGGGCGCCGATGATCCGCAGCAGGGTGGTCTTCCCGGTGCCGCTGGCGCCGAGCAGGGCCAGGAACTCGCCCTGGGCGATGTCCAGATCGAGGCCGTCGAGCACATGCCGGGTGCCGAAGGTGCGGCGCAGCCCGCGGATGCGGACGGCGGCCCGACCGCCGGTGCGGTCCTGGGCGCCGGTACGGTCCTGCGCCTCGGTGTCGGCGTCGGCCTGGACCTGGGCGTGGCCGGGGTCCTGGCTGCGGTCGTGGCTGCGGTCGTGGTTTGCGTGGGCGCCGACGGCGCCCGCGAGGGTCTCGCTCATCGTGCGGCCCCCTGAGTGCGCCAGGGCATGAGCAGCCGTTCCAGCAGCCGGGCGCTGCCGTCCGCGACCAGCCCGATCAGGGCGTAGATGAGGATGCAGACGGTGAGGATGTCGGTGCGGCTGTACTCCTGCGCCGTCGACATGAGGTAGCCGATGCCGGCGGTGGAGTTGATCTCCTCGGCCGCGATCAGGGCGATCACGCTGAGGGTCATCGACAGCCGCAGCCCGGACAGCAGCGCGGGCAGCGCGCCGGGGAGCACCACCTCGCGGACCAGCGCCAGCCGGCCCATGCCGAAGCTGCGCATGGCCTCCACCAGCTTCCGGTCGGTGTTGCGCACCCCGCCGGCGGCCGAGACGTACATCGGGAAGCTGGTCGCCACCGCGATCAGCACCACCCGGGCGGTCTCGCCGATGCCGAACCAGACCATGAACAGCGGGACCAGGGACAGGAACGGGATGGTGCGCAGCAACTGCATGGAGGAGTCGAGCAGTTCCTCGCCGAGCCGGGAGAACCCGGTCAGCACGCCGAGCACCAGCCCGGCCGACGCGCCGATCAGCAGGCCGAGGCCGGCCCGGGTCAGCGAGACGGACAGCGCGTCGCCGAGTTGGCCGCTGGTCCACAACTCCTTGAACGCGGAGAGCACCTGGCGCGGTGAGGCCAGCAGCGACGGGCTGAGCGTGCCCGAGGCGGAGGCCCAGATCCAGACCAGCACCAGTGCCACCGGGCCGAGCAGCCGCAGCCCCAGGCTCAGTGCGCGCGGCCGCGGCCGGACCACCTTCGGGCGCGGTGCGACCAGCCCGGGTGCCGCCGGGTCCGTGGACGTGCCGATGGCCACGCCGCTCACTTGGCGCTCGCAGCGGTCTTGTCGATGTCGATCACGTACGGCTTGACGTCGAAGACACCCTTGGTGATCTTCTGGTCGGCGAAGAACTGCGCGACGGTGGCGAAGTGCGCCAGCTGGGTCGCGCCGATCGGCTGCGCGGTGCCGAGCGCCTTGTCGATGGGCAGTTCGACCGCCCGCTGGGCGGGGGTGACGGCCTCCGGGCCGGAGTCGGTCTTGACGTTGAGGTACGCCTCGGGGTTCTGCTGCTGCTTCAGTCCGGCGTCGTGCAGGTAGTCGTAGAGCGCCTTGACGACCTCCGGGTGCTGGGTGGCGAAGCTGTTGCGGACCGCCCAGACGGCGTAGTTGTCCGAGCCGACCTGGCCGCCGGTGGTCAGGAAGCGCGCGCCGGAGTTGGCGAGGGCCGGGATGGAGTACGTCGCCCACGTCGACCAGGCGTCCACCTGGCCGGAGTTGAAGACCGGGCCGATCTGGTTGGGCTGGAGGTAGACCCGCTTGACCTTGTCGGCCGGGATGTGCGCCTGCTGGAGGGCCTTGAGCAGCAGGTACTCGCTGGTACCGCCGTGCCAGACGGCGACCTTCTTGCCGACCAGGTCGCTGACGCTCTTGATGTCGGAGTTCTTCTTCACCAGGATGCCTTCGCCCAGCTCGTCGGGGTCGACGGCGGAGAAGAGCTTGAAGCCGGGTGTCTGGGCCAGTGCGGCGATCGCGGAGGTGATGGAGCCCTCGGCGAAGTCCAGGGCGTTGGCGTCGAGTTCCTGTGCGGCGGGGGCGAACGCGCCGGCGGTGCCGGTCCAGGCCACCTTGGCGTGCACCTTGGCCAGGGCCTTGGCGAGCGAGCCGTCCTTGCGTCCGAGGGCGAGCACTCCGGAGTTGCCGCCGTCGGGGATGCGGACGGTGATGGTCGCGCCGCTGCCGCCGGCGTCGGCGCGGGCCGAGCCGGTGGAGGACGAGGAGCAGGCGGCCAGGGCCAGCGCGGCGAACAGGGAGGTGGTGGCGAGGGCTAGTTGACGGACGTTCACGGAAGGTCTCCAGGAAGTGGCGGGCCGTGGTCGGCGCGGGTTCAGGGGGTGGCGGAGGCGGTGCCGGCGGCCGGCGCGACGGCATGGGACCCGGCGGCCGGGCTCCGCGTGCCGGACGGCTGCGGGGCGGCGGGTGCGTGCGAGGTGCCGGGGGTGGGCGCGGTGGCAGTGGTTTCCACGGCAGTGGTTTCGGCGGCGGTCGCGGCCCGGGCGGCGCGCAACTCGCGGGCCCGGCGCAGGGGTTCGTGGTCCGCCCAGCCGGCGACGTCGACCGGTTCGGGCAGGAAGCCGTGCGCGTAAAGGAACCGCTCCTGCTCGGCCAGCAGCGTCAGCCGCTCCTCGCTCAGGTCGAGTCCGAGGCTGCCGGCGGTGCCCGCGCGGTAGGCGTCGGCCACCCCGTCGGGGCCGGCCCCGGTCTCGGCGCCGAGGATGCGGGCCAGGTCGCCGGGGTGGGCCGCGGCCCACTCGGCGGCGTCGAGCAGCACGGCGAGGAAGCGCGTCACGAGCTCGGGCCGCTCGTCCAACAGCCGTTGGTGGACGGTGATCGGCCGGGGTGTGCCGTTGTTCACCCGGCTGCGGCGGTCGGGGACCGCGTCCAGGTCGATCGCGACCTCGGCGCCGTAGCGGCGGGCGGTCTCGACGGCCACCGCGCCCTTGACGTAGACCGCGTCGACCCGGCCGTCCCGCAGCGCCGCCAGCTCCCCCTCCCACTGGCCCTGCCGGACCCCGGGCACCTCGACGAGCCGCGCGTCGTCCAGGGTCAGCCCGGCCAGTCCGAGGGCTCCGGCGTGGCCGTGCAGCGCCATGGCCCGCCAGAAGTCGATCGCGATGTCATGGCGCGGGACGGCCAGCCGCCGGCCGCGCAACTGCTCGGGGGTGCGCAGGTCGCTGTCCGCGCGGACCAGGATGGACTGCCGCTCCTCGATCCAGGTCAGCGCGATCACCCTGGTCGCCTCGCCGCGTGAACGCGCCCACAGCGCCGGGACGTTGCCGCCCTCGCGGAACAGCGCGGTCAGTTCGTGGGTGAAGTGGCTGCGGGGCAGGCCGTCGCTGCGCTCGTCGTCGGCGGCGTCGCGCAGCGAGCGCACGGCGATACCGTCGGGGGCGAACTCGGCGGCCAGGGTGCCGCGGTCGGCGGCGATGCCGGTGGCGGTGGGGACGGGGCAGCGGGTGAACCAGATCTCGTCCGGCTCGGACATGGGTGCTCCAGGCGGCAGTTGGGCGCGGGGATGCGGCGTGCGGGGGCGGGGCGGGGGACGCGGGGTGCGGACCGCGGGCGGCGGTGCCGGGATGGTGGTGGTGCGGCCGGTGGCCGTACGCGGAGGGGACACCGCAACGCGGGACGTCCCGCCGGTGCGGCGGTGTCGGTGCGGTCAGCGACAGCTGGCGCCGCGGGACCGGCCGAGGTCCAGGTAAAGCCGTGCGCACAGGGTCTGGTGGAAGGGGCTGAGCAGGCCGGACGTGGTCATCACGGGGTGCTCCCTTCCGTTCCTGGTGCGTGGCGTGCGGTCTGCAACGGAGGCTGGCACACACCCTCGGCCGCGGGCAACACTTCCCATGATGTGGGACGCGCTTGTGGGCGAGAGTTCACAGCCGGAGACGTGGCGCAATGTTCTGGCAACAGTTGCCAGATGGTGGCAGCCTCCGCATGCTTAGGGCCATGACGACGGATGCGCGCACGAAGCCTGCCGACGCGCCCCCGGGAGCGCAGGCGGTCACCCGCGCACTCCGGCTGCTGCACTGCTTCCGGGACAACGCGGGGGAACTCAGCGCCTCCCAACTCGCCCGCCGGATGGAGCTGTCGGCGTCCACCGCCCACCGGCTGGCCCGCACCCTGGTCGCGGCCGGCTTCCTGGAGCAGGACGAGCACACCGCCCGCTACCGGCTCGGTCCCTCCGTCGCCGAACTCGGCCAACTCTCCCTGCACCAGCGGGGCATGCACCGCGCGGTGCCCGAACTCGACGCGCTGGCAAGGGCCACGGGCACCACGGCGGACCTGGCGATCCGCAGCGGCGACCACGCGGTGATCCTGGTCGGCGGCTCGGTGAACCCGGCGGCGGGCCTGGGCCTGCGCCGCCCGCTGCACTCCACCGCGCTCGGCAAGGTGCTCCTGGCGTGGGCGCGTCCGGGCGAACGCGACCTGGCCGCCCTGCCCCCGCTGCGTGCGCACACCGACCGGACGATCACCGGACTGGACGCGCTGCGGGCCGAGTTGGAGCGGGCGCGGACGGCCGGATACGCGCTCAACGACGGCGAGTCGGCCTACGGGGTGCGCACCGCGGCGGTGCCCGTCCTGGACGCGGGCGGCCACGCGCACGCCGCGCTGGCGGTGCGCTCGACGCCCGACGTGCTCACCGACGCCCGGCTGCCCTGGTTCGTCGCCCGCGCCCGGGCCTGCGCCGCGGCGCTCGAAGTGCTGCTGCTGCCCCCGTCGCAGCGCCGGTCGCCGCTCGCGGACTGACCCGGTCGGAACCTCAGCGCGACGTCAGCTCGACCTCAGCTCGACGGCCAGAAGATCATCTGCACGGCCCACCCGAGCAGCCCGGCCACGAACAGTGCCACCACCACCATGATCAGGGTGATCGGCAGCGCGCCCCAGCCGCGGCTGAGCGGTTCGCGCTCCGGGCCGTCCAGGTCCGAGACCCCGGACTCCGCCGGTGGCGTCTCGCCGGGCCGGGGCCGGGCGTCCCCGGCGATGCTCAGCCCCTCGTCGGCCACGTGCGGGTTGGTGTGGGTAGCGGTCGCCATGGCGGCGCTCCATCCGATCGCGCGGTTCACGGGAAGATCCGTACGTCAGCCGCATACCCCGTGAAACCCGCACAAACCTCCTAACCCCCACGCCGGGCGCCCGGAAGGCACCGCGCACCCAAATGGCACCGCGCAGCCGGACGACACCGCGCGCCCGGACAGCGCAGCGCCCGCCCGCCCCCACGGAGAAGGGCCGGACGGGCGCTGCCTCAAGAACGCGGTCAGTCGATGTCGACCGGCCCGTCGGAGGAGCTGTCGCGCCTGTCCTTGCCGCCGACGTGCCCGCGCAGGGTCAGCCCGGTGCCGGGCGCCTCGCCGTTCTGCTCGCCGCCGAGGTTCTTGCGGACCGAGTCGAGGATGGTGAGGCCCTGGCTGACCAGGCCCGCCGCGATCTCGCTGAGGCCGTCGGCGCCGTTGAGCACGTTGACGTTCGCGCCCGACAGACCCGCCGACGCCTCCTTGACGATCTGCGGGAGCTGGTCGATGAGCATCCGGTCCAGCGCGACCCGGTCGTGCGACGCCGCCGCGGCGGCCTGGATACGCATCCGCTCGGCGTCGGCCACCGCCAGCACCCTGATCCGCTCGGCCTCGGCCTCGGCCGGCTTGACGATCTCCGCGACCAGCTGCTGCTGGCGCAGTTCGGCCGCGCGCAGCGCCAGTTCGGTCTGCGCGGCGAGCACCTCCTGCTGGGCGTGCGCCTGGGCCAGCGGCCCCGCCTGGGCGGCCTGGGCCTGGGCCCGGTCCACCTCGGCGCTGTACTCGGCCTGCACGACCGCGGTCTGCCGGGCGTACTCCGCCTGGTTCCGCGCCGCGACCTGCTGCGCCTCGACCGACGCCTGGGTGGCCTGCGCCTGGGCGATCTGCGCCTGCCGCTGGATGGCGGCCTTGTGCGGCGCCGACATCGCGTCGATGTACCCGGTCGCGCCGTCGTCGATCGACTGGATCTGGAGCGAGTCGACGGTGAGGCCGATCTTGCCCATCTCCGACTTGGAGGTCTCCAGTACCTCCTTGGCGAGCTTCTGCCGCTCGGTGACGATCTCCTCGACCGTCATCGACCCGATGATCGACCGCAGATGGCCGGCGAAGATCCGCCCGGTGAGGACCGACATCTGGTCCTGGTCGGACAGGAAGCGCTGGCCGGCGTTGACGATGCTCTCGTGGTCGTTGCCGACCTTGAACGCGATGACCGCCTTCACCGTCAGCGCGATGCCCTGCCGGGTCACGCAGGTCTCGGCGACCTCCGCCTCGCACAGCGCGAGGGTCAGGAACCGGGTCTTGCGGAAAACCGGCAACACGAACTTCCCGTGCCCGGTCACGACACGGAAGGGCGCACCTCCCAGCCCTCGGCGACCACCCGAGATCAGCATCGCCTCATCCGGCGCGGGTACGCGGTATCCCAACATCCATAGTCTCCTTCATGTCGCGCGGCTCAGCCGGTCCTTCATGAGCGCGGTCAGCCGGCCGATCCGTCGAGCCCGTCGAGCCACTCGATGACATCGACCTGGCGGCTGCCGCGGGATTCCACCACAAGCACGGTCGCACCCTTGGGCAAGGGTTCGTCCGACCAGGCGAGAAAGGCTTCGGAGCCGCCTCTGACCCGCACCAGGACCTCGCCGGGACCGGCGGGTCCGCGCGTGCCGATCAGCAGTTCCCCCGTGCAGCCGATCACGGCATCGTCCGGTGCCATCTCCGGCCGCCCCCTTGTCGTCGTGGTTGTGCGAATTCCGACCGTGACCATCCTCCCACCTGGGGCCCTCCCGGGATCACCGATGGTCGTTACGGAATACGCGTGCCGCGCCCCCGCGGTTCCAGCCGCAGACGGGCTTCCCGGCGCCGTCTTCCGTCCCGTTCGTACGCCGTTCGGCCGCAGCCGTCAGCCGGTCGTCGCCACGAAGTCGCGCAGCGCGCCGGCGAGCAGCCCGGGCTGGTCCTCGGGGACCAGCGTGCGGGCGTCGGCGACCTCCAACAGGCTGCCCTGCGGCAGGAGTTCGGCCAGTCGGCGGCCGTGCGCGAGCGGCATCATCCGGTCCTCGGCCGCCCACACCACCAGCGCCGGCCGGTCGAAGCCGCGCAGCGCCTCGGCGGCCTCCGCCATCTCCCCGCGGCGCGCCCCGAGCAGGTAGCGGCGCAGGTCCGCGCGGATGGCCGGATCGGTCAGCAGCGGGCGCATCCAGCCGTCGATGATCTCGTCCGGCACCGGGTACTTGCTCAGCACCCCCAGACCCGCGGTGGAGCGGCGCAGCGGCCGGGCCGCCATCATCCGCACCACGGCGTGCAGGGCGCCGGGGATGTGCGCCGCAAGAGTGATCATCTTGCCGGGTAGGCCGGGCGGGTAGTTCTCGAACGCCTCGCAGGAGACCAGCACCAGCCGGGCGATCCGTTCGCCGTGGAAGGCGGCCACCTGCTGGGCGCGGCCGGAGTCGACCTCGGCGAGGGTGACGTCGCGCAGGTCGAGCCGGTCCAGGAACTCCGCGGCGAGCGCGGCGACCGCCCGCGGCGACAGGTCCGCGTCCGGGCGCATCGCAGTGCGGTGACTCCCCTCGGGCAGCGTCGGGGTCAGGCAGCGGTGGTCGGTGCGCAGGTCGTCGACGACCTTCCGCCACACGCTGCCGTCCTGGGCGAGGCCGTGCAGCAGGACCACCACCGGCCCGTCACCGCCGGTGTCCCCGTAGGCCAGCGTGCCCGCGCTGAGTTCGACGGTGTGCTGCTCGTCCGCCGTACCGGTCCCCGTCGTCATGCCCGTCCCCGTCGTCATGCCCGTCCCCTCCGCCGTGCCCGCCGTACAGGTCCCGCGCCGGGCGGGCGGCTGGAATGATCGGCGCACCCTCCCGGTTCGGGAGACTACGACACAGGACGCGACGGCGCGGCAAGGTCCGCGGTTTCGGCGTGCCCGGCGGCACCCAGCCATGCCAGGGTGAGGGCAGGCAGCGGGGAAGAGCAGCGCACACGGTAGGAGGCTGGATGTTCCGGGGCTTCACGGCTCCCTCGTCGGACCGGACCGAAGAGGACCAGAGCGAGCGGGACCGCGACAGCACGGCATCGCCCTGGGCGTACATCCGCACCGAGACCGGCAGCGCCGCGGTCCTGCTGGCGGCGACGGTCGCGGCGCTGGTGTGGGTGAACGTGGCGCCGGGCGACTACGCGTCGGCGTGGGCGACCCGGCTGTCGGTGCAGTGGGGCGGCCACGGCGTCGACCTGGACCTGCGCGAGTGGGTCAACAGCGGCCTGATGACGCTGTTCTTCCTGGTGGTGGGGCTGGAGGCGCGGCGCGAGTTCGACATGGGCGAGCTGCGCGACCGGCGCAGGATCGCCCTGCCGCTGCTGGCCGGGGTCAGCGGCATGATCGTGCCGGTGGCGATCTACCTCGCGGTGAACTCCGGCGGCCACTCCGGGCACGGCTGGGGCACCGCGATGTCCACCGACACCGCGTTCGCGCTGGGCATGCTCGCCCTGCTCGGTTCGCGCTTCCCGCGCCGGCTGCACACCTTCATCCTGACCGTCGCCGTGGTCGACGACTTCGTGGCGCTGGCGGTGATCGCGGTCGCCTACAGCGAGCACATCTCGTGGACGCCGCTGGCGGTCGGCATCGGGTTCCTGCTGCTGACGGCGGCGATCCGGCGGGCCGGGGTACGGCGCGGCGGGCCGTACGCGGTGCTCGGGATCGCGGCGTGGACGGCGTTCGTGCACTCCGGAGTGGACCCGGTGGTCGTCGGTCTGATCATCGGCCTGCTGGCGTTCGCGTACCCGGCGCCCCGCGACGCCCTGGAGCGGGCCAGCGGCCTGTTCCGGTCCTTCCGCGAGCAGCCCACGCCCGAGCTGGAGCGGGAGGCGCGGCTGGGCCTGGCCTCGGCGCTGTCCCCCAACGACCGCCTGCAGCGGCTGTGGCACCCCTGGTCCAGCTACGCGATCGTGCCGCTCTTCGCCCTCGCCAACGCCGGCATCGAGATCAACGGCTCGCTGCTGTCGCAGGCGTACACCTCCCCGATCACGCTGGGCATCCTGCTCGGCTACGGCATCGGCAAGCCGATCGGCATCGTGGGTTCCACGGCGCTGGCCACCCGGCTCAGCCGCGGCCGGATGCGCCCGCCGGTCGGCTGGGCGGCGGTGACCGGCGGCGGCACGATCGCCGGCATCGGCTTCACGGTGTCCCTGCTGATCGCGACGCTGGCGTTCTCCGGGCGGGAACTGGACGAGGCGAAGATCGGCGTGCTGAGCGCCGTGGTCTTCGCGATGCTGAGCACCTCCATGGTGGCGCTGGTGACCTCCCGGCTGCCCGAGGCGCGGCGGGCCCGGGCGCTGCTGGGCACCGCGCAGTCGGTGGTCGACCTGGCCGAGCCGGTCGATCCCGACCACGACCACGTCCGCGGCCCGCTGGACTCCCCGGTGACCGTGGTGGAGTACGGCGACTTCGAGTGCCCCTACTGCGGGCAGGCCGAGAGCGTGGTGCGCGAGCTGCTCGCCGACTTCGGCGACGTGCGCTACGTCTGGCGCCACCTGCCGCTGACCGATGTGCACCCGCACGCCCAACTCGCCGCGGAGGCCTCCGAAGCGGCCGCGCTTCAGGGCGGGTTCTGGCAGATGCGCGACCTGCTGATCACCACTCAGGACGAGCTGGGCGTCAAGGATCTGATCCGGCACGCCGACGGGCTCGGCCTGGACCTGGAGAAGTTCCGGCACGCGCTCAAGGCCCGCAAGGGTGCGGCCCGGGTCGCGCGGGACGTGGAGTCGGCCGACCTCAGCGGGGTGTCGGGCACGCCGACGTTCTTCATCAACGGCCGCCGGCACCACGGCGCCTACGACATCGAGAGCCTGTCCGCGGCCGTGGTGGCCGCGCGCGACCGCGCGGTCCTGGTGGACGGCGCCGGCCCCGGCTCCTGAGCGCGGGTTCCCGGCGGGGCACATCGGGCGGCGGGCGGCGGGCTCCCCGGGCGGGAGAGCTGCCCCGCGGCCACGGGCTCGCGATCGGCCGCCGCACGATCGACGGCCGGGTGGGGCGCGGCGCCGTCGCCGCGTCCCGCCCGGCCGTCCCGTGGCGGCTCAGGCCGCTCGGACCGCGTGCGGCGGCACCGGTTGCTGGTGGCCGCCGCTGGCCATCATCCGGACCTCGCCCTCGCCGCTGATCTCGGCGCGGACGATGCCGGTGTCGTCCTCGTAGACGGGGTAGCCACCCGCGCCCGAGGCGTCGGTGCGGTGTACGACGACGACGTCGTCCTCGACGGCCGGGGCCTGGAAGACCAGTTCGTAAACAGCGGGATATTCGTCCATGGGCACACACCTCCCCAGGGGCATTACTCCATTCTCCCGCGGATCGTCCGGTTCCGCCTCCCGGGGGACGTACCCTGCTGGCGTGGACATCGGCGCCGGCCCCCTGGAACGGAGCGCGGCGGACCGGCCCGGCTCCCCCGGCACCGCGGGAGCCGCGTCCGGCCCGGCGGCGCTCGCCGACGCGCTCCTTCCGCTGGTCGGGCCCGGCCGGGTCGTGGTGCTGAGCGGCGCCGGCCTGTCCACGGAGTCGGGCATCCCCGACTACCGCGGCGAGACCGGCCGGCGCCGGCGCGGCGACCCGATGACGTACCAGGAGTTCACCGGCAGCGCCGGCAGCCGCCGCCGTTACTGGGCGCGCAGCCATCTCGGCTGGCCCTCGATCTCCGGGGCCCGGCCCAACGCGGGCCATCGGGCGGTGACCCGCCTGGTGGCCGCCGGGCTGGTGTCGGGCGTGATCACGCAGAACGTCGACGGGCTGCACGCCGCCGCGGGTACACCGGACGCGGTGGAGCTGCACGGCACTCTGCACGCGGTGGTCTGCCTGGACTGCGGCGCCCGCGGCTCGCGGGAGGAGCTGGCGGGGCGGCTGGACGCGGCGAACCCCGGGTTCCGGGCGATGTCCGCGCGGATCGTCGCCGACGGCGACGCCGAGCTGCCGGCCGAGCACATCGACGCGTTCCGCACGGTGGCCTGCACCGCGTGCGGCAGCGGCGTCCTCAAGCCCGACGTGGTGTTCTTCGGGGAGAAGGTGCCGCTGCCCCGGGTGGAGCGCTGCTACGGCCTGGTCGACGCCGCCTCGCTCCTGCTCGTCGTCGGCTCCTCGCTCACGGTGATGTCGGGCCTGCGGTTCGCCCGCCACGCGGCGAAGCACGGCACGCCGGTGGCCATCGTCAACCAAGGCCCCACCCGGGGTGACGACCTGGCGGCGCTGCGGCTCGACCTCCCGCTCGGGCCGGCCCTCACCGCCCTCGCCGACCAGCTCACCGACCGCCTCGGCGGGTGAGCGCTCCGCCGGGTGTCGTCCGCCGGGCGTCGTCGGATCAGCTGAGCAGCCCGGTCCGGTAGGCGGCTGCGACCGCGGCGGCGCGATCGCGCACGCCGAGCTTCGCGTAGAGGTGCAGCAGGTGCGTCTTGACGGTGGCCTCGCTGATGAACAGCTGCCGGGCCGCCTCCCGGTTGGTCGTGCCCGCGGCGACCAGGCGCAGCACCTCCAGCTCGCGGTCGGTGAGCGTCCCGGCGGGCGTGGCGGGTTCGCGGACCCGGCCGATGAGCTTCTGCGCGACGGTGGGGGCGAGCACGGGATGGCCCTGGTGGGCGGCGCGCACGGCACGGACGAGTTCGTCCCGCGGCGCGTCCTTGAGCAGGTAGCCGGTGGCGCCCGCCTCGATCGCGGGCAGCACGTCGGCGTCGCTGTCGTACGTGGTGAGCACCAGCACGTGGACGGCGGGGGCGCGCTCGCGCAGCAGCCCGATCGCCTCGACGCCGCCCATCCGCGGCATCCGCAGGTCCATCAGCACCACGTCCACGCCGAGCGCGAGCGCCCGGTCCACGGCCTCGGCCCCGTCCGCGGCCTCGCCGGCGACCTCGAAGTCCGGGTCACCGTCGAAGACACCGCGCAGGCCGTCACGTACGACGGGGTGGTCGTCGGCGACGAGCAGGCGAATGGTCACACGCCATTCTCCATGATCGCCGGGCGTCCGGCGCCGGTACGGGACGGGCCGTTGGGACTGGTCGGGCCGGTCGGGCCGGGCCGCTCGGGGACCGTGTGGCTGTCCGGCGTCGCACGGTCGGCGGAGCCGGGGGCCCGGTCGGCGGGGCCCGGGGCGGAGTCGGCGGAGCCCGGGGCACGGTCGGCGGAGCCCGGGGCGGGGTCGGCGGAGCCGGCAGCACGGTCGGCGGAGCCGGGCGCCAGGGGCACCGCCGGCACGCCGGCGCTGAGCACCGTCCCGTCGCCCGGCGCGCTCTCGATCGCCAGGGAGCCGCCGACCTGGCGCAGCCGCTGCCGCATCGCGGTGAGCCCGAAGCCGTGGCCGTCGGCGCGCGGCTCGGCCCGCTCGCACGCGGCGGCGTCGAAACCGGTGCCGTCGTCGAGGACGTCGAGGACGACGACCTCGTGGGTGTAGGAGAGGGTCATCCCGGCCCGGGACGCTCCGGCGTGCTTGGCGATGTTCGCCAGGCCCTCCTGGGCGGTGCGGAACAGCGCGACCTCCAGCGCGGGCGGCAGCGGTACGGCGTCGCCGGTGACCTCGAAGCGGACCGCGATCCCGGAGGTCTGGGTCCACTGCTCGGCGAGGTCGCCGAGGGCGCCGGGCAGGTGGGCGGCGGTGTCCAGCGGACCGGGCCGCAGCGCCTGCACCGAGCGGCGGGCCTCGGCCAGCGACTCCCGGGCCAGCCGCCGGGCCAGTTCCAGGTGCCGGGTGCGGCGCTGCGGGTCGGCGTCGAACCGGTCGGCGGCCTCCAGCTGGGTGACGATGCCGGTCAGGCCCTGCGCGATGGTGTCGTGGATCTCGCCGGCCATCCGCTGCCGCTCGTCGAGGATGCCGGCCTCCCGCGCCTGGGTGACCAGTTGGGCGTGCAGACCGGCGTTCTCGGCCATCGTCTCGCGCAGCCGCCGGTTGGCCTCGGCCAGCTCGTCGATCATCCTGGCCCGCCGCCGGCTGCGCTGGTCCTCCTCGATGCCCTGGTAGGTGATGGCACCGGCGACGAGCATGTTGACCAGGACCAGCCCGACGTACGCGGCGACGCCCTCGCCGTGCAGGTTGCGGACGCCGCCGACCTGGCTGAGGGCCATCGCCGCCGCGTTGACCGCGATGGCCGGCGGCCGCAACCACCGGGGCAGCAGGGCCGCTTGGAGATAGCCGGTGAAGCCGAAGAAGCCGAAGAACGGGTTGAGCAGGATCAGGCCCACGATGAAGGCCATCAGTCCGGCGTAGAAGACGATCGCCCGGCCCTGGCGCGCGGCGGGCGTCGGGTACGGCACGTCCATGAACCGCAGCCACAGCGCGGCGCCCGCCGACAGGACCACCGCCACCCCGATGTACAGCGCGCGGTAGGGCCCCAGGCCGACCGCCAGCACCAGCGAGACCGCGAGCCCGCCGTAGGGCAGGTAGTGCTGGAGCTGCTGGAAGCGCTCGTCCTTCGCCTGCTCGCCGCCGGGTGCGGCCGGCGGGCGCACCCGCACGGGGGCGGGCGCCCGCGGGATGCCGTGGGGCGGCTCCGAGCCGGTACTGCGCGCTGTCCGCTCCGCGTTCACCGGCTCATCATTCCCAACGGAAGGCGCGGACCGCCACCGCGCTGCCGGCCACGGTGTACCCGGCCAGCACCAACAGGTGCTGCCACAGGGCCCCTTCACCGGACCACGCCGCCATCACCGCGCCGAAGGGGACGTAGCCGCCGATCTCCCGCAGCGCGTGCGGCATCTGCGCGACGGGGAAGTACAGGCCGCTGAAGAAGAAGTTCAGCACCATGACGGGCACGCCCGAGCCGCTGGCGGCGCCGGCGGTGGGCGCCAGCGCGGCGACCACCAGGCCGAGGGCGAGGACCGCGGTGCTGCCGAGGACGAAGGACGCGATCACGGCGCCGATGTCGGACGGCGGCCTGACGTGGAAGGCGAGCCGGCCGACGGCGATGATCAGCGCGACGCCGACCGTGATCAGCGCGGCCATGACCGTGAGCAGCGCGGCGAGCATCCCGGCGACCGGCACCGGGCTGACCGACAGCCGCCGCAGGATGCCCTTCTCGCGCAGGCTCGCCATGTTCATCGGCAGCATGACGCAGCCGAGGAAGAGGGGCACCATCGCGGCGATGGTCGGCACGTAGACGTCGATGACGCTCCTGCCGCCCAGGGAGTCGGAGTCGGTCCTGAAGGCGGGGATGTTGCCGAAGAGGATCACCATGCCCAGCGGGAAGAGCAGCCAGAACACGGCGGCCGGCTCGCGGAGCAGCAGCCTGGCCTGGGTGGCGGTCAGCGCGCGGAAGCCCTGGCGGGTCATGCGCGGAACGGCGGGTGCGGACGGTGCGGTGGGTGCGCTGGCGCTCATCGGGGTGTCCTTGTCTGTGGCGGCGCGGAGGATACGGGGATGCGGGACGGCGGCCTACGGGCCAGGGCGGCCCGGCGCGGGAGGGGCCGGGCGGATACGGGCCTACGCCCCGCTGTCGTCACCGGTGAGCGCGATGAACGCGTCATCGAGGGTCGCCTGCTCCACCCGCAGGTCCGCGGCGATGATGTGCCGCCGGGCGAGCAGCGAGGTGACGGCGAGCACGAGATTGCCGTCGCCGGTGATCTCGACCTGCGAGCCGTGCCAGGTCAGGGTGCTCACCTCGGGCAGTTCACGCACCAGGGCCTCGTCGAAGCCCGTCGAGGGCCGGAAGCGCATCCGCTGGGTCCGGTCGCCGCGCGCGGCCAGCCCCGCCGGGGTGTCGACGGCCACGACCCGGCCGGCGTCGATCAGTGCGACCCGGTCGCACAGCCGCTCGGCCTCCTCCATGAAGTGGGTGACCAGGACGACGGTGACGCCGGACGCCCGGACCTGCTCGACCAGGTCCCAGGTGGTGCGGCGGGCGTGCGGGTCCAGGCCGGTGGTCAGCTCGTCGAGGATGACCGCCCGGGGGCTGCCGACCATCGCCAGCGCGATCGCGAGGCGCTGCTTCTGGCCGCCGGAGAGCTTCTTGTAGCGGGCGTCCGCCTTGGCGCGCAGGCCGAGCCGGTCCAGCAGCTCGCCGATGTCGGCGGGCCGCCGGTGGAACGACGCGAACAGGTCGAGGATCTCGCGGACGGTGAGCCTCTCCGGCAGCCCGCTCTCCTGGAGTTGGACGCCGAGCACCTGGCGGAGCGCGTCGCGCGCGCGGGCCGGGTCGTGGCCGAGTACGGACACGGTGCCGCCGTCCGGGACCCGCAGGCCCGACAGGCACTCGACGGTGGTGGTCTTGCCGGCGCCGTTCGGGCCGAGAATGCCGAAGATCTCGCCCTGTTCGACCGTGAACGAGACGTCGTGCACGGCGGTGACGTCGCCGTAGCGCTTGTGGAGCCCGTCGACCTCGATGACCGTCATGCCGTGCGCCTCTTCCCGTCGGGTTCTTCCCCGGTGGACGGCGCGTGTTCGCCGTCGTGGAGAAGCCTCCCGCCGCGGCGCGGGCGGGCGGATCGACCACCGGGGCGGGGCGCGGGCGCGATGGGTGGACGCGGCCGTCCACCGATCGGTTGATGCCCCGCGCCCTGAGCCGTACGGCCGTCGGGGGCGGTACGGCTCAGGGCGCGGGGTCGAGGACGCGGGCGGTGCTGCGGAAGCGCGCCCGGTAGGTCGTCGGGGCCACCCCCAGGGACTGCTGGAACGCACGGCGCATGGACTCCGCCGAGCCGAACCCGGCCTGCTCGGCAACGGTGTCCACGGCGTCGTTGCCCGCCTCCAGCAGGGCCTGGGCCGCTTCCAGGCGGACGGACTCCGCGTACTGCCCGGGGCTCAGTCCGGTCTCCGCGCGGAAGAGCCGGCCGAGGTGGCGGGGGCTGACCCCGGCGGCGCGGGCGAGGTCGTCCATGCGGTGGGCCGCGGCGGGGTCGGCGCCCACCGCGTCCATGACCTGGCACAGCGCCGGGTGCCGGGCCTCGCGCGGCACCAGCCGGGCGCTGAACTGGGACTGCCCGGCCGGCCTGGCCATGAACACCACGAGCTGCCGGGCGACGGCCCTGGCCAGGTCGGCGCCGTGGTCCTCCTCGACCAGCGCGAGCGCGAGGTCGATGCCAGCGGTGACGCCCGCCGACGTGGTCACCCGCCCGTCGCGGACGAAGAGCGGGTCGGGCTCGACGGACACCCGCGGGTAGGCGGCGGCCAGTTCGGCCGCGAGCTGCCAGTGGGTCGCCGCGCGCCGGCCGTCGAGCAGGCCCGCCTCGGCGAGCAGGAACGCGCCCGCGCAGACCGAGGCGACCCGGCCGGAGCGGGCCGCGAGCGCCTCGACGGTGCCGGTCAGCGCGGGGTCGCCGACGGCCTGCCGCCAGTCGGCGCGGCCGGGGACGACGAGGGTGCCGAGCCGGCCGGGGAGCGTGTCGGCCGCGCTGTCGGCGCCGATCCGCACGCCCGCGGAGGTGCGTACGTCGGCGCCCGCCGCGCTGACGATCCGTACGTCGTAGCGGGCGCCGTGGGCGTTGGCGGTGGTGAAGACCTCGACCGGGCCGGTGACGTCGAGGAGTTGCACCTGGTCGAAGGCGAGCACGGCGACCAGGTGGCGGGGGCGCGCGGCGGCCCGGCCCGTAGTCCCCGCCGTTCCGGGCGCACCCGGGGTTCCGGGCGCCCCCGGGATTCGCGTCATCGGCCTCACTCCGGCCACGGCGAGTCGAGGATCGTGGTGACGAAGTCGCCGCGCTCGAAACCGGGGACGTACGCGGCCAGCACGTCGGCCTTGACGTTGCCGAAGGTGGTCTCCGGCTTGGGGCGGATGCCCTCGGTGAAGGCGGCGAGGATGCGGCGCTTGAAGTCGGGGCGGGGGTGCAGCGCGACGATCGCGGCGCGGTCGGCGTCGCTGATGTCGCGGTAGCCGATGCCGAGCACGTCGTACTCCACGCCCGCGGTGGTCAGCGCGACTTCGGGCTCCATGTGCTCCGGGATGCCGGGCGTGGTGTGCAGGGCGATCGCGGTCCACACCCGGCGGACGCTGTCCTCGGGGACGCCGTGGGCGTGCAGGAACCGGCGGGCCTCGTCGGCGCTGTCGACCTCGAAGCGGCGGCCGCTGTCGTGGAACCGCTCGCCGAGGCCGAGGTCGTGGAACATCGCGGCGACGTAGAGCAGTTCGGGGTCGAAGCTCAGGTCGCGGCGGCGGCCCTGGAGACTGCCGAAGCAGTAGACCCGCCGGGAGTGGTGGTAGATCAGCTCGGTCGCGGTGTCGCGGACCAGTTCGGTGGCCTCGCGGGCCAGGGCGGTGTCGGGGAAGCGGACGCCTGTCTGCTCGAGAGCCTCGGTCGTCATCGGTGTCACCTGCGCAGTTCTTCGATCGGCCGGCCTGCCGGTTCGCCGGTCCTCCGGATACGGCCGGGGTCCCGGCCGCCACTCCTCCAGGATCGGCTCGAACCCGTCCGCCCGCCATGGCCGTGGCGACCTGCTCCCCACAGATCCGGACATCGTGCCACGGCCCCGGCGCGGCGAATACCAACGGCGTGTTAAGCCTTCGCCGGGGCCGGGACACCCGGGTGGGGCCGTGCTTCCATGGCGCCATGACCCCGTTGGTGAGGCGCCGCCACGTGGACTACGCGCGTGTCACGAGCACGGGCTGTCCCGGCGCGCACTGACGCCTCCGCGCCGCCGCCCGGCAGCCGACCGCGTCCTTCTTCCGCGCCCCTCCCCCGCCCTCGGTACGCACCCGGGGCGCCCGCGAGGAGCCGCGTACGTCCAGCGGCCGGCCGTCACCGCCGCCGCGCAAGGCCGCCCCCGCGCCCCGCACCATCGACCGCGCCACACCCACGCCGCACGTCTCACACCACGCACCACACGCCACACCCGCAGTGACACCGCACGCACGACAGCACCTGGGAGAGCCATGACCGAGCAACAGCCCGTCGACTCCGTCACCGCCGGGCACACGCCCGAGACCGCGGCCGCCACGGCGCAGGAGGAGCCGAACTGGTCGTTCGAGACGAAGCAGGTGCACTCGGGGGCCGTTCCCGACCCGACGACGGGGGCGCGGGCGGTGCCGATCTACCAGACGTCGTCGTTCGTGTTCCGCGACACCCGACATGCCGCGGACCTGTTCGCGCTGGCGGAGCCGGGGAACATCTACACCCGCATCCACAACCCCACCCAGGACGTGTTCGAGCAGCGGATCGCCGCGCTGGAGGGCGGGGTCGCCGCGGTGGCGCTGGCGTCGGGGCAGGCCGCGGAGACGCTGGCGATCCTGACGCTGGCGAGTGCCGGCGACCACGTGGTGGCGGGCGCGTCGCTCTACGGCGGGACGTACAACCTGTTCAAGCACACGCTGCCGCGGTTCGGGATCGAGGTGTCGTTCGTCGACCCGGACGACGTCGAGGCGTGGCGTGCGGCGGTGCGGCCGAACACGAAGGCGTTCTTCGCCGAGACGCTGGGCAACCCGCGCGGGAACGTGCTGGACGTGCGGGCGGTGGCGGACGCGGCGCACGCCGAGGGGGTGCCGCTGATCGTGGACAACACGGTGCCGACGCCGTACCTGCTCCAGCCGCTGCGGCACGGCGCGGACATCGTGGTGCACTCCGCGACGAAGTTCCTCGGCGGCCACGGCACCACCATCGCCGGGGTGGTCGTCGACGGCGGCACCTTCGACTTCGGGGCGCACGCCGACCGCTTCCCCGACTTCAGCACGCCCGACCCGAGCTACCACGGGTTGGAGTACTGGCCGGCGCTCGGCCCGGGGGCGTACGCGATCAAGCTGCGCGTGCAGTTGCTGCGCGACCTGGGTCCCGCGCTGTCGCCGCACTCGGCGTTCCTGCTGCTCCAGGGCGTCGAGACGCTGTCGCTGCGGCTGGAGCGGCACTCCGCGAACGCGCAGGAGCTCGCGGAGTGGCTCCAGGCACGCGACGAGGTCGCGGTGGTGCACTACCCGGGCCTGCCGTCCAGCGCCTGGTACGAAGCCGGGCAGCGCTACCTGCCGCGCGGCGCGGGCGCGGTCCTCGCCTTCGAGCTGCGCGACGGAGCGGAGGCAGGCAAGCGCTTCGTGGACGCGGTGCGGCTCTTCAGCCATCTGGCGAACATCGGCGACGTGCGCAGCCTGATCATCCACCCGGCCTCCACCACGCACAGCCAGCTGGACGAGGAGCAGTTGGCGGCCACCGGCACCTCGGCCGGCCTGGTCCGGCTGTCGGTCGGCATCGAGAACGTCGCGGACCTCAAGGCGGATCTGGACGCCGGGTTCCGCGCGGCCAAGGCCGCGTCCTGACCGTGCCGGGGCGCACGGCCGCGGAGGTCCCCCTGCCGCCCGCCTCCGGGGCGTGGCGGCCGGGGGACCCGCCCGGGCGGCGCCGCTGGCACCCGCTCTCCGACCCGCTGCCGCTGGAGGCGGGCGGTGAACTGCCGGGCGTGCGACTGGCGTACGAGACGTGGGGGCGCCTCGCGCCCGACGCGTCGAACGCGGTGCTGGTGCTGCACGCGCTGACCGGTGACAGCCATGTCGCGGGTCCGGCCGGACCCGGCCATCCGACCGCCGGGTGGTGGGACGGGCTGGTCGGGCCCGGCCTCGCGCTGGACACCGACCGCTTCTTCGTGGTGGCGCCGAACGTCCTGGGCGGCTGCCAGGGCAGCACCGGACCGGCGTCCGCGCGGCCGGACGGCCGCCGGTGGGGCAGTGCCTTCCCGTTCCTGACCCAGCGCGACCAGGTCGCGGCGGAGACGTCCCTGGCGGACGCGCTGGGCGTCGAGCGGTGGGCGCTGGTGGTCGGCGGGTCGATGGGCGGGATGCGGGCGCTGGAGTGGGCGGTGGGCCGGCCGGAGCGGGTCGGGTCGCTGCTGCTGCTCGCCTGCCCGGCGGCGGCGAGCGCCGAGCAGATCGGGTGGGCGTCGGTGCAGCTCCGGGCGATCAGGGCGGACCCGGGCTGGCACGGCGGCGACTACCACGACGCGGCCCCCGGCGGCGGCCCGCACGCCGGGCTCGGGCAGGCCCGGCGGCTGGCGCACCTGACCTACCGCAGCGAGCCCGAGCTGCGGGAGCGGTTCGGCCGCGCCGCGCAGCACGCCGAACGCCCCTGGCACGGCGGCCGGTACGCGGTCGAGTCGTATCTCGACCACCACGCGGACAAGCTGGTCCGCAGGTTCGACGCGGGCAGCTACGTGGTGCTGACCGAGGCGATGAACGCGCACGACGTCGGGCGGGGGCGGGGCGGCACCGCGGCGGCGCTGCGCCGCGTGACGGCGCCGACGCTGGTGGCCGGGGTGGACTCCGACCGGCTCTATCCGCTCGCGCAGCAGCGGGAGTTGGCGGCGGGCATCGCGGGCGCGGACCGGATGCGGACGGTCCGCTCGCCGTACGGGCACGACGGCTTCCTGATCGAAGTCGATCAAGTGGCGTCGCTGGTCGGCGAGCTGACGGCGGGTCCCCGGCTGCCGTATCCGGACCGGGAGCAGCCGGACCGCGGTGTGGCGAAGGGCACGTGACATGCGTTGACGTGCACATTCCTACGCCCGTACGCTGATGGTTCGTGAAGGTGTGAGGAAGCCGGTGGGAATCCGGCGCGGTCGCGCCACTGTGTACCCGGTCGCCTCCAGGGGCGTTCCGGGAAGTCAGACACTTCGCCGTCACGAAGCCCCATATGACCGAGGGACGCAGCATCCCCGAAGGAGGCACCACCGTGAGTTCTCTGTCCACCCACACGTCGTCCGACGCCACGCCGGTCGTCCTGCCCGTCTCCAAGGCCGTGCTCTGGCTGGCCGGCACCACGATCCTCGCGCTCGCCGTGTACTACTTCATCGGCGTCGACCAGGGCGCGGTCTCCGTGTTCGGCAGGGACATGCACATCCACGAGTTCGTGCACGACGCGCGGCACTTCCTCGGTTTCCCCTGCCACTGACGGCCCTCACGGCAGGCGGACAACTCGACATGGAGAAGCGACTCATACTGCGCGGCGTGCTCGCCGGCGCGATCGCGGGGCTGCTCGCGTTCGTCTTCGCCCGGATCTTCGCCGAACCGCAGATCAACAAGGCGATCGACTACGAGAGCGGGCGGGACGCGGCGCAGAACGCCCTCGACAAGGCCGCGGGCCTGCCGGTCTCCCCGGCCGGCCCCGACCTGTTCAGCCGCACCGTGCAGGCCGACGTCGGTATCGGCGTGGGGCTGATCCTCTTCGGCGCCGCGATGGGCGCCATCTTCGCGGTGGTGTACACGGTGTGCCTGGGCCGGGTCGGCAACGTCCGGCCGCGCACCCTGGCACTGCTGGTGGCCGGCGGCGGCTTCCTCGGCTTCTACCTGGTGCCGTTCGTGAAGTACCCGGCGAACCCGCCGGCGATCGGGCACGAGGACACCATCAAGGCCCGCACCGGGCTCTACCTGATCATGGTGGTCTGCTCGATCACGCTGCTCGCCCTGGCGGTGTGGCTGGGACGGCGGCTCCAGGAGCGGTTCGGCACGTGGAACGCCACGCTGCTCGCCGGCGCGGCCTTCCTGGTCGTGATCGGCGTGGTGATCGGCCTGCTGCCGGCGCTGGGCCATCTCGCCACCAACCGCGAGCAGTACGGCAACCACGGCACCGAGACACCGGTGCCGCTCACCGACCCGCACGGCCGGATCGTCTACCCGGGCTTCCCGGCGGACGTGCTGTTCAAGTTCCGGTTCTACTCGGTGGCCGCGCAGTTGCTGCTCTGGTCGGCGATCGGGCTGGTCTTCGGGCCGCTGGCGGAGCGGGTGCTGAGCCCGGCGCCGGCCGGCCGGGCCGTCCGGGCGCCCCGGACCGACCCGGTGGAGGCGTGACGGCGCGCGCCGCGCACGGCCACCCGGCCCTTCGGTGACATGGTGGCGCGGTGAACGACGATGACGTGAGGGCGGCCCTGGCGGAGCTGGGGCCGTTCTTCGCGGTCGAGGCGATCAAGGCGGTCGAGCCGGTCCAGGCGGCTGGGAGGGCCGAGGCGGCCGGCGAGGGCCCCGGCCCGTGGCGGTCGATGGCCGAACTCGCCGACCCGGCCGACCCGGCCGACGGAAGCGGGGCGCTGGCCGCGCGGGTGGCCGCCGTACGGGGGGTGCTGGCGGCGGGCGGCGGGCAGCCGGCGGAGGCGGTCGAGGAACGGGTGGCCGCGTCGGTGGTCCATCTCGGCCTGGTGGCGCGGCTGCTGTCCCCGTACCTGGCGCTGGCGGTGCTGTACGGGCGGGCGCCCGGGCGGGTGCGGCTGGCCGATCTGCGCTGGCGGCCCGCGCTCGGCGGACCGTACCCGCTGGCGTTGCCGTTGCCGCTGCCGCCCGGGACGGACCACATGCCCGGGACGGCCGCGGATCGTACGGGCGTCGCGGCCCTCGGTACGGGCGCTGACCTCGGTACGGTCCCGGACGTCGGTACGGGCGCGGACCTCGCGGCGCTCGCCGACCGGTTCTCCGCCGCGGTGTGCGAGGGCGCCGTGCGCGAGGTCGAGTCGGCGTGCGCGGGGTTCCGCGTGTCGCCGCACGTCCTGCGCGGCAACACCGCGTCCGCGGTGAACGGCGCGGCGCGGATGATCGCCGCCGCGCGCCCGGACGCCGCCGCGCGGGCCGAGGCGCTGACCGGGCTGCTGCTGGAGCGCGGACGCTTGCGCGGGAGCGGACGGCGTACCCCCGGTGGCGGGTTCCGGCGCAACAGCTGCTGCCTGATCTACCGGGCGGCGCCCGGGCACGCGGGCGCGTTGTGCGGGGACTGTGCGCTCTCGCGTGTCCCCGTGCGCCCGGGATGAGCCTGGTCGGAGCGATGGGAGGACGCCGACGCCCGCTTGTTGCAAGCGAGTCGCAACAAGTAACGTGTCGCGTTGAGAAGTCCCCGTCCCCTCGCAAAGGACCCCACGTTGAGTTCCACCATCGAGGCCCCCTCCGCTCCGGTGTCCCGCCTGCACCGGATATCGGCGTCGATGTCGCGCGCCGAATGGACCCGGTTGGGCGGCATGGCCGCGTTCATCGTGGCGCTCCACGTCATCGGCTGGTTCACCCTCGCCGTGATCGTCGCACCGCACCACTACAAGACCGGCACCGGGGTGTTCGGTGTCGGCATCGGGGTGACCGCCTACACGCTCGGGATGCGGCACGCCTTCGACGCCGACCACATCGCGGCCATCGACAACACCACCCGCAAGCTGATGGGCGAGGGCAAGCGGCCGCTGTCGGTGGGCTTCTGGTTCTCCCTCGGCCACTCCTCGATCGTCTTCGCGCTGGCCTTCCTGCTCTCCATCGGCATCAAGTCGCTCGCCAACCCGGTCGAGCAGGACAACTCCGGCCTGCACAACGTCACCGGCTGGGTCGGCACCACCGTCTCGGGCACGTTCCTGTACGCCATCGCGCTGGTCAACCTGCTGATCCTGGCCGGGATCTGGAAGGTCTTCCGGCGGATGCGGCACGGCGAGTTCGACGAGGCCGCGCTGGAGGACCAGCTCAACAACCGCGGCTTCATGAACCGCCTGCTCGGCCGCCTGATGAAGTCGGTCACCAGCCCCTGGCAGATGTACCCGATCGGCCTGCTCTTCGGCCTGGGCTTCGACACCGCCACCGAGATCGCGCTGCTCGTGCTGGCCGGCTCCGGCGCCGCCTCGGGCCTGCCCTGGTACGCGATCCTCTGCCTGCCCGTCCTCTTCGCCGCCGGGATGTGCCTGCTCGACACCATCGACGGCTCGTTCATGAACTTCGCCTACGAGTGGGCGTTCTCCAAGCCGGTCCGCAAGGTCTACTACAACCTCACCATCACCGGCCTGTCCGTCGCCGTCGCCCTCATCATCGGCACCGTCGAACTCCTCGGCCTCGTCGCCGACAAGGCGAACCTCCACGGCGCCTTCTGGGACTGGGTCGGCGGGCTCGACCTCAACATCGTCGGCTATGTCATCGTCGGCCTGTTCTTCCTCACCTGGGCCGTCGCCCTGACCGTCTGGAAGTTCGGCAACATCGAGGAGAAGTGGTCCACCGGGCTGCGTGCCACGGACACCCCCGCGGAATAGGGCGTGGCAGCCGGACCGGCAGGTCCGCTACGGTCAGATCCCGGCCGCGAGGTGCCGGGTCCCAGGGGGGTTGATGCCGCGGTGACCGGGTTCGACGGGAGCGGGTTCGACGAGAGCGGGCGCTCGATCTGGTCGGGGCGGGCCGTCGCGTACGCGGAGTCCTTCGCGGCGGTGTGCGCGTATCCGATCGGGGACCTGCTCGACGCCGTCGGGGCCGGTCCCGGCGTCCATCTGCTGGATGTCGGCACCGGGTCGGGGAACGTCGCCGCGGCGGCGTACGCAAGGGGCGCGCGGATCACGGCCGTCGACGCCGAACCGGGCATGGTCGAGCTCACCGCGCAGGCGGTGCCGGCGGCCGACGTCCGTGTCGCCGAACTGCCGGTCCTGCCCTTCGCCGACGGCACCTTCGACGCGGTGACCGCCAACTTCGTGCTGGACCACGTCGGCCGGCCGCGGCGCGCGCTGGCCGAGCTGAACCGGGTGACCCGGCCGGGCGGCCGGATCGCGGTGACGGTGTGGTGCGTGCCGGCCGGGAGCGGGCAGGCCCTGCTGGGACGGGCGACCGAGGCCGCCGGCGTGCGGCGCCCACCCCACCGAGCGGTGCTGCCGCCCGAGACCGACTTCCCGCGCACCGAGCGGGGCCTGCTGGACCTCCTGCCGGCCGCCGGCCTCGCCCACCCGTCCTGCCGCACCCTCGCCTGGGATCATCTGACCTCCGCCGGGCAGTGGTGGCAGGGCGCGGCGTCGGGCGTCGGCTTCACCGGTCACCTCATCGCCGCCCAACCGGCCGCGACCCGGGCGGAGATCAAACGGCACTTCGATCTGCTCAGTGCGGGGTTCACCACTCCCGACGGCCGGCTCGCCCTCCCGCACCAGGCCCTGCTCGCCGGCGCGACCGCCCAGCCGGGACCCGTACCGGTACCCCGGACCGGTTGACCGTCCCCGGCCGGGCCGTCGCCGGGCGCTCACTCACGGAACCGGCCCTGTCGCTCCACGCGTCTTGTGTGCCATGGCTTCCGACCGGCAGCAGGACCACGCGGGCGGGTCCGAAAGCGTCCGGCCGAAGTCGCCCGCCACGCCCACCACCCTCGCCGCGCCCGGCGAGCCCGCCCTTCCCGTCCCCAAGAGCCGAGCGGACACCCGGGGCGAGGAGTTGGTCGGAGAGGCCACGGAAGGCGGGCCGATCATCGTCGTCACCGCCATCGCGCTCAAGCCGCGCGTCCGCGACGCCCTCGCCCAGCGCCTCGGTCCCGGTCACATCCTCCTGGACATCCGCCACGCCGGACCGGATGCCGACATCGTGCTCATCCCACCCGCAAGCGCCCAGCTCCTCGGCCACCTGCGCCGGCAGTTCCCCCAAGCGCGCATCCTCGCCACCGAGTTCACCGACGACAGCTACGGCGCCGACTTCCGGGGCCCCATCAGCCACATCCTCGACAGCGACATCGACGGGTACTTCATGGCACCGACCCTCGACGACCTGGCGCGCGTCACCCACAGCGCCGGCCGAGCCGTTGCCGGAGCCCTCGCCGGCGGCACGGGAAGTGGCTCGCGGCGTCCCGTCGACTTCCTTGCGGCCAACCGGCGCCTTCTGCTGGAGAGCGGCCACGCGGCCGAACCGAGCGCGGCCGAACCGAGCCCCACCGATCCGAGCCCCACCGAACCGGACCAGGCCGATCCGGACCAGGCCGATCCGGGCCATGCCGACGCCCCCGCGCAGGGCGGGGTCACGATCGATCTCGACGCGTGGGCCCGCACGCTCGAAGGCAGCGCGCCGATCCTGGCGGGCCTGGCATGGCCGCTGATCCTTCAGTTCCTGCGGCAAGGTGTGCCGGTCACCGTCGTCGGCGGCCCGCCCGGGAGCTGGACCGACCGGGCACGCGCGGCAGGGGTCCAGGTCCGTCCCTCGTCTCGGCGGCTCCCCGGCTGACGTGCGGGCGCCGGGCACCTGGTGCCGGGGCGGGACCCACGAGCCTCACAGGGGGTTGAGGCGAGCCTTGAGCAGGCAGAACTCATTGCCCTCGGGGTCGGTCAGGACATGCCACGACTCCTCCCCCGTCTGGCCGATGTCGGCCGGGCGCGCGCCCAGCCCCAGCAGGCGTTCGAGCTCGGCGTCCTGGTCCCGGTCGGTGGCGTTGACGTCGATGTGCAGCCGGGACTTCCCCGGCTCCGGCTCGTCCCTGCGGCTGAGGAAGATCGTCGGCTGCGGACCGCCGAACCCTTCGCGCGGCCCGATCTCCACCGAGCCGTCGTCCTCGCGGTCGAGCACGACGAAGTCCAGGACCTCGCACCAGAACCGCGCCAGCACCTCGGGGTCGCGGCAACCCAGCACGAGTTCACCGATACGACACGCCATCACGCAACCTGCTCTCAGCCAGGGAACCGCGGGGGAAACGCCGGGGAACCCTCTCGCCCACCCGTGGGCGCCCGGCGGAAATCAACCCCGCGACCGTACCGGACGGGCCGAGCGCGGGCGAAGCGATTTCGGGGCCCGCCCGCCAGGACGTCGGTGCGGCCGATACGAATGTCGAGAGCGCGGTCAGGCGAAGGTGATGACGCCGCGCCCGTGGGCGGTGCCCGCGTCCATCGCGTCGAGCACGGACGGCGCCTGTTCGAGGTCGACGGTGCTGATCTCGGGGAGGATGCCGTGCTGTACGGAGAACGCCAGGGTGTCCCGCAGGTCGTGGGGCGAGCCGGACGGGTTCGCCACGATGTGCAGCCGGTTGAGGATCATCAACTGGGCGGGCGGGGAGAAGGGTTCCGTGTTGTAGCCGCACAGCACGAGCGTGCCGTCGGGCGCCAGCCCGCTCATCGCCGCGACGGCGGGCGCGTTGGAGGGAGCCGCGTTCAGGACGACGTCCGCGCCGCCGTCCCACGCCCGCAGGGTCTCGCCGGGGTCCTGGTCGTCGGTGGCGACGAACAGCTCCGCGCCCAGTGCCTTGGCGGCGTCCTCACCGCGCCGCGATCGTGCGACCACCGCGACGCGGGCGCCCATCGCCACGGCGTAGCGGATCGCCAGGGCGCCGATGCCGCCGGCACCGACCACGGCGACCCTCGACGAGGCGGTCGCCCCGCCCTGCCGCAGGCCGTTGAAGGCGGTCAGACCCGCGCACATCAGGGGTGCGGCGGCGATCGGGTCGAGGCCGGCCGGAAGGGGCGTGGCGAACCTCTCCTTGAGGACGGTGTACTCGGCGTACCCGCCGTCGACCACCACCCCCGTGATCCGCTTGCGCGGGCACAGGATCGGCTCGCCGCGCGCACAGTAGTCGCAGTGGCCGTCCGAGTCGTGGAGGAACTGGCCCCCCACGGCGGTCCCGACCTCGGGCCAGCTCACCCCCGGGCCGAGCTCCGCCACCACCCCGCTGATCTCGTGCCCGGGGACGACCGGGAACGCGGCGAACGGGTACTCGCCCTTGAGCAGGTTCAGATCCGAGTAGCAGATGCCGCACGCGGTGACCTTCACCAGCAGCTCGCCGGGTCCGGGTTCGGGGACGTCACGCGTGGTGAGGGCGAGCGGTTCGTGAACTCCTGTCGCAACAGCGGCACGCATCAAGTCCTCCAGAGATCGAGCCAGTCCGCCGGCCCGCGATACTCCGCGCCGCTCCTCGGCGCTCCTCGGCGCTCCTCGGGCCCTTCACGGTGGGCTTCAGCCCGGCACCCGGAGACCCCGCGCAGCCGTTCCCAGGCTAGAACGGACGTAACGGGCACGCATGCTGGAGCGAGCCCGCCCATGTGCCCGCCCCTCGCCGCCCGCTTCCGACCCCACCGCGGGGGTCACGGCGGCGCCCGCACCACGCCCCGGCCACCGCCGACGCGTCCTGCACCGCGCGATACCGCGCGCAAGCCTCCCTCGGTGAAGGCCGGGCAGAGCGACCGAAGCGCGGGGACGGGCGACGGGCTCGCCCCTCGGGCTGTCGGGGCCGTGCCGGCGAAGGCCGGCTGAATCGTCGGCGCGACCAGGGTGCGGCGTGGCCAGGGTGCGGCGTGGCCAGGGTGCGGCGTGGCCAGGGTGCGGCCATGGCCAGGGTGCGGCCATGGCTGTCATGGATGTCCGCAACGACTCCAAGGGTGAGGAACTTGGACACACCTCGAAGATCAGCCGGTGGCCGCCTTTCCATGCGGACGCCAACCCGAACACCGGGACAAACCCCCGGATCGGGTCCGACCCGCCACACCACTTCCGGAGACGCAACCGTCGCCGGTGCCGTGGGGATATTCGCTGGCGCTGCCCGTGTGCCTGGATGCATCGTGCGTCCTTGGGTATTCCGAGGCGGGGAGGACGGCGTGAAGACGAGACTGCGCGTGTTGCGTGTCGGCAACCGCAGATGCGCGTGGACAGCCACGATCGGCCATGTGCCGGGCGATGGCGACTGCCACCGGGTCATCCGCTTGCGTGTGTGGGGCTCCGGGAAGAACGGCCGAGTGCTGCAGGTGGACCTGCTGTCGAAGACCCCGTCGGGGCCCTGGGGCGCCTGCGCGACGGACGGCGCCCATCCGACCTCCCGCGATGTGCGGGCGGTCGTCGAATACGCGCTGGCCCACGGATGGGAGGCTGACGAGGTCGGAGGGACGTTCCTGCTGACCGAGAACGAGCACGCCGCAGCATTCGAGCTCGCCGACTTCCTGATCACTGATCGAGTTCGGGACCCGGACGCGCCGGACCCGAGCGCGCGAGTGCTCGCGCTGCCGCGCGGTGTGTCTGCTCGGTGACCGCGCCGGACGTCAGCCGCACGAGCCGATCACGGTGGTCCGGGCGGCTGGTGGTCGCGTCACCGGCCGGGCCTGAGTGAGCGTGGCTCGAAGATGGACGATCTCCTCGTGCCGGGCCGAGAGCCGGGCGAGTGCCGGGCGAGTGCCGGGCGAGTGCCGGGCGAGTGCCGGGCGAGTGCCGGGGCGCGGAACTCGGGCAGGTCCCCGTTCGCGTTCTGCGACGCGACCAGGCGTGCCTTGAGCCCAGCCACCGGCCCCGACAGGTAGTGCGCGGCCGCGGTGTGCAGCGCCTTCCGCGGCGTCGAGGTCGTCACCGCCGGCCGCGCCGGACTCGGCCCGCCGCCAGATCCCGGGCCAGGCGCTCCGAGGGCCCAACCGGCGGCGCAGGTCCTTCATCCGCATCAGGCACAGCTCCGAGGCCCGCACCCCGACGATGTAGATCAACGTCGACATCACGTGGTCCCCGCACGCCACCGCCTCCTTGCGGGCGTGCGCCGGCTCCCGCCGCCAGCGGCGGCGAAGAACCCGCCGACCGCCCGCGTCGACGGCGGCACCCACAGGACGAAGTCACGGCGGTGTGGGTGCCGGTTGAACGGGTCGATCGGCGAGTCGACCGCCGCCCCGAACCGCCGGACGATCCCGCGCGCGGAGCGCTGCTCCCGGAACACGAAGAAGCGGTCGATCCGGCTCAGCGGCCCCGGGGAGGAGAGGGGGACCGTCGGGACGCGCGGGCGCCGCCGATCGACGGATCAGCCGCGCTCGGGGGATGCCTCGCGCAGGTCGATCGAGGAGGACGCGAACTCGCCGGCGAGGCTCAGCGCCTCCTCCTCGCGTTCCTCGGTGGGGGTGAGCCGGCTGCTGCTGGTGCGGGGGATGCCGAAGAGGGCCAGCAGCGCGGCGAGCAGGAAGAAGGCACCGCCCAGGCCGAAGGTCCAGACGAAGGCGCTCTCGGTGGGGAGCGAGACCGGCCCGGTGGGCAGGCGGTGGGTGGCGACCTGGCTCGCGAGGATCGTGACGACGAGCGCGCTGCCGATGGCGCCGCCCACGGTGCGCATGATGGAGTTGATCGAGTTGGCGACCCCGGTCTCGTGCGGGCCCACGTTCACGACCAGGAGCGTCGGCATCGACGCGTACGCGACGGCGATGGCCGCGTTGCAGATGATGACTCCGACGATGACCTCGGCGGTCGTGTCGTGGAGCACGGCCAGCAGCGCCATGCCGACCAGTCCGATGACGCAGGCCAGCAGCAGGACCAGTCGCGGGCCTATTCGGGCGACGAGACGGCCGGCCAGCGGTCCGGTGAACATCGAGACGATCGCGCCGGGGAGCATGAAGACGACGCTGGTGCGCAGGATCGACGCGGTGAAGCCGTACCCGGCGACCGCGTCCGGGGTCTCCACGAAGTAGGTGATCCCGAGGAAGACGCTGAACATCGCGAAGCCGATGCACAGCGCGGCCAGGTTGGTCGCGAGGACGGGCCGGCGGACCAGCAGGGCGAACGCGACGAGGGGTTCGCGGGTACGGCGCTGCAGGACGATGAAGCCGGCCAGGATGACGACCGCGGCGACGAAGAGCCCGATGACCTTTGCCGAGCCCCAGCCCCACGCGTGCCCCTGGGACAGCGGCAGGAGCAGGCAGACGAGCCCGACGCCCAGGACCGCGGCCCCGCGGTAGTCGACCCGGCCGCCCTGGCCGGGCAGCCTCGGGATCGCGATCGCGGAGAGGACGAGCACCACCACGGTCATGCCGACGCAGAGCCAGAAGATCCGCCGGTAGTCGGCGCCGCCTTGTGTCAGCAGGCCGGTCGCGACGAGGGCGATCCCACTGCCGACGCCCAGCGCGGAGGCGGTGACGGCCATCGCGCCGGTCAGCTTCTCCTTCGGCAGCGCCTGGCGCAGGACGCTGATCGCGAGGGGGAAGAGCCCGAAGCTCGCGCCCTGCAGGACGCGCCCGGCGATCAGCAGCTCGATGCTGTGCGTGACCGCCGCCAGGATGCTGCCGGCCAGCGTCACGACCAGCGCCGCGAGGATCACCCGGCGGTGCCCGAAGACGTCGCCGAGCCGGCCCAGCAGGGGCGTCACGGCGGAGGCGGTGAGCATGGTCGAGGTGGTGACCCACCCGACGGCGGTGGCCGACGCGCCCAGTTGCGTACCGATCTCCGGCAGCACCGGGACCACGAGCGTCTGGATCATGGAGAGAAGGAAGACCGCCGCCGCCATGGTCACGACGACAAGGCGCGCCGGGACCGCGGGTTCGACTCCGGCCGAGGTTCGTTCATCAGGCATGGGGAGCACAGTAACGCGCGGACTCGACGGATGTCGATTATTGCCGACGCCCGTCGACAACACAGGACGGGAGGCTAGGATCGGGGCATGGCATCAGACACCGGCGTCCGTCCGGCCAGGCGGCGCGGCCGGCCGAGCAAGGGCGAGTTGCGCGAGGAGCGGATTCTCGACGCGACGCGGCGCCTGGTCGGCGAGCGCTCGATGGCCGACATCACCATCGACGAGATCGCCGCCGCGGCCGGCATCTCCCGGACCAGCTTCTACTTCTACTTCCCGACCAAGCAGGCGGTGCTCGCCGCGCTGATGGACCAGGTGTGGGAACGCCTCGGCCAGACCCACGTGTGGTTCGGCAGCGGGGGTCCCAGCCCGGACGAGCTGGGCGAACAGCTCCGGCGAGTGGCCGGGATATGGCAGGAGAACAGCAGGGTCCTCGCCTGCGCCATGCCCAGCGGGTTCGCCGGCGGCTACCCCCCGATGGAAGAGCTCATGGGCCGCGCGAAGCAGCGGTTCGTGGACGGCGTCGCGGAGAAGATCCGGCGCGACCGGACTGCCGGGCACGCCCCCGAAGGCATCGACGCCGCCGTACTCGCACGCATGGTGTCGGTCGTGCGCGACCACAGGCTCGCGGAGATCGTCGAACTGCCCGAGGCCGAACGGGAACGCGCCCTGGACGACCTGGCCGGGGTGATCCTCCGGATGATCTACTGACCCGCCACCGTCCGTCCGACCCACGCGCGTGACAGAGGGCCCGCGCGTGACCGCTGGTGACCGAGTGACCGCTGGTGACCGGTGGGAGCGACGGCCGATCCCGACCTGCCGAGGCTGACGCGAACCGGAGGGCGTCGGCCCTGTCGCGGCCCCAGGCCCCAGGCCCCGGGCGCACACACTCGCCGCCCTGGATACGGCGCTCCGCCGGTCACGCCGAGTCGCCGCTCCGGATGCGGGCGTCCGCGGCCTCCCGCAGGATGGCAGGGGCGCCGACGTCCCAGGTCGCGTCCGCGAAATCCCCGCCCCGACACCCCGGCCTCGGCCTTCCGGAGCACGACCCACCGGGCCGGCGCCGGAGCAGCGCGGCACCACCCGGCGCCGGTGGTACGCGCATCGCCCGGCGCGTCTTGGCCGTGCCCGGCGGTATCGACCTGCTGCCGGCGCCGCCCGAGGGCCGCGCAGCGACCTGAACGCCCCTCCGCGGACGGGGAGTCGAGTACCCGGGCAGCGTCACCGGACCGTACCGCTCCCCGATCGACCCGCGGCGCGGCGCCGCCCGCGCTGACCGGACCGGCCGCGGCCCGGCGCCCTTCACAAGGAAAGAGGCACCCATGGAGATCACGATCGTCGGCGCGGGCAAGATGGCCCGCGGCATCGGCACGCGCGCCCTGGCGGGCGGCCATCGGGTCCGCCTCGTGGACAACACCCGGGCCAAGGCGGACGCTCTCGCCGCCGACCTCGGCGGGGGTGCGAGCGGCGCCGACTTCGACGCGCTGGACGGCGCCGACATCGTCGTGCTCGCCGTGCCGTTCGAGGCGGCGAAGAGCGTGGCCCGCGAGCACGCACAGGCCCTCGCGGGCAAGGTCGTGGTGGACATCTGCAACCCCGTGGACTTCTCCACCTTCGACTCGCTCGTCACCCCGCCCGGCGAGGCCGCCGTCTCCCTGATCGCGGCCGAGGCGCCGCGGGCCCGCTTCGTCAAGGCGTTCAACACGACCTTCTCGACCGCGCTGGTGGCGGGCGAGGTGGGCGGGCTGCCCCTGGACGTCTTCATCGCGACGGACGACGACGCGGCGCGGTCCGCCGTCACCGAACTCGTCAGCAGCGGCGGCCTGCGCCCCGTCGACGCCGGCCCCCTGCGCCGGGCCCAGGAACTGGAGGCGTTCCAGTTCCTGCACATGACGCTCCAGGACCGGCTCGGCCTGAACTGGTCCAGCGCGATCAAGATCCTGCCGTAGCCCCGAGCCGGCCCGCCACGTCCGGCGGTTCCGCGTACCTCGCTCCCCTGCACTCTGACTACGACGAGCCACCCGGGCTCGCGTCGGCGGGCTGATCGAGACCGGTGTCATCGCCCGTGTGACGGGGTGGGCCCTGTCCGCCGGAGCCGACCTGGCCGCAATGCCACCGCGATCGGCGCGCCCGCCGACTCCTCCGCCTCCGCTTCGATGTCCTCGACGCCGCTCGGCCGTCCCGCCCACGTCCCACGCGCCTACATCGCTGCGGCGATCAGCAACGTGGCGCCGCCGGATGCACGAGCTCCGACCAGTACGGCGTGCTGCCGTCCCGGCGCAGCCGTCCGCTCCGAGCGGGTGCGGCCCCACCCGTCCGGCGCGTGCCTCCGGAGCTGCCCCCGACTGCGCCTTCCACGTGTCGCCTACCGCTGCGGGACTCCGGCTTTGCCGCTCCGGTCACTTCAGGGTTGCGAGGGCGGCCCGTGCTTTGGGGGCGAGCAGGGGGCTGAAGTGGGAGTTGATGGCGAGGGCTTGGGTGAGGTCGTCGCGGGCTGAGGCGTTGTCTCCGAGGGATCGGTGGATCATCGCGCGGTGGTAGTGGAAGAGGGCGTTGCGGGTGCCTTGGGCGAGGGCCTGGTCGGATTCTGCGAGGGCTTCGGTGTCCTGGCCGTTGACGTGCAGGGCCCAGGCCAGGGCGTCGTAGGTATCCATGAAGGGGCGGGTCTTGATGCCTTGTCGGGCGATGGTGAGGGCTTGCGCGGCGTTGCCGTGGTCGGCTTCGAAGAGGGCGGCGTCGGAGTCGAGGGCGACGCCGTTGGTGCTGAAGAGTTTCTGTTCGGCACGGAAGACCTGGTACTGCTGTTCGGCCTGCCGGGTGCGGCCGAGGGACTGGTAGAGCTCGCCGAGTTGGAGGATGTACTCGGGCTGGGGAACCCGTCCCACGGCCTCGGTGAGGTCGGTGATGGCCGCGCCGGTCTTGCCGAGAGCGGTTTCGGCTCGGGCTTTGGCCTGGAGGAGGGCGGTGTAGGTGGGGGCGATCCGCAGGCCGGTCTCCGCCTGGTGGAGTTCGGTGGCCGGGTCACCGTTGTTGAAGGCGAGTTCGCCCAAATAGTAGTAGGCGAATGCCTGGTCGGCGGGGCCTGCGGAGTCGTCGAGGGCACGTTGCATGTCGGTCCGGGCGGTGGGGATGTCGCCGTTCAGTTCCGCGACGTAGGAGGCGCGGGACAGGGAGGGCGATCCGGGCCGGATGTCGACCATGTGCTGGACGGCGTCCGCGGCGTCGGAGTACCGGCCGAGTTGGGTGTAGGCGTCGGCGAGTGTGCCGTAGAGCGAGGAGTTGTACGGGTTGGCGGCGAGAGCCCGTTGTGACCAGGTCAGTGCCTGGGTGAAGTGGTGGCGGCCGGCTTCGAGGGCGGCCATGCCACCCATCGCGGTGAAGTTCCCCGCGGACTGCAGGGCCAGTGACCGTTTGAGGACGCCTTCGGCCTTGGGGTAGTACGTCGGGTCGGCGGTGGCCTTGGCCTGCTGGACGTAGTCGAGGCCGAGAGTGGCGAGCGCGACGGCGTCGTCCGGGGTCTGGCGCAGGTGGGTCTGGATGCCGGTGATGTCGGCGGCGAGGGGATCGGCCGGAGAGGCTGCCGCCCCTGCCTCGGCGGCGGGGGCCGCTCCGTGACCGGTCGGCGCGGCGGGCCAGGGGGCCAGTCCCACGCCACCGGCGAGGAACAGCCCGACTCCCAGGGCGGTGGTGAATCCGGCGGCCAGTACGGTGCGGCGCCGCGAGGGGCGCCTGCGAGGCGACGTGGTCAATTCCTGCTCCGGGTGGGTGTGGTGGGGGCCGTCGGGTGGGGCGAGGAAGTGGCGGCGCGGCCGGCGAGGGTGGCGTAGACGACGACGTTGTCGCGGTATCCGCCCTGCGCGTGGTCGTAGGAGCCGCCGCAGGTGATCAGGCGCAGGGCGGGGGCGCCGGTCAGTGCGTAGACCTGGCTGTCGGGGAAGTGGTCCTTGTCGTAGAGCCGCAGGGCACGGACGGTGAACGCGACGCGGGTGTGGTCCGCGCGGTCGACGGTGATCGCGTCCCCGGGGCGCAGCGAGGAGATGTTGTAGAAGGCGGCCGGGCCGGTCGTGGAGTCGACGTGGCCGACGATCACCGCGGCGCCCTGGTCGCCGGGCCGGGGCCCGTCACTCCACCATCCGACCTGGCTGGGCTGCTGGGGTGCGGCGAGGTGGCCGTCCTGCTGGACGTCGAGCCGGGTGAGCGGGTCGTCGAGGGCTATCTCGGCGATCCGGATACGGGTGGGCGGCGCGGCGGACGGTGCCGGTGCGGCCGCGCCCGCGGTCGGCAGGGCGGGCAGTGCTCCTATGTCCGGCGCGGCCCGCGGACGGGGCCGGGAGACGAGCCCCCAGGTACCGACCGCGGTCAGGACCAGTCCGGCGGTCACCGCCAGCGCGGCGGCGGTCAGCGGCAGGGTCAGCCCGCGCCGGGGCCGTCCGCCCTCCGGTGCGGAGGACGGACGGCCGGTGTCGGCGGGGCTGGTCACACCCGGCTCGTACGCCGCCGGCGCAGGGCCAGGACGCCGGCCGCGGCCAGCAGGGAGCCGCCGCCCAGGGCGGTCACGGGCACGATCGGGAAGCCGCCCTTGAAGGCGGTGCCGCCGAAGCCGGCGCCGACGCCGCCACCGGGCTGCACGGAGTCAGCCTGGTTCACCGCAGCAGTGTTGGGCAGCGCCACGTACGGGAAGGTGGACCCGGGCTGACGGTAGGGGGTGTTGACCCCGTCACCGGAGGCCAGTCCGGGAACGATCTTGCCGGTCTGCGCAGCGCCTTCGAGGGCCTGCAACTCGATGTCGACGACGTCGTCGTTCAGCCGACGGCCGTTGGGGAAACCGCCGAGGTCCTGGCCGAGCACGCCGAGCCGGTTGGGCGCGGCGGTCGGCGGGACGGACATGTTCAGCCGCAGTTCCTCGGACGGGGTGAAATTGGCCTTGTTCACGTCGGCGTTGAGCAGCTGCGAGTTGAGGTCGGCCTTGATCGGCCCGCACGCCTTGCAGACACCGGTCAGGAAGATCTCCACCAGGTCGTTGCGGGGGGTGGCGGGCGCCGGGATGCCGTAGATGCTCTGGATGAGCTTCGGCACGATCGGGTTCTTCACCGCGTTCACGACCGGCGTCACCGTGTGGTCCTGGTCAGGGTTGAGGGTGTTGAAGGCGTCCTTGTAGTTCAGCGGGACGACCACCTCGTTGACCAGCGGGTTGCCGAGCCGGGAGACCTGGTGCCAGCCCGTCGCACCGTCCTTGCCGGGCAGCGCCTTGGCCGGCGCGTCGGCGTTGACGGCGTCGTCCGCGCCGGAGTTGGCGGTGCGTTGGGAGGCGCTGCCGTGGGAGGCGGTGCCTTCGCTGCCCTTGCCCGCCGACGAGGCGACTTCCGCGCCCTGCCGGTCGGTGGTGGACCAGACGCCGATCACCGGATTGCGGGTGGCGTTGTGGTTCAGCGCCAGGTCCTTCTTGGGGACCTGGAGCGCGATGGTGTTGACGTTGTAGCCGGCGAGCGTGTTGTGGCCGGTCTCCTTGAGGTTGCCGCCGTACAGCAGGTCGAAGATCCGCAGGTCGAGGAAGAACGGGTCGGCCGCCTGGCCGGCGTAGGTCCGGCCGCCGCCCGGCAGCGCGACGGTGGCCTGCTTGCGCAGCGACGCATAGTCGGGCATCGACGCCTTGCCGACGTTCGACGGTGCCGCGGGCGCGTCCTTCAGGATCGTGCGGGTGTCGCCGTGGGCGTCGGTCTCCGTCAGGGTGTACGTCTGGCGGAAGTTCAGCGTCGGGTCGTCGAGGTTGTTGACGACGCCGGTGTTGTAGAGGAACTGGTTCTGGCCGTCGCGCAGGTGGTCGGTGAAGGACCAGGTGTAGGTGGTGTCGGCCTTGCCGTCGCCGTCACTGTCGATCTTGATGTTGTAGTGGGCGTCGTTCGCGAACGGGTAGAAGTTCGGGCCGCCGTTGGGCTCCTCGAACGGAATCCAGTTCGCCACCATGGTCACCGTGTCGGGGTTGTCCGGGCTGGTGAACGCGTACACGTCGGTGTTGTCGGCCTTCGGGTCACCGGCGATCAGCGGCGCCTCGCGGTGGCTGGAGGCGGAGCTGACGCCCGGGGTGAGACCGGCGACGGCAGCGGCGCTCAGCAGGGTCAGGGAGCCGATGGTCGCGAGCACACGCTCAGCGGGCCGGGCGAATATTCTGCGGCGCGGCAGGCGGGGACGATGCATGGGTCATCCGTTCGGGGCAGGCCGTGCCCCTTCCCGGAGCGCGGCGGCGGAGAGCAGAGACGCTCGAAGCCCCACACGGAAACCCTCACGGCCGCGCCGCCCGTGGGCGGCGGCTACTCGAGGACCCGCTCGTTGTGCGGCTTAAGCTCCATGTAAAGGCACCACGGGCGATCGGGGGTCGCAATCCGTCGCCGCCGAACGGGGGGGCGTTCCCCGCGGTATCGGGTCCATGCGGGTGGCGCCGGCACCGACCGAGCACGCGGCCTCGGTGGGCCGGCGTTCACTCGGCATCCTGCGCCTGCGGTGCGGTCACCGGGATCGCGGCGGTCCATCGCTTCTCGATGTGCGCGAACCTCCACACCAGCAGCGCGCCGGCCCACGCCACGGCGAACAGGCCGACCACGACGAAACCGACCGTGTTGAGATTCAGCGAGGAGACCCAGGACCAGAAGCCGCCGTGCAGGGCCAGCTTGTCGGCGAGCAGCGCGAGGAGTTCGATGGTGCCGATCACCAGGGCGACGGCCACCGACAGCCCGGTGATGGTGAGGTTGTAGTAGATCTTGCGGACCGGTTGGGAGAACGCCCAGCCGTAGGCGAAGTTCATGAACGATCCGTCGATGGTGTCCAGCAGGCTCATACCTGCGGCGAACAGCACGGGCAGGCACAGGATGGCGTACCAGGGCAGGCCGGTGGCCGCGCCCGAGCCGGCCAGGACCAGCAGCGCGACTTCGGTGGCGGTGTCGAAGCCGAGGCCGAAGAGGAGCCCGACGGGGTACATCTGCCAGGGCTTGTCGATCGACCTCATCACCCGGCCGAGCAGCCGGTTCAGCAGGCCCCGCTTGTCGAGTTGCTCTTCCAGCGCCTGCTCGTCCAGTTGCCCCGCCCGCATCCTCCGCAGGACCTTCCAGATCCCCACCAGCACCACGAGGTTCACCGCGGCGATGGCATACAGGAACGTTCCCGAGACCGCGGTCCCGACCAGGCCGGTGACCGTGTGGAGCGTCGATGAGTCGTCCTGCAGCGGCCCGGCCAGGGATTTCACCCCGAAGGAGAGCAGGAGGGTGAGGCCGAAGACGATGCTGGAGTGGCCGAGGGAGAACCAGAAGCCCACCGACAGCGGGCGCCGGCCCTGACCCATCAGCTTGCGGGTGGTGTTGTCGATGGCCGCGATGTGGTCGGCGTCGAAGGCGTGCCGCATACCGAGCGCGTAGGCGGTGACACCGATGCCCAGACCGAAGGACTGCCCGCCCGCGCTGTAGTGCCCGGGCGCCACCACCGCGACGAGCGTGAACCAGCCCACGATGTGCAGGCCCGCGATGAAGCTTCCCATCGCGGCCAGACGTCCCCACTCGGGGCGGGTCATCAGGCGCGCCAAGCGGGCGAGACGCGAGGGAGAAGCTGCGGTGGGCGGGGCGGGGGGTGCGGTGGCGGCCATCGGCGCTCGTCTTTCGTCCGCAGGGGCGCGCTGGTGTCAGGGCACGAAGCTCCTTGTTGCAAGGTAGAGGCAGATACGACCACCAGGCAGGCGGTGTTAGCGCACACGGGGGGAGAGCCCGGCCGAGCCCCGCGCGCTCGGGCGGCGCCCGTGGCCCACGGGCCAGGGCCCCGCGGGCGGCGTCCGAGAGCCGTGCGGTCGGCGCGAACAGGCCATGCATGGGGCCGACCGGGTCGTCCGGCAGGGCCGCGTGGGTGATCGGAGTGCGATGCCACGGCGTGGGAACCCCGCATCCGGTCATCACTCACTGCGTTGTCCCCTGCCCTCGACGGTCGGCGTCCGATGGCGACGCCCACGGTGCCAGCGGACCAGGCCGAATGTCCGGCCACGCCCTGAGCACGGTGACAGGCCGCACGCACTGAGCTCCCCCGCTGCTCCAGGAGGCCATCTCATGACGAAGCGCCCGCTCGCCTGCCGGGTGGCGGCCACCGCTGCCGGCGTCACGTGGCTGCTCGCGGCAGCCGCGCCCGCCGCTCAGGCCCACCCGCTGGGGAACTTCTCGATCAACCACTACACCGGGTTCACGCTGCGCCCCGACCGCGTCGACGTCCTCGCGGTGACCGACACCGCCGAGATCCCCACGCTCCAGGCCGCCCCGAGCGTCGACAGCAACGGCGACGGAAAGCAGAGCGCGGCGGAGCGTTCGGCGTGGGCAGCCGCCCGCTGCGCCGAGACCGCACGCAAGCTCAAGGTCACCGCCCCGACGCGCTTGAACTGGACGGCGGCCTCCGCCACGTTCGCCTACCGTCCGGGCCAGGCAGGTCTGCATACCAGCCGGCTCGAATGCCGCCTGCACGCCCCGTTGAACCTGACGGCCGGTCCGGTCACACTGCGCGTCGCCACCGGCGCCGACACCAGCCGCGTCGGGTGGAACGAGATCACCGCGACAGGCGCCGGCACCCACCTGCGGCAGTCCACCGTCCCCCGGAAGTCGGACTCCGACGAACTGCGACACTATCCGCGCGACCTGCTCGCCACCCCCCGCGGCGACATCACCGCACAGTTCACGGCGGTCAACGGAGAGGGCACGTCGACCACCGCCGGAAGCGGCCCCTCCGTCCACAGCGGTGGCCTGACCGCACGGGTCGAGGCACTCTCCCAGCACCTCACCGCACTGACAGGGGCCCGGCGCCTCACCGTCCCCGTCGGTCTCCTGGCCGTCCTGCTCTCCATCGTCCTGGGCGCGGGACATGCCCTGCTGCCCGGACACGGCAAGACCGTCATGGCCGCCTACCTCGCCGGCAAGCGCGGGCGGACCCGCGACGCCATCACCGTCGGCGCGACCGTGACCGCCACCCACACCGCCGGCGTCCTCATCATCGGCCTGTGCCTCACCACCTTCTCCTCACTGGCAGGCGACACCGTCCTGAACTGGCTCGGCGTCGCCAGCGGCGCGCTGGTCGCCGTCGTCGGCGCGGGCCTCCTCCTCGACGCGACGAAGCGCGCCCGCAACCAGGCCCGCTCCTCACTCGACGACGCGGCGGCAACGGACCTGCCCCAACCCGCGCTCGTCGGCGCGAGCGGTCCGGCCGCGGTCGCCACCACTGCCCAGGACGCCCCGCCTCACAGCCACGACCACGTGCACGGCACCGCGGGCCACCACGCACACGACCGTCCCCACGACCACGACCACGACCACGACCACGACCATCATGAGCAGGACCACGACCACGGTGTGGGCCACGCCCACGATCACGGACACGGAAAACCGCACCGGCATGGCCTGTTCGGACACCACCACAGCCACGCACCGACCCCCTCCGGCGCCCAACCCTTCACCACCCGCGGCCTGGTCGGTCTCGGCATCGCCGGCGGACTCGTTCCGAGCCCCTCGGCCCTGGTCGTCCTCCTGGGTGCCATCGCGCTGGGCCGGACGGCCTTCGGCGCCGGACTCGTCGTGGCCTACGGCCTCGGCATGGCAGCCACCCTCACCGGCGTCGGCCTCCTCCTCGTACGGCTCGGCGGCCGGTTGGGCGGCCTCAGTGACCGGCCGATATTCGCCCTTGCCCGCCGTATCGCCCCGCACACCGCGGTGCTGACCGCCGCACTCGTCCTTGTCGTCGGCCTCGGACTGATGGCACGCAGCCTGCCGACCGTCCTCTGACCAAACGGGAGCACGACATGATCCGCCGCCCGCTCGCCGCCGCTCTCACCACCGTCTTCGCCGCGGCCGCCCTCAGCGCCTGCGCAGGCCCCACGACCGGACCGCTGGACGCCCAGACCGCCACCCCCTCCCCCACCTGCCGGGTGCACCAGACCAAGCAACCCGCGCTCCCCTACACGGCGGGCGCCCACGCCGACACCATCTCCGTCCTCCAACTCATGCACTACTACACCGCCAACGGCACCAAGGCGTTCTGCGACGGCAAACCCCCCACCGACGCCGACCGCCAGTGGACGGACCTCTACACCAGGCTCGGTGGCGCGCCCGCTCACCTGTCCGCCCGGACCGTTCGCACCCCCTGAACTCCGTAAGCCCCCAAGCGCCTTCCCGACCGCTGCGGCGCCCGGCCGCAGTCCGGTTCCGGCCGTATGCGGCCCTCAACGGATGGACACGGCGCACCGGGGGTACGCATAGCGGCGCCGCGGGAGCGTGAGGTCCGGCATCGATGTCCCGAGACCGCGTTCCCGCATCGTCCAGGGGGTGAGGTCATGCCGACGACCGGACACGGGATTCTCGCGCTGATGGGCTCCGGCGAGACCAGCCCCACGATGGTGACGCTGCATCGGGAACTCGCCGCCCTGCTGCCCGCCGACCCGGACGCCCTGATCCTGGAGACGCCCTACGGGTTCCAGGTCAACCGCGACGACATCTCCGCCCGCGCCCGCGAGTACTTCCAGCGCAGCGTGGGCCTGGCCACCGTCGTGCTTCCCGACGACGCCCCGGCGGGCGCCTCGGCGCATGCAGGCCCGGACGCCGCTCGCGACCACGTGCGCAGGGCCGACTGGGTCTTCAGCGGTCCCGGCAGTCCCTCCTACGCACTCGGCCGATGGGAGGCGCAGGGTCTCGCCGAGGTCTTCGTCGAACGGGTACGCCGGGGCCACGGCGTCACGGTGATGGCATCCGCGGCAGCCTGCACCGTGGGGCTCGCCGCGTTGCCGGTGTACGAGATCTACAAGGCCGGGCACCCGCCGCGGTGGCTGAGCGGACTCGACCTGCTCGGCCCTCTCGGCCTTCCGGTCACCGTGATCCCGCACTACGACAACGCCGAGGGCCGCACCCACGACACCCGCTACTGCTATCTGAGCGAGACCCGCCTCACCGCGATGGAACGCCAACTCCCCGACGGCAGCGCCGTCCTCGGCATCGACGAGCACACCGCGCTCGTCATCGACCTGGCGCACCGCCGAGCGCGCGTATGGGGACACGGCGTCCTGACCGTACGCCGCGGCGGCATCAGCACCACGGTCCCCGCCGGCACGAACTTCACGCTGGACGACCTGCGTGAACTCGTTGCCGGCGGCACGGCCGTGCCCATATCCGTACCCGGCCCGCACGAGGCCGGCGATCGACCGTCGGCGCAACCCGTACCCTCGCCCGTGACCCTCCAGGAAGCCGTCGGCGCGGCCGAGGCCCGCTTCGACACCGCGCACGGGGTCGGAGACGCCGCAGGCATGATCGAGGCGGTGCTCGACCTGGACGCGGTGATCGCCGAGTGGTCCGCCGACACCGAGGAGGACGAGGGCGGCACGCAGTGGGCCCGGACCGTTCTTCGCGGCATGATCCGGCAGCTCGGCCCGGCCGCCCAGCAGGGCATGAGCGAACCCGGCCGCACCCTGGCCCGGGTCCTCGGCCCCCTTCTGGAGCTGCGCCGATCCCTGCGATCCCAGGGCGCCTACGAACTCGCCGACCGCCTGCGCGCGGCTTTTGCCGCCGGAGGCGTCGAGATCCGCGACGGCGCCGAACTCACCACGTGGCGGCTCACCGAGGACGAACGGCCGAGACCCGCCTCTCCCCACTCCACTCCGCCGTCGTACGGGTGACGTCCCGGGGCTCTCGACATGCCACTGCACATACTGCGCAATAAGGTCATGTCGCGGCCTCAGCGCGCCCCGTCGAACTGCGCACGGCCGCGACACCCGGCACCACTGCGTCGCCCGAACGCGAAGGCGGAGCTCCTCATGCACGACACCAAAGGTCCTGTCAGACGGGACGCGCCCGCTCCTCACGTTGCATCGCCACCGGTCCTCGTCGAGGCCCTCGTGCTGCGGCACGACCCGGTCGAAGGACTCGTCTACCGCCGACTCCTCGGCCGCCTCGAACATCGGGCCGATCCCGACGACACCGCCCGCGGACTCGCGTGTCTCGACGAGGACGACGACAACCACCTCGTGCACTCCACCAGTTGGCGGGCCACCGACGAAGGACACATCGTCCTGACCTACCTCGTCCACCCGGACCCCGAGCCGAGCCGCCCCGCGACAGCGGTGGCCCCGCCCGACACGATCGCTCACGCGGCCCGACCTGGCCGTCCCACTCCCCCACGCCTTGCCACCGACCATGTCGCGACCCACGCGATCAGGCACCTCGCGTTCCTCAGCCGCACCGACCCCGCTACGACCACCCACCTGGCACAGCACCCTGACACGCGCGACGCCCTGATCGGCATCCCCGGCCACCCCGCCGGCCGCCTCCCCCGACCCGAGACCGTCGAAGCCGGCGCAAGCGCACGCCCGTAGGGACTCGCCGGGGCCAGGTGTCCCGCCGCCCTTCTCAAGCTGGACGAGCGGCGGCGAGCGGCATCCGGAAGTGGCGGAACGCCTGGGTGTCCCCGTCGGCACCGTGAAGCCCCGTATCCGGGACGGGCTCGCTCGGCTGCGCAAGGATCTGGAGGGGTGAACGCGCTGCCGCCACGCGGCCGCGCCGTCCCGTGAGAAGCTGCCGGCCGGGCCCTCCGCCTTCCGCGTGGTGTCCTGCCGGGGGAGGCGTGGACCGCACGAAGGCGCCCCGCGGGGCTACTCCCGGGTCGCCATCAGGACCGTGGCGTCCAGGTCGGGGTCGTGGGCCGTGGTCGCGGTGAAGCCGGCGCCGCGCAGGGCCCGCAGGGCGGGGGGAACCTGCGGCTCGCTGGTCTCGGAGAGCAGCGTGCCGCCGGGGGCGAGCCAGGCGCGGGCGGAGCGGGCGACGCGGCGCAGGAGGTCGAGCCCGTCGGCGCCGCCGTCGAGCGCGAGCGGCGCCTCGTGGTCGCGCGCCTCGGACGGGAGGAGGGGGATGTCGCCGGTGGGGACGTAGGGGACGTTGGCGGCGAGCACGTCCACCCGCCCGCGCAGGCCGGCGGGGAGCGGCGCGAAGAGGTCGCCTTCGTACACCCGCCCGCCCGCGCCCGCGAGGTTGCGGCGGGCGCACCGTACGGCCGCGGGGTCGAGGTCGGCCGCGTGCAGTTCCACCCCGGGCACGGCCGCGGCGAGCGCGGCGCCGACCGCCCCGGACCCGCAGCACAGGTCCAGCACCACCGCGCCCGGGCGCAGGAGGGCGGCGGCGCGGGTGACGAGGAACTCGGTACGCCGGCGCGGCACGAACACGCCGGCGTCGACCTCGATCCGCAGCCCCGCGAACTCGGCCCAGCCGACGACGTGTTCGAGGGGCAGCCCGCCGGCGCGCCGCGCCACCATCGCGGTCAGCTCGTCCGGGGTCCGGGCGGCCGCAAGGAGCAGGCTCGCCTCTTCCTCGGCGAAGACGCACCCGGCGGTGCGCAGTGCGGTGACGACGTCGTCGGTGTGCGGCCACAGCGGTCGCGGGGAGCGGGCGAGGGGTTCCGACATGCGTGGGGTGCCTTTCGGGAAGCGTGCTGCGCTCCCCCGGCCGTGCCGGCGCCGCGTGACGTCGACGTCAGTGCGCGCGGCCGTACGGTGGGAGCGACCGGTGTGCGGTGCTGCGGTTGATCGGTCCCACCTCCTCGGCTCGTCGCGGGGCGCGCTGCGGCGCCGCGCTCAACTTACCGTACGACCGCCTGCCGTACGACCGTCTACCGTACGACCGCCGCGTTGACGGTGTGCAGGGCGGCGGTCGCGGCCTCGGCGGTGGGGTGCGGCCAGCCGTGCACGGTGATGGTGGCGCGCTCGCCGGGCAGCAGCGTGGTCAGGCCGCGGTCGGCGGTCGCGGCCGGGCCGAGCCGGTCTGCTTGCAGCAGCAGGTCGCGCAGCAGCGTGCGGGCGGTGACGGTGATCTCGACCGCGGGCGCGGCCCCCTCCGGGCCGCCGGCGCCGTCCCCGCGGACGGCCAACTCCAGGTCCCAGCGCGGCCGCGGGTACGCGAAGTCCTTGTCGCGGGCGGGGAACCAGTACGCGCGCAGCCCGTCGGCGCCGGAGCCCGCATCCGCATCGGCATCGGCGGTGAGGAGTTGCGTCGTGCTGCCGGCCGCGGGCCGGAGCTGCTCGGGGACCGGGAGCTCGGTAACGGTGCGGGCGGCCGCGGTGAACGGCAGCCGGGCCTCGGCGAGCACCTCGCCGTCGACCGAGACGCGGCGCAGCAGCACTGCGCCGGACCACCCCTGCCCGGCCTGGTTGACCACGGCGAGCACCAGGGCGCCGTCCCGCTCCTGGAAGGTCAGCAGCCGGTCGGCGTAGAGCCGCTTCAGCTCGTGGTGGAGCGGCTTGGGCCGGCCGTCGCCGTCGATCGCGGCCCACGAGGTCACCGGCCAGCAGTCGTTGAGCTGCCAGACGATCGTGCCGGCGCAGCGCGGCCAGTGCGAGCGCCAGTGCTCGACGCCGGTGGCGACGGCCCTGGCCTGGTTGACCTGGGTGAGGTAGTGCCAGGTGTCGAAGTCGGCCGGGACCGGGAAGTGGCGGGCCAGGCCCCGTTCGAGCTTGCCGTTGCCGTCGCCGGCCTTCTGGTGGTGCAGCATGCCGGGCGAGTCGGGTGCGAGCGGCTCGTCGCCGATCGCGCGGCGGACGGTGGCGTGGGCGGGCGGGGCCTGCCAGCCGAACTCGGCGACGAAGCGCGGGACGCTGTCGCGGTATTCGGTGTAGTCGGTGCGGTTCCACACGTCCCAGGAGTGGGCGGTGCCGTGGTCGGGGTCGTTGGGGTGGTGCTGCCAGGAGCCGGACCAGGGGCTGCCGGGCCAGTACGGGCGGGTCGGGTCGGTCTCGGCCACGATCCGCGGCAGCACGCCGAGGTAGTAGCCCTCGCCCCAGGAGTCGGTGGCCAGTTCCGGCTCCCACTCCCAGTCGCGGAAGCCCCACAGGTTCTCGTTGTTGCCGTTCCACAGCACCAGCGAGGGGTGCGGGGCGAGCCGGGCCACGTTCTCCCGCGCCTCCGCCTCGACCTCGGCGCGCAGCGGCTGCTCCTCGGGGTAGGCCGCGCACGCGAAGAGGAAGTCCTGCCAGACCAGCAGCCCCAACTCGTCGCAGGCGTCGTAGAAGTCGTCGCTCTCGTAGATCCCGCCGCCCCACACCCGGACCAGGTCCACGCCCGCGTCGACGGCCTGCTCCAGCCGGGTCCGGTAGCGCCGCGCGTCGATCCGGCTGGGGAAGACGTCGTCGGGAATCCAGTTCACGCCGCGCGCGAAGAGCGCGGTGCCGTTCACCACCAGGGTGAACGCCGATCCGTGCGCGTCGGGCGCGGTGTCCAGCTCGACGGTGCGGAAGCCGATCCGCCGCTGCCACGCGTCGAGCGGGTCGACGCCGTCCAGGACGGTCACCTCGCAGTCGTACAGCGGCTGTTCGCCGTAGCCGCGCGGCCACCACAGCCGGGCGTCGGGCACGTCGCAGGCGACCGTGAGGTGGTCGGTGCCGGGCGCGGCGGTGGTCTCGGTGACGGTGTCGCCGACCCGCAGCCGTACGGTCAGCGGCCGGGCCGTACCGGAGGGGGTGCGTTCCAGGTCGATCCGCGCCTCGACCCGGCCGGTGCCCGCGTCGACGGTGGCCAGCGGGATCACCCGGGCGAGCCGGGCGGTGGACCAGCGCTCGACGCGCACCTGCTTCCAGATCCCGGCGGTGACCAGCGTCGGCCCCCAGTCCCAGCCGAACGAGCAGGCCATCTTGCGCAGGTACTGGAACGGCTCGGGGTAGGCGTTCGGCCGGTCGCCGACCAGGGCGCGGACCCGTTCGGCCTCGGTGTAGGCGGAGGTGAAGGCGACGGCCAGCGGGGTGCCGCCGGTGGCGTCCGGCCGGCCGGTGACGTCGAAGCGGTAGCCGCGGTGCATGTTGCGGGTGGTGCCGAGCACGCGCCCGCCGAGCCGCACCTCGGCGACGGTGTCGAGCCCGTCGAAGACCAGGTCGGTGCGCTCGTGGCCGGGCCCGTCGAGCGGCGGCAGCGCCGTTTCGTACGTCCAGTCCGCGCGGCCGACCCAGGCCACCTCGGTCTCGTTGCGGTCGAGATACGGGTCGGGGATCACCCCGGCGGCCATCAGGTCGGTGTGCACGCAGCCGGGCACCTGCGCGGGCACGCTGCCGCGGTCGGGAAGGCGCAGCTCCCAGCCGTCGGCGACCGGCGTGATGTCCTTCATGCGTACTCCCCTGCCTGCTGGTCCGTCGGCGCCAAAGGACGGCGCGGATCAAACGGTAAAGCACGCCGAACACGACATGACAGAGGGGGCACTTGACGAGCGGGGGGCCGCGCGCTGAACCGCTCCAGTCGCGGCGGCCGCGCCGGCCCTGCTACCGGCCGGCGACCGGGCCCCCGCCCGCCCCACCCGTACGGCCCGGACTGCCCGGACTGCCCGGACCGCCTGCCCCGTCGTGCTCGGCCGCTCCGGCGCGGTCGGCCGCCGCGCCGCGGTGGCGCAGGGCCAGCGCCAGGCAGGTGGTGGTCGCGGCGACGGCCGGCGCGGCGACCAGCCGGGCCCACGAGGTGTGCGCCAGCGGCGCTTCCGCGGCGAGGAAGACCAGCGCGCAGGCGGCCGCCGTCACCAGCGCGGTACCGGGCTCGGGGCGCCCGGTGGGGGCGGTGGCGCCGGTGGTCCAGGCGTCGGTGAGCAGCAGGTAGGCCAGCAGCAGGGCGCCGACGCACGCGCCGAGCCACACCGGCGGGTCGGTCATGGCGGCGATGACGATCGAGGCGGCGGCCAGGATGGTGCAGCGGCGTCGGGCCGCGAGCGCCGGCCAGCGCATCGAGGTCTGCGCGGGCCGCTCGTCGACCATCGGGCTCGCCCACCAGCCCAGGACCGCGGCCGCCACCACCAGCGCCACCATCAGCTTGGAACCGTGCACGGCGGCCGGCGGGTTGCAGGCGGCCACCACGAGCGCGGTGCCCACGCAGCGGACGGCGAGCCGGGCGACACGCGGGCCGCCCGCCATACGGCTCATCGGGAACCTCCGTGGATGCGGGTGCGCAGCAGCGGCGCCAGCGCCAGGTCGAGGGTCTGGCCCGGCTGGTGGGCGATCAGCGCGATGCCGCGCTCGATCAGCGCGAACCGGATCGCCTGGCGGTTGGCCCGCCACAGCCGCAGCGCCATGGCCGCGTGGTCGTCGCCGGGTTCGACCTGCGGGTCGCCGGAGGGGATCTCCACGACGACCATCGGGTTGGCGCCGGCCCGGATCTGGTGCAGCGCGTCGAGGATGCGCTGGTCGGTGAGCGGGGTGAAGACGTAGACCAGCGCGCCCTCGGGCAGCGCGCGCGGGGCCAGCCGGATCGGTCCCGCGCCCCGGTGGGCGAAGTCCTTGCGGACCTCCAGCACGCTCTCCACGATCCGGTAGAAGTAGGCGTCGCCGCTGCCGGGTTGCAGCCACCGCGTGGTCCCGCCGACCGCGACCACCCCGACCCGGTCGTGCGTCCGCAAATACGCCCGGACCAGCCCGGCCGCCGCACGGAACGTCTCGTCCAACGACGACAGACCCGTCACCGGATCACGGATGTCACCCAGCACATCGAGCATCACCACGGTGTCAGCGGCCCGCTCCGCCGCGAACTGATGCAGTTGCAGCGACCCGCGCCGCGTCGTCGCCGGCCAGTTGATCCGCCGCTGCCGCTCCCCACGCACATACGGATGCACCCCGATCACCTCGATCCCCTCCCCCCGCTGCGGCGACGCGTGCTCCCCCAGCCGGGTCGGCAACCGCACCGGAATCGGCGTCAGCCCCGCCGCCGCCGGCAACGGAAAGACCGCCACCTCACCCAGATCCACCCGCACCGTCCGCCGCGCCACACCCCCCGCGTCATAGAGATCGACATCCACCGTGCCCAACGTCCACCGCCCCCACCGCTCAGCGGTGAACCGCAGTTCCAGATGGGCCCCACCCACGACAAGCGCGTCCAACCGCACCCCCGGGCCGAGCATGACCCCGGGGTCGAGCCGGCCGACGGTGCCGTCATGGGCCACCGCGATCCTGGCGACGACCTGCTCGCCCTCGAAGCAGCGCCGCGCGGCCACCCGCACGGTGGTCTCGACCCGCCCCGGGCGGGGGCCGAGCGGCAGGGACAACGCGAGCAGCGTCAGCGGGATCGCGGCGAGCGCGAGCACCCACGCGTGCCCGCTGACCAGGGCGGCCGCCAGGCCGACCACGGCCACGGTGCTCCAGCCCAGGGCGCGTTCGCCGACCCGCCAGCCGTGCGGCGGCTCGGGCGGCGCGTGGGTGGCGGCGCCCTCCCCTGCCTGCGCCCTGCCGCCCAGGGCGCGTTCGACGGCCCGCGCGCGCCGGTCCGACGGGTCCATACGGGCCCCGGTGCCGGTGGTGCGGGTGGGGCCGGGCGCGGGCGGGCCGCCGGGCGGCGCCGACCCGGTCATGACGAGGCGGTGGCTCGGGGCAGCGTCTGCGGCGCGGGCACGGTCGCGACGATCTCCCGGATCACCTCGTCCGCGTCGATCTGCCGCACCCACAGCTCGGGCTTCAGCGTCACGCGGTGTGCCAGCGCCGCCACCGCGACCGACTTCACGTCCTCCGGCGTCGCGTAGTCCCGCAGCGCCATCACCGCGCGGGCGCGCGCCAGTTGCACCAGTGCCAGGCCGCCACGCGGCGACGCGCCCACCTGCACGTGCTGGTGCGCCCGGGTCGCGCCCACCAGCGCCACCACGTACTCCAGCAGGTCGTCGTCGACCTCGACGTGCTCCACCGCGGTCCGCATCGCCAGCACCTCGGCCGGACCCGACAGCGGCCGCAGCCGGGCCTCCGGCGCCGCGCGCGCCACCCGGGCCCGCAGCATGCCGACCTCGTCGTCCGCGGGCAGGTATCCCATCCGCACCCGCAGCAGGAAGCGGTCCAGCTGCGCCTCGGGGAGGGTGTACGTCCCCTCGTACTCGATCGGGTTCGCGGTCGCCACCACCACGAACGGGTCGGGCAGCGCCCGGGTGCTGCCGTCCACGGAGACCTGCGACTCGGCCATCGCCTCCAGCAGCGCCGCCTGCGTCTTCGGCGGGGTCCGGTTCACCTCGTCGGCCAGCAGCAGGTGGGTGAAGACCGGCCCGGCCCGGAACACCATCTCGCCCGACCGCTGGTCGTAGAACGGCGCCCCGGTCACGTCGGACGGCAGCAGGTCGGGGGTGAACTGGATACGCCGGAAGTCCAGCCCCAGCACGGTCGCGAAGGAGCGTGCCAGCAGCGTCTTGCCCAGGCCCGGCAGGTCCTCGATCAGCACGTGCCCGCCGGCCAGGATGCCCAGCATCACCAGCGCCAGCGGCTCCGGCTTGCCCACCACCGCGCCCCGCACCTCGTCCAGCACCTCGGCCGCCCGTGCCCCGGCCTGTTGCGGCGACAGCGTCACAGCGTCCTGGACGGACGATTTCTCACTACTCACAACGACATTCCTCACTTCGCGAAGGCTGGGCGAACAGGGCGGACGGGGGTGGACTCGGCGGACGGGGCGGCCCGCTCGGGGGCGAGCGGGCGGGGCCGGGGGCGGCGGGCGGGAACGTGTGGACCGCGGCGGCAGGTCACAGCGCTTCGAGCCGGTCCAGCAGCGCGGCGAGCACGGGCTCCGGCAGTTCGGGCTCCGGCGGCGGCTGGTTCAGGTCGATCCACGGCCACAGGTCGGCGCCGACCAGCGCGGCGGCCCGCTGCGGGGCGCGCTCCGGGTCGATGCCGTGCTTCTCGGCCAGCCGGGCCGCGAAGACCCGCTGGAGTTGCGGCCGCAGCGTGGTGGCGAAGTGCACGGCCCCCTTCTCGCCGAGCGAGTGGTCCACGATCCGCTGCCACTCGCCGAGCGCGGGGGCGCGGCTGTTCAGCAGCCGGACGGCCCTGCGGTAGCCGCTGTCCTGGGCGTCGCCGCCGGCGACGTAGCGGGCGGCGACGAGCGCGACGACGGCGAGCAGCACCAGCGCGGTGCCGGCCGCCGCGACGCCGTCCGTGAGGGCGACCAGCGCGACCGCGAGGACACTGCCCGCGACGAGGGCACCGACCACGGTGCGCGAGGACGCCGGCCGGTCGGAGGGGTCGGCCTCGGGGGCATGGGGGGCCGACCGGGCGTCGGGTGCGCGGGTCACGAGGCGGCCCCCGCCCCGGCGGCCTCGGCCGACCCTTCGGTGCCGTCCGTGCCGTCGGCCCGCCGTTCGAGCTGTGCGGCGATCTCGGACAGCGCGTCGGAGGCCCTCCGGCGGTGGCCGTCGTCCATGGGGTGGGTGGAGTAGCGGGCCTCGCGGAACAGTTCGGTCAGCTCGCCTGCGGCCGGGCCGGCCGGCAGACCGCCCGCCGCGGCCCGCTCCAGCAGGTCCTGCGGGCTGTCCGAGGCGCGCCGGGCGACCCCGGACGCGGCGAGCGAGGTCTCCATCGCCACGTAGCAGGCGATCACCGCGGCCCGGGCGTCGTCGTTGTCGAGCAGCGCGCGTCGGCCGGAGCGCACGGCCTGGGCGAGGAGTTCCTCGTCGTCCGCCACGACGCTGAAGACGCCGCTGGGCGCCGTGTGTTCGACCCGCCGCAGCATCCGCAGCAGGTACCGGACGGCATAGGCGACCGCGGCGACGGCGACGGCGATCAGCAGGCCGACCGCGAGGTGCAGCAGCCAGCCAGGGATGTGCAGCGACCCCTTGTCGGACGAGACGTGGGAGGGCTTCACCGTGCGGGGCGGCACGGTCTGGAACGAGCGCGGCCGCCCGGGCCGGTAGTCCAGACCGGGGCCGGTCCGGAAGTCGTGCAGGGCGAGCAGCAGCACGGGCACGGCGGCCGGCGCGATCATCAGGGTGTGGCGGACGACGTCCGCCAGCCGCTGCTGGGTGGCGGTGCGGTGCTCGTCGTACGGGCTGAACCGCTCGCGGTAGCGCCTGTTGGCCGCGATCGCGGCCACCAGCCACAGGACCGCGACGCCGAACGCGGCTGCGTTGCCGCCCAGCGGCCCGCGGCCCCGGCTGTCCGTCAGGCTGTCGGGGCGCAGCAGCAGGGCCGCCACGCCGATGCCCGCCACCACGATGACGGCCAGGGCCACTCGGCCCCCGCCCGATCCCGTGCCGCTCGCGCCTGTTCCCGGTTCCCGCCCCGTCAATCGCAACGCCTCCCCCTCGCGCTGGGCAGCTTGGCACACCGCGCTGTGGGCGTCACGGGCAGGGGTCGGCCGCCGCTCCCCCGGTGCCCGCTCTCCCGCGTTGCGGACCGCCCACGCCGCGCCAAGCATGGACGCATGGTCGACACGGCTCCGTTCGACGTGATCAGCGCGGGCCTCGCCGAGGTGCACGGGCAGTTCCTGCCGGTCACGGACGGCGAGGTCGCGTCGTACATCCCCAAGCTCGCGCTCGCCGATCCGGACGACTTCGGGCTGGCGCTGGTGAGCATGGACGGACACCGCTACCAGGCCGGGCGCTCCCAGGTGCCGTTCTCGATCCAGTCGGTCGCCAAGCCCTTCGTGTACGCGCTGGCGCTGGCGGAGCTGGGGCTCGACGAGATCCACCGCTGGGTGGGCAACGAGCCGAGCGGCGACGCGTTCAACGCGATCAGCCTGGAGCGCGGCACCGGGCGCCCGGCGAACCCGATGATCAACGCGGGTGCGATCGCGACCACCGACCTGGTCCCGGCGGACAGCCCGGAGGAGCGGTTCGCGCGGGTGCTGGAGGGCCTGAGCGCGTTCGCCGGGCACCGGCTGGAGGTCGACGAGGAGGTGTACCGCTCGGAGTCCGCGACCGGCGACCGCAACCGCGCCCTGGCCTACCTGATGCACGCCGCCGGCTCGCTGCGCACCGAGCCGCGCGCCGCGGTGGAGACGTACTTCCGGCAGTGCGCGGTCCGGGTGAACACCGTGGACCTGGCCGTGATGGCGGCGACGCTGGCCACCGGCGGCGTCAACCCGGTGACCGGAAGGACCGTGGTGCCCGAGCGGGTCGCGGTGCAGGTGCTGGCGGTGATGGCGACCTGCGGGATGTACGACGCGGCCGGCGACTGGCTGGTACGGGTCGGGCTGCCGGCCAAGAGCGGCGTGTCGGGCGGGCTGGCGGCGGCGAGTCCGGGCCGGTTCGGGCTCGCCTGCTACAGCCCGCCGCTGGACCCCACCGGCAGCCCGGTGCGGGCGGTGGCGGCGCTGCGCGAGGTGTCCCGGCGGCTCGGGCTGCACCTGATGCAACCACCCGCGCCGGGCCCGGCCACGGTCACGGCGTGCACGACGGCGGAGCACTGGCCCCCCGCCACGGACCGCCCGCCGCAGGAGCGGGAGCTGCTGGCGCGCGAGGCGCGGCGGATCGCGCTGGTGGCCGCGCGCGGCGAGCTGGACTTCACGGCGGTGGAGCGGGTGCTGTACGCGCTGGCGTCGGTGGCGCCGGACCGCCCGGGGTGGCTGGTGCTGGACCTCGCCGAGGTGATGTGGGTACGGCCGACGGCCCGGACGATGCTGACGGCGGCGCTGGCGCGGGTCACCGCCGCCGGGCACCGGGTGTGCGTGGTGACCGGCGCGGAGCCGTACGGGCACGGCGAGCTGACGACGGGCGCGGAAGTGCGCGGGAGCCGGGCGGACGCGGTGGCCTGGGCCGAGGACGGGCTGGTCGGCGAGTCCGCTGGGCTGCGGAAGTCGACTGATTGATATATCCAGGAAAGGACAGAAGTGGAAGACAACCGCAAGACGACCAGACGGTTCGGGGGCCGCGTCCGCGGCTGACGGCGCGACCGCACGCCCCCAGCCGTACGTGTCCGCCCGCTCCGGCCCCGCGCGCGTCCCACGCGCTCCGTCGCCGCCCGCGTCTTCGCCAGCCGCCGGAAAGGTCCGCCCATGCCCTCCATGCACCAGCCGCTGACTCCTGCCGCGCTCGCCGAACTGCGCCGGCCCCGCAAGTACCCGGCGGTCTCGGTGCTGCTGCCCACCCACCGGCGCGAGCCGGACAACGCGCAGGACGCCGTACGGCTGCGCAACCTCCTGGAGGAGGCGAAGAACGCGGTGCACAGCGACCCGGAGGTGGCCAGGGCGGACCGGATCGACGTGATCGGCCAGCTCGACCAGGCGCTGGCCGAGGTGGACCTGGTGTACGCGGAGGAGGGGCTGGCGATCTTCGCCGCGCCCGGCGAGCACCACGTGTGGTCGCTGGAGCGGTCGGTGCCGGAGCGGGTGCTGCTGGCGCAGACGTTCCTGACCCGCAACCTGGTGGCGGCCTACGCGGCGAACCAGCCGTTCCGGGTGCTGGCGCTGTCCGCGGACGTGGCCACGATGTGGAGCGGCGGGCGGCAGCACACGCCGCGGCAGGAGAAGGGGCCCTTCCCGGTGCGGCGGGCCCCGATCGACTTCGACCCGGAGCGGCAGGAGCGGATCGGGGACACCCCGAGCATCTTCAACGACGAGGACACCCGGGTCTTCCTGCGGGAGGTCACCGAGGCCGTGGCGGCGGCGCAGGCGGCCGACCCGCGGCCGCTGTACCTGGTCGGCGAGCCGGAGGCGATCAGCGCGCTGGACGAGGTCGGGCCGGTGGCCAGGGACGCGGTGGCGCACGTCGGACACGGCGGTCTGGCCCAGGGCCCGGGCGAGGCGCTGGCCAGGGCGGTCGCCGACGCCGACCGGGAGCGCGACGAGCGGGCGGTGGCGGCCGTGCTGGACGACCTGGACCGGGCCCGCGGCCGCAAGGAGTTCGCCGGCGGCGTGGACGAGGTGTGGCAGTCGGTGACCGAGGGCCGCGCCTCGCTGGTGGCGATCGAGGACGGCTACCGGACCACGGTCAGGGACGACGGTGAGCACCTGGTGCCGGCCGCTGCGGAGGAGCACGGCGCGCGCGACGACATCGTGGACGAGATCGCCGAGCAGGCGCTGGACACCGGGGCGCGGGTGCGGTTCGTCCCCGACGGGCACCTCGCGGACTCCGGTCACATCGCGGCGGTACTGCGGTACTGACCGAGCCGGGCGCGGGCGCCGACGGGTGCCGGTCCCACGGCTCCGGAAGGAGTCCGCTCGGCAGTGCCAACTGCCGCTCCACACCTATACGATGAGGTTCCGGTTCACGGCGGGGGCGGTGGAATCAACACATGGTTGACGGGGACGGGGCGGCGCCCGGGGCGGCGACCCTGGCGGAGAAGATCGACGCGCTCTTCCGCGTGGTGCGCAGGCCGGACCGCGAGGCGTACACCCACGAGGAAGTCGCGCGGGCCTGCCGGGAGGCGACCGGGGAGAGCTTCTCGACCACCTACCTGTGGCAGTTGCGCACCGGGCGGCGGACCAATCCGACCAAGCGCCATCTGGAGGCGCTCGCGCAGTTCTTCCAGATTCCGGTCGCGTACTTCTTCGACGACGAGCAGGGCGCGCGGATCGCCGCCGAACTGGAGCTGCTCGGCGCCCTGCGGGACGCCGGAGTGCGCAGTGTCGCCCTGCGGGCGGTGAACCTCTCGCCGGAAGGCATGGGCACCATCAGCGACATGATCGATCTGATCGCCAAACGCGAGGCCGAGCGGAACTCGCCGTAGCGCGGGGCCGTTCCGCATCGTCAGGGAGTGCGGCGGGCGGGGTCCGGGACGCGGGGGTTCCGGGGCCCGAGGCAACAGGGGTTCGAAGGAAACCGAGCGAGACGGGACCCGAGGGAAGCAGGGTTCCGGACAGGCGGGACCGTTCGGTGCCGGGACGCGGGGGTCCCGGCACCGGCGCCGGGGGTCCCGGAGTTCCGGTCAGTGCGCGGCGTCGGGCATCGGCGTCGCGCGAGCGGCGGTCGCCGGTGGCGATGGGGGTGATGCACGTGAGAGCGCGGGCAACCACACACGGCGTGCTGTGGGACAAGTACCGGCAGGCCATGGGCGACACCGTGCTGCCCAGACCGTTCGACGAGCTGGCGCTGATCGCCCGGCTCGCCGCGCGGCGCGGCCGGCCGATCGAGCTGATCCCGGTCGACGCGTTGCCGAACCTGCCGTGCGGGCTGCTGATGGTCACCGACCAGGCCGACTGCATCGTCTACGCCACGGACACCAGCACGCTGCACCAGCGGCACATCCTGCTGCACGAGGCGGCCCACCTGGTGTGCGGGCACGACCGGGTCGAGCCCGTCCCCGGGGCCGGGGGCCGCGATGTCCCGCCGGGGTCGCGGGCGCTGCTCCCCCACCTGCCCGACGCCCTGGTCCGCCGGGTGCTGGGCCGGACCGTCTACAGCGAGCCGCAGGAGCACGAGGCGGAGTTACTGGCGTCGCTGATCTGCTCGCGCGTCGCGCGCGAGGCGGACACGCCGCAGCTCGCGGAGGGCCAGCAGCGCCGGCTGGGGTCGATGTTCGGCGCGCCGCCCGCCCGGGGCGGGGCGCGTGGTTGACACCGGGACGTACGGCGCAGGCGGCCTGCTGATCGCGTTCGCCTGCTACCGGATGGTGGTCGCCCGGCGCGGCGAGCCCGACCCCGCGATGCGGTACATCGGCTGGTTCGCGATGTCGATGGGCGCGGCGCTGCTGGTGCTGGCCCCGGCCTCGGTGGCGGCGCTGGACCGGTTCGCGCCGGTGCCGAGGGCGGGGGTGCTGCTCGGCGCCGAGCTGAAGATGTGCGCGCTGACCGCGCTGGCGCTGATCGCCCGGGCGCTGGGCGAGCCGGGACACGGCACGCAGCGGCGGCTGACCTGGCAGGCGCTGGCCACGGCCGTCGCCATGGCCGCGCTCTTCCTCCCGGCGGGCCTGCGCGACCAGGGCGGCACCGGGTTCGTGGACGGCACCTCGGACCGCTGGCTGCTGGCCGGCTACGACCTGCTGTTCGTGGTGTACTCGCTGCGCTGCCTGGCGCTGTTCACCACGCTGCTGGGCCGCCACGCCCGCCGGATGCCGCCCAGCGCGCTGCGCACCGGGCTGCGGCTGATGCAGGCGAGCGGCGCGGTCGGGGCGCTGTGGACGCTGCTGCTGCTCCCGGACGCCGCGCACGTCCTGCGCTGGGGCCGGCAGGACACCGCGGAGGACTTCGGGTCGGCGGCGCTCGCGGTGGCCTGCGTGCTGCTCGCGGTGGGCGGGGCGACCGCCACCACGTGGCGCCGGGTGCTGGCCGCGCCGGTGCGGCTGGTGCGCGCCGCGCGTGCGTACCGGGCGCTGGAGCCGCTGTGGTCGGCGCTGTACGAGGCGCACCCGGGAATCGCGCTGCGGCCGTCGAAGGCGGGTCGGCGCCGCACCGGGAAGCCGGCGCTGCGGGACATGCAGTTCGCGCTGTACCGGCGGGTGATCGAGATCCACGACGGCCGGCTGTCGCTGCGGCCTTACTATCCGGCCGACGTCCGGGCCTGGCTGGCCGAGCGGGGCGCGGCCGGGGCGCCTGCCGTGTCGGGTCAGGCCGCGGTGGCGGCGCTGCCGCCCGGCTGTGCGTCGTCGGACGCGGTGACCGAGGCGGCGGCGCTGGCGGCGGCCGTGGAGGCGCGCCGCGCGGGGCTCCAACCGCCGCCGCGGCGGGCGGCGTTGACGGCGGCCGCCCTGCCGCGCACCGGGACCATCGACGGGGACGTGGCCTGGCTGATGGTGGTCGCGCAGGCGTTCACGGCGCTGACGGCGGCGGGCCGGCCGGTGGAACGCCGGACATGAAAGCGCCCCGGCCGGGACGGGGGGACCAGGCCGGGGCAGTCACGAGGTGATCCGGCGCGCACGTCAGGCGCTCCCGATCACAAACTTAGTTTAACACTCAATGAGCGTAGTCGAATCCACGGGGGGTCGGCGAGGTCCGCATGGGGGTCGCGGCCGGCACCGAGGCGTCGTCGGCCTGCGCGTCGGCGGCCACCTCGGCCCCGGCGCCCGCACCGGCCTCCGCGCCCGCACCGGCCTCCGCGCCCGCTCCGGCCGCACCCGCTCCGGCCGCGGCCGTGGGCAGCGCCTCGGCGGCGGGGCGGTCCTCGCCCAGCAGGTCCCGGAACTTCAGACCGTCGGCGGGCAGGTCGCGCCGCCACGCCATCGCCACCAGGGGCGCGAACAGGGCGAGCCCCGCACTCAGCGAGCTGGTCACCGACAGCCGCACCAGCGTGCCGTCGGCGTGCGGCAGCAGGTCGAAGCCGTAGAGCGGGACCTGGGTGCCCAGCGGGCCCCACATCCGCTGACCGCGGAACGCTATCCGGCGACCGGGCTCGTAGTCGGCGCAGACCAGCCGGTGGAACCGGCGCCGGCCCGGGAATCGGTAGCGGTAGACCGCGTTGACCCCCGGCTGTACGTACGCCGACGCGACCGAGGACACCCCCGAGCTCCACAGGGCGAGGTTGCGGGCGTCGGCGAGAAAGTCGAAGACCTCCGTCGGTGTACGCCGCACGAACACGTTCGTGGACACGCAAGGCATCGCAAAACCTCCCCGGTAGCGGCGTGGGCGGCTGCCGTGCGCGGGCGCGGACCGATGGACGGTTCGTGCGCCGGACGGGCGGTCGCCTGCTTCACTCCTCTTCCACAGCGTGCCCCGCAAAACCGCCCATGTCGTGGCAATGGGACCAATCGAGTGAGAACGCTGCGTGCACGGGGGTGATCAAGCGGTGCCGAGGACCGATAGCCTGACCTGGTGGAAGAGCAGAAGTTGCCGGCACGTTTCGAGCGCGGCACCGACGGACCGAAAGTGATCGTCGCCGGGCTCGACGGCTCGGATTCCTCCTGGCGGGCCGCGGCGTACGCCGGTGGTCTGGCCCGCCGGCAGCACGCCCTGCTCGCACTCGTGTACGTGCAGCCCTACATCGCCGGCGGCGCCGCGCTCGGCGTGCCGGTGTCGGAGGCGGACACCGGGATCGCGGAGCAGCTCCTCGCCGACATCCGCGACTCGGTGGAGCGGATGCGCGGGACCTTCACGGTGCGCTGGGAGTTCCACACCTTCCGCGGCGACCCCTACAACGGCCTGGCGATGGCCGCCGACCAGCTCACCGCCGACGCGGTCGTGGTCGGCGCCTCGGAGCGGGCCGGGCACCGGCTGGTCGGCTCGGTCGCGGTGCGCCTGGTGAAGTCCGGCCGCTGGCCGGTCACGGTCGTGCCGTAGCCCCCTCGCCATGACCCCGGTCGCACGCGGGCGTGCGACCGGGACCCGACCGGCATGCCCGGTCCGCCCCCTCGGCCTCCCTCAGCGGGCGGCCTGGGCGGGCGCGTACTTGTAGCCGACCCGGCGGACGGTCACGATGCTGCCGCGGTGCTCGGCGCCCAACTTCCGCCGCAGCCGGGCGATGTGGACGTCCACGGTGCGGCCGTCCCCGACGTGGCCGTATCCCCACACGGTGGTGACGAGCTGGTCGCGGGAGTGCACCCGGTGCGGGTGCGCGACCAGGTGGGCGAGCAACTCGAACTCCAGGTAGGTCAGGTCCAGCGGGCGGCCGTCGACGGCGGCGGTGCGGCGCTCGCCGTCTATGAGCACCGGCGCGACGGGCAGCGCCGGCCCGCCCCGCTGCTGCTCCACCACGGTCTCGACGACCGGCTCGACGGCGTACTGGTACGGGTCGGCGGCCGGCACCGGCTGATCGGCGCGGGCCCGGTCGGCCGGGACCAGCACCAGGTAGCCGACCATCGGGGCACCACCGGCCACCGCGGGCAGCACATGCCCGGGCGCGGGCAGCCAAGTGGCGCCGGGCGGAAGGAAGTCGGGGGCGGGCGGGACCTCGTCGGGCCGCACCGCGCGCAGCCGCTGCCGGGAGGCGGGCGGCGCGGGTACGGCGGCGGGTGCGGACGGGATGTGCGAGACGTTCGACATGGTTTCGGCTCTTTCGCGCGATGGGTCGGGAGGACTCCGTCGTGCGCGGGACCGGAAACGTGCTGCCGACGGCAACCGGCGCTGGGGCCGGAAGCGGTGCGAGGTCAGCGGGCGACGTGGTTCCGCGCGGGGATCGCGCGGCAACACCAGCGGTCGAAGTGGTGCTCCTGCCGGGACGGCCAGAAGGGCTCGAGGTCGTCGCGACCTGTCCCGGGGTCAGTGATGCTGGCCATGCCCCTATTGAACCAGACCCCGCGCCCCCGGTGTGAGGGTCCGGCAGGGTCCGCGACGTGTCCGCGGTCACGCTCCCGGCGCCACGCCCCGCCGTCCGCACCCCACTCGGCGGTCGCGGCACCGCCCGGGGCTACGCTGAGGCGTCGAGCTGAAGGAGTCGCCATGCAGATCCACCACGTGCTCACCACCCTGGCGGTCAACCAGTCCCCCGGACCCGGGCCGGTGATGCGCACGTTCATCGTGGTGTCGGTCGTCGGCGCCGCGTTCCTGGGCTGGTTCCTCCTCCGCGGCTACCGCGACTAGCCCCTGCGGGCGGCCGGGCCCTGTCCCACCGGGGTGCCCCCGGTCCGTGTGCCAAGGGACCTTGCGGTCGGTGGGTGGCTGGTCGCGCAGTTCCCCGCGCCCCTTGATATGTGCGGCTCCCCCGTGGTTGACGCGGAGGGAGCCGCAGTACTCCAAGGGGCGCGGGGAACTGCGCGACCAGCCACCGCGGACCGCAAGGTCCCTCTGCTCTCAGTACCGCCCAGCCCGGGGGGTCCCGCACCCCAGGCAGCGCCCTCAGCGGATCGGCACCCCTGCGAGGGTGCGGGCTATGACGAGCCGCTGGATCTCGCTGGTCCCCTCGAAAATCGTGTAGATCGCGCTGTCCCGGTGCATCCGCTCCACCGGGTACTCCCGGGTGTAGCCGTTGCCCCCGAGGATCTGGATCGCCTGCGCCGTGACCTTCTTCGCGGTCTCGCTGGCGAACAGCTTGGACATGGAGCCCTCCGCCGAGGTGAACGGGCGGCCGGCGGTGGCCATCCAGGACGCCCGCCACACCAGCAGCCGCGCCGCGTCGATCTGCGTGCGCATATCGGCGAGTTGGAACGCGACGCCCTGGTTGTCGATGATCGGGCGGCCGAACTGCTCGCGGGTCTTGGCGTATTCGAGGGCGTAGTCGTAGGCAGCGCGCGCGGTGCCGACCGCCATCGCGCCGACCGCCGGGCGGGACGCCTCGAACGTGGCCATCGCCGCGTTCTTCACCCTCTCCGCACCGTCGCCGGACTTCGCCCGCTGACGGGCGCGGGCCAGCCGCTCGTCGAGCTTCTCCTTGCCGCCGAGCAGGCAGTCGCCGGGCACGCGGACGTCCTCCAGTACGACCTCGGCGGTGTGCGAGGCGCGGATGCCGTGCTTCTTGAACTTCTGCCCCTGGGACAGGCCGGGGGTGCCGGGCGGCACGATGAAGGAGGCGTGGCCCTTGGTGCCGAGTTCCGGGTCGACCACGGCCACCACCACGTGCACGTTGGCGATGCCGCCGTTGGTGGCCCAGGTCTTGGTGCCGTTGAGCACCCACTCGTCGGTGGCCTGGTCGTAGACCGCGCGGGTGCGCATCGAGCCGACGTCGGAGCCGGCGTCCGGCTCGGAGGAGCAGAAGGCGGCCACCTTCACGTCGGCGGCGTCCCCGTACATCTGCGGCACCCAGGTGCCGATCTGCTCCTCGGTGCCGTTGGCGAGCACCCCGACGGCGGCCAGGCCGGTGCCGACGATGGACAGCGCGATGCCCGCGTCACCCCAGAACAGCTCCTCCATGGTCATGGGGATGCCCAGGCCGGTCGGGTCGAAGAACTGCTGGGCGTAGAAATCCAGCGAGTACAGCCCTATCTTGGCGGCCTCCTGGATGATGGGCCAGGGCGTCTCCTCGCGCTCGTCCCACTCGGCGGCGGCCGGGCGCATCACGTCGGCGGCGAAACCGTGAATCCATTCGCGCACGGACTGCTGTTCGTCGTTGAGTTCGAGCGTGAAGTCGCCCATGGTCCCCTCCACGTACTGGTTACTTGCGGTAACAGCAGTCTGTTACCGTGCGGTAGGGAATGTCAACTCACCGAGCGCCGAGCCGTGGAGTGCCCCGGGGGTGTTACGTTGCGCGCATAAAGCTGCAGTACACGAGCAGTGCAGACGAGCAGTTGACCCATGGCGCCCGGTGACACACGAGCGCGGCGAACGACCGGGAGGCGCACGGTGGACACCGGGCATCGGCAGGATCAGCGGACCGCCACCGAGCGCCGCCGTACCGAACTGCTGGAGGCCGCCGAACGCGTGGTGCTGCGCGAGGGCCCCGAGGCGTCGATGAACGCGATCGCCGCGGAGGCGGGCATCACCAAGCCGATCCTCTACCGGCACTTCGGTGACAAGTCCGGGCTGTACCGGGCACTGGCCAAGCGGCACACCGACGCGCTGCTGGCGACGTTGCGCACTGCGCTGGACTCCCCCGGGGACCGTCGCGACCGGGTCGAGGCCACCTTGCACGCGTACCTGTCCGCGATCGAGACCCGGCCGCAGGTCTACCGGTTCCTCATGCACCCGGCGGAGACGCCCGCGGCCGACGGAGAGAAGGGGTTCGACGTCGGCCGCCACCAGGTGCCGCTGCTGCGGCGGATGGGCGAGGACCTCGGCGACGTGATCGCCGAGCGGCTCGACCTCGGGCCCGACACCCGGCAGGTCGCGCGCGTGTGGGGGCACGGGATCGTCGGGATGATGTACGCCGCCGGCGACTGGTGGCTGGGCGAGCGGCCCTGCTCCCGGGACGAACTCGTGCGGACCCTGGCGGATTTGCTGTGGGGTCGGCTCACCCTCGCGGGTGACCGCGCCGGCAGCCGCGGACTGTAGGGCGCCCCTGACCCCCCGGGCTACCCGGTCCCGTCCGTCCAGGGACCACCCGCCGGCGGGTGGGCCAGCGCGCCGTTCCTCGCGCCCCTGCCCCCGGGCCGCCCGGTCCCGTCCGTCCAGGGACCACCTCGCGGTGGTGGGCCAGCGCGCGGTTCCGCCCCCAACGCTTCGCCTGGGAGGCGCCCTCAGCACCCACTTACGGGTGCACGCCTTCCGTGGCCAGCGCACGCCGGCCCGCGGCCGGGCTGCGGCGTCGACCGTCGCGGCGGTCGTCTCCCCCATCCGGAAGTCGATAGGCTGGGCCTGGCCAGCTCGGCCGAAGTCGAGGAGGAAGCACCCACGATGGCAGGCAACTCTGAGCCGCTGACGCCGCGGGCGAAGCTCGCCGTGACGGCGGGCAGGGCCGCGGCGGCGGTCTCCCGCGCCGCAGGCAAGGGCAGTGGATCGGTGATCGGCGGCAAGGTCGCGCTGAGGTTCGACCCCGACCTGCTCGCGCGCCTCGCCCGCCACCTGGACGTCGTACTGGTGTCGGCCACCAACGGCAAGACCACGACGACCCGGTTGCTCGCCGAGGCGCTGCGCGCGGGCGGCCCCGTGGTCTCGAACGCGCTGGGCGCGAACATGCCCGCCGGCATCACGTCGGCGCTGGCCGGCGGCTCCGACGCCAGGTTCGGCGTGATCGAGGTGGACGAGAAGTACCTCGCGGGCGTGGCGCGGGACACCACCCCGAAGGCGATCGCGCTGCTCAACCTCTCCCGGGACCAGCTGGACCGGGCCGCCGAGACCCGGATGCTCGCCGAGAAGTGGCGCGAGGGGCTGGCCGGTTCCGAGGCGATCGTCGTCGCCAACGCCGACGACCCGCTGATCGTGTGGGCCGCGTCGTCGAGCCCGACCGTGGTGTGGGTGGCCGCCGGCCAGGAGTGGAAGGACGACGCCTGGTCGTGCCCGTCCTGCGGCGGGGTGCTCCAGCGCCCCTCCGACGACTGGTTCTGCTCCGAGTGCGGTTTCCGCCGCCCGACCCCGACGTGGGGGCTGTCCGGCGACCACGTGGTCGATCCGTACGGCGTCGCGTGGCCGATCCACCTCCAGCTGCCCGGCCGCGCCAACAAGTCCAACGCGGCGGTGTCCACCGCGGTCGCCGCGGCCTTCGGCATCGACCCCAAGGTCGCGCTGGAGCGGATGTACAAGGTGCAGGCGGTCGCCGGGCGCTACGACGTGGTCACCTACCAGCAGCGCCAGGTGCGGCTGCTGCTGGCGAAGAACCCGGCGGGCTGGCTGGAGACGTTCTCGCTGATCGACCAGCCGCCGGCGCCGGTGATCCTGTCGGTGAACGCGCGCGGCGCCGACGGCACCGACACCTCCTGGCTGTGGGACGTGGACTACACCCGGCTGGCCGGGCACCCGATCATGGTGCTCGGTGACCGCCGGCTGGACCTGGCGGTGCGGCTGGAGGTGGCCGGACTGCAGTTCCGGGTCTGCGCCGACCTGGACGAGGCGGTGCGCAACGCGCCGCCCGGCCGGATCGAGGCGATCGCCAACTACACCGCGTTCCAGGACCTGCGCCGCAAGGTCGGAAACTGAACGGGCAGGCGGGCCCCGCGGACGACCCGTGGTCGCCGCAGGCCCGGCCCCAGGCCCGATCCCGACGGACCCGAGGAGAAGCACGCATGAGTGATTCCAGCCTGCGCCTGGTGTGGGTCTACCCCGACCTGCTCAGCACCTACGGCGACCAGGGCAACGCGCTGGTGGTGGAGCGGCGGGCGCAGCAGCGCCGGGTGCCGGTCACCCGGGTCGACGTCCGCTCCGACCAGCCGATCCCGACCTCCGGCGACATCTACCTGATCGGCGGGGGTGAGGACCGCCCGCAGCGGCTGGCGGCCGAGCGGCTGCGCCGTGACGGCGGGCTGAACCGGGCGGTGGCCAACGGCGCGATCGTCTTCTCGGTGTGCGCGGGCTACCAGATCCTCGGCCACGAGTTCGTCAACGACCTGGGCCGGCCCGAGGCGGGCCTGGGACTGCTGGACGTGGTGAGCACGCGTGGCGAGGGCGAGCGCTGCGTCGGCGACGTGCTGGCGGACATCGACCCGCAGTTGGGGCTGCCGCCGCTGACCGGGTTCGAGAACCACCAGGGCGTCACGCACCTCGGCCCGGCCGCCCGCCCGTTCGCCCGCACCCGGGTCGGCCGCGGCAACGGCACCGGCGACGGCACCGAAGGGGCGTTCAACGACACGGTGTTCGGCACGTACATGCACGGCCCGGTGATGGCCCGCAACCCGCACATCGCCGATCTGCTGATCAAGCTGGCGCTGGACGTCAACGCGCTGCCGCCGGTCGACGACCAGTGGTACGACGCGCTCCGCGAGGAGCGGATCGCCGCGGCCGTGCAACCCGCCTGACCCGTACCGCGGGCGGTGCCGGAGCCGGCAGCGGTCCGGCACCGTCACGCTGTGCGGAGGTGACCTGCTGTTGGGGTAATCGTCAGGTGTCCGAAGTGCGGTCGCCGTGGAGGCGTGGACGGCGCGATCGGTAAGCTGGGCCCGATCCATCCGGACGACGGGGTCCGGCCGTCCGGTTGAGTTGCAGGAGTAGCGAGCGATGCGTATTGGTGTCCTGACCAGCGGCGGCGACTGCCCCGGGCTGAACGCCGTCATCCGGTCCGTGGTGCACCGCGCCGTGGTCGACCACGGTGACGAGGTCATCGGCTTCCACGACGGGTGGAAGGGCCTGCTCGAATGCGACTACCGCAAGCTCGACCTCGACGCCGTCAGCGGCATCCTGGCCCGCGGCGGCACCATCCTGGGCTCGTCCCGGGTGCAGCCGGCGCATCTGCGCGGCGGGGTGGAGCAGGCCCGCGGCCATGTCGCCGACCTCGGCCTGGACGCGATCATCCCGATAGGTGGTGAGGGCACCCTCAAGGCGGCCCGGCTGCTGTCGGACGCGGGCCTGCCGATCGTGGGCGTGCCGAAGACGATCGACAACGACATCTCCTCCACCGACGTCACCTTCGGCTTCGACACCGCCGTGACCGTCGCCACCGAGGCGCTGGACCGGCTGAAGACCACCGCGGAGTCGCACCAGCGGGTGCTGATCGTGGAGGTCATGGGCCGGCACACCGGGTGGATCGCGCTGCACTCGGGCATGGCGGCCGGCGCGCACGCGATCGTGGTGCCGGAGCGGCCGTTCGACGTGCAGGAGCTGACCGACGTGGTCGGCAAGCGGTTCGAGGCGGGCAAGAAGTTCGCGATCGTGGTGGTCTCCGAGGGCGCCAAGCCCCGCGAGGGCACGATGGACTTCACCTCCGGCGCGACCGACGTCTACGGACACGAGCGGTTCACCGGTGTGGCCAACCAGCTCTCGGTGGAGTTGGAGGAGCGGCTGGGCAAGGAGGCGCGCCCGGTGATCCTCGGCCACGTGCAGCGCGGTGGCACCCCCACGGCGTACGACCGGGTGCTCGCCACCCGCTTCGGCTGGCACGCGGTGGAAGCGGTGCACCACGGCCGGTTCGGCATGATGACGGCGCTGCGCGGCACCGACATCAACCTGGTGCCGCTGTCGGAGGCGGTCGAGCACCTCAAGACGGTGCCGGCCGAGCGGTACACCGAGGCCGAGTGCGTGCTGTGAGCCGTACGCCCCGCCTGTCCTCCTGAACACGCCGCGGCCGCCCGCCGCGACCCGCTGTTGACGCCCCCGGTCGGATCGACGACCGGGGGCGGTTCTAGTCTGGTGCGGGCACATCGGGTGAAGGAGTGACAGATGGATCACGGCGGTTCGGCCTTGCTGGCCATGCCGGGAATGCCGGGCATGGACGCGGACCTTCCGCCGTTCACGCTCGGCCGCGGGCTGGCCTTCGGCGGTGACCCGTTCTTCCTGGTGCTGTGCGTGGTGCTGCTCGCGCTGTACGGCTGGGGGGTGATCCGGCTGCGGGCGCGCGGCGACCGGTGGGCACCGAGCCGCACGATCTCCTTCGTGGTCGGCGTGCTGACCGTCGGCCTCACGATGTGCACCAAGCTCAACGACTACGGCATGGCGATGTTCAGCGTGCACATGGTGCAGCACATGGTGCTCAGCATGCTCTCGCCGATCCTGCTGCTGCTGGGCGCGCCGGTGACCCTGGCGCTGCGGGCGCTGCCGACCGCCGGGAACGGCCGCACCGGCCCGCGCGAGCTGCTGGTGAAGCTGCTGCACAGCCGCCTGATGCGGGTGGTCACCCACCCGGCGTTCACCATCCCGCTTTTCGTGGCGAGCCTGTACGGGCTGTACTTCACGCCGATCTTCGACAGCCTGATGCGCAGCCAGACCGGGCACATCGCGATGATGGTGCACTTCCTCGCGGTCGGCCTGGTGTTCTTCTGGCCGATCATGGGTGTCGACCCCGGGCCGCACCGGCCGGGCTATGTGATGCGGATGCTGGAGCTGTTCGCGGGGATGCCGTTCCACGCGTTCTTCGGGATCGCGCTGATGATGGCGAGCCAGCCGATGGTCACCACCTTCAAGCACCCGCCGGCCTCGCTGGGCGTGCACCCGCTCAGCGACCAGACCGCCGCTGGTGGTATCGCCTGGGCGTTCAGCGAGATCCCGTCGGTGGTCGTGCTGGTGGCCCTGCTGTTCCAGTGGTACACCTCCGAGAAACGGCAGGCGCGCCGCACCGACCGGGCCGCCGACCGCAACGGGGATGCGGAGCTCGTCGCGTACAACGCCTACCTGGCGTCACTGCAGGCGCGCAGTCGCGGTTGACCGAAGGGGGGCCCGTGGATGGGCGGACAGGTGCGGGTCTCGGAGGGGGCGCTCGAGCTGCCCGGCGGGGCCACCGTACGGTTCATGCGGACGCTGCGGCTGCCGGAGACCGGTACCCATCCACTGCCGCCGGGGCTCGGCGGCTTCCCGCTGAGGTGGGTCGCGGACTACCCGGATCAGGCGCCTGACCAGTGGCTCGGCCACGGCGGGGTGCTGCTGCCGGTCTTCCAGCGCGAGGCGGTGTGGCTGAGTTTCTCCGCGTCGGCGCCGGTCGCCCTCCAGGTGGGGGTGGGCCAGGTGTGCGCGGTGTCGGGGCGGCCGTGGAGCGACCAGCTGGCGCAGGACCCGCAGAACTACGTGGTGCTGCCGCGCCAGCCGTGGCTGGACGGGATCAACTCCGGGCGGGGCACGATCCGCCAGCTCGTCGCGGTGCCGCCGGAGCCGGGGACGGTCACAGCGCCCCGCGGACCCGCCTCGGAGGACTGGGTCGGCGTGCAGTTGCAGGTCTTCGAGCTACGGGCCCGGGTGCGGGCACGGTGGCAGGCCGCGCAGCGGGCGCGAGCGGTGCGCGGGCGCGATGTGGCGGGGTGGGGCGAGGTCGGCGGGGCGCGGCCGGGCCGGTTCGGGCCGGCGCCGGGGGTGCCGCTCGCGGCGGAGGCCGGGCCCGGCGAGCCGGCGGGGCCTGCCGTGACCGCGCCGGGCCTGGGCGCGGGCGGCCGGATGCGGCAGGAGGTCTACCGGGACCCTCGACCGCTGGACGACTGGGAACGCGAGCCCTCCGGCCGGGTGTTCGTACATCTGGCGACGGCGGCGCAATGGCGGCGGATCACCGGGGAGCCGGCGCCCGCCTCGCCGGTGGACCGGGCGGCCTACGCCTCGGCGGGACTGCCGTGGTTCGAGCACTACGACGCGGACGCGGCGGACATGGCGGCGCCCGACCCCGGGCGGACCGCTCGCCTCGGGGACGGGCAGGGGCAGGCGGCGGACCGGGAGCGGTAGCCGGCCGCCGCCATCCTCACGCCCCGCCGCACCGCCCACGGACCAGGGCACCCCTGACCCTCCCGGCTCGGCGTCCTCCCTCGGAGAGAGCCGCACCGGCACAGGGGCGCGGGGAACCGCGCGACCAGCCCACACGGACAGGTGGTCCCTGAACCGGCGGAACGGGCCACCCGGGCGGGTCAGGGGCCCTCCTTACCGCTCCCACGGCCACGTGGCGTCGCGGCCGCGGCTGAGCAGGTCGACCATCGTGAACAGCTTGTCCGAGAACCCCCCGATCTCGTACCGGTTCGGCGTCGCCGTGTCCAGCGCCGCGGGGGCGTACCCCGCGGTGTTCACGCCGAACACAGGCACCGCGGCGGGCACCGCCGTCGACACGGTCACGCCGCACGCGCCGGTGCCGGGATGGGCGAACGCCTGCATGTCCGAGAAGAGCACCACCCGGTCGTGCCGCCGGTACGCGGTCTTGAGCGCGGTGACCGTCTCGGTGCCGTGCCCGACCTCGCCGACCCGCGCGCAGAACTCGTCGGCCTGCCGCAGCACGCTGCCTCCGCGCCGCAGCCGGTGGCCGAACACGCCGGTGGCGAAACCGGCCAGGTCGACCTCGCAGCCCCGCGCGGCGAGCGCGACCGCGAACAGCGCGCCCACGTCCACGTGCCGGACCAGGCTGCGTTCCGCGACCGGCTGCCGCATCGACGCCGACGTGTCGACCAGCACCAGCGTGCGGCCGGGCAGCGCCGGCACGTTCGCGGTCGAGGCGAGCAGCGCCCGCTCCAGCGCCGGGCCCCACCGCAGCGACGGCGCGGTGCGGTACGCGGACAGGAAGCGGTACGGGAACTGCCGGGAGCGGCGCACCTGCACGGGGTCGGCGAGCCGCGCCGCGACCTGCTCGGCGACGTGGTCGGGCACGCCGGCCTCGTCGAGGTTGCGCAGGTTGCGGGTGAGCGCCATCAGCCCCATCCGCGGCAGGATCGCGGTCCAGGCGGCGGCGTCCATCGCGCCGAGCGAGGAGAGCTGCTCCCACGTCATCCCGGCCGCCCCCAGCCGCGCCGGGTCCGCGAGGAAGTACGCGCGCCGCTCGGCCACCGGCATCGCCATGGCCGCCCGGTAGGCGGTGAGCACCGGCAGCCGGTCCGTGACCCGGACGCTGTCGCGCTTCCAGCGCCGGTCGGCGAGGTAGTCGAACAGGTCGGCCTGCCAGGGGCCGGCCGGGCGCGGCTTGGCGAGCGCCACCACGTCGGCCATCCGCCAGGCCGCGGCCACCCCGTCGTACTTCAGGGCGGCCCGCTCGGTGTAGAGGCGGGCGACGGCGTCGGCGAGACCGCGCTGCACACCGCCGGGCAGGGTGACCTTGCCGGTGCGGGCCTTCCAGTACGCGAGGAACTCGGCGGGCTCGTCGGCGCGCAGCAGCGCGGAGTCGACCAAGGTCCGTACGGACACGGTCGGTTCGACGTCGGTGCCGGCCCGGCGGGCCAGCGCGGACTCGGCGGCGACCACGACGGCGGCCGAGCGCATGTTCAACTCCCGGCGCAGGTAGGGCACGAAGCGAGCCACCCAGTCGGGGTCGGTCCTGGTGGCGGCATGGACCAGCCGGCGGAAGCGGTCGTCGCGGTCGCCCGCGGACTCGTAGAAGCTGTCCTCGCCGACCATGTTGGCCGCAGCGAGGAGGAAGAGGTCGCTCTTGGCGTCCCGGGTGAAGCCGGCGCCGCCTTCGTGCGTGCGGGTGCGGCCGGTGGTGGCCACCGGGCCGGTGGGCGCGCGGCGGCGCGCGGCGAACTTGCTCATGGTGCGCGTCTCCTGACGTGATGTCATCGCATGGTGTCGTGATGTCGTGACGGTCCCCCGGCGCGACCGCGGCCGGGCAGCACGAAGCCGCCGAGGGCGGTGCGGGTGGGGGCGTACGACGGACCGGCGGGTGGACCCGGACGGGTGCCGCGAGTTCCTGTCGCACGGGCGTTCTGTGGTGCTCTACCACTGAGCTACCGGCCCTGGATGGTGGGCCGGGCGGGAGTCGAACCCGCGACCTCCCCGTTATGAGCGGAAGTATGCCCGTGCTGCGCTTCGCGGCGCTTTCCACTGTAGGCAGCCCAGCGGGCCGGCGCACCGCGATTTCCACGGCGCGCGACCGGGTGACGGCCTGGACGCCGGCGCGGATGCGGGGGCGGATGCCGGTTCCGATGCCGGGGCGATGCCGGGGCGGGCATCCGACCGGACGCCCGCCGGTGCGTCGCGTGCGGGCGCGAGCGGGTGCGGGCCGGTGCGGGCCGGTCCGGGCGGGTTGCGCCGAGGGCGAATCCGCGTACGGCGAAACGCCCTGGTCCGCCCGGGCCCGGCGGCCGTAGCGTCGCGGCATGACAGGAACTGCGTTCGTCCTCGGAGCATCAGGGCAGATCGGCCGGCAGGCGGTACAGGCGCTCGCCTCGGACGGCTGGCAGGTGACGGCGGCCTCGCGCGGCGGCGGCACCGACGCGGGGTGGCCGCCCGGTGTCCGCACGGTCCGGGTGGACCGCGCCGACACGGCCGCGCTGGCCGCCGCGCTGGGTGACGGTTGCGACGTGCTGCTGGACTGCGTCGCCTACGACGCGCACCACGCACGGCAGTTGCTCTCCCTCGCCGACCGGATCGGGTCGGCGGTGGTGATCTCCAGCGCCGCCGTGTACAAGGACGAGCAGGACCGCAGCTTCGACACCCAGGACGAGCCGGACGGCTCGCCGCGCTTTCCGGTGCCGCTGCCCGAGACGTGGACGACGGTCGACGCCGGTCCGGCGACGTACGGCACCCGCAAGGTGGAGCTGGAGCAGACGCTGCTCGCGGCCGGCGGCGAACTGCCCAGCACGCTGCTGCGGGCCGGCGCGATCCACGGCACCCACAGCCCGCTGCCGCGCGAACTGTACTTCGTGAAGCGGGCGTTGGACGGGCGCACGGTGCGGGTGCTGCCGTACGGGGGCAGCAGCCGCTTCCACCCGGTGCACGCGTCGAACATCACCGAGCTGGTCCGGCTGGCCGCGCGCACGCCCGGCTCCCGGGTGCTGAACGCGGGTGACCCGCGGGTGCCGACGGTCGCGGAGATCGGTGCCGCGATCGACGCGGTGCTGGGCCGTACCACCGAGACGGTGCTGGTCGACGGCCCGCCTCCGGCGCCGACCGTGGGCAACCACCCGTGGGGGCTGCCGCACCCGATGGTGCTGGACATGTCCGCCGCAGAACGGGAGTTGGGCTACCGCGCCGTCACCACGTACGAGGACTCGCTGCCGGAGACGGTGGCCTGGCTCGCCCGGGAGTTGGAGGAGCACGACTGGAAGGAGCGGTTCCCGCTGCCCGCACGGCTGTCGGACGAGGGCGACGAGTGGTTCGACTACGCGGCGGAGAACGCCTGGCTGGCGCAGCGGAGTTGAGCGCGTAGGTCAGCGGCGGGGATCGGTGGGGCGCGGTCGTGTGGTGCGGCGGCGAGGCTGTGCGGCGGGTGGGCCCTCCGCCTTGGCCGGTGGCCCGGGACACCCGGGGCACCGGCGGCCGCACGTTCAGGCGCTCACGGGTTCAGGCGCTCACGCGTCGCGGTCGCGGCCGCTGCCACGACCCCTCCGACCGTCCATGTGGCGGCCCATGTTCCCCATACGCTCCATATGGCGGCTCATGTGCTCCATCCGCGCCTCCATGTGCCGGGTCATGTGCTCCATGCGCTCCTCCACGTGACCGCCCATCTGGTGGCCGATCCACCAGGCCCACTTCGAGCCGCGCATCACCCGGACATGGCCGAACACCGAGCGCCCGGTGATCCGCACCACCGGACCGTCGTCCTCCTTGCCCTCGCGGCTCCCGACCTGGGACCGCTTCCCGAACAGCGCCGACCCGGTGTCGTAGACGTTGGCGTTGTCCGGGACCAGGATCTCGACCTTGCCGAAGAACGACCCGGCCTCGATCACCACCTCACGGCGGGTGAACATCGCCTGCCGCAGGTCGATCACGATCGCGCCGAAGCGGGCGCGGGCGACGGTGTACGGCGGCACGGGCCACGGCCCCGAGCGCCGCACCTTGGCGAACAGCGCCTCGATGGGCGCGCTGTCGCCGGGTTCGGTCGGGGACACGCCGGGCGTGAGGGCGGGCAGGTCCGCGGTGATCGGGACGAGTTCGCCGCGGGTGCGCGCGGCGTACACCGCCTCCAGCCGCTCGGCGTGCTCGCCGACGTCGATCCGGCCGGCGGCCAGCGCGTCGCCGAGCAGGGCGGCCGTGTGGTCCCGCTCGTCGTCCGAGACCCGCAGGTGCGCGTCGTCAGCCGCACCGTCCGACCCGTGCGACTGCCGTGGCGACCGTTCGGACACGAGGGACCTCCTGGGGGACGGAACGGAACACCACTCACGCTATATCGCGTCTTGCGAAGGGTGCAAGGCGGCGGCCCGCCGTATCGCGTGACGGCCGAAACGCTCGCCCCCCGCGTCCTCGCCCTGGTCCCGGGACACCCGATAACGGATCGCGCGGGAGCGGGCTTTGACCGTACCGTGCCGGGGCATGAGCGCACGACTGCGGAACATCGCCCACGAGAACGAACGGATCGTGACCGAGGGCGGTTACCCCGGGCCGGACGGCCGATGGGTGGACCTGGCCGAGCCGGTGGCGCGGGCCGCCGACGGCACCAGGATGTACGGGCCCGAGCCGGTCGAGGTGCCGGACACGGCGGCCCGCGGCACCGGCACAGGCACCGGCACCCGCTGCACGGTCACGTCGGAGGGCAGCACCCAGGCGACCCGGCGGCTGGTGGCCGAGGGCGGCGGCGCGGTCGCGGTGCTCAACTTCGCGTCCGCCCGCAACCCCGGCGGCGGCTACGTCAACGGCGCCCAGGCGCAGGAGGAGGCGCTGTGCCGCGCCTCCGCGCTGTACCACTGCCTGCTGCGCGCCCCGGAGTTCTACGCCCACCACCGCGAGGTCCGCGACACCTTCTACAGCGACCGGGTCATCCACTCCCCCGGTGTGCCGGTCTTCCGCGCCGACTCGGGCGCGCTGCTCGCCCGGCCGTACCTCGCGGGTTTCCTCACCTGCCCCGCGCCGAACGCGGGCGTGATCGCGCGTACGATGCCCGAGCGGGTGCGGGAGGTCGGGCCGGCGCTGGCGGCACGTGCCGAGCGGGTGCTGGAGGTGGCCGTCGCGAACGGCTACCGGCGTCTGGTGCTCGGGGCGTGGGGCTGCGGGGTGTTCCGGAACGACCCGGCCGTGGTCGCCGGTGCCTTCGCGGCGCTGCTCGGTCCGGGCGGGCGGTTCGCCGACTCCGTCGACGAGGCGGTCTTCGCCGTGCTGGACCGGCGCGAGGACTCCCCCACCCGGGCGGCGTTCACGGCCGAGTTCGCGTGACGACGCGCCCGCACCACCATCACGAGCACCACCACACCACGAGCACAGCGAGCGGGGACATGAGCGAGCAGGACACGCAGCGGCAGGATACCCACGAGGCGGGCGACGGGTCCGGGACCCTCGAAACCCACGAGACCTACGACCGGTTGATCGCGCTGCTGGACGAGCAGGGCGCGCAGTACCGCACCATCGACCACGAACCGGAGGGCGCCACCGAGGTGGTGAGCGCGCTGCGCGGCAACTCCCTTGCGCAGGCGGCGAAGTGCATCGTGGTGATGGTCAAGGTGGGCAAGAAGGTGACGCGTTATGTCCTCGCCGTGGTGCCGGGCGACCGGCGGGTGGACCTGGGCGCGGTGAAGGCGCTGCTGTCGGGCACGTACGTGTCGTTCGCGTCGCGGGACATCGCCGAGCGGCTGGCCGGGAGCGTGAGCGGCACCGTGCTGCCGTTCTCCTTCGACGAGAAGCTCGAACTGGTCGTCGATCCCGGGCTGTTGGTCCACGACGAGATCTACTTCAACGCGGCCCGGCTGGACTGCTCGCTGGCGCTGAGCACGAAGGACTACGTCCGGGTGGCCGCGCCGCGTACCGAGCCGATCGCGGGGGAGCCGGCGGCCGAGCAGCCCGCCGCGGGCTGACGGTCGCGACGCGCGGCGCGGCTACGGTCCGCCCGCGGTCGACCGGGGCTCGAGTGGCGTTCACGTGGCGCTGAACCGCCGCAGGTAGCCGTCGAGCAGGGTGCGCAGGTGCCGGCCGTCCGGGGCGATCGCGGTGACGAGCAGGGCGGGTCCGGCCAGCGCGGTGAGGGCGGCGCGGCCGTACTCCGCCGGCACATCGGCGAGTTCGGCCGCGTGGTCGCCCAGGTCCGGTGCCACCAGGAGGAGTTGGCCGACCGCGCGGTGGCCGCCGAGCACGGCGGGGCCGTCCCATCCGGGTGCGGTGCCCGGGCCGAAGGACAGTTCCTGGTCGAGCAGCGGGCGCCCTTCGTACTCGACGGTGAGGCGGGCGGCGAGGCGGCCGCTCGGCTCGTCGTGGCGGCCGAGGACCTGTTCCTCCCGCAGCACCAGCCGTGCGCCCGGGGCGAGTCGGGCCCGGGTGGTCATCGTCAGGTCGCTGCCGCGGGCGGCGATCAACGGCTCCGGCAGCCAGCGCAGTTCGGCGCCCGCGCCGACCGTGAGCCGTACGTCGTAGCGGGCCTGTTCGCCGCCCCGGCCGGGCAGCGACACGGTGGCCGCCGACGCGCCGACGGTCAGCCGCGCGCCCGCCGCCGCCTCGGCCTCGATCCGCAGCCGGTCGCCGCCGAGCGGAGCCGTCATCGCCCCCACCACGGTGACGTGGGCGCCGGTTCCCCCGGGCGGCCCGGTCCTGCGCAGCGCCAGCGGCCCGTCCCCGGCCAGCAGCGGCAGCACGGTGCCGCCGCGCCCGTCCGGCACCGCCCGCATCCGCGCGACGGCGGTCACTCCGCGCGCGGCCGTATCCGTGGTGCCTGCCGTGTCCGCCGGGGCTGCCGAATCCGCCGTGTCCGCCACCGCCGTCGGCGCCGCCGTCACGTACGGACCGCCGCCCACGCGGCCAGGCGCTCGCCGACCCACGCGGCGATCGGGTCCACGCCGCCGGGCTTCTTCACGGAGGTGAACACCACCGGCAGTTCCCCGCGTTGCGCCGCCGCGTCGGCCGCCATCCGGTCCAGGTCCGCGCCGACGTACGGGGCCAGGTCCGTCTTGTTCACCACCAGCAGGTCGGCGGTGGTCAACCCCGGACCGCCCTTCCTGGGGATGTCGTCGCCACCCGCCACGTCGATCACGAACACCTGCGCGTCCACCAGGCCGCGCGAGAAGGTCGCCGTCAGGTTGTCGCCGCCCGACTCCACCAGCACCAGATCCAGTGGGCCGACCGCCTCCTCCAACTCCTCGACCGCCTCAAGGTTCGCCGAGATGTCGTCCCTGATCGCGGTGTGCGGACACGCCCCCGTCTCCACCGCCACGATGCGCTCGGCGGGCAGCACCGCCTCCCGCACCAGGAACTCCGCGTCCTCCCGGGTGTAGATGTCGTTCGTCACCACCCCGATCGCCACGAAGTCGCGCAGTGCCCGGCACAACGCCGCCACGGTCGCCGTCTTCCCCGACCCCACCGGCCCTCCGAACCCCACCCGCAGCGCCCGCTCCCCCGCTCCCGCCTCCACCGACGCCGTATACCGCTCCGGAAACACCTCAGGATGATCCACGTGCATGCCGACCTCTCCTCCACTCGTCACCGGCCCGCCCCGAGAGGAACGAGCACCACCGCACACCCATCCGCCCCCGCGGTGCGGCGACGCGGGAGCGCGGGGAACCGCGCGACCAGCCACCCGCCGGCGAAAGGTCCGGGTACCCGCGGCACCGGGCAGCCCGGGCGGACCCGGCACCCCCACCGTCGCTCTCATGACGCGAAGAGCCGCACGGGCCACGTGACATGCGCCTCCGCGCCGAGGTCCAGGAGGGGCGAGGAAGCGGCGGGAAGGGCGCCGAGCCCCTCCCGCAAGGCTCGGCGGGCGGCCTCCTCCGCGGCGCCCGCCACCGCGTCCACCTCGTTCCCGAGCCGCCCCAGAACGCGTACCGCGTGAAACGGATCGAGCCCGAGCAACCGCACCGCGGCGAACGCGGGCGTGCTGACGCAGTCGTACGCGGCGGCCTGCGCGGCATCGGCCGGCCGCAGCCCCGCCGCCGCGGCGGCGAGCCCGAGCACGACCGGCTGGTGCGCGCCGCGCGGGCGCGCCGCGGCGAGTTCGTCCAGCGCGGGCGCGGGCCACACGGCCCGTACGGCCCGCAGGAGTTGGCGGCCCAGCCGCCGGGAGACCGCCCGCAGCGCCGCGGAGGGCGTCCGCGCGTCGGCCGCCTCGTCGAGGCCGAGCGGATCGGCCCCGGCGGTCGCCGCCGCGGCCAGTGCGGCGGCGACCAGTCCTGTGGTGTGCAACCGGCCCCTGCAGAAGTCCGCGAGCGTACCCGCGTCCCGTACCCTCCCCTCGGCCACGGCCGCCTCGACACCGCCCGAGTGGGCGTGGCCGCCGGCCGGGAAGCGGCCGTCGGCGAGCAGCAGCAGCGCGGCGCGCGCGCCGGGACCGTCAGCGCCGATCGGACCGTCAGAACGGTCGGGACCGTCACAGCCGCCGGTTGCGGATTCCGTCGCCATCATGCCTCAGAAGAGGAAGTACCGCTGGGCCATGGGAAGTTCGACGGCGGGCGCGGGTTCCACCGTCTCCCCGTCGATCCGCACCGTGAACGTGTCGGCGTCGACCTCGACCCGGGGCAGCGCGTCGTTCTCCCGGAGGTCGGCCTTGGTGACGGCGCGGGTGCCGCGGGTGGCGGTGAACGGCTTGGCCAGGCCGAGGCGTTCGGGCAGCGCGTCGTCGATGGCCGCCTGGGTGACGAAGTTGACGGAGTTCGCGGCGGGCGCGGCGCCGACGCCGCCGAACATCGGCCGGGGCAGCACGGGTTGCGGGGTGGGGATCGACGCGTTGGCGTCTCCCATCTGCGCGTAGGCGATCTGGCCGCCCTTGATGACCAGTTGCGGCTTGACCCCGAAGAACGCGGGCTGCCACAGCACCAGGTCGGCGAGCTTGCCCGCTTCCACCGAGCCGATCTCCGCGTCGAGGCCCTGGGCGATGGCGGGGTTGATCGTGTACTTGGCGACGTAGCGGCGCGCGCGGTGGTTGTCGGCGGGGCCGTCGCCGGGCAGGGCGCCGCGGCGGCGCTTCATCACGTGTGCGGTCTGCCAGGTGCGCGTCGCGATCTCGCCGATCCGGCCCATCGCCTGGGAGTCGGAGCTGATGATGCTGATGGCGCCGAGGTCGTGCAGCACGTCCTCGGCGGCGATCGTGGAGGGTCGGATGCGGGACTCGGCGAACGCGAGGTCCTCCGGGACGGCCGGGTTGAGGTGGTGGCAGACCATCAGCATGTCGAGGTGCTCCTCGACGGTGTTGACGGTGTGCGGGCGGGTCGGGTTGGTGGAGGACGGCAGCACGTGCGGCTGCGAGACGACGGTGATGATGTCGGGTGCGTGCCCGCCGCCCGCGCCCTCCGTGTGGTAGGCGTGCACGCCGCGTCCGGCGATCGCGGCGAGGGTGTCCTCGACGAACCCCGCTTCGTTCAACGTGTCGGTGTGGATGGCGAGTTGGGCGCCGCTGCGCTCGCACACGCGCAGGCACGCGTCGATCGCGGCCGGCGTCGCGCCCCAGTCCTCGTGGATCTTGAAGCCGACCGCGCCGTCCCGCAACTGCTGGTGCATGGCCGGCTGGTTGACGGTGTTGCCCTTGCCGAGCAGCCCGATGTTGACCGGGTACGCCTCCAGAGCGGCGAACATCCGGGCCAGGTGCCAGCCGCCGGGGGTGATGGTGGTCGCCTTGGTGCCCTCGGCCGGGCCGGTGCCGCCCCCGACGAGGGTGGTGACACCAGAGGCGAGTGCCTGGTCGATCAGGGTCGGCGAGATGAAGTGGACGTGCGCGTCGATGGTTCCGGCGGTCAGGATGGCGCCGTTGCCCGCGATGATCTCGGTGTCGGGGCCGATGACCAGGTCGGGGTGGACCCCGTCCATCGTCTCCGGGTTGCCCGCCTTGCCGAGCGCGGTGATCCGGCCGCCGCGGATGCCGACGTCCGCCTTGACCACGCCCCAGTGGTCCAGCACGACGGCGCCGGTGATCACGGTGTCGGGGGCGCCCTCGGCGCGGGTGGCACGGCCCTGGCCCATCGACTCGCGGATGACCTTGCCGCCGCCGAAGACCGCCTCGTCGCCCGCGGTGCCGGGGTGGTCGGAGGTGCCGGGCCCGCCCGCGAGGTCGCGTTCGACCTCGATCAGGAGGTCGGTGTCGGCGAGGCGGATACGGTCGCCGGCGGTGGGTCCGTAGAGGTCGGCGTATACGGCCCGGGACAGTTCAGGCACCGGCGGCTCCGCTCTGCTCGTCCAAGGGCCCGGCAGTCTCGCCGCGCAGTCCGGCCACGACGCGCTGCCCGGCGACGGGCACCAGCTCGACCTCGACCGGGATGCCCGGCTCGAACCGGACGGCGGTGCCCGCCGCGATGTTCAGCCGCAGGCCGCGAGCGGCGGCGCGGTCGAAGCGCAGCGCCGGGTTGGCCTCGGCGAAGTGGTAGTGGGAGCCGACCTGTACCGGCCGGTCGGCGGCGTTGAGCACGGTGAGCCGGGTGACCGGGCGGCCGACGTTGAGCGGCACGGCACCGGCAGCAGTCAGGATCTCTCCGGGGATCACGGGCACCGCCCCTCAGACGATCGGCTGGTGGACGGTGACGAGCTTGGTGCCGTCGGGGAAGGTGGCCTCGACCTGCACCTCGGGGATCATCTCGGCGATGCCGTCCATGACGTCCGCCCGGCTGAGCACGGTCCGCCCGGACGCCATCAGCTCGGCCACCCGCCGCCCGTCGCGGGCGCCTTCGAGGATGTGCGCGGTGATCAGCGCGACCGCCTCGGGGTGGTTGAGCCGCAGCCCGCGGGCGCGCCTGCGCTCGGCCACGTCGGCGGCCACATGGATCAGCAGCCGCTCCTGCTCATGGGGGGTCAACCGCACAGCCGCACCTCACAGTCTCCGGGCCCGTGAGGCTAGTTCGGCGCGGTTTCGAACGCGTTAACAGCTGTTACGGGCGGCGGTCGCCCGGCTGGGGGCCGCGGTGCTCGGCGGCGATGCCGAACCGGTGGCGTTCGCCCGTGGCGGACGCGCGGCCGCCCAGCGTGGAGACCGTACTGATCACCTGCTCCTCGGCCTGCTCGTCGAGTTCCCGCAGTCGTTGCAGGTCAGCGGCGGAGACCAGGCCGACCAGGGGCTTGCCGTGCCGGGTCAGCACCACCTGCTCGCCGCCGTAGACCACGCGGTTGATCAGTTCGGCGAGCTGCGCGCGGGCTTGTGTCACCGGGACGTCATGGGTCATGCTCCCCATCATAACGAGATGTACGTCCTGTACATTTTGACCTGACGGATTGATGCCGCGACCGATGTCCGCGCCGGTCTCCGCCCCCGCTCCCACCCCGGAACCGGCGGCCGAGCCGGCGGGCGCCGACGCGGCACCGACGGAGGTGTGCGATGACCGACCACCCGACGCCCGCGACCCCGAGCTTCATGACGCACCTGGCGTCCGCCTCTCCCCTGGCACCCACGGCCCGTTACGTGCTGCCCGAGTTCACCGAGCGCAGCAGCAACGGCGTCCGCACGATGGACCCGTACTCCAAGCTGCTCCAGGAGCGCATCGTCTTCCTGGGCACGCAGGTCGACGACACCTCGGCCAACGACGTGATGGCCCAACTCATCCATCTGGAGAGCGCCTCGCCCGACCAGGACATCAACCTCTACATCAACTCCCCCGGCGGCTCCTTTTCGTCGATGACCGCCATCTACGACACGATGCAGTTCGTCACCTGCGACGTGGCGACGGTCTGCATCGGGCAGGCCGCGTCGGCGGCCGCGGTGCTGCTGGCGGCGGGCGCACCGGGCAAGCGGATGATCACACCGGGGGCCCGCATCCTCATCCACCAGCCCTCGCTCGGCGACGTGGTGCGGGGCGACACCTCGGACCTGGAGATCCAGGCCAACGAAATGCTGCGCACCCGCGATCAGTTGGAGGCCCTGCTGGTGCGGCACACCGGTCAGCCGGCCGAGCGGGTCTCCGCCGACCTCGAACGCGACACGATCTTCGACGCGAATGCGGCGGTCGCGTACGGGCTGGCCGACGCGCTGACCACCAGCCGCAAGGGCGGCAACGGTTCGCGCGGCACCGGCCCGCGGTGAACCGGCGTGGCGCCCGAACTCCCGCCGCTGCCCGCCCTCACGCGCTCCGAGGGCGAACTCATCGACTGCTACCTGGAACTGGTCGACCTGCTCGGCCGGATCAACCCCTCCCGCACCACTGACACCTACTCGGCGCTCCGGGCCGCGCAGGCACTCGTCAGCCGGGCGTTGGCGATGCGGGACGCGCTCACGGTGATGCACCTGCGCGGCGAGACGGACCTGCACCACGCCACCCTCGGCCGCGCCCTGCGGGTACTGGACGGGGAGCGGCGGGCCGCGCGGGTCGCGGTGGCGCCCGAGCCGGCGGCGGACCCGGGTGGCAGCGGCGGCCCGTCGGCGTAGACCGCGGCAGCACGCCGTCAGCGGCGCGTGGTCGGGCCGCACCGTCGGCGGCGCCACGGAGGAGGCAGCACCGCGGAGGCGCGGTCGGGCCGCACCGCGGAGGCGCGGTCGCGCGCACCCGGCCGAACCCGCCCGCCGTCACCGCGTGTCACCGTTTTCCGCGACACGACCGCCGGTCTCATCAGCCCATTGGCGTATCGGAAGTTCTCGTGGCAAACGGGTGCGCGATTGCGCGTGTCGGCTGGACTGCGACTTCGCCGGTACCGGTCGGCGCAGTTCAGGGGGTACGGCGGGGGTACGTGAGCGGCTCGCGGGGGCGGCGGTTCACCCGGCTGGATGCAATGTGATGAAGGTCACATCGCGCGTTTCTGTCCCGGCGCCGCCCCGTCGTGTGCGTAACCATCCGTGGTGACGACAAGCCCCCGCCGCCGTGGCGGGGCGGTCCGTGCGGATGCCCAGTCCTGCCGACGCGCGGATGCCAGGTCGACACGAGTGCAACGGCAGGAGCGGAGGACCCAGCACGACGGGTCGCTCCGGCGCCCACCGGTCTCCGGCGGGCGCCGGAGCACCCTTGGGGTGAAGCCGCTTGCATGCGGCCGGGCATCTTCGCCAGCCCGAACCCGACAGGTCATCCTTCGCAGGCTGATGACGAAGGGTCGCGCATGTGCACGCCCAACCGCATCTGCTTTCGGCCGGCCACTTCCCGGCTCTCGCGGCTCGGAGCCGCCTCTCTGCTCACCGCAGCGGCCGTCGCCGTCCCGATCCTGCTGCCGGGCAACGCCCAGCGGGCCGACGCCGCCACCATGGCCGCCAGGGCGTTGAGCATCGCCGCGTCGAAGAAGGGCTCGCCCTACCAGTGGGGGGCCACCGGGCCGTACCGCTTCGACTGCTCGGGGCTGACGCTGTACTCGTTCAAGCAGGCGGGCGAGCAACTGCCGCGCACCGCCGCCGCCCAGTACAACCGCACCACGCACATCTCGGCGGGTTCCCGCCGGGCGGGCGACCTGGTCTTCTTCCACAGCGGCTCGTCCGGCGCCTCGGTCTACCACGTGGGGATCTACGCGGGCGACGGCAACATCTGGCACGCGCCGAAGACCGGCAGCACGGTCCGGCTCGAACACATCTGGACCAGCGGCGTCTGGTACGGACGGGTGAACTGACGCCGCCCGGCGGCCGGGCACTCGACCGCACGCGCACCGCGCCCCCGACGGTCGACGCGGGCCGGGCCCCGGGCACCCTCCACGGCGGCGCGAGGCTCCGTCCGAGCCCAGGTCCGCGCTCAGGTCCGCGCCCGGGCCCGAACCACGCGCCCGCCCCTGCCCGCCGCGCCCCTACGGCTCCACCCGCTGACGCCTCGTCACATCGCCGTGGCCCGGCCCCACCCGCGGGACACCCGCCAGGCCGCCGTCGCTCCCCCGGCCACGGCCACGGCGAGGAGGGCCGCAATGCCGGTGAGGGTACGGCCGGTGTCGCCGACGGCGGCGTGCCGCGGGCAGTCGGCCCCCCAGTAGCCCGGCGAGGCGGGGCCGGACGCGCGGACCCACCCGGGCAGGGTGCCCGGACCGCTCTGAGCGCCTTCCCCGTCACCCGTGCCCGGCGTGATCCGCGTGCTCGGCGTCATCGGCGTCGGGGGCGCCGCCCATCATGCGGAGCATCCCGGCGCCGCCGGTCCGGAAGAAGCGCACCAGGAGGGCGGCGGCCAGGACGAGGAAGGCGATGTTGAGGAAGGAGGTGTAGTTCCATCTGACGCCCTGCATGGGGATCCTCGCGTCGGCCTGGTCGGGGATCAGGCCGAGGCCGCCGAAGAGGAGTTCGACGACGTATCCCGCGACGGCCATGGCGAGGTAGAAGGTGCCGAGGATGAACAGGGCCATGCGTGCGCCGTAGTACTTCCGGTAGATGTTCAGGATCGGCAGGATCAGCAGGTCGGCGAAGATGAACGCGACCACCCCGCCGAAGCTGATGCCGCCCTTCCACAGCACCACCGCCAACGGCACGTTGCCGATGGAGCAGACGAACGACGCGACCGCGACGAGCGGCCCGATCAGCGGTCCCCACAGCTTGGACGCCAGCGGGTGGCCGGAGAAGAAGAAGGCCCGCCAGAAGGAGTCCGGCACCCAGGCCGCGATCGCGCCGGCGATGAGCAGCCCCACGACCAGGTCGCGCAGGATCGCCGCCCATTCCATGACGAACACGTGGGCGGTGGCGGTGACGCCCTCGCGGGACAGCAGCCGGCGGGCGAACGAGCCCTCCGTCCGTACGGACATGTCCATCGCGGCGTGGCCCTCCATCGACCCGGCCACGCCGCGCTCGGCCTGCTCGCGGGCCTGGCGCAGCAGCCGGTCGCGCAGGAACAGCCGGAACAGCACGGCGAGCAGGATGATCATGACGGGGCCGCCGATGAACTCGGCCAGCGTGAACTGCCAGCCCATCAGCAGCGCGAGGATCACGCCGAGTTCGACGACGAGGTTGGTGGAGGCGATCTCGAAGGCCATCGCGGCGGTGAAGTCGGCGCCCTTGCGGAACAGCGAGCGCGCCAGCGCCACCGCCGCGTAGGAGCAGGACGAGGAGGCGACTCCCAGGCCGGTGGCGACGGCGAGGGTGCGGGGGCGGTCGTCGCCGAGCAGCGCGACCACCGTGGACTTGCGGATGATCGCCTGGACGACGGCGGACAGGGCGAAGCCCAGGATCAGTGCCCAGGTGATCTCCCACGTCATGGAGCCCGTGATGGACAGCGCGTGCAGTACGGCGTGCATGGACGAAACCTTCCCTGCCGGGTGCTCCTTGGAGGGCGGGCCGGTGCGAGGTCGCGGGGCGGCCCGGAGGCGCGGGTGGGGGCCGCCACCCGGGCGGCCCCCACCGGTTCAGCCGACGTCGAGCGTCAGTGCGGCGGTGTGCAGGGTGCCGGCGGTCCGGAACTGCAGGAAGAGCCGCCAGTCGCCGGCCGAGGGAAGTTCCGCGTGGAAGGAGAGCTGCGGCCCGCCGTGGTCACCGTCCACCCGCGCGGTCGGGTGCAGGTGCGCGAACGCGCCGTCGCCCTGGTGGAAGGCGGTCAGGTGGGCGTACGAGTCCAGATACGGCTGTAGGTCGGTGACGGGCTTGCCCGCCTTGGTGATCGTGACGGTGAGCGGATGCTCCATCCCGGCCATCAACCCGCCTGCGACGGCGACGGTGTAGCCGTCCACCCGTACCGACGGCGCGGGCGCGGGGAGCGCCGCCATGGTGGCCGGCCCCGGCACGGCGACAGTGCGGGACAGGACGAACGCCGTGCCCTTGCCCGGGCCGCTGCCGGGCGTGAAGGACGCGAACATCCGCCAGGCGCCGGGCTTCAACTCGGCCAGGTCCGCGGTCCACGTCCCGTCGGCCGCCATGACCGGATGGAGGTGCTGGAAGCCCGTCAGGTCCGAGCGGACGGCGTAGAAGTGCAGGCGCTTGGTCTGGTCGACCGCGAAGTCGGTGACCGGCCTGCCGTCCGGCCCGGTGACCGTGAACCGGTAGGCGCCCGGCCGGCCCGCCGGGAGCGTCCTGGTCGCGCTGGTCAGCTGGTAGCCGTCCATGGCGGCGGACAGGCCGTCGCCGCCGGCCATGTGGTCCATGCCGGGCATGGTCGGGCCGTCGTGGGCGGAACCGACGGACGAGGGCGTCGCGGCAGCCGTGGACGGGGCCGTCGATCCGGCCGGGGCCGAGGCGGCGTCGCCGGAGGAGCCGCACCCGGCGAGCGCCAGCGCGAGTACGGCGGCCGCGCCGGCCGCGAAGAGCGCGCGGTGGTGTGCGAAGGGACGGAGGAAGGAGGACATCGGGAGGTTCTTTCCGGAGGGGCGCGCCACGACGGGCGCGCGGAGCGAGCAGGACGCGTCGCCGGAACCGGCACAACCGCCGTTCCGGCACGGCCTGCTCAGGTCCGCGCGACGCCCACCCGAAGCAGCAGGTCGCGCCCGCCCGTCGGCGGCCCGCGCCGCCACCTGCGGCCGACCGGTGCGGCACGACCGACCAACACCGGTACGGCGGCCACCGTGCCAACGGCCGCGGACGCGTTCACCGGCAGCGGGCCGCGCGCGCGGGCAGGGGTGGACACGCACTTCTCCCCGTGTGCCGCGACCGGCGCCGCCGCCCGCGCGCCGTGGTCGACGGCACCGCCGGAGCGCGGCGCCGTCGCGGCTCCGCGAACCGCCATCGGCCCGCCATCATCCGCGGGCATGGCGGCGGGCGACGTCACGTCACCGTGGCACCCTTCGGCGGCGGTTGACGGGGCGCCGTGCATGAGGAACAGGCCGGCCAGAATGGCGCAGGCCAGCAGGAGCCGGGCGATACCCCGCCGACCGGCCACCCCCACGCCTGCCATCACCAGTTCCCTTCCCGCTCGACGTCCTGCGCCACGCAGCCGCCGGACCAACCGGCCGCCACGCCGCGGCCACCCCGACCGTATACCCACGCGGGGTATACGGCGCGGGCGCCCCGGTCAGTTCGCCGGGAGGAGCTCCGGGCCCTGGGGCTCGGGGGCCGGGACGAGACGCCAGGGGGTGTAGAAGGGGTTGCGCACGCAGCCGGAGAGGACCTCGCTCTTGGTCGCCTTGTCCACCGGGCAGGCACCGACGACGAAGCGGCGGTCGATGCCGCCGGCGAAGGCCACTTCGTGCTGGTCGGCCCACTTGTGGGTGTCGCCGATCGTGGCGTTGACGTCGATCCCGCCGGGTGCGTCGATGTAGTAGTTGTACGCGGACTTCCACTGCTTGTAGAGGTCGTGGTCGTAGCTGGTGCTGACGTACGGCGACGGCTGGTTGACCTCGACGTAGGCGGCCAGGTCGTACTGCCCGTCCTGCGGGGCCTTCGGCTGGAAGCCCTCGTGGAAGACCACGGCCGGCGCCCGCCCGTCCGCGCGGTACAGCTCGCCGCAGGTGCGGCGGTAGCTCGGCGGGTCGGGGACGATGCGGTGGACGTCGACGCTGCGGTCGGCGGCGGCGAAGAGCGGGTCGTGGACGACGGGGCAGAAGTCCGCGGCGGCCGCGGGCGCTTCGGGAGCCCGGGTCGGAGCCGCCGTCGCCGCACCGGAGGACGTCTGGGTGGCGAGAACGGCGGTGAGGGTCAGCGCGCCTGCCGCGGCGAGCGACCGGACTCGGTTCATGATCATGGACGTAGCGTGCCGGTCACGGAAGCCGGGACCGATGAACGTCACCCGATCGTAGGCGCGTCCGCACGTCGGCGAACCCGTACCGGTGCTGTTTCAGAACGGAGTTGACGTGAAGTCAGCGCGGCATTGACGCCCCGGCGCCTCGCCGCGCGGGAGCGGTCCCCCGCCGGGGACCTGCCAGGGACCTGCCGGGGACCTGCCGGGGACCGCTCCCCCGCCGGGGGCGAGAATGCGGGGATGGCCCGCCCCACCGAACTCGCCCGCCTGCTCGCCGATGTCGCGCGCGGCGCCTTCCCGCCGCCCGACGGCACCGTCGCGTTCGTGCCGCAGCCGTCGCCCCGGGATGCCGGGGTGATCGCGTTCACCGCGCACAGCGTGGTGTTCGCGGACGTGGACGCCGGGCCGGACGACCGGGAGGACCCCGGGGTTGCCCTGCGGGACCTGCTGCCGGCCGGTGACCTGTCCGCGCCGCTCAACCCGCCGTTCCTGAGCGCGCTCACGGCCCGCACCGGCCGCCAGGTCAACAACATCGACGTCCTCGCCGTGGCGGGTCCGCTGCCGGGTCCGCCGCCCGGCCCCGCGCTCGTGGAGACCCACGACCGCTCGCACCCCCGGATCGTGCGCGCGCTGCGGCACCGTGACGGCGTGCGCGCCTGGACCGTCCCCGGCGCGACGCTGCTGCTGGGCCGCGGTGTGGCCGGCCGATGGGAGGCGGCCGTGGAGGTCGAACCCCGGGCCCGCGGCAGGGGTCTCGGGCGGTCGCTGGCCGTGGCCGCGCGCCATCTGGTGCCGGACGGCGCCCCGGTGTGGGCGCAGATCGCCCCGGGCAACGCGGCGAGCCTGCGCGCCTTCCTGGCCGCGGGTTTCACCCCGGTCGGCGCCGAGGCTCTGCTGCTGCCGGCCCCGGACCCGCTGCCGCCGGACCCGTACCCGTACCCGTACCTGCAGGCCCCGCCGGCCGCAGACCGGAACGGCGCGTGAGGCGCGCGCCGACGGCCCGGGGCGGCTGGTCAGAGCACGGGGATCGCCCAGGGGATCATGATCCAGACCGTCTTGCCGCCGTCGCAGGTCGGGATGATCCGCAACGTGCCGCCGGACTCGGCCACGAGGTGGCGGACGATCGCCATGCCGCGCCCGTTGTCCTGCTGGACGGCGCCGGGCAGGCGCTGCGGCCAGCGCGGGTGCGAATCGGTGACGCCGATGTGCAAGTGCTCGCTGTGCTCCAAACGGATGTCCACGGTGAAGTTGGGTGACAGGCCGGAGGTGTGCAGCACCGCGTTGGTGGCGAGTTCGGAGACGACCAGACGTACGGAGTCCAGGGTCGGCGCGTCGGGCGGCAGCCCCCACTCGGCGAGCCGTGCGCACACGTAGGCCCGCGCCGCGGACACCGCTACGGGGTCACTCGGCAGGGTGACGGATGCTTCCTGAAGGTCAGCCATGGTGACGCTGTTCCCTTTCTCGCCGGGTCCGGACGCCGGCGCGCACGGAGGAGTCCGTACGTGCCGGGTCCGGATGCGGCTGATTCGCGCCAGAGTGTCATCCATCGTGCCGCCATTAGGACCGGAGAGCGCGCTATGCATATATCTGTCGCTCAAAACGGTGAACTCTGCTACGTGAGAACGCATTTGGTCGGCACACTGTCGTATCGCAGTGTTCGCGACGGACGACGACTGCACCACTTCAGCCCAGGAGGCGCGAAACATCATGGAACGAGTCCCGGCCGTACGCCGGCGCCGGCTCGGCGAGGAGCTGCGCCGGCTGCGCGATCTGGCCGGACTGACCAGCGGGGAAGCGGCCCGGCTGGCCGGCTGGCACCAGTCGAAGGTCAGCCGGATCGAGACCGGCCGCAGCAGCGTGCGCCCCGAGGACGTGGATGTGCTGCTGAGCGTGTACGCGGTACGCGACGGCGACCTGCGCGACCTGCTGGCGACGCTCGCCGGCCGCGGCTACCAGCGCGGCTGGTGGCACGACTTCCGCGACGTGCTGCCGCCGGAGTACCGCGACTTCATCACCCTGGAGACGGGTGCCAGCCGGGCCCGCTCGATGGAGAACAGCGTGGTGCCCGGACTGCTCCAGACCCCGGCGTACGCCCGCGCGCTGACCCGCGACGTGATGCCCCAGCTCACCGAGCGCGAGGTGGACGCGCTCGTTGACGTCCGGATAGCCAGGCAGGCGGTCCTGCGCCAGGACCGGCCGCTGGAGCTGTGGGCGGTGCTCGACGAGTCGGTGCTGCGGCGGTGGGTGGGCGGCCCGGAGGTGATGGCCGAGCAACTGCTGCGGCTGCGCGAGGCGATGGAGCTGCCCCAGGTGCGTCTGCAAGTGCTCCCGTTCGCGGCCGGCGGACACCAAGGAGTGACGAATTCTTTCGTCATCTTCTCATTTCCGCGCATTGCCGATCTCGACGTGGTGGTTGTCGACCATTTGACGAGTAGTCTCTACGTCGATCGGAAAGAGGACATCGCGGCGTACGGAGCAGCGTTCGCCCGATTGAGTGGCCGCGCTCTTCACCGGGAGGAGTCGGCTGAAATGATCAACAGCATTCGTAAGGAGGTTTCATGACAACGCTGCCCCGTTTTATTTCCTCCAGCGAGACGCTCGGCGGCGCTAGTTGGCGGCGCAGCAGTCACAGCACCGCGGCGAACAACTGCGTGGAGGCCGCCAGGCTCCCCTCGGGTCTGACCGCGGTCCGTGACTCCAAGGACGTACGCGGGCCCGCGCTGCTCTTCGCCCCGCAGGCGTGGAGCGACTTCGTCCGGGATCTGGCCGACGGCGGGCCGCTCAGCGCGGTGGAGCGGCCCGGGCGATGACGTCGACCGCGCGGTGGACCTGAGGGCCGGTCAGGTCGCACCGCGCGGTCAGCCGCAGCCGGGAGACCCCGTCCGGCACGGACGGCGGGCGGAAGCAGCCGACCGCCAGGCCCTCCTCCCGGCAGCGCGCGGCCCAGGCGAGGGCGTCGTCGGGCGAGGGTGCGCGCACGGACACCACGCACGCGTCGGGCGCGGTGGCGTCCAGGTCGCGCCCGGTCAGCAACCGGTGGAAGTCCCGGGCCACCTGGCGGGCGCGGGCGGCCCGGTCCGGCTCGCGTCGCAGCAGCCGCAGCGCGGCCAGCGCGGCGCCCGCGGCGGCGGGGGCCAGTCCGGTGTCGAAGATGAAGGTGCGGGCCGCGTTGACGAGGTGCTCGATCACGGCGGCCGGCCCGAGCACCACCCCGCCCTGGGCACCGAAGGACTTCGAGAGGGTGGCGGTGCACACCACGTCGGGCGCTCCAGCCAGCCCGGCGGCGTGGGCGCTGCCCCGGCCGCCGTCACCCATGACGCCCAGGCCGTGCGCGTCGTCGAGCAGCAGCGCCGCGCCGTACGCGCGGCAGGCGGCGGCCAGTTCGGGCAGCGGCGCCGCGTCGCCGTCGACGGAGAAGACCGCGTCGCTGACGACGAAAGCGTTCCCGCCCGCGCCGTCGGCGGGCGGCTCGCCGCTGTCGCGTGCGCCGAGCGCCTTGCGGACCGCTTCGGGGTCGGCGTGGCGGACCACCTCGGTCCTGGCCTTGGACAGCCGGCAGCCGTCGATCAGGGAGGCGTGGTTGGCCGCGTCGGAGACCAGCAGGGTGCCGGGGCCGGTGAGCGCGGTGATGGCGGCGAGGTTGGCGGCGTAGCCGGAGGCGAAGACCAGGGCGGCCTCGAACCCGGTGAACGCGGCGAGCTCCGCCTCGAGTTCGGCGTGCAGCGCGGTGCTGCCGGTGACCAGCCGGGAGCCGGTGGAGCCGGCGCCCCAGCGCAGGCAGGCGTCGGCGCCGGCCCGGACCACCTCCGGGTGCCGGGTCAGGCCGAGGTAGTCGTTGCCCGCCAGGTCCAGCAGCGGCGAGTCGGCCGCCCGGGGCCGCAGTTCGCGGCGCAGGCCGGCGGCCCGCCGCACCCGGTCCTGGGCGGTGAGCCATCCGAAGGGGCCGTCGGCGCGTCCGTGCTGCTGAGAAGTGCTGTCCACGCCAGCAACGTACTGGGTGAGCGGCCCGATACCGGGTGTGGTGATGCACACATACCCGGCCGCTGATGTTGTGCGGTGCGCCATTGGCCGGGCCCGCCGCCGTACGCGAGGATTGCGGGCATGGATCTGCTGACGGCACTGGTGGGCAAGGGTCTGCGGCGCGAGCCGCCGACGCGGGACGAGGCGCTGGCGGTGCTCGCGACCTCCGACGACGAACTGCTGGACGTGGTGGCCGCGGCGGGCCGGGTGCGCCGGCAGTGGTTCGGTCGCCGGGTCAAGCTCAACTACCTGGTGAACCTCAAGTCCGGTCTCTGCCCGGAGGACTGCTCGTACTGCTCGCAGCGGCTCGGCTCGCAGGCCGACATCCTCAAGTACACCTGGCTGAAGCCGGACGAGGCGGTCGCGGCGGCCACGGCGGGGGTGTCCGGGGGCGCGAAGCGGGTGTGCCTGGTGGCCAGCGGGCGCGGGCCGACCGACCGGGACGTGGACCGGGTCTCGAAGACCATCGAGGCGATCAAGGACGGCAACGAGGGCGTGGAGGTCTGCGCCTGCCTCGGGCTGCTCTCCGGCGACCAGGCGGAGCGGCTGCGGGCCGCGGGCGCGGACGCGTACAACCACAACCTCAACACGTCCGAGGGCACCTACGCGGACATCACCACGACGCACACCTACGCCGACCGGGTGGACACGGTGCGGCAGGCCCAGGCGGCGGGGCTGTCGGCGTGTTCGGGGCTGATCGCGGGGATGGGCGAGAGCGACGCCGACCTGGTGGACGTGGTGTTCTCGCTGCGGGCGCTTGACCCGGACTCGGTGCCGGTCAACTTCCTGATCCCGTTCGAGGGCACCCCGCTGGCCAAGGAGTGGAACCTCACCCCGCAGCGGTGCCTGCGGATTCTGGCGATGGTGCGGTTCGTCTGCCCGGACGTGGAGGTACGGCTGGCCGGCGGGCGCGAGGTGCACCTGCGCAGCATGCAGCCGCTCGCGCTGCACCTGGTCAACTCGATCTTCCTCGGCGACTACCTGACGAGCGAGGGGCAGGCCGGGCAGACCGACCTCGACATGATCGCGGACGCCGGCTTCGAGGTGGAGGGCGCCGACACCACCACGCTGCCCGCGCACCGGCGGTCCGACGAGGCGCGCACGGCGGCCGGTTCGGGCTGCGGGTCCCACGACACGGCGTGCGGATCGTGCGAGCACGGCGAGCCGGCTACGGCTACGGCTACGGCTACGGCTACGGCTACGGCTACGGGCCAGCCTGCCGGCACGGCGTCGGGTTCGGGTTCGGGTTCGGGCACGGGTCCCCGTACGGACCTGGTCGCCGTGCGCCGGCGAGGCGCGGGGACGGACCTGCCGCCCAATGCCTGAACCGCTGCCGGTGGACGTGCTGCTGGACCTGGACCGGCGGCACGTCTGGCACCCTTACGGCCCGATGCCCGGCCGCCAGGAACCCCTGGTGGTGGAGTCGGCCTCGGGCGTACGACTGCGGCTCGCCGCGCCCGCCCAGGGCAGGACCGAGCTCGTGGACGGCATGTCGTCCTGGTGGTCGGCGATCCACGGCTACCGGCACCCGGTGCTCGACGAGGCCGCCCACGCCCAACTGGACCGGATGAGCCACGTCATGTTCGGCGGGCTCACCCACGAGCCTGCGGTGCGGCTGGCCGCGCGGCTGGTCGAGATCACTCCGGAGCCGTTGCGGCACGTCTTCCTCGCGGACTCCGGCTCGGTGTCGGTCGAGGTGGCGCTCAAGATGTGCCTGCAGTACTGGCGTTCGCTGGGGCGGCCGGGCAAGCGGCGGCTGCTCACCTGGCGTGGCGGGTACCACGGCGACACCTGGCAGCCGATGTCGGTATGTGACCCGGATGGCGGTATGCACCATCTATGGTCCGGTGTGCTACAGGAGCAGGTCTTCGCGGACGCGCCGCCGCCCGGATTCGACGCGGAGCCGTCGGCCGCGTACGCCGCCCACCTGCGCGAGCTGATCGGGCGTCACGCCGACGAGCTGGCCGCGGTCGTGGTGGAACCCGTCGTCCAGGGCGCGGGCGGGATGGCGTTCCACTCCCCCGCGTACCTGCGGGTGCTGCGGGAGGCGTGCGACGAGTACGACGTCCTGCTCGTCCTCGACGAGATCGCCACCGGGTTCGGCCGCACCGGACGGCTGTTCGCGGCCGAGCACGCGGGGATCGCGCCCGACGTGATGTGCGTCGGCAAGGCGCTCACCGGGGGGTACGTCTCCCTCGCCGCGGCCCTGTGCACCTCCCGGGTGGCCGAGGGGATCTCGCGCGGCGAGGTGCCCGTGCTCGCGCACGGCCCCACGTTCATGGGGAACCCGTTCGCCGCGGCCGTGGCGAACGCGTCGCTTGACGTCCTGCTCGCCCAGGACTGGGCGACCGAGGTCAAACGGATCGAGGCCGGGCTGCGGGAAGGGCTCGCGCCCGCCGCCGAGTTGCCCGGGGTGCGCGATGTCCGCGTGCTCGGCGCGATCGGGGTGGTCCAGCTCGACCACCCCGTCGACATCGACGCGGCCACCCGCGCCGCGGTCGGCTCGGGTGTATGGCTGCGGCCCTTCCGCGACCTCGTCTACGCGATGCCCCCTTACGTCACCGGGGACGAGGACGTCGCCCGGATCAGTGCGGCCATCGTCGCGGCGTCCGCCGCCGGCTGAACCCGGGGCACCCCGGCCGCCCGGGGTGCCCCCGCGCCGGCCTCCCGCAGGGAGCGGCACCCGGCGAAGAAGCGCGGGTCGTCGTGGAGTCCACGGCCGCTGACCGGCCTCACAGGTGCCGGGCCAGGTCGGCCATGTCCACCAGCGGCAGGCCCCAGCGCAGCGCGGCGATCTCCAGATCGGCGGCCTTGGCCATGGTGCCGTCGTGGTTCATGACCTCGCAGCAGACGCCCACCGGCGGCAGTCCGGCCGCCGTGCACAGCGCGACGGTGGCTTCCGTGTGGCCGGCACGCTCCGCGAGGCCGCCCGGGCGAGCGGCCAGGGGGAAGACGTGCCCGGGCCGCAGGAAGTCCGCCGGCCGGGCCTCCGGATCGGCCAACCGCCGTACGGTCGCGGCACGTTCCGCCGCCGAGACACCGGTGCCGGTCGCCGCCGCCAGGTCCACCGGGACGTGCGGCCGGGTGCCGTGCCGGTCGCCGGGGCCCGGCACCGGGCCGAGCTCCAGCACCTCGGGCGCGCACGGCACCGTGGAGTGGCCGCAGACCTGGGTGAGCAGGAAGGTGAACGCCTCGGGGCGCAGCCGCGCCCCCGCGAACACCACGTCGCCCTCGCACTCCCGTTCCGGGTCCCAGATCACTACCCCACCGCCGGCCGCGAGTTGCGCCACTGCCTGCTGCACGCCCCGGGCGCCGGTGACCCGTCCCGCCCACGGCAGCGCCGCGACCACCTCGGACACCGCCCGATGCGGGTCCTGCGGCCAGCGCCGCGCCAGTCGGGTGACCAGGTCGGGCTCCAGGTTGACCTGGTCCCCCACGGACAGGTCCGCCAGCGTGGTGGCCTGGAGCGTCAACGGGACCAGCGCCACCGCGAACCGGTCCCGGGCCACCTCGGCGACGGTGAGGCTGACCCCGTCGACCGCCACCTGGACCTTGGCCGTGACCAGCGCGTGGAACCGCTCGGGCGGCTTGATCCACATCCGCCGCATCGGGCCGTCGTCATCGATCCGTACGACCTTGCCGACGGCCTCGACGTCGCCCTGGACCAGGTGCCCGCCGCTGGGATCGCCGAGCCGCAACGGCGTCTCGACGTTGACGCGCGTCTGGGGCGGGATACGGCCGAGCGTCGACCTGCGCCGGGTGTCGGCCGACACGGCCGCCGCCAGGACACCGTCCTGCCCGGCGACCGGCGCCACCGTCAGCCCCACGCCGTTCACGCAGATCGAACAGGTCGCGGACCTGGCCGCTTCGGGCGCCCGCACCATGATGAAGTCCGGGCCCTCGGCCACCACGGTGCCGACCTCGTGAATGTGTCCGGTGAACAACTCGTACCACCTCTCGTCAGCGGCCGGACGACAACCGGCCGCGGGGAGAACCGCGCAGGGGCCCGCGTCGGGCCCGAGAGGTGGCGGGGTGTCACCGCTTGGCGCCGGAATCACACCGGCTCGTCCCACCGCGACGGGTGGAACCGGCGGGCTCTCACCGCCGCACCTTGGAATCGCACCGCCGCCATCCAACACGAGCCGCAACTGCCGGGCAAGCAGCGCGCGCGGCCCGCTCGACCGGCTCCACCCGGCTGCTTACGGGCCGGCGCGCGCCGCCTTCGCGCCGGTCGCCAGGGCCCGGGACAGGGGGCTCGGTTTGTGCGAGGTGGGGGGTGGGCGGGCATGCTGGGGGCTTTCCGAGGGGAGTGCGGGTATGGCGATCGTTGTGGTGACCGGGACGGGCACCGAGGTGGGCAAGACGGTGGCGACGGCGGCGGTCGCGGCTGCTTCGCTGGCGCAGGGGCTGAGCGTGGCGGTGCTGAAACCCGCGCAGACGGGGGTGCTTGAGGGCGAGCCCGGGGACGCCGCGGAGGTCGCGCGGCTGGCCGGTGAGGTGACGGCGGTGGAACTGGCGCGCTACCCGGAGCCGTTGGCGCCGGCCACGGCGGCGCGGCGGTCGGGGCGGCCGGCGGTGACCCCGGAGGAGATCGCCGAGGCCGCGGCGAAGCTCTCGGCCGTGCACGACGTGGTGCTGGTGGAGGGCGCCGGGGGGTTGCTGGTGCGGTACGACGAGAAGGGCTCCACGCTGGCGGACACGGCGTCGCTGCTGCACGCGGGCGTGCTGCTGGTCGCACCCGCGGGGCTGGGCACGTTGAACGCGACGGCGCTGACCGCGGAGGCGATGCGGGCCCGCAAGCTCACCTGCCTCGGTGTGATCATCGGCAGTTGGGCGAGCGAGCCGGGCCTGGCCGAGCGCTGCAACGTGCTGGATCTGCCGGAGTCGGCGGGGGCGCCGCTGCTGGGTGCGTTGCCGCAGGCTGCCGCGTCCCTGTCGCCGACGGCGTTCCGCGCCGCGGCCCGTGACTGGCTCGCGCCGCAGCTGGGCGGCGTGTGGGACCCGGCCGCCTTCGCGCACGTCTACGGGCCTCCGCAGCCCGCCGCGCAGGGGTAGGGGGCAAGGGCGGGGCGGGGGTTGGCGGCCCGGTCCGGATCGGCGCCCCGGCGACACCCTCAGCCGGTCCAGGCGCGCAGCTCGCGGGCGATCCGGTCGACGCCGACCCCGCCGTCCTTGACCAGGCGGGCCAGATCGCGGACCTGCTCGGGCGAGGTGGTGACCTTCAGCCCCTCCGCGACGAGGTAGGCGTAGGCCACGGCGGTGGCGAACAGCGCGTTGGACCGCTCCAGGGCCGGGACGTGCAGCAGCAACTGGAGCAGCGCGGCCGCCCGCAGGTGCTCGTCTCCGTAGACGGGGCGGCCGAATATCTCGGCGCGGTGCCGGCTCACGGCGGCGACGAGCGCGCCCCAGTCGGTGACCTGCGGGTCCCCCGGCGTGTTGTGTTCGGCGACCATCAGCAGCCAGGCGAGGTCGATCCGCAGGGTCAACGGGCGCCTTCACCGGTGGGGGGCGTGCTGCCGAACTCCTCGTCGAAGACCGCTTCGTACCGCTTCATGAAGTCGGCCGCGGCCTGGACGAAGGCCCGGCCGTTCTCCCCCTCGTCCTGCTGGACGAGTTCCTCGATGTAGCGGTTCACGCTGATGCCGCGCTGCGAGGCGCGTTCCCGCGCCGTCTCCGCGGTGGCTTCTTCCACCCGCACGTTCAACTGGGTTTTCGCCATGCGTCCACGCTAGCGCTCGGGTGCTAGTAGCGGCAAGAGCGCTCTGCGGGATCGCCCGGGCCGCGCGGCCCGTGGCGCGCCGTCGGCGTGTCCCCCGCGTGTCTCGGATCGCGAAATCCTCCGGGGCGCGGCGAGCGGGGCTGGTTGGCTGGGGCGCATGAGCGATCTTCGGATACGGCCGGCAGCGGTCGCGGACGCCGGCGCCGTACTGGCCTTCTGGCAGGTGGCCGCGGAGGGCACCAGCATCAGTGACGACGAGACGGGCGTGGCCGGGCTGGTCACGCGGGACCCCGAGGCCCTGCTGCTCGCCGAGCGTGACGGGGCCCTGGTGGGGACGGTGATCGCGGGGTTCGACGGGTGGCGGTGCCATCTGTACCGGCTGGCCGTTCACCCGGATGCCCGCCGGCAGGGTGTGGCCCGGGCGCTCCTGGAGGCAGCGGAGGAACGGTTCCTCGCGCTCGGGGGGCGGCGCGGCGACGCGATGGTGCTGGAGGCGAACGAACGGGCGCAGCACGCGTGGCGGGCCGGCGGCTACCTGCCGGAGGAGCAGTGGCGGCGCTGGACGAAGTGGTTGGGCTAGCGCCCGGCGTGGGCGGGCCCCCCAGGGTGCCCCGTACTGTCGGTTCCGGACCGATCCCCCGGAGGGGGGCTTGTCGCGCGGTTCCCCGCGCCCCTTGATCGGGCACCCGGGCGCACTTCGCCGGGTTCGTGTGGGTGCGGGTGGGCGGGGGCTGGTTGATCATGGGGGGTGAGGTGTTCCGATGATCGAAACGCTCCTGGTGGCGGTGGCGCTGCTGCTCACGTTCGTGTGCGGTGTGTTCGTCGCCGCGGAGTTCTCGTTGACGACCGTCGAGCGCGGCGAGCTGGAGCGCGCGGCGGCGGGCGGGGAGCGCGGGGCGGCGGCCGCGCTGGCCGCGGTCCGTTCGCTGACCGTGCAGCTGTCCGGCGCGCAGCTCGGGATCACCGTCACCGGGCTGATCATCGGCATGCTGGCCGAGTCGTCGGTCGCGAAGCTGCTGCGCGGGCCGCTGCGGGCCGCGGGGCTGCCCGCGTCCGGGGCGGCGTCGCTGGCGCTGGTGCTGGGCACCGCGCTGTCCACGGTGGCGCTGATGGTCATCGGCGAGCTGGTGCCGAAGAACTGGGCGATCTCGCGGCCGCTGGAAGTGGCGAAGGCGGTCGCGACCCCGCAGCGCGCGTTCAGCACGGCGTTCGGGCCGCTGATCCGGCACCTGAACAACACCGCCAACCGGGTGCTGCGCCGGATGGGCCTGGAGCCGGCCGAGGAGCTGGCCTCCGCGCGCGGCCCGCAGGAGCTGCGCGCGCTGGCCCGGCACTCCGCGAAGGCGGGCGCCCTGGAGCCGGACACCGCCGAGCTGTTCGTCCGGACCATCGGCCTGGCCGACCTGACCGCCCAGAACGTGATGACGCCCCGGGTCCAGGTGACCGCCCTGGAGGCGCGCGCCACCGCCGAGGACGTCGCGAACGCCACCCGCGCCACCGGACTGTCCCGCTTCCCGGTCTACCGCGGCACCCTCGACGCGGTGATCGGCACCGTGCACATCAAGGACGTGCTGGCGGTCCCCGCCGACCGCAGGCCCCGGGTGCCGGTCACCGAGCTGTTGCGCGAGCCGCTGCTGGTGCCGCACTCCCTGGCCGTGGACCGGCTGCTCGACCGGTTCTCCGCCCGCCGCTCGATGGCCGTGGTGATCGACGAGTACGGCGGCACCGCGGGCGTCGCCACGCTGGAGGACATCGTGGAGGAGGTGGTCGGCGAGGTGCGGGACGAGCACGACCCGCTCGAAGCGCCCGACCTGCTCTTCCTGCGCGAGGACCCGCTGGGCCGCCGGATCTACGACGCGGACGGCGCGGCCCGCACCGAGGACCGGCTGGAGCGGATCGGGCTGCACGCGCCCGACGGGCCGTACGAGACGCTGGCCGGGCTGGTCGCGCAGCGGCTCGGGCGGATTCCGGAGCGCGGTGACGTGGTCGAGGTGGAGGGCTGGCGGATCGAGGTGACCGACGCGAGCGGGCGGCGCGCGGCGCGGGCCCGGCTGGTGTCCCCGCCGAGCGGGCCCGGCACCGACGCTACCGGTACGGCCGCCGACGGGACGGGGGCCGCGCGGTGACCGCCGTCCAGCTGGTGGTGGGCCTGCTCACCATCGTGGTGAACGCCTTCTTCGTCGGCGCCGAGTTCTCGATGATCTCGGTGCGCCGCGACCAGATCGAGCCGCGCGCCGAGGCGGGCGACCGGCGGGCGCGGCGGGTGCTGTGGGGCCTCGAACACGTCTCGCCGCTGCTGGCCGCCGCACAGCTCGGCGTCACCGCCTGCACGCTGGTGCTCGGCATCGTCGCGGAGCCGGCCATCGAGCACCTGCTGGAACCGCTCTTCCATGCCGCGCACGTGCCGGACGGCGCGGCGCGCCCGGTGTCGTTCGTGATCGCGCTGGCAGTGGCGACCTATCTGCACATGCTCTTCGGGGAGATGGTGCCGAAGAACATCACGCTCGCCGACCCGGTGCGGTCCGCCCTGCTGCTGGGGCCGCCCCTGGTCGCGCTCACCCGGGCGCTGCGTCCGCTGATCTTCGCGATCAACGCGCTCGCCAACGCGGGGCTGAAGCTGGCGCGGGTGGAGCCGCGTACCGAGATCGCCGCGGTGTTCTCCGACGACGAGCTGTCGCGGATGGTGGTGGACGCGGGCGCCGCCGGGCTGCTGGACGAACGGGCCGCCGAGCGGCTGCGGGACGCGCTGGAGCTGGGGCGGCGGCCGGTCGGCGAGATCGTGGTGCCGCCGGAGCGGGTGGTACGCGCCCGGCTCGGCATCACCGCGGAGGGGCTGGAGGCCCTGAGTGCCCGGTCCGGCTTCTCCCGCTTCCCGGTCGCCGACGACGACGGGCGCGTCCTCGGCTACCTCCACGTCAAGGACGCGCTCGACGCCGAGCCGCGCGACGCGCCCTTCCCCCGGTCGGCGCTGCGCCGGATCACCCGCGTCGGCGCGGCCACCCCGCTCGACGACGTCCTCACCGCGATGCGCGCCGGCCGCGCCCACCTCGCCGCCGTCGTGGACGCCGACGGGCACGGGGTCGGCCTGGTCACCATGGAGGACGTCCTCAAGGAGCTGGTGGGGCGGGGCCGGCCCTGACCCTCGGGCACCCGACCGGCGCGCACGGCAATTCCGTCGTGCCGCGCAATGCGCATTCCCGACTTTCGATCTACCCGATTATTGATCAACCCGGCTGACCTCTCGGCGAGGCCGCTTCGGAAAAGACCTGGTGGATTGCCATTCTTCCACTACGGCCGATGACCGGCCGGCGTCGATTTCGGGGAGTGATGAAGTGACGGCTGGCAGCACCGCGGAGCCGGTCGGCGTCGACGATTCGTACGAGGACGAGGTGCCGGCCAGGCGGAAGCGCCCGGGCAGCGTGTTCGTGAGCTGGGCGACCACCACCGATCACAAGACCATCGGCACGATGTACCTGGTGACGACGTTCGCCTTCTTCCTCATCGGCGGCATCATGGCGTTGCTGATGCGGGCCGAACTCGCCCGCCCCGGTCTTCAGTTCCTGTCCGCGGAACAGTACAACCAGGCGTTCACGATGCACGGCACCGTGATGCTGCTGCTGTTCGCGACACCGCTGTTCTCGGGATTCACCAACTGGATCATGCCGCTGCAGATCGGCGCGCCCGATGTCGCTTTCCCGCGGCTGAACATGCTCGCCTACTGGCTCTACCTGTTCGGCTCGCTGATCGCGGTCGGCGGATTCCTCACCCCGCAGGGCGCGGCCGACTTCGGCTGGTTCGCGTACTCGCCGCTGAACAACGCGATCAACTCGCCCGGTATCGGCGCCGACATGTGGATCATGGGCCTGGTGATGACGGGCTTCAGCACGATCTTCGGCGCCGTCAACTTCATCACCACGATCATCTGCATGCGCGCCCCGGGCATGACCATGTTCCGGATGCCGATCTTCTGCTGGAACGTGGTGCTCACCTCGCTGCTGGTCCTCTTCGCCTTCCCGGTGCTGGCCGCCGCGCTGCTGTGCCTGGAGGCCGACCGGAAGTTCGGGGCGCACGTCTTCGACGCGGCCAACGGCGGCGCGATCCTGTGGCAGCACCTGTTCTGGTTCTTCGGCCACCCCGAGGTCTACATCATCGCGTTGCCGTTCTTCGGGATCATCACCGAGATCATCCCGGTCTTCTCCCGCAAGCCGATCTTCGGATATCTGGGGCTGGTCGCGGCGACGATCGCCATCGCCGGCCTCTCGGTGACGGTGTGGGCGCACCACATGTACGTCACCGACTCGGTGCTGCTGCCGTTCTTCTCGTTCATGACCTTCCTGATCGCGGTACCGACCGGGGTGAAGTTCTTCAACTGGATCGGCACGATGTGGAAGGGCTCACTGAGTTTCGAGACGCCGATGCTGTGGTCGATCGGCTTCCTGATCACGTTTCTCTTCGGCGGGCTGACCGGTGTCATCCTGGCATCGCCACCACTGGACTTCCACGTCTCGGACTCCTATTTCGTGGTCGCGCACTTCCACTACGTGGTCTTCGGCACCGTGGTGTTCTCGATGTTCGCCGGATTCCATTTCTGGTGGCCGAAGATGACCGGCAAGATGCTCGACGAGCGGCTCGGCAAAATCACCTTCTGGACGCTGTTCTTCGGCTTCCACGGGACTTTCCTGGTCCAGCACTGGCTGGGCGTCATCGGAATGCCGCGCCGCTACCCGGACTACCTCGCGGCCGACGGCTTCACCACGCTCAACACGGTCTCCACCATCAGTTCCTTCCTGCTCGGCATGTCGATGCTGCCGTTCCTCTACAACGTGTGGAAGACCGCGAAGTACGGCAGGAAGGTCGGGGTCGACGACCCGTGGGGCTACGGCCGTTCGCTGGAGTGGGCGACCTCCTGCCCGCCGCCGCGGCACAACTTCGTCACGCTGCCCCGGATTCGGTCCGAGTCCCCCGCGTTCGACCTGCACCACCCGGAGATCTCGACCCTCGACGACGCCTCGCACCGGCCCGACCGCTCCATCACCGTGCCGCGGGGCGACACCCACCAGTAGCTGCCGACGACCGGACGGGACCCACGCGTGGGCGCGGACAGGAACGACCACTCAGGGCTCGACCGGATCGAGGGCTACCTGCTGTGGAACGCGGAGCTGGCGCAGGCGCGCCGCGAGGCTGCCGGTTTCACCGCCCATCTGCCCTGGCTGACCACCGCGCAGCGCGAGGAGGTCGAACGGGTCTATGTCGCCGACCGGGTGCGGCTGTCCCGCGAGACGCTGCGGCGCGTCATCGACCGCGCCGCGGAGCTGCGCGGCGAGTACGGCGAGCGCTACGAGTACCTCAGAAGGCGCTGCGTGGCGGCCGCCGTGGTCGGCGCCGGGGCGACGGCCGGCGCGCTGGGCGCCGCCGCGTACCTGATCCGCTGACGGCACACGCCGGCGGCGCCGGGGGCGCCGCCACCACCGCGTTTCCCGCCGGTAGGATCTGCGTGCCATGCAGACGCCAGCCACGTACTCCAGCCTCGTCGCCGTCGGGGACTCCTTCACCGAGGGCATGTCGGACCTGCTGCCCGACGGTTCGTACCGCGGGTGGGCGGACCTGCTCGCGGCGCGGCTGGCGGCCGCGTCCCGGGAAGCGGGCGGCGAGGGCGTGCGGTACGCCAACCTCGCGGTGCGCGGCAAGCTGATCCGGCAGATCTCCGACGAGCAGGTGGACGCGGCGGCCGCGATGCGCCCGGACGTGATCACGCTGGTCGGCGGGCTCAACGACGTCCTGCGGCCCGGCTGCGACGTGGCGGCGGTGTGCGAGGTGCTGGAGAGCTGCGTGCAGCGCCTCGCCCCGGCCTGCGACCGCCTGGTGCTGATGCGCAGCCCGATCAGGCGGGGCCCGGTGGCGACGCGGTTCCTGCCGCGGATGGTGGAGCTGTTCGACTTCGTGGAGTCGCTGGCGGCCGCGCACGGCGCGGTCGTCGTCGACCTGTACGGGGCACAGGTGCTGGGCGACGCACGGATGTGGGCCGAGGACCGGCTGCATCTGACCGCGGAGGGCCACGAACGGGTCGCCGAGGCGGTCTGGCAGGCGCTCGGCCTGCCCGAGCAGGCGGAGTGGACCAGCCCGCTGCCGCCGGAGGTGCGCGCCGGCTGGGCCGCCCGCCGCGTGTCCGACCTGCGCTTCACCCGCGCCCACCTGCTGCCGTGGATCGGCCGCCGCCTGACCGGGCGGTCCAGCGGCGACGGCCGCAGCCCCAAGCGCGCCGAGTTGCTGCCGTACGACCTGCCCGGCGACCCGCCGCCCACTCCGTCCTACGCCCGGGGTGCCGCGCGCACGGTCCCGAGCGGCGAGGGCTGACCGTACGGGACACCCCGCGCGACCAGTAGAATCTCCCCACGTGACAGCCAAGCCGCGTATCCCGAATGTCCTCGCCGGTCGCTATGCCTCCGCGGAGCTGGCCGCGCTGTGGTCGCCCGAGCAGAAAGTGGTGCTGGAGCGCCGGCTGTGGCTGGCGGTGCTGCGCGCCCAGGCGGACCTGGGCATCGAGGTGCCGGCGGGGGCCGTCGAGGACTACGAGCGGGTGCTGGAGCAGGTCGACCTCGACTCGATCGCGGAGCGCGAGAAGGTCACCCGGCACGACGTGAAGGCCCGGATCGAGGAGTTCAACGCGCTTGCCGGGCACGAGCAGGTGCACAAGGGCATGACCTCGCGCGACCTGACCGAGAACGTCGAGCAGTTGCAGATCCGGCTGTCCCTTGAGCACGCGCGGGACCGCACGGTCGCGGTGCTCGCCCGGCTCGGCCAGCTCGCCGGGCAGTACGGCGAGCTGGTGATGGCGGGCCGCTCGCACAACGTCGCGGCGCAGGCGACCACGCTCGGCAAGCGGTTCGCCACCGCGGCCGACGAGCTGCTGGTGGCGTTCGGGCGGGTCGAGGAGCTGCTGGCGCGGTATCCGCTGCGCGGCGTGAAGGGCCCGGTCGGCACCGCGCAGGACATGCTGGACCTGCTCGGCGGGGACAGCGGCCGGCTCGCCGAGCTGGAGCACCGGGTCGCCGAACACCTGGGCTTCTCGCGGACGTTCAGCTCCGTCGGCCAGGTCTACCCGCGCTCGCTGGACTACGAGGCGGTGACCGCGCTGGTGCAACTGGCCGCGGCGCCCTCGTCGCTGGCCAAGACGATCCGGCTGATGGCCGGGCACGAACTGGTCACCGAGGGCTTCAAGCCCGGGCAGGTCGGCTCCTCGGCGATGCCGCACAAGATGAACACCCGCTCCTGCGAGCGGGTCAACGGCCTGATGGTGGTGCTGCGCGGCTACGCCTCGATGACCGGTGAGCTCTCCGGCGACCAGTGGAACGAAGGCGACGTGTCCTGCTCGGTGGTGCGCCGGGTGGCGCTGCCGGACGCGTTCTTCGCGTTCGACGGGCTGCTGGAGACGTTCTTGACGGTGCTCGACGAGTTCGGGGCGTTCCCGGCGGTCGTCTCGCGCGAGCTGGACCGCTACCTGCCGTTCCTGGCCACCACGAAGGTGCTGATGGGCGCGGTGCGGGCCGGGGTGGGCCGGGAGGCCGCGCACGAGGCGATCAAGGAGAACGCGGTCGCGTCGGCGCTGGCCATGCGCGAGCAGGGCACCGAGCGCAACGAACTGCTGGACCGGCTCGCCGCCGACCCGCGTATCCCGCTGGACCGGGCCGCGCTGGACGCGCTGATGGCCGACCGGCTGTCGTTCACCGGCGCCGCGGGCGATCAGGTCGCGGAGGTCGCGCGCCGGGTCGAGGAGGTCGTCAAGGCGTACCCGCGCGCGGCGGCGTACCGGCCGGGGGCGATCCTCTGACGCCGGAGGAACTGGCACAGGCCCGCACCCGCACCCTGCGGGACGTGGTCGGGCCGGGGCTCAACGTGCTGTTCTGCGGGATCAACCCGGGGTTGATGTCGGCGTACCGGGGCGAGCACTTCGCCCGGCCGGGCAACCGGTTCTGGCCGGCGCTGCACGCCTCCGGTTTCACCCCGCGCCGGTACGCGCCCGCCGAGCAGGAGGACGTGCTCGCGCTCGGCTTCGGGCTCACGAACGTGGCGCCGCGGGCGACCGCGCGGGCCGACGAGCTGACCGCGGAGGAACTGGTCGCGGGCGGCCGGGCGCTGACCGCGAAGGTGGCCCGGCACCGGCCGCGGTGGCTCGCGGTACTCGGCGTCACCGCGTACCGGATCGCGTTCGCCGACAAGCACTCCGTGGTCGGGCCGCAGGAGCGCACGCTGGGCACCACCCGGGTCTGGGTGCTGCCCAGCCCCAGCGGCCTGAACGCGCACTGGACGCCGGCGGCCCTGGCCGAGGAGTTCGCCCGGCTTCGCGTGGCGGCCTTCGCCGAGAACCCGACGGGCACGGCCCCGGCCCCGGACACGGACGCGGGCTCCGCTGCGGCGGTGGCGCCCGGCGCCCGGCTCAGGAGCGGCTGAACTCCCCCCGCGGAGGCCGCATCAGGCGACCCGCCGCCTCCCGGAACCCGGCCACCAGCGGGTTACGGTCGCCGGCCCGGGTGGCGACGACCACCTGGCACGGCTCGATCCCGTCGACCGGCACCACGGCGAGGTCGTCCCGGTCGGCGCAGCGGCGGTCGTAGGCGGGCACCAGGGCGATGGAGCGCCCGTCCGCGACGCCTTCGAGCTTGTCCTCGAAGGTCTCGGCGAGCAGCGGGCCGAGCGGGGCGGAACCGCCGTCCGGATGCGGGTTCAGCCGCCAGAACGCGGTCCAGACCGCGGCCATTCCGGCGCAGGCGATGAGGGGCTCCCCCGCGAAGTCGTCCGGGCCGACCGACTCCTTGCCGGCCAGGCGGTGGTCCGCGGGCACCAGCAGCGCGCGCGGCTCGTCGTAGAGCACGCCCACGCTCAGGCCGTCGTCCGGGATGGGCAGCGGGGTGCGGGCGACGAGCACGTCGACCTCGCGGTCGGGCAGGGCGCGCGTCTCGTTCCAGTCCAGGTGCCGGGTGCGGACGTGGGCCTCGGGGTAGCGGCGGCGCAGCTCGCGCACCGCGGCGGTGACGACGAGGTCCTCGACGTATCCGACGGTGATGGTGTGGGCCCGCGCGGCGGAGCGGGCGGTGCGCGTCGCCTGGCCCGCGGCCTGGAGGAGCCCCTGCGCCTGCGGCAGGAAAGCCGCTCCGGCCGGGGTGAGGGCACTGCCCTGCGTGGTGCGGTCCAGCAGCCGCACGCCGAGGGTGTCCTCCAGCCGCTGGATCTGCCGGCTCAGCGAGGGCTGGGCGACGTGCAGCGCCTGCGCGGCCCTGGCGAAGTGCAGATGCTCGGCGACGACCACGAAGTACCGCACCAGCCGCAGGTCGAGGTCCGGTCCGGGGTCGGAGGCGGCGTCCGGACCGGGTGCCGCCGCGGGCGGGGCGTCGTCGGGCATGCCGCCAGCCTACTCGTGATGCGGATTCCGCATGACGTGGTGCGAAACGGGTCTTGGACGCCCCTGCCCGGGCGGCTGTTGACTCGAACGTGTCCCCACCGAGGCCGGCCCGGAGGGACGTGAACCGGAAACCGACTCCTGGAACAGAGGGTGTCCGCCATGGGCAGGTACGAAGGAAAGAACGTCGTGATCACCGGGGGCAGCAGCGGGCTGGGGCTGGCCACCGCCCGTCTCCTGGTGGGTGAGGGCGCCCGGGTCCTCGTCACCGGACGCGGCCAGGACGCCCTGGACGCGGCCCGCGAGCAGCTCGGCGGCGACGCGGTCGCGGTGCGCAGCGACGCGTCGTCGCTGTCCGACATCGACGCGCTGGCCGACCGCGTGAAGGCCGAACTCGGCACGGTGGACGCGCTGTTCGCCAATGCCGGGGTCAGCGGCTTCGCACCGTTCGAGGCGACGAGCGAGCAGCTCTTCGATGAGTTGCTGACGATCAACGCCAAGGGGCCGTACTTCACGGTGCAGAAGCTCGCCCCGCTGCTGGCCGAGGGGAGCGGCGTGGTGCTGACCACCTCCGTGGCCAACGTGCTGGGACTTCCCGCGCTGAGCGCCTACGCGGCGAGCAAGGCGGCGCTGCGCTCGATGACCCGCAGCCTGGCCCGTGAGCTGCTGCCGCGGAAGGTCCGGGTCAACGCGGTGAGCCCCGGCCCGATCGACACCGGCATCCTGGAGAAGACGATGCCCAAGGAAGCGGTGGAGGCGACCGTGGCCCAGATGGCCGCGGACATCCCGATGCTGCGCGTGGGCACCCCGGCGGAGGTCGCCAGGGCGGTCGCCTTCCTCGCCTTCGACGCCACGTACACCACCGGCGCCGAACTCGCGGTGGACGGCGGCGGCTCCCAGCTCTGAGGCCCGTGCCACGGGCGGGAGCGGACCGATGCCCGCTCCCGCCCGACCGCCCGTCAGCCCGTCGACCCGCACCGCCCACTCCCGCCCGACCGCCCGCCAGCCCGTCGACCCGCACCGACCGCCCGTCAGCCCGCGGCTACCGCGTCCGCGCCGGCCCGCCCGTCCCCGAGGGGCGCGATCCGGACGGTGGCCGCCCGCATCCGGTCGCTCATCGCGCCGACGTCCCCGTACTTGCGCGTGTACGCGTCGTCGATCGCCCGCGTCAGCCGCGCGTCCGTCCGCGCGGGGACGTCGAAGGCGACCTGCCGTACGGTGCCGTCCACGCGGACGGCGCCGCGGTGCCTTTCCTGGGTGGCCCGGAACCAGCGGGACGAGGGCCCCCGGGAGGCGCGCACGAACACCGCGCCGTCCACGACCACCACACCGATCTCCACGCCCGCACCCCGCCGCCTTCCGGGGGCGCCGTCACGCCGCCACGGTCCCGGGCGCCTTGAGCGCCTCGGCGAAGAACCCGGTGAGCTTCTCGACGGCCGGGGTGACGTACTCGTCGCGGTCGTAGAGGTCGACGTGGTCGGCGCCGTCGATCCAGAACAGCTCCTTGGGCTCGCGCGCCTTCTCGATCGCTCCGACGGTGAAGTAGTCGGAGACGGCCTCGGTGCCGGCGATCATCAGCAGCGGGCGCGGCGCGATGAGCGCGATCAGCCGGAACGCGTCGAACTGGGTGAGCAGGTCCAGGCTGCGCGCCGCGAACCAGTTCTCGGTGCGGGGGTGATGAGCCCGCTCGGTGCGGTAGTAGTCCCAGCCCTCGTGGATGTGGCGGGTGATGCTCTTCTTCACCGCGCCGCGCTCGGGCTCGTCCTCGGGGTGGATCTGCTGCCTGCGGACCTCGCCGTCGCGTGCCTCGCCGGTACGGGCGGCGGCGGACAGGTCCAGCATCGCCGCGAGTTCGCCGGGTGTCTGGGTGCCGCCGAGTCCGTCGCGGAACCAGCTCCCCTCGTCGGCCGCGCTGACCGTGCCGACGGCCCTGATCCGGTGATCGGTCGCGGCCGCCGCGGCGACGTACCCGCCCGAGGCGCAGATGCCGAGCGCGCCGATCCGCTCGGGGTCGACCTCGTCGCGGACGCTGAGGAAGGTGACGGCGCTCTTGATGTCCTCGACCCGCTGCGCGGGGTCCTCCAGGAAGCGGGGCAGGCCCTGGCTGTCGCCCCAGTGGGCCGCGTCGAAGGCGAGGGCCACGAAGCCGGCCCGGGCCAGCCGCGCCGCGTAGAGGCCGGCGGTCTGCTCCTTCACGCCGGTCATCGGGTGCGACACGACGATCGCCGGACGCGGCCCGGCGGCGGGGGTGTCGGGTGTGTGGAGATGTCCGGCCAGGGTGAGACCGGCGCTGTCGAACGTCACATCGATACGCATGGGGTGGTGCTCCGCATCCCTCGGCGCAACGGGACCGCGGCGACCCGCGGAGCCCGGTGGCCGTCGTGGCCACACGCTCCACCGTCACGCCGTGGGATGCCCGGTGCCAGGGAGGGGTGTGCCTAGGGAGTCCGGTACCAGGCACCCCGCCGCGTCCGGGAGGAGACTGACGGTATGGACCGCCACCACGAACCCGGAGACGGCAACGAGCTGGGCGAGTTCCTGCGCGCCCGCCGTGCCGCCCTCGACCCGCGCCGGGCCGGGCTGCCGCACCACGGCGGGCTGCGCCGCGTGCCGGGGCTGCGCCGGGAGGAGCTGGCGCAGCTCGCCCACGTGAGCTTCGACTACGTCGTCCGGCTCGAACAGGGGCGTACCCGCAAGGTCTCCCGCGCCGTCCTGGACGCCCTGGCGGACGCGCTGCGGATGACGCCGGACGAGCGCGACTACCTCTTCGGCCTCGCCGACCTCTCCCCGCGCAAGGCCGCCCGCGCCCCGGGGCTGCCGGACGTGGCACCGCGCCTGCGGCAGCTCCTGGACGACATGCACGACGTCCCGGCGATGGTCGTCCACCGGCGGATGGACGTCCTGGCCTGGAACCGCGCGGCGGCCGCCCTGCTCACCGACTTCGCCGCGCTGCCCCCGGCCCGGCGCAACATCATCCGCCTGACCTTCCTCGACGACGCCTTCCGCGCGCAGTACGTGGACTGGCCGGTGGTGGCCCGAGAGTGCGTCGCGGTGCTGCGCATGGAGTCCGGCCGGCATCCCGACGACCCGGACCTCGGCGCCCTGATCGCCGAGCTGAACGAGAAGGACGCGGACTTCCGCGCCTGGTGGGCCGACTACCGCGTGGCCGGGCCCCGGCAGTTGACCAAGCGCATGCGCCACCCCACCGCCGGCGAGCTGACCCTGGACGTCCAGCAGTTGTCCGTCGACACCGACGCCGACCAGTTGCTGGCCGCGTACACCGCCCACGACGCGAACTCCCGCGACGCGCTGGACTTCCTCCTGCGGTGGTCCAGCGGACCCCGCCCCGCGCGCGCCTCGTCGCAACCCTGATAACTTCGCCGCGCGGACACCGACGCGACCCGATGCCGGCCGGCATCCGGGCTCCGCTGCGCCGGCGTCCCAGCAGGTCGTACGGTGTGCGGCGGTGGCACGCGGCAGGCCGGTGCGGGGCCGGCCGGGCGTGGTCGGGCGCAGTCGGGCGGAAGCGTGCCCGGTGGCACTCGCCGGGTGGCTCCGCGCCGGGTACGATCCGCCACACACAGGTACAGGCTGGGAGGACACACCTTGGAGCGCCTCACCGGTGGGGACCCGTCCCTGCTCCGGCGGATCAACTCCGCGGTCGTCCTCCACGCGTTGCGCGGAGCGCAGACCCCCACGCTCACCGAGCTGGTGCACACCACCGGGCTGTCCCGCCCGACGGTCGAGGGCGTCATCGAGGGACTCACCGAGTCGGACCTGGTGGTCGAGGTCGCCCCGGAGCCGGGCGACACCCGCAAGCAGGGCCGGCCGGCCCGCCGGTTCCGCTTCCACGCCGAGGCCGGGCACCTGCTGGGCGTCGAGATCGGCGCGCACCAGGTGCGGGCGGTCCTGTCCGACCTCAGCGGCCAGGTGCTGGACACGCTCGGCCACGACGTGGCGGAGGCGGCCGGCGCCGACGACCGGATCGACCGGGTCCGCGGCACCGTCGCCGACCTGCTGCGCAAGGCCGGCGTGGCGCGCAGCACGCTGTGGGCGGTGGGGGTGGGCAGCCCCGGCATCGTGGAGGCGGGCGGCGAGGTGCGGCTGGGCACGGCGCTGCCGGGCTGGACCGGGCTGGCGCTCGGCGAGCGGCTGCAACGCTCCTTCCGCTGCCCGGTGCTGGTGGAGAACGACGCGAACCTGGCCGCGGTCGCCGAGCACTGGAAGGGCGCCGCGGTCGGCACGGACGACGTGGTGTTCGTGCTGGCCGGGCTGAGCCCGGGCGCCGGTTCGCTGATCGGGGGGCGGCTGCACCGCGGTTTCGGCGGCGCGGCCGGGGAGATCGGCGCGCTGCACCTGCTGGGGCGCGAGGTGACCCCCGAGCACCTGCTGTCGACCACCGGGACCCCGCTGCACCCGCTGGACGAGCCCGCCGTGGAGCGGGTGTTCGCGCTGGCCCGCGAGGGCGATGTGCAGGCGAAGGACGCGCTGGACCGGTTCCTGCGCCGGCTGGTGCACGACGTGGCCGCGCTGGTGCTGGCGATCGACCCGGAACTGGTGGTGGTCGGCGGCTGGGCGGCGGGTCTCGACGGCGTACTGGAGCCGCTGCGCGCGGAGTTGGCGCGTTACTGCCTGCGGCCGCCGAACGTGGTGCTGTCCGCGCTGGGCCAGGAGGCGATCGCCACGGGGGCGCTGCGGCTGGCGCTGGACCACGTGGAGGAGCAGTTGTTCGCGGTCGAGCAGACGTCGCTGCCCCGGCACTGAGCGGACTCGGCCGGTCGGGGCGGCCGGCCGGTCGAACCGGGTCGGATACGGCGTACCGCGTGCGGCGCCGGTACGGGCCCGGGACGCGCGGCGCCGTACGCGCACGACCGCGGCCCGCTCCCGTGGTTCACGGAAGCGGGCCGGGGGTGGAGCGCGGGCGGGCCGGGTTCGGGCCCGGCCGTCAGGACGCCTGGCGGCGGCTGCCGGGCTGGTCGTGCAGCACTTCCAGCGCGCCGGAGTCGCCGAAGGTGAGCCGGCAGGTGTCGGCGCGGTACGTCGCGACGGAGGCGGCGGCGACGCGGCCGGCCGCGTAGTAGCGGGTGGTGACCACCAGGACGGGCGCGCCGGGCAGCCGGTCGAGCTGCTTGGCGTCCTCGGCGCGGGCCGAGCCCAGCTCGACGGAGCGGTCCTCGCCCTCCAGCTCCAGGACGTGCAGTTCGCGCAGCACCGCGGGGCCGTGCTCGGCCGGGGTGAGCAGCGTCGACAGCCCGGGCACGGACGAGGCCGGCACGTAGAGCAGTTCGGTGGCGACCGGCTGGCCCTGGGTGACCCGCTCGCGCCGGACGGTGTGCACCGCCTCCTCGCGGTCGGTGCCGAGCAGCGCGGCGATCGGGGCGGGGGCGGCGGCCTCGACGCAGCCCACGGTGTTCCAGGCGTCGCGCACGGCACCTGGCCACACGTTCGCCGACGGGCCGACGGCCACGCCGATCCTGGGCGGCGCCACGGTGGTGCCCACGCCGCGCCTGCGCTGGAGCCGGCCTTCCAGCTCGAGCTGTTCGAGCGCCTGGCGGAGCGTGGCCCGCGCGACGCCGAAGCGCGCGGCGAGGTCACGCTCGTTGGGCAGGATCTCGCCGACCTCGAACTCCGAGTCGAGGGCGTCGTTCAGCACGGTCTTGAGGTGCCAGTACTTCGGCTCCTGCACCGCTTCGAGCTGCGTGGTCCCCACCCTGTCCTCGCAATCGCCGTGGTCGTGGCCGCCGGACCCTGCCGGGGGTCACACCTTGTTAAGCCTTGTTTCCGAACCAGTGTTTATTAAAGGTCCTTGCACTACTAGGACGATAGAGGCGCGTCGCAAACTTGGTCAAGACCAATCCTCGAACCCACCCATGCGTGGCGGAACCGGATACATGTGACGTTCATACGATGTTGACGGTGTGCTGCAATAGCGTTCGTGATCTCCGCGGGACGGAGCGGGGACGGAGCACGGCCGGGCCGAGCAGGCGCCGAGGGCACGACGCCGCACGGCACGGACACGGCACGAACACAGCGCGACATGGCGAACGGCACAGCGAGGAGCAGGGCGATGGAGCAGGTCACCGTGGTCACGGGCGGCAGCCGCGGCATCGGGGCGGCGGTGGCGCTGCGGCTGGCCGATGCCGGCCACCAGGTCGCGATCGGCTACGAGCGGGCGAAGGACGCCGCGGAGGACGTGGCCCGGCAGATCCGCGCGGGCGGCGGGACCTGCCTGGTGCACCAGGTCGACACCAGCGACGAGCAGCAGGTCGACACGTTCTTCGGCGCGGTGCGCGACGAACTCGGCCCCGCCACCGGCCTGGTGAACAACGCGGGCATCACCGGCCCGCTCGGCCGGTTCGCGGAGACCCCGGTCGAGGTGATGCGCCGGGTCGTCGACGTCAACGTGATGGGCGCGCTGATCTGTGCCCGCCGCGCGGTGCTGGACATGTCCACGCGGTACGGCGGGGAGGGCGGCGCGATCGTGAACATCTCCTCGGGCGGGGCCACGTTGGGCAGCCCCGGCGAGTACGTGCACTACGCGGCGAGCAAGTCGGCGGTCGACGCGATGACGGTCGGCCTGTCGAAGGAACTGGCCGAGGAGGGCGTGCGGGTCAACTCCGTGCAGCCCGGGATGATCGTGACCGACATCCACGCGGCGATGGGTGACGCGCAGCGGCCGTGGCGCAAGAGCGACCGCATCCCGATGCGGCGCCCCGGGCAGCCGGAGGAGGTGGCCGGCGCGGTGGCGTGGCTGCTCTCGCCCGACGCGTCGTACACCACGGGTGCGGTCCTGCGGGTGACCGGCGGGCTGTAGCCACCGGCGGGCGGCGGGCCGGGCGGGCGGCACCGGCGGCGGGCGGTCCGCCCGGGCGGCCCAGGCGAACCGGGCGAACCGAGCGGCGGCGTATCGGGCGGCGTACGGACCGGGCGGCGGGGCAACCCACCCGCTCCGCACGCCTCACCTACCGCGTCGAGCCGCATCCGCGGTGATCTTTCCGCGGCACAAGTGTTGACCTGAGCATGGCCGAAACCCGACGGTGATACGGGGTAACCCGGGGGTAACCCGCGCGGCGCCCCGCGGGGGCACAATCCGGTTGCCCCGCAACCGACTTCGGACAACTTCAGAGGAGCACCATGCCCGGTTCCGTCGCCGACGACGCCGTGAAGCCCGCACCCGCGCCGCCGCCGGCCGGCCACCTGCTGGAACGCTGGTTCCGGATATCCCAGCGGGGTTCCACGCCCGGGCGGGAGGTGCGGGGCGGGCTCGCGACCTTCTTCGCGATGGCCTACATCCTGGTGCTCAACCCGCTCATCCTCAGCGGCAGCAAAGCCCACCCGGTGCTGGACAAGTACGGCACCAGCCTCTCCCCGGCGCAGGTGCTGACCGTCACCGCGCTCGTGGCCGCGGTGATGACGGTGATCATGGGGGTGGGCGGCAACCTGCCGCTGGCCATCGCCACCGGGCTCGGCCTCAACGCCGTGGTCGCCTACCAGCTGGCGCCCAAGATGAGCTGGCCGGACGCGATGGGCCTGGTCGTCCTGGAGGGCCTGCTGATCTGCGTGCTGGTCGTCACCGGCCTGCGGCAGGCGATCATGGAAGCCATCCCGCAGGCGATCAAGAAGGCGATCGCCGTCGGCATCGGCATGTTCATCGCCTTCATCGGCCTGGTCGACGCCGGGTTCGTCAGCCGTATCCCGGACGCGGCCAATACCACCACCCCGGTGCAGCTCGGCGGGACCGGCACCCTCACCGGCTGGCCGGTCCTGGTCTTCTGCGTCGGCGTCCTGCTCACCATCTCCCTGGTCGCGCGCCGGATGCGCGGCGCGATCCTGATCAGCATCGTGGTCATGACGATCGTGGCGCTCGTCGTCAACAAGATCGCGGACATCCCCGACCTGGCCTGGGGGCTCAACCCGCCGAGCGTTCCGCACAAGGCCGTCTCCACCCCGGACTTCGGACTGGTCGGCCAGTTCAGCCTGTTCGGCGGGTTCCGCGACGCCGGTGTGGTGACCTGCGTCCTGTCGGTGTTCACGCTGGTGCTGTCGGACTTCTTCGACGCGATGGGCACGATCGTCGGCATCTCCAGCGAGGCGGGCCTGCTCGACGAGGAGGGCCGGGTGCCGAACATCGGCCGGGTGCTGTTCATCGACGGCGCGGCGGCGGTCGCCGGGGGCATGGCGTCGTCGTCCTCCAACACCGCGTACGTGGAGTCGGCGGCGGGCGTCGGCGAGGGGGCCCGCACCGGGCTGGCGAGCGTGGTGACCGGCGTGCTGTTCGCGTTGGCGCTCTTCCTGTCGCCGCTGGCCGGGGTGGTGCCCTCGCAGGCGGCGGCGCCGGCGCTGGTCGCGGTCGGCTTCCTGCTGATGGCGCAGGTGCGCACCATCGACTGGACCGAGTACGACACCGCCATCCCGGCGTTCCTGACCATCGCGGTGATGCCCTTCACCTACAGCATCACCAACGGCATCGGCGCCGGCTTCCTGTCCTACGTCGTGCTCAAGACAGCGCTCGGCAAGATCCGCGAGGTGCACCCGCTGGTGTGGTGCGTGTCGCTCTTCTTCCTCGCCTACTTCGCGATCGACCCGCTCCAGCAGGCGTTCGGCGTCAAGTAGCCCGGCCCCGGCGGGCGGTCCGGCCGGGACCGCGCTCCCGCGGACGAGCGGCCCGACGGCCGTACGGAACCGGCGTGCCCGCCGGGCCCGCGCCCTCCCCCGCGCCGTCCGCGGTCCGCCGGAGGAGGGGGCAGGCAGACACGCGGACGGGCTTCGAAGCTCCGACCGGGACGGGGGCGCCCGGTCGGAGCCGCTGGCCGAGCCGGTGCGCGCACCGGCCCGTACTGAGACAACTCCCCCCATCCCGGCGGAGTTCCCGCCCCGCGCGCATAAATGCGAACGGGGTTTCCGACCTGTGCGCCCTGCCGTTCCCCCGCCGTTCCCGCACCGCTCCCCCGCCGTTCCCGCACCGCTCCCCCGCCGTTCCCGCACCGCTCCGCCGCACCCGCGACCGGCCCTCCCGGGCCGCCCCGGCCCGCCCCCGCTCAGCGCCGACGCGCCGCCGGCACCGGCTCCTCCCCGCCCGCCGGGCCGCCCAACGCCGTACCGGGGGCCTCCCGCAGCGCCGAGCCGCCGCCGGAACCGTACGCCCGCCCGCGTACCCCGCGTACCCCGCGCAGCGCGCCCGAGCCGACCGCCACGCCCGCCGCGACCAGCGCGCTGCCGGCCAACTGGCCCGCCCCCAGCGTCCCGACCGAGACCACCGGCGCGGTCAGCGCCGCCGAGACCGGGATCAGCCCGGAGAAGAGCGTGGCCCGCTCGGTGCCCAGCCGCTGGAACCCGGCGTACCAGCACACGAACCCGATCACGGTCGCGACGACCGCCTGCCAGCCCAGCGCCAGCGCCTCGGGTCCGGTCGGGGTACGGAACCCGTCGCCGACCGCGGCGAGCACCGCGGCCTCCACCGCGGCGAACCCGCACACGCAGGTGGACAGCAGCAGCGGGCCCAGCGGCCGTACCAGCGGCGCAGCCAGCAGCGCGAAGCCCACCTCGCCACCCAGCGCCGCCACCGACCAGGCCAGGCCCCGGCCGTCCGTGCCGCCCCAGCCCTGCACGGCGAACGCGCCCGCCGCCACCAGCACCGCTCCCCCGGTGACGGCCCTGCCCGGCCGGCGTCCTGCGGCCAGCGGGACCAGCACGGCCACCACCACGGGCGCGCAGCCCACCAGCACGCCGGGCACCGCGGGTTGCGCGGTGCGCTCCGCCGCGAGCACCGACAGGTTGAAGCCGACCATGCCGACCGCGGCGACGGCCGCGACCAGCGCCCACCGCCGTACGCCGAGCGCGCGCAGCCGGCCGCTCCCACCGCGGCACGCCGGACCGGCCAGCAGCAGGAACGCGGCGCCGTAGCGCAGTGCCTGGCCGCCGGCGTGCGGGTAGTGGACGAGCGCGCCGCCGGCGGTGAAGGACGCGCCCACCAGGACGCAGGCGACCGCGGCGAAGAGCGCGCCGCTGCGGGAGGAGGAGTTCATACCCGGACCGTACGGACGCGAGGCGGTCTGCTTTAAGGTCCACTTTCATGGGAAGTAGGGGAACCACTTCAGCGGCGGGCGGCGGGTCCGGCGGCGGGTCGGGCGACGCGCCGGCCGATCCGCCGGGCGCGCGTCCCGGGGGCATGGCCGCGTGGGAGGTGCTGCTGCCGTCGCTGGACGTCGCCCCGCGCGGGCGCGGCCGGGCGCTCCGGTCGGCGCTGCGGGAGGAGGTGCGCTCCGGGCGCCTGGCGGCCGGGGTGCGGATGCCGTCGAGCCGGGCGCTGGCCGCCGATCTGGGCGTGTCGCGGGGCGTGGTGACCGACGCCTACGAGCAGTTGACCGCCGAGGGCTATCTGACCGGCCGGCAGGGGTCGGGCACCTGGGTGGCGCGGACCTCCGCCGGCCCCGCGGTGCCCGTGGCGAGCGGCTTCGCCGAGGACGACCGGGGCGGCCCCGCGGACCTGCGGCCGGGCCTGCCGGACCTCTCGCTCTTCCCGCGGGCGGCGTGGTCGGCCGCGCACCGCAGGATCGTGACCCGACTGCCGCACACCGCGTTCGGCTACCCCGACCCGCGCGGCCTGCCGGAGCTGCGCCAGGCGCTGGCCGAACTGCTCGTACGGCGCCGGTGCGTGGCCGCGGAGCCGGACCAGGTGATGGTGGTCTCCGGGGTGGCGCAGGCGCACACCCTGCTCGGCATGGTGCTGCGGGCCCGTGGCCACCGGGCGGTCGCGGTGGAGGACCCGGGCAGCCCGGAACTGCGCGAACTGCTGGCCGCGGTCGGCCTGTCGGCGGTGCCGGTACCGGTCGATCCCGACGGGCTGCGGGTCGACGCGCTGGCCGCCACGGGTGTGCGCGCCGCGATCGTGACGCCCTGCCACCAGTTCCCCTCCGGGGTGGCGTACTCCGCGCCCCGGCGCGCCGAACTGGCCGGCTGGGCGCGGTCGGTGGACGGCCTGGTGGTCGAGGACGACTACGACGGGGACTTCCGCTACGACCGGGCGCCGGTCGGCGCGCTCCAGGGACTCGCGCCCGGCCGTGTCGCGTACACCGGGTCGGTGAGCAAGTCCCTCGCGCCGGGGCTGCGGTTGGGGTGGCTGGTGGCACCGCCGGACGTGGTCGCGGAGGCCGCGGCGCGCAAGCGGACCATGGACCTGGGCAACCCCGTCACCGAGCAGGCCGTCCTCGCGCACTTCCTCACCACCGGGCAGTACGACCGGCAGTTGCGCCGCTGCCAGCGGCTCTACCGGCTGCGGCGGGACGCCCTCCTCACCGCCCTGGCCGAGCACCTGCCGGGCGCCCGGGTCAGCGGCATCGCCGCCGGGCTGCACGCGATCGTCACGCTGCCGGCCGTTCACGGGCCGCAGGAGAGCTTCCTCGCGCGGGCCGCGGCGGCCGGTATCCGGCTGCGCCCGCTGTCGGACTACCGCGCGGCGCCCGCCCGGGACGCGGCCACGGCGGACGCGCCGGCCCCGGACGAGGTCGCCCTCGTGGTCGGCTACGCGCACCTGGCACCGGAGGCGATCGGCCGGGCGGTGCGGGCGCTGGGCACCTGCGACGGCGGCCGGGGCGCCGGCAACCCGGGCGACGGCAACCGGGGCGACGGCGCCCGGCGCGGGAACCCGAAGGCGGCGAAGCGGCTCATACGATGAGTTAACCGAAAAGAGCACCCCTTTACCGTCCGGTCACGGTGTGTTCGTGATCGCGCAACACGCGTTCGGCATGGTTGCCGTATGCCGCATCCGACCTCCTCTGCCTCCGCACGGCGCCGTCACAGGGGCCGTGAACTCGCTTTCGTGGCCGCGTTGTCGGCCGTGACTGCCGCCTCGGGCCCCGTGGCCGCCATGGTGGGCGCCGACCCGGAGGGGAGAGCACTGGCGATCGTCTCGGCGGGCGGCCTGCTGGTCGCCGCCGGCCTGGGCACGTGGTGGCGCGTCCGCGGCTCCGTACGGCTCGCGCCCGGCGCGCCCGCCCCGGCCGGCGCCTCCCCCGTCCCCGCCACGGACACAGCCGCGGACCCTGCCTCGGACTCCGCCCCGGCCGCGACCACGCTGTGGCGGATGCGCACGACCGTACGCGACACCCCCGGCACGCTCGGCGCGGTGTGCACGGCCCTGGCCGGTCACCGGGTGGACATCGTCACCCTCCAGACGCACCCGCTGGCCGACGGCACCGTGGACGAGTTCCTGCTGCGGGCGCCGGCCGCGCTCCCGGCGGCCGCCCTCGCCGCATCCGTCGCGGACGCCGGCGGCACCGACACCTGGCTGGAGCGGGCCGACGCCCACGACCTGGTGGACACGCCGACCCGGATGCTCACTCTGGCCACCCGCACCGCGCTGGACGCCGCCGAACTGCCGCTGGCGCTGCGCCAGCTCTTCGGCCGCTGCACGATCAGCTCGACGCCCGCCGGGCAGCTCGACGAGGACATCAACGAGGACATCGACGCGAGCATCGACGCGCGCATCGGCTGGCAGGAAGGGCGCGAGGAGCCGGTGGAGCAGGACGGACGGACCGCGGCCGCCCGCTCCGGTGCGGACGCGCCGACGGTGATGCGGCTGCGCGACCCGTCCGGTGGCGTGATCACCGTGCGCCGCGAGCACCTGCCGTTCACGCCCACCGAATTCGCCCGGGCGCGCGCCCTGGTGGAGCTGGACGCCCGGCTCGGCGTGCGCGTGCCGCACCACCGCGACGTCCTCACCCTCCCCGCGGGCCAGGAGATCAGCCTGCGCCGGGCCCACCCCGAGGACCTGGACGCGGCGCTCGCGATGCACGAACGCTGCTCGCCCGGCACCCTCACCCAGCGCTACCACGGCCCCGTCGGCGACGCGGACCGCTATCTCACCCACCTGCTCAGCCCGCGCTTCGGCCAGTCGCTCGCGGTCGAGACCGCCGCCGGCCGGCTGGTCGCCCTCGGCCATCTGCTGTGGGACGGCGACGAGAGCGAGGTGGCGCTGCTCGTCGAGGACACCTGGCAGCGCCGCGGCATCGGCGCCGCGCTGCTGCGCAGGCTCGTCGAACTCGCCGCGCACGCGGGCCGCGAGAGCGTCTACGCGGTCACCCGCTCCACCAACACCGGGATGACCGCGGCGATGCGGGAGCTGGACCTGCCGCTGGACTACCAGGTCGAGGACGGCACCCTCGTGATCACGGCCACGCTGCCCGCCTCGCCCGACGGCACGCCCGCGCCGCTGCCCTGGACGGCGATCGACCGCCCGGTGTGACGGCGTACCGCGAGAGCGGACACCCGCGTACGAGGCGGCCGGTGGCCGCGGCGAGACCGTGCGCGCCCGCCAGGAGCCGCCGGGCGGCGGGGAGTCGGTGAATCCGCCCTGCCGCCGGGCGGATCACCTGCCGCCATGAGCGGGCGAAGCGACGGCGCCCCGGCACCGCGCGATCAACCGAGGTGACGCCGCGCCACCCGTCATACGAAGATGGCCGCATGTCGACTCTCACCAGCAGCCCACTGCCCCGCCAGGTCGCCGACGCCTACGTCGACGACCTGGTCGCCCTCGACCCGTCCCTCGGTACGTACATCGGCGCGCCGGGCAGCGCCCGCCGGCTGCCCGACCACTCGCCCGCCGGCTCGCAGGCGCTGGCCGACCTGGCGCGGGAGACGCTGGCCCGGCTGGCCGAGGCCGAGGCGCGGCCCGGCGGCGACAGCCCGCAGGAGCGGCGCTGCGCGCGCCTGCTCCGGGACCGGCTCTCCGCCGACATCGAGATCCACGAGGCCGGTGAGCACCTGCGCGCGGTCAGCAACATCAACTCCCCGCTGCACGCCATCCGCGAGACCTTCACCTTGATGCCGACCGCGACGGCGGAGGACCACGCCGACCTCGCCGCGCGGCTGCGCGCGGTGCCCGCCTCGGTGGCCGGCTACCGCGCCTCGCTGGAGGAGGGGCTGTCCCGCGGCCTGCACGGCGGTCCCAAGCAGGTGGAGACCGTCATCGAGCAGCTCGGCACGTGGGTCGGCGACGGCGCGGCGGGAAGCTGGTTCGCCCAGCTCACCGCCGACAGCCCGGCCGAACTGCGGGCCGAGTCGGACGCCGCGGCGGGCGAGGCCACGGCCGCCTTCACGCAGATCCGCGACTGGCTGCGCGACACGTACGCGCCGGCCGTCCAGGGCGCCTCCGACACGGTGGGCCGCGAGCGCTACGCCCGCTGGTCCCGCTACTGGAACGGCGCCGACCTGGACCTGGAAGAGGCGTACGCGTACGGCTGGTCGGAGTTCCACCGGCTGATCGCCGAGATGCGCGCGGAGGCGGGCAAGATCCTGCCGGACACCGACCCGTGGCAGGTGATGCGCCACCTCGACACGCACGGCACCGTCATCGAGGGCGTGGAGGAGGTGCGCGAGTGGCTTCAGGGCCTGATGGACGAGGCGATCCGCGCGCTGGACGGCACCCACTTCGAACTCGCCGAGCGGGTCAAGCGGGTGGAGGCGCACATCGCCCCGCCGGGCGGCGCCTCGGCGCCCTACTACACCGCGCCCACCGAGGACTTCAGCCGCCCGGGCCGCACCTGGCTGCCGACGATGGGCCACACCCGCTTCCCGATCTACGACCTGGTCTCCACCTGGTACCACGAGGGCGTGCCGGGCCACCATCTCCAGCTGGCCCAGTGGGCGCACATCGCCGACAGCCTCTCCCGCTACCAGGCCACCATCGGCATCGTCAGCGCGAACGCCGAGGGCTGGGCGCTGTACGCGGAGCGGCTGATGGACGAACTCGGCTTCCTCACCGACCCGGAGCGGCGGCTGGGCTACCTCGACAAGCAGATGATGCGGGCGGTGCGGGTGATCATCGACATCGGCATGCACCTGGAGCTGGCCATCCCCGACGACTCGCCCTTCCACCCCGGCGAGCGCTGGACGCCGGAGCTCGGCCACGCCTTCTTCGCCGCCCACAACGGCAGCCCCGCGGAGATGATCGACAGCGAGGTGATCCGCTACCTCGGCATGCCCGCGCAGGCGATCGGCTACAAGATGGGCGAGCGCACCTGGCTGGCCGGACGGGCCGCCGCCCGGGCCGCCCGCGGCGACGCGTTCGACCTCAAGGCATGGCACATGGCCGCGCTTTCGCTCGGTTCGCTGGGCCTGGACGACCTCCTCGCGGAGCTGTCCGTGCTCTGAGCCCGTACGGCGCGGGCGGGTGCGGGCGGGTGCGGCGGTCCATGATCGGCGGGCCCGCCGCACCCGCCCCGCCAGGGTGCCGGCACAGTTGCGCGAGAGGCCCTGCCGGGGCGGGTGACCAGGGCGTAGGGTGCCTGGAGGGGGTCATCACGTTCCTCGCGCACACCTTCCGCGGTCCGTGTGCGCGGGTGCCGGCTCCCGCTTCCTTCCGTTGGCGACAAGGCGGTTCGGCCCGATGACTTTGCACGCTTCCCACGACGCCGGCAGCCTGGTGCTCACCCAGGGCCGGCTCATCCTGCGCGAGCAGCTTCCCGGGGAGGCCGCGCTGCTGGCCGACGGCAAGCCCGGCACGCTCACCTGGATCGACGGGGTGCCGGGCGAGGGCACGATGAGCGCGGCCTCGATGACGGTCGCCGCGGCGAGCGCGGGGGTCTACCGGCCCGGCTGGGGGCTGTTCGCGATCCAGCGCGCCGACGACCTGATCGCGGTCGGCGGTGTCGGCTTCCACGGCCCGCCGGACCGCGGCTCGGTCGAGATCGGCTACGACCTGTCGGAGTCCGGCCGGGGCCAGGGATGGGCCACGGACGCGGCCCGCGCCCTGTGCCAGTGGGCGCTCGGACAGCCGGACGTGGTGCTCGTGGTGGCCACCACCGAGCCCGGCAACCGGGCCTCGCAGGCGGTCCTGGAACGCATCGGGTTCGTCCGGGTCGCGAACCGCGGGGACCTGTGGGCGTACGAACTCAGGTTGATGCCGGTGTGACGGCGCTGGTGTGATGGCTCCGGTGTGATGGCGCTGAAGTGACGGGGCCGGTGCGGCCGGACGGGCTCAGCAGCCGCAGGCGCCGGCGGCCAAGGGCGCGGTGAGCGGATCGGCGTCGCGGCGGGCGGGGCCGGCGGCGGTCTCGTAGCCAAGGCCCTCGCGGGTCCAGTACTCCATGCCGCCGAGCATCTCCTTGACCTGGTAGCCGAGTCGGGCCAGCGCGAGCGCGGCGCGGGCGGCGCCGTTGCAGCCCGGGCCCCAGCAGTACACGACGACGGGCCGGGCCGGGTCGAGGAGGTCCGCGGCGAGCCGCGGGATCTGCGCGGTGGGCAGGTGCACGGCGCCGGGTACACGGCCCTGGTCCCATGCCTCGGTGCCGCGGGTGTCGACGAGGGTGAAGCCGGGGTCGCCGCCGGCGGTGAGCGCGGCGGCGACGTCGGAGACGTCCGTGTGGAAGGCGAGGCTCGCGGCGAAGTGGGCGGCGGCGTCCGCGGGCGCGGCCGGGGTCACACCCAGCACAGGACTTGCGGCGGGGGCGAGGGCAGGGGCGGTGGCGGGAGCGGTGGGGTCCGTGGTTGCGGTCATGCCGGGAAATCTACGGTCCGCGGCCTGCCCGCTGAAGGCGGGTTCCCCGGCGCTCTCGTTGATCGGCCGGGCTTTCCCTGGTACTTCTGGGGGCATGGCCACGATTTCCCTGGACGCGACGGACTGGCGGCTGCTGGCGGCCCTGCAGCAGGACGGCCGGGCGACTTACGCGGAGCTGGCCCGTATCGTCTCGATGTCGCCGAGCGCGGTCACCGAGCGGGTGCGGCGGCTGGAGGAGGCCGGGGTGATCTCCGGGTACGCCGCGGTCGTCGACCCCGAGCGGGTCGGGCTGCCGGTGCTGGCGTTGGTCCGGCTGCGCTACCCGACCGGCAACTACAAGCCGTTCCACGACCTGCTCGACACCACCCCCGAGGTGCTGGAGGCGCACCACGTCACCGGCGACGACTGCTTCGTGATGAAGGTCGCGGCGCGGTCGATGCGTCACCTGGAGGAGGTGACCGGGCGGATCTCCGGGCTCGGCGCGATCACCACGAGCGTGGTGTACTCCTCGCCGCTGGCCCGCCGTCCACTGGTGCTGTGACGGCGCCGGGTCCGTGCGGGGCGGCGCGGCTCAACCCGTGGTCGGGTCCGCCGTGTTCGGCTCACCCGTGGTCGGGTCCGCCGGGTCCGGACGGGCGGAGGGCGTAGCCGGTGAGCAGGGCGGTCAGGATGTCGGTCAGCCTCGGTTCGACGTCGACGATGGAGTGGGACAGCTCGGGGTCGGTCTCGTAGAAGGCGCGTAGCCGGGTGCCGGGGGCGGCCATCTGCCACAGGGCTCCGGCCATCGAGGTGGCGGTCGTCACCACGCCGCGCGCCTGGTCCGCGTCGAGCGGTGCGAGGGCGCGGAGCCCGGCCCCGACGTTCTCGACCTCCGCCACGGCACGCGTCTTGAACGTCCGGACGGTGTCGGTGGAGACGTTGCGCTCCAGGTTGAGCGGGGTGTGGGCCAGCAGGTCGCAGAAGAGCGGGCGGGCCACCAGCGAGCCGGCCAGCGCGCCGGCGATCGAGCGGGCCGTCTCGTCCCACTGCGGCGCGCCGGCGTCGGGACAGGGCGCGATGGCGTCGAGGAGGTCGCGCACCGCGGCCGACCAGTCGCGCCAGGCGGTGCCCGCCAGCCGCAGGAAGATGTCCTCGCGCGTCTCGAAGTAGCGGAGCATCGCGGACTTGTGCATGCCGACCTCGTCGGCGATGGCGGTCATGGTCACCTCCCTGACGCCCTTGAGCAGGGCGAGGCGCGACGCGGCGGCCAGGATCTCGGTCTCGCGGGCGGCCTTGGCCTCGGGGCTGCGCGCGCGCAGGAAGTCGGCTCTGGTCATGAATCCCTCCTCGTGGCCACGGCCCCATCGTAACGAAACCAGGTTTCAGTAATATCACACTTCCGAGACCGGGCGGCCGGGACGACGACCTCGGGAGAATTACCACAACCAAGTTGCACTAATAGCGCAACCGTGTTTCGGTAGAGGTATGGATACACACACCGACACCTGGTTCATCACCGGCTCCTCGCGCGGCTTCGGCCGTCAGCTCGCGCTCGCCGCGCTGGCCGCCGGCGACAATGTCGTCGCCACGGCCCGCAGGCCGGAGCAACTGGACGATCTCGTACGGCAGTACGGCGACCGCGTGCTGCCCGTCGCGCTCGACGTCACCGACCGGTCGGCCGCCGTGGCCGGCCTGCGGGCGGCGGTCGACCGGTTCGGCAGGGTCGACGTCGTCGTGAACAACGCCGGATACGCCAACACCTCGGCGGTCGAGACCACGCCCGAGGACGACTTCCGCCGTCAGTTCGACACCAACTTCTGGGGCGTCTACAACGTCTCCACCGCCGCGCTGCCGCTGCTGCGGGCGCAGGGAGGCGGCACGGTCGTGCAGTTCTCCTCCATCGGCGGCCGGGTCGGCAGCACGCCCGGCCTCGGGTCCTACCAGGCGGCCAAGTTCGCCGTGGACGGCTTCACCCGGGTGCTCGCGGCGGAGACCGCGCCGTTCGGCATCAGGTACCTCGTGGTGGAGCCCGGCGGGTTCGCGACCGACTGGGCCGGGGCCTCGATGCAGGTCCCGGACGTCCCACCGGAGTACGACGCGACCGTGGGCGAGATGGTGCGCCTGTTCAGCGGTCCCGTGGCCCAGCAGGGCGACCCCAAGCGCGCCGGCGAGCTCCTGGTCCGCGTCGTCAAGCACCCCACCCCGCCCTCCCACCTCGTCCTCGGCGCCACTGCCGTCCAGATGGCACAGGCCTACTCCCGCGGGCAGTTGGAGGAGGTCGCCACGTGGGAAGCGGCGAGCCGGTCGGCCGACTTCGACCAGGACCCGGTCGAACTGCCCGCCCCCGCCCAGGAGACGGAGGACCGGTCATGACGCGGTTCCCGGGCAAGGTCGCACTCGTCACCGGCGCCGGAACCGGCATGGGCGCGGCGACGGCACGGCTGCTCGCCGCCCGCGGCGCGGCCGTCACCCTCGTCGGCCGGCGCGCCGACAAGCTCGAGGACGTCGCCCGGCAGATCAAGGAGGACGGCGGACAGGCGCTCCCCGTCACCGGCGACGTCAGCAACGCCGAGGACGTCGAGCGGGCGGTCGCCCGGACCGTGGACTCGTTCGGCGCGCTGCACTACGCCGTCAACAACGCCGGGGTGACCGGCAATTTCACCCCCACCGCCGACATGCCCCTGGACGCCTGGCACAAGGTCGTCGCGATCAACCTGGACGGCCTCTTCTACGGCCTCAAGTACCAGATTCCGGCGATCCTCGACGCCGGCGGCGGCGCGATCGTCAACGTCTCCAGCGTGTTCGCCGACCGCGGCGGCCCGACTGTCGAGTACTCCGCCGCCAAGCACGCCATCCGTGGCCTGACCCGCACCGCGGCCCAGGAGTACGCGGCCCGGGGCGTACGCATCAACGAACTCCAGCCCGGCGTCATCGACACCGAGATGACCCAGGCCGACCCGGACGGCACCCAGCAGGTGGCCGAGCGCGGCATCCCCATGCGGCGCGTAGGGCGCGGCGAGGAGATCGCCACCGCCGTCGCCTTCCTGCTCTCCGACGACGCGTCCTACATCACCGGCGCCCACCTCGCGGTCGACGGCGGGTTCCTCGCGTAGCCCGCACCCGGCGCACCCCCAGGCGGCCCGCCCGCTCCGCGCGGCGGGCCGCCCGCCCACGGCCCGCGCCTCGGCACCGTCGCACGGCATCTCCTCCTCAACCGCCGGGCGGGCCGGATGAGGGAGGGGCCGGCTGACCGCACGGCCGGCCCGGTAGGCCACGCGGCCAAGCGGCCTGCCATCGCTGCCATCGGCCCGCTGGGCGTTCACACGGGCGGCCCGGCGGCCCGGGTCAGCTCGCGGTGGTGCGCAGCCGGACGCTGGAGCCGTCGCGGTCCTTGACCACCCGGAGCTGGACGGGGATTCGGTGCCGCAGGTCGGCCACATGGCTGACGATGCCGACGGCCCGGTCCCGTTCGCGCAGCCCGTCCAGCACGTCCAGGACCTCGTCGAGGGTCTGCTCGTCGAGGCTGCCGAAGCCCTCGTCGATGAAGAGGGTGTCCAGCCGCATGCCGCCCGCCTCGTCGGTGACGACGTCGGCCAGGCCCAGCGCCAGCGCCAGCGACGCGAAGAAGGTCTCGCCGCCGGAGAGCGTCGCGGTGTCCCGCTCGGTGCCGGTCCAGGCGTCCACCACCATCAGCCCGAGGCCGGACTTGGCCCGGTTGCCCGCGCGGGCGTCGCTGTGCGCGAGCGTGTAGCGGCCCGCCGACATCCGCTGGAGCCGTACGCCCGCGGCGGCCGCGACCTGCTCCAGCCGCGCCGCCAGGACGTAGGTCTCCAGCTCCATCCGGTACCGGTTCTCCGCCGAGTTGCCCGCCGCGAGGTCCGCCAACCGCTTGAGCCGGTCGAACTCCGCCCGGGCCGGGGCGAGTTCGCGGACCCGCGCGGTGGCGATCCCGGTCAGCCGGTCGAGCTCCCGGCACCGGGTGGCGGCGGCGGACTCCGCGGACGAGGCGTCCCGCAGCCGGCGGTGTGCCTCGTCCGCGATCCGCTGCGCGCGCTCGGGGTCGGCGGCCGGCAGTGCCGCGGCCGCGGCCGGTTCGGGCGCCGCCAGGGCCGCCTCGATCGCGGCCTCCTCCCGCTGCCAGGCGGCCACATCCCGCTCGGTACGGGCCAGTTCGGCCGGCGCGAGCAGCGCCGAGGCGGCCTCCGCGGGCGACCCGAACCCGGCCGCGGCAGCGGCCTCGGCCACCGCGGACTGCGCCTCGGCCAGCCGCCGCTCGCCGTCGGCGCGCTCCCTCGCCGCGTCGACGGCCCGGTCCAGTACGGCGATCCGCGCGCTCAGCCGCGCGTGCCGGGCCCGTACGGTGGCGTGGCCGGCCCGGGCCTTGGCCAGCTCGGCGGTCAACCGCCGGTGCTGCTCGTCGAGTTCCTCGCGCCGGGAGGTGCGGGCCGCGGTGCGGCTGAGCGCCTCCTCGCGCTGCGCGGTCCGCCGGTCGCGCTCCTCCTCCGCGCGGGCGAGCGCGCGTCGCGCCTCCGCGAGGTCACCGGCAGCGCGCACCGCCGCGGCGTGCTCGGCCGCCGACTCCGCGTAGGCTGCGGCGAGTTCGGCGTACGGCGCGGCTCCGGCGGCGGCGTCGGCCGCGTCGAGTGCCGCACGCAGCCGGGCCGTTGCCTCGCCGGCCGCCGCATACGCCGAACGGCGCCGCTCGTAGGCCGCGTTCGCGGCGTCCTCGTCGGCCGAGGTGACCCGCGACCCCGCTTCGGGCCGCGCCGGGGCGGGGTGCTCCTGGGCGCCGCACACCCGGCAGGGCTCCCCGTCGACCAGGCTGTCGGCCAGCTCGGCCGCGATACCGGCGATCCGCGCCTCCCGCGCGTCCTGCCACGCCTCGCGGGCCTCGGCGGCCCGGTCCCGTGCCTCGCGCGCGGCCTCCTCGGCAAGGGCCGACTCCCGTGCCAGCCGGTCCCGTTCGGATGCGGCGTCCCGGCGCACCCGCGCCGCCTCGACCCTCCCCGCCAGCCCTTCCGCCCGCGCGGCCGCCTCCGCCGCCGCCTCCACCCGCGCCTGGAGCCCGCCACGCTCCCCCGCCCAACGCTCCAGCCACGCCTGCGCCTCGCGCACGGCCCCCTCGTCCGCCCGCTCCTCCCGCGCCAGCACCTCCCGGCGCCGCCCGATCTCCTCCAAACGGGCCTCGGCAGCCCCCGCTCCGGCCAGCCCGCCCAGCTCCTCCCGCAACTCCCCCACCCTGCGGGTCATGACCTCGACCGAAAGTCGTGCGCCCGCCGTCGCGGCCTGGGCGCCAAGCGTCCCGCCAGGCCGCTGCTCCCCCACGCCGCCGCCGTGCCGGACCGGCTCGGACCTGAACCCCTCATCAGCGGCCGATGTCCGCCCACTTGTGCCCGAGCTGCCTCGCGTCGCCCCCGCACCGACCCGATCGACTCCCGACCCCGACTCCCCCGGGCCACCGGGCCGAACGGGCGCGGCACCGCCCCGCTGGGCGGGAAAGGCGTCCGAGCCGCCGGCCCGGGGCAGCTCAGCGTCCGGCTCCGCCGACGAGGCGTCCACGGGCTCGGCCAGGAGCTCACCCGCGGCGGCGAGTTCGGCGGCGGCCACGCGTTCCGCCGCGAGGGCCTCGTCGTACTGGGCGGCGGCCTTGTCGTGGAGCCCGAGTGCGGGGTCGACGGTGAGGGCGCGCCGGGCGCGGTCGAGGCGGCCGCGGACAGCGGTGCGGACCGGCCGCTGGCTGGCGGCGGCCGACGCGTGGTCGAGGGCTTCCCGGTGGCGGCGTTGCAGGGCGGCCAACTCACGCGCCGCGGTGGCCGCTTCGGCGGCGGAGCGGTGCGCGTCCTCGCTGAGGAGTACGGCCGTGCGCGCGATGGCGTGCCGCTCGCGGGCGTCGCACCGCGCGAGGGCGGCGTCGGTCAACACCCCCGCGTCGAGATCGGGTTCGGAGCCAAGGTCCGCACCGGGCCCGGGTTCGGCGTCGCCGTACCCCGCCGCCTGCCGCATCCGCGCGGCGAGTTCCCGCAGTCCGTCGTCGCCGGCGGCGAGCCGCCGGTCCGCTTCGTTCCTGCGGTCGCGCAGCCACTGCTCGACCGCCTTGAACCGGCGGGTGTCGAAGAGCCGTCCGAGCAGCGCGGCCCGCTCCACCGCGCCCGCCCGCAGGAACGTCGCGAACTCGCCCTGCGGCAGCAGCACCACCTGGCAGAACTGCTCGCAGCTCATCCCGACGAGTTGGCGCACCTCCTCGCCGATCTCCTGGTGCGACTTGGAGACGCCCTGCCACGCGCCGCCGATGTGCTCGCGCAGCAGCGTGACCGCCTTGTCGACGGTGGTGCCGGTGCCGCGCTTCTTCGCCCGCGCCTGCTCCGGTCGCCGGGTGATCTCCAACCGGCGTTCGCCGAGCGTGAGTTCGAGCACCACCTCGGTCGCGGTGCCGGAAGTGGCATGGTCGCTGCGCAGCCGGTTCGCGGGCCGGGCACCGGGCACCTGCCCGTACAGCGCGTAGCAGACGGCGTCCAGGACGGAGGTCTTGCCCGCGCCGGTGGGGCCGTGCAGCAGGAACAGCCCGGCGGCGGACAGTTCGTCGAAGTCGACCCGCTGGGTGCCGGCGAAGGGGCCGAACGCGGTCAGTTCGAGGCGGTGCAGGCGCATCAGTCGCGCTCCGTCTGTACGGCGTCGGCCCGTACCGCGTCGAACGCGGCCCGCAGCACGCCGCGTTCGGCCCGGTCGGGGGCGGTGCCGCGGACATGTGCGACGAAGTCCTCGGCGATCTGCTGGTCGGTGCGCCCGCGCAGCCTGCGGGCGTAGGAGGCGAGCGGGTCTTCGGTGTCGCGGTCGGGGTCGAAGGCGAGCGCGAGGATGTGCGGGAAGCGCTTGGCGAGCGCGGCCATCGGCTCGTGCGGGCGGTACGCGTCGGTGAGGGTGGCCTCGACCCAGGACCCGGTGTGGGGTTCGAGCGCGGGGTCGGCGAGCAGGTCGTCCAGGCGGCCGCGCAGGCGGGCGAGCGGGCGCGGCACCGGAGTGTCGAGGCGCCGCGCGGTGACGGCGCCGTCGGGATCGAGGTCGACCAGCCACATGCTCTTGCGGTGGTGCTGCTCGGAGAAGGAGTAGGCGAGCGGCGAACCGGAGTACCGCACGCGGTCGTTGATCGTCTGGCAGCCGTGCAGGTGGCCGAGGGCGACGTAGTGCGCGCCGTCGAACAGCTCGGCGGGCACCGCCTCGACGCCGCCGGCGGTGATGTCGCGCTCGCTGTCGCAGGGGGCGGCGCCGGTGACGAAGGCGTGCGCGACGACGACGGCGCGGGTGCCGGCCGGGCGGGTGGCGAGGTCGGCCCGCACCCGGTCCATGGCGGCGCCGAGCACCGCGGTGTGGTCGGCCCGCTCGGCGCCGAACTCGGCACGGACCAGGGCGGGTTCGAGGTAGGGCAGGCCGTAGACCGCCACGTCGCCGTGTGGCGGGTCGGGCAGCAGCACCGGGTGGTGGCAGGTCGCGGGGTCGGTGCGCAGGTGGACGCCGGCGCGGTCGATCAGCCCGGCGCCGACGCCGAGTCGCCGGGCCGAGTCGTGGTTGCCCGAGGTCAGTACCGTCGGCACGCCCAGGTCGGCGAGGGCGTGCAGGGCCTCGTCGTACAGCTCGATCGCGGCCAGCGGCGGCACGGCCCGGTCGTAGACGTCGCCGGCCACGATCACGGCGTCGACCTGCTCGGCGCGCGCGGTGGCCACCAGGTGGTCGAGGAAGGTCCGCTGGGCGTCGAGCATGCTCACCCGGTGGAAGGACCGGCCGAGGTGCCAGTCCGAGGTGTGCAGGAATCTCACGCCACCGCTCCGAACCGCACCCGTCCCCCTCACCGTCCCGGGCGTCCGCCCGCAGACCAGCACCGTACTACCGATCACTCCCGCCCCCGGACGGCACACCCCGAACGGCCCGGATCGCGCCGCGCCGACGCTTCGCCCCGCCCGCTTCCGCCCCACCCGCCTCCGCCCCGCCGGTCAGCGGACGTCCACGTAGGCGCTGCCCTCGGTGGCGCAGGTGGCGGTGCCGGACGTGGCGTCGGCCAGCCAGGAGCGGAAGGCGGCGACGTCAGGTTCGGGGACGCCGAGGTGGAAGGTGACGGCGGCGCCGTAGACGACCTCGCGCACCGCGTGGCCGGCGGCGCGCAGCTCGTTCTCCAGCCGCCCGGCACGCTGGTGGTCGGCGGTGACGGTGAGCAGCGCGAGCAGGCGCCGTTCGACGGTGCCGGTCGCGTCCAGCGCCGCGGAGACCGCGCCGCCGTACGCCCGGGCCAGGCCACCGGCGCCGAGCTGGACGCCGCCGTAGTAGCGGGTCACGACCGCGACGGTGTCGCGGACCTCGCGGCCGAGCAGCACCTGGAGCATCGGGGTGCCCGCGGTGCCGCCGGGCTCTCCGTCGTCGCTCGCCCGGTGCAGGCGGCCATCGGGGCCGATGACGTACGCGAAGCAGTTGTGCGTGGCGCCCGGGTGCTCCTTGCGGACGGCCCGGACGAACTCCTCGGCGGCCTCCTGGCTGCCGGCCGGGGCCAGCGCGCAGCGGAACCGCGAGCGTTTGATCTCACTTTCGTACACGCCCGGGCGCGCCACCGTCAGATACCGATCTACCACCCGTTCAGCCTAGTGCGGGGGGAATCATGGCGCCGGGTGGGGCGTTGATCTGGCAGAACGCGCGGGGAAGCGTGCGGGCGGGCTGAGGCGAGGGGTTGGTGAGCGGGGATGTACGGGGACGCGGAGACGGTGCGGAAGATCCTGACCGACAGCGGTGACACCTGGGCGGTGGTCGGGCTGTCGAACAACACGTCGCGCGCGGCGTACGGCGTGGCGGCGGTGCTGCAGCGGTTCGGCAAGCGGGTGGTGCCGGTGCATCCGAAGGCCGAGACGGTGCACGGCGAGCAGGGGTACGCCAAGCTGGCGGACATCCCCTTCCCCGTCGACGTGGTGGACGTCTTCGTGCACTCCGCGTGGGCCGGTGCGGTGGCCGACGAGGCGGTGGCGGTCGGCGCGAAGGCGGTCTGGTTCCAGCTCGACGTGATCGACGAGAAGGCGTACGAACGGGTGCGGGCCGCGGGCCTCGACATGGTCATGGACCGATGCCCGGCGATCGAGATACCGCAGTTGTGACAGGCCCTCGGTGAGACGACCTGAGACCGCGACCCCTGGCCCGGTTCAGCCGCCCAGGCCGTCGAGCACCACCGCGCCGGGCAGCGACGCCAGCACCTTGCCGGGCACGATGAGCTTGCCGCGCCTTGCCCCGCTGCCGATCACCAGATAGGGCGCCTCCGCGACGGCGGAGTCGATGAGCAGCGGCCAGTGCGCGGGCAGCCCGACCGGGGTGATCCCGCCGTACTCCATGCCCGTCTCGCTCACGGCGGTGTCCATCGGGGCGAAGGACGCCTTGCGGGCGCCGAGGTGGCGGCGGACCGTGCCGTTGACGTCGACCCGGGTGGTGGAGAGCACCACGCACGCGGCCAGCGTCAGTTCGGTGCCGCGCTTGCCCGCGACCACCACGCAGTTGGCGGACTGGTCCAGCAGGTCCTGTCCGTAGGCGGCGACGAAGTCCGCGGTATCGGCCTTGTCGGGGTCGGTGTCCACGTGCACCATCTCCGCGGTCACCGCCGCGGCGACCGGCGGGGGCAGCAACTCCCGTCGCTCCGTGGCGGGGTGGGCGTCCTCGAATGAGCCGATCGGTGCGCGCATACGGGCAATCTAGCAAGGTCCGCGCGGCGGTCGTGGGCGCGTGTTTCACGGGCGGAGTGCGGGCGGTGGCGGCGGGCGGTGGGGTCGGCCACGGCTGGGCGGCGCGCAACGGGCCTCGGGCGGTGCGGTCGCCGATGGGCGGGCCCCGGGCGTTGCGAGCGGGCAGACCGTGGGCGGTGGCGGAGCGGTGCCGTCGGCCATGGGCAGGCGGCAGGGCGGCGGGCGGCAGCGTCGGCTACCGGCTACCGGCTACCGGCTACCGGCTACCGGCTACCGGCCGGCAACGGGCGGCGGTGCGTTCCGATGTGGCGGGTCCGGCGGGTGCGTGGGCGGGCGGTCAGGCGCGGGCGGGGGCTCGGGGGCCGGCCGGGCGCTGAACGACGGTACGTGCCGGCCGGTCGCCGAGATGACGTTCAGGTGCCGGCGGGGGCTTCGAGGCCGGGGAGGTCGAGGCGTTGCTCGGGCGGCACCCCGTCCGGGAGCGGTGACGGTGCGGGGGTGCGCAAGGGCGGTTGCCAGCCCGTGTCGGGTGCCCAGCGGCGGACGATCCTGGCCGGGGCGCCTGCCACCACCGCGTGGTCGGGGATCTCGCCGCGGACGACGGAGCCGGCGGCCACGACGACGTTGCGGCCGAGCCGGGCGCCGGGCAGCACCACGCTGTCCACGCCGAGCCAGCTGCCGGAGCCGATCTCGACCGGCGCGGAGCTGGGCCACTGCTCGCCGATCGCCTGGTCGGGGTCGTGGTAGGAGTGGTTGGTGCTGGTCACGTAGACGTTGGGGCCGCAGTAGACCTTGTCGCCGATGACGATCGGGGCCATCGCGACGATGTGGCTGTCACGGCCGATGACGACACCGTCGCCGATGCGGATGACCGGGTCGGGGCCGTAGTCGATGTCGGCGGGGGCCAGGCCGACGGTGAGGGTGACCTGCTCGCCGATGATGCAGCACGCGCCGAGGTGAATCCAGGGTTCGCCGAAGACGGTGCCCTGCGGGAAGGCGAGCCGGGTGCCCCAGCCGATCCGGCCGAAGCGCAGCAGCCCGGGGCGCTCCGCGGTGACCGCGCCCGCGTTCTGCACGCGGTGCCAGGCGCGGTGCACCAGCCGCGTGGTGGCGCGCCGGCGCCAGGCGGCGGCACCGGACAGCAGGGAGAAGAACACGTTCTCGTTCTCGGGCACACGGCCACCGTATACGGTGCCGCTGGACAGTGGTGGAGCGGCGCGGGATCGAACGGAGCGGGGATGAGCGAGACGGTGGAGCAGGCGGGCGCGGCGGATTCAGGCGGTGCGGCGGGCGGTAAGCGTGGAACGGCCGGCGGGCCGGGCGAGGGCGGGCCGACCGGCGGTGCCGGAGCGCTGGTCGCGGGCGTTCTCGGCCGGGAGCCGCGGCTGGACCCGACCGCGTACACGGCGCCGACCTCGGTGGTGCTGGGCGATGTGACGCTGGGCGCGCGGGCGAGCATCTGGTACCACGCGGTGCTGCGTGGCGACGCCGAGGAGATCCGGATCGGCGCCGGCTCCAACATCCAGGACAACTGCACGGTGCACGCCGATCCCGGCTTCCCGGCGGTCGTCGGCGAGGGGGTCACGGTGGGGCACAACGCGGTGCTGCACGGGTGCGTGGTCGAGGACGGCGTGCTGGTGGGGATGGGCGCGACAGTGCTCAACGGGGCGCGGATCGGCACGGGTTCGCTGGTGGCGGCTGCCGCTCTGGTACCGCAGGGCATGCAGGTGCCGCCGCACTCGCTGGTGGCCGGGGTGCCCGCGAGGGTCAAGCGGGAGCTGACCGGGGAGGAGCAGGAGGCGCTGCGGATGAGCGCGGAGCACTATGTGGCGCTCGCCGAGGCGCATCGCGAGACCCTGGGCTGAGCGGCGCCCCCGGACGCGGAGCCCGGTCGGGTCCCGGTCGGAGCCGCTCGGCTCCCGGTCGGGACCCGGCGCTCCCCGTACGGCGCCGCCCACCGCGCCGGCTGCTACTCGCCGGATTGGGCGACGGCGACCTCGCGTTCGGTGTCCGTCTCCTGCTCGGCGTGCGCCTTGGCGGCGCGGCGCCGGACGTAGAGGAAGGAGCCGATGCCGAAGAGGACCGCGATGCCGAGGCCGACGTAGCCGAAGCGGGTGAGCCACGGCTCGGCGACCACGCCGACGTAGTAGATGATCGCGGTGATGCCGCCGGCCCAGACGATGCCGCCGAGGGCGTTGGCGATGAGGAACTTGTGGTACGGCATCTTCAGGACGCCGGCGAGCGGCCCGGCGAAGATCCGCAGCAGGGCCACGAAACGGCCGAAGAAGACCGCCCACATACCCCAGCGGTGGAAGGAGCGTTCGGCGGTGGCGATGTTGGCCGGCGAGAAATGGCTCGGGAAGCGGCGGCCGAGCCAGTCCAGCAGCGGTCTGCCGCCCTTGTGCCCGATGGCGTAGCCGATGGAGTCGCCGACGACCGCGCCGAAGATCGCGCAGGCGCCGACCACCCAGGGGCTGACGTGGCCCTGCGAGGACAGCAGCGCCGCCGTCATCAGTACGATCTCGCCGGGCAGCGGGATGCCGAGGCTCTCCACCCCCACCACGAGACCGACCATCAGATAGACGGCGATCGGCGGAATGCCGTCCAGCCAGTCCTGCACGTGCACAGCAGGTCCCTCCCCGGGGTGACGGTCGAACGCGCGCCCGCAGCGCGCTCCTGTGAAGCGTAACCGACCGAAAGGACATGCTGTCCGCTCAGCGGTGTGCCCCCGGCCACCGATCACCGGCCGCGCGACCACCGATCACCGTCCGCTCGGCCCCGCCCCCGGGCCACCGAACACCCGTGCTCCGCACCGCCGGACCCGTGGCCGAACCCGTACTCCGACCCCCGGACCCGTGGACGTACTCCTCGGCGAACCGCCGCCGCCGGGCCCGGGCCACCCCACCGGCCCCCGGGCCGGCGGCTCTCAGCGGTTGGGGCGCAGGGTCCAGATGACGGTCATCCGGCCGGTCTCGGCGCCGTCCTCGCGGGTGAGCACGACCTCGACCGGGAACTCGGGGCGCTGTCCGGCGTCGAGTTCGGCGACGACCTCGGCGGCGGGCCGGCCGAGGATGGCGGTCGCGCGCACCTCACCCCGGGCGATCTTGGCGTAGGTGACCTCGACCCGCACCGGGAGCGGGACGGCGCGGCCGAGTTGGTCGCCGAACGCGCCGATCACGACGGCGCCGGACGCGGACTCGCCGACGGTGAACATCGCGCCCGCGTGCGGCCCGCCGACGTGGTTGCGGTAGTCGGGGTGGTCGGGCAGCGACACGACGGCGCGCTCGGCCGTGGTCTCGATGTACCGGAGGTCCAGGGTGCGGACCATCGGCACGGTGGACGTGAGGAGTTCGCCTATGTTGGGCAACGTGTCGGACATGGACCGATGTTACCAGCCAGTATCGCGGTCCGCCGTGGAACCCGCGGGCCCGCTCCCCTAGTGTTTCCAGCCATGTGGCCAGGAGACCAGCAGCACGGGGGACAGCAGTACCCGCAGGGCAACCCCCCTCAGAATCCGCAGCAACCGCAGCCCCAGCAGCCCTCGCAGGGACCGTACGGGCAACCGCCCAACCCGTACGCGCAGCCCGGGTACCAGCAGCCGGGTTACCAGCAGCCCCAGCAACCTCCGCAGCAGCCCTCCCAGCAACCCCCGCCCGGCTACCAGCAGCCGCCGCCTGCCCCGCCGTACGGCCAGCCCGCTCCCCCGAACCCGTATGCGCAGCCCGGCTACCCGCAGCCCCAGCAGCCCGGACAGCCGCCGGCCGGCGGCTACCCGACGCCGCAGACGTGGGGCCCGGCCGGCCCCGGCGCCCCCGGAGGCCCGGGCGGGCCCGGCGGGCAGCCGCCGGAGAAGGACAACCGGAAGCTGACCATAGGCATCGCCATCACCGCCTCGCTCGCGGTCATCGCGGCCGTGACGGTCGGCGCCGTCTACCTCACCAACAAGCACGACAAGAAGGACGACGCGAAGGGGCCCGCCACGCCCACCGCGACGACGCCGGCGAAACCCACCGCCACCCCCAGCCCCTCCGGCAGCGCGACCGACGGCACCGACGACGACAACCCGCGCAACGGCGGCGCCGAGGTGAAGCCCGTCATACCCGGCTGGAAGGTGGTCCGTCGCGACCAGCGCAACGTCGCCTTCGACGTGCCGCCGGACTGGAAGGTCGACACCCAGGGCATGAGCCTGATCTTCACCGACGACAAGGGCGCCGCGCAGGAAGCGATGGGGGCGCCCGCCCACTACAAGTACGAGTGGTGCACCTCGGGCCACGACCACGCCGACCGCGCGACCGTCGGCACCAAGGGCGGCAACGGCGCGAAGAGCCTGAAGAACGCCGCGGACAACGAGGCCGAGGCGTGGGCGTACTGGGTCTACCAGACCAAGGGCAAGGGCACCTTCTCCAAGGCGAAGGACAGCAAGGCGTTCAAGAACGACCACGGCATCACCGGCTGGCAGTCCGAGGCCACGGCCACCAACGTGGTCAAGGCCGACAAGTGCACGCCGCCCAGCGGCATCGCCTACACCGTCGCCTGGCTGGACCCCTCCCAGAAGACCCCGACACCGGTGGTGTGGGTGCTCTACGCGGACACCGGCGTCCCCGACCAGCTCTCGCAGTCCATCGTGGACAAGATCAAGAGCACCATCCGCCCCCTGAAGCAGTAGAAGCAGGAGGAGACGGAAGCTGGCGAAACCGGCCCGGCGCGGCCCGGCGCGGCAGCGGCAGCGGCGGGGTCGGGTGGAGCGGCACCAGGGGCGGAGGAGCGGCGGCGGCACGGCCTCCGGGGCGGGCGCGGCACGGGAGCGCCCGCCGGCGATAACCGCTGGCGCGCCACCCGGGCGTTCCTGGATAGTGCCCGGGTGAAGCGCACCGGCCCCCGCCCCCGCCCCGGCACTCCCCGTGCCCTGCTCGGCAGGCTGCCGGCACTCCCCCAACCGCCCTCCTGGGCCGGCCGGGACTTCCGGCTGCTGGTCGGCGCGTCGTTCATCGCCAACCTCGGCAACTCCGGCGCCACCATCGCCGCCGCCTACGCGGTCATCGTGCAGGGCGGCAGCGCCACCGACGTCGGCCTGGTGATCGCCGCCCGCACGCTGGCCCTGGTCGTCTTCCTGCTGGTCGGCGGCGCCATCGCGGACCGGCTGCCCCGGCACCGGGTGATGGTCAGCGCGAACCTGGTCAACGCCACCTCCCAGGCCGCGTTCGCGGTACTGGTGCTCACCGGGTCGCCGTCGCTGTGGGTGATGGCCGCGCTGGCCGCAGTGGGGGGCACCGGCCAGGCGTTCTTCTCGCCGGCTTCCGAGGGCATGCTCCTGTCCACGGTGGACCCCGCGCACGCGGGCAAGGCGTTCTCGGTCTTCCGGCTGTCGATGAACGGCGCGAGCATCGGCGGCGCGGCCCTCGGCGGCGCGCTGGTGGCGGCGGTCGGCCCCGGCTGGGTGCTCGCCGTCGATGCCACCGGCTTCGCGATCGCCGCGGCCATGCGCGCGAAGCTGCGCACCCCCGTGGTGGAACGGCCCGCCGCGTCCGGCGGCATCGTCCGTGAACTGCGCGAGGGCTGGCACGAGTTCGCCTCCCGCCCCTGGCTGTGGGGCATCGTGCTCCAGTTCGGGGTCGTCAACGGCGTGGGAACCGCCGCCGAGTCGGTCTACGGTCCGCTGGTCGCCCGCGAGCACCTCGGCGGCGCCGGACCCTGGGGACTCGCGATCGCCGCGGGCGGTGTCGGCACGGTCTGCGGCGGCGTGCTGATGATCCGCTGGCGCCCGCGCCGGATGCTGCTCGCCGGTACCCTCGGCGTCTTCCCGCTGGCGCTGCCCGCCGCCGCCCTCGCGATCGCCGCACCGCTCCCGCTGCTGTCGGCCGCCACCTTCACTGCCGGTCTCGCGGTGGAGGTCTTCGCGGTCGGCTGGATGCTGGCCCTGCACCAGGAGATCCCCGAGGACAAGATGTCGCGCGTGTCGGCCTACGACTGGCTCGGCTCGGTCTCCCTGACCCCCGTCGCCACCGCGCTCGCCGGCCCGGCCGCGATCACCTTCGGCCGGACCCAGTCGCTGTGGGGCTCCGCCGCGCTGATCGTGCTGCTCACCGGCGCGGTCCTGCTGCTGCCGGACGTACGGCGGCTGGAACGGCGTACGAAGGTCACGCCGGCACCGGCCGACCATTCCGTCGACGACCTGCCCGCAGCCGAGCCGCTTCCGCTCCCGCTTCCGGCCGGCGCCAAGCCCGTCGCGGAGAGCGTGGACGGGCTCCCCGACGCGACCTGATCCGTCCACGACAGCACCGCGCACCGCGCCGTGCGGCCCTCCCGCCCCGCTACCCCCGAGCCGGCCTTCGCGGGCGGAACACGCTCCCGGGTCAGCCGATCGTGAAGGCGCCGCCGGGCGGCTCGGGCGAGTCGGCCGCCTCCGCGTCATGCACCGGCGCGCCCGGAAACGCCCGTACCGCCTCCGCCGTCCCCAGCACCCGCGCCGGGAACGGGTCCGCGGCGCAGCGCCGTGCGACCACGTCCGCCGGCAGCGGGCCGCGGGAGACCGCGAGCACCGCGTTGCCGTACCGGCGCCCGCGCAGCACCCCCGGCTCGACCAGCACGCACACCTCCGCGTCCGGGCCGAACGCCGCGCGAACGGTGGCCAGTTGCGAGCCGAGGAAGGCGAACGGCGCGGCGTCGGCGAGGTTCGCCACGTACAGGCCGCCCGGGCGCAGCACCCGTGCCGCCTCCGTCGCGCACTCGACCGTGGTCAGGTGCGCGGGGACCCGCGACCCGCCGAACACGTCCACCACCAGCACGTCGGCGCTCGCGTCCGCCCGCCCGGCCAGCCACTCCCGGGCGTCCGCGACATGGGTACGGATCTCCGGCGCGTCCCACGGCAGGTACTCCGCGACCAGCCCGGCAAGGCCGCGGTCCGCCTCCACCACGTCCTGCACCGCCCCCGGCACGGTCCGCGCGAACCTGCGCGGCAGCGTCAGCGCCCCACCGCCGAGGTGCACGATCCCCACCGGCGACTCCCGCGTGTCGCACACCGCCTCCACGACATACGCGACACGCCGTACGTACTCGAACTCCAGGTGCTCCGGGTCCGCCAGGTCGACGTACGACTGCGGCGCGCCGTCCACTGTCAGCAGCCACGCCCGCGCGCGGTCCACATCCGGCAGCAGCTTCGCCTCCCCGAAGTCCACGGCCCGCAGCACCGGAATCGCTTCACCTTCCACCGGCCCATCCTCCCCCACCCCCGGGACGCGCGGGGACGCGGGGAACCGCGCGGCAGCCCCGCCGACCGGACAGGGCAGGACGGGGCCGGGCGGGCGGACCCGCCCGGCCCCGTCCGGGGACCGGTCAACCCAGGGACGTCACCGTGCCCGCACCGACCGTGCGACCGCCCTCGCGGATCGCGAAGCCGAGCCCGGGCTCCAGCGGCAGCGCACGCCCCAACTCGACGGCGATGTCGGCGGTGTCGCCCGGCAGCGCCATCCCCTCGGACCCGAGGGACACGTCGCCGACCACGTCCGCGGTGCGGATGTAGAACTGCGGCCGGTACCCGGTGGCGACCGGCGTGTGCCGCCCGCCCTCCGCCGCCGGCACGAAGTACACGCGCGCGGTGAAGCGGCGGTGCGTCGTCACGCTGTCCGGCGCCGCGACGATGTCGCCGCGCCGCACCTGACCGCGCTGCACCCCGCGCAGCAGCAACGCCACGTTGTCCCCCGCCTGCGCGGACTCCATCGGCTTGCCGAACGTCTCCAGGCCGGTGACGACGCTGGTGAGCGCCTCGTCGTCGACGCCGTGCACGCCGACCCGGTCGCCGGGCCGTACCACCCCGCGCTCGACCGCGCCGGTGACGACGGTGCCGCGCCCGGTGATGGTGAGCACGTTCTCCACCGACAGCAGGAACGGCGCGTCGACGTACCGCTCGGGCACCGGCACGTAGGTGTCGACGGCGTCGAGCAGCGCGCGGATCGCGGCGGTCCAGCGCGGCTCGCCGGCCAGCGCGCCCAGCCCGGAGACGCGGACCACCGGGAGCGTGTCGCCCGGGAAGCCGTGCGCGCTGAGCAGTTCGCGCACCTCCAGCTCGACCAGGTCGGCCAACTCGTCGTCGGCCGCGTCGGCCTTGTTGAGCGCCACCACGATGTGCCGCACGCCCACCTGGCGGGCGAGCAGCACGTGCTCGGCGGTCTGCGGCATGACGCCGTCGAGCGCCGAGACGACGAGGATCGCCCCGTCCAGCTGGGCCGCGCCAGTGATCATGTTCTTGACGTAGTCGGCGTGACCCGGCATGTCGACGTGCGCGTAGTGCCGCGTGCCGGTCTCGTACTCGACGTGCGCGATGGTGATGGTGATGCCGCGCCGCGCCTCCTCCGGGGCCCGGTCGATCCGGTCGAACGGCACGAAGGTGCCGTTGCCGTCGTCGGCGAGCACCTTGGTGATGGCGGCGGTCAGCGTGGTCTTGCCGTGGTCGACATGACCCATGGTGCCGATGTTCAGGTGCGGCTTGGTGCGGATGTACGCCTGCTTGGGCATGGGAAGACTCTTCCTCGACGGTCGCCGCGTGCCACGCGGTGACCGGAAGGGGGAAGGCGGTGAGCCGCCTCACGGACCCCGGGCCGTACCGACCCTCCCCCTGCGGGGTCCGCCGGATACGTCGTACCGGGGAGGGTCAGCTTCGTGCGCCGTCGAATGCGCCGTCGAGGAGTGCCGGCCGTGCGGCGGCCGCGGCCTGTGCGACCGCTGCGACCGATGCGTTCCGGGCAGCCTCCAGCGCGACCGCTGCTGCGGTGGCGTCTGCGAGGAAGGCGGGCCGGAACATGCGACGATCATGCGCCGCGGGACCGCCCTCCGTCGAACGGTTTTCCGCCCCGCGCCCGCCCGTTGGGCCGCCCGTCCCGGCGCCGACGGCTGAGCCTCCTCCCACCTGCGTGAACCGCCGGGTGACGCAACCGTCAACGGTTCTTCATCCGCTGGTGACGTACGGGAATTCGCGGCGTGGGACACTTTGTTCCGTTGATGAACTTAACGTGCGTCCCCGCTCCACCCGTCCCCGCTCCACCCGCCCGTCCTGCCCCACCCCGTTCCGTCGAGCCCCGTCCTGCCCCACCCCGTTCCGCTCCCGTAAAGGACCCCTCCATGCCCCTGGCCATCCTCGCCCTCGCGGTGAGCGCCTTCGGCATCGGCACCACGGAGTTCGTGATGATGGGCCTGCTGCCCAACGTCGCGAGCGACCTCGGTACCTCCGTGCCCACCGCCGGTTACCTCGTCTCCGCCTACGCGCTCGGCGTCGTCGTCGGCGCCCCGCTGCTCACCGCGCTCGGCTCCCGTATCCCGCGCAAGCGCATGCTGCTCCTGCTGATGGGGCTGTTCACCGTCGGCAACCTCGCCTCCGCCGTCGCGCCGGGCTACTGGACGCTGCTCGGCGGCCGGTTCCTCGCCGGGCTGCCGCACGGCGCGTTCTTCGGGGTCGGCGCGGTCGTCGCCTCGCGGATGGTCGCCGAGGAGCGCCGGGCCCGCGCGGTGGCCGCGATGTTCCTCGGGCTGACCGTCGCCAACATCGTCGGCGTGCCCGCCGCGACCGCGCTCGGCCAGCACCTCGGCTGGCGTGCGACCTTCGTCGTGGTCTCCGCCATCGGCCTTGTCGGGCTCGCCTCGCTCGCGCTGCTGGTCCCGCGGCTGCCCGCCGAGGAGCACGTCGGCGTGGGCCAGGAGATCCGGGCGCTGCGCGAACCCCAGGTCGTACTCGGCCTGCTCACCGCGGTGTTCGGGTTCGCCGGGGTGTTCGCCGTCTACAGCTACCTCGCCTCGATGATGACCGAGGTCACCGGGTTCGCCGACTCCTCCGTCACCCTCCTGCTCGCGCTGTTCGGCATCGGCATGACGCTCGGCGCCCTCGCCGCAGGCCCGCTCACCGACCGCGCGCTGCGCCCCACCCTCTACGGTTCGCTCGCCGCCCTCGCCGTCGTCCTGGTCGGCTTCCACTTCGCGGCGCACTCCAAGGTCGCCGCGCCGATCGCGGTCGTCGTCCTCGGCGCGGTCGGCTTCATGACCACCACGCCGCTGCAGATGCTGGTCATGAACAAGGCGCGGCACGCCCCGACCATCGCGTCCGCCTCCAACCACTCCGCGTTCAACCTCGCGAACGCCGGCGGCGCCTGGCTCGGCGGCGTGGCCATCTCGGCCGGCTGGGGCTGGACGTCGCCCACCCTGGTCGGCGCCGTCCTCGCGGTGGCCGGGCTCGGTATCGCCGTGACCGCGGGTCTGCTGGACCGCCGTGCGCAGGTGACGGCGTCGGAGGTGATCGCGGAAGGGGGGCCGCGGGCGCTGCGGGAGGTGGAGGAGCCGGCGTGACCCGGCACTCCGGGGGCGATGGCCGGCCCCCACCTCGGTTAGGCTCGGCAAATGGCAGAAGCCGAGCCGGACTTCACGCCCGCACCGTCCGGACCAGGGGTCCGCGACGCCCGCGAGGCCCGCGATGTGCGGGGTGGGCGGGGTGTACGGAGAGCCGCGGCGCGGGCCGTGGTGCGCTGCTCGCGGCTGATGCTCTCGCCCTGGGCGCGGTTCGGCGTGCTGGTCGCGGTGCTGGCCGTCGGGATCGCGCTGGCCCTCGCGTGGCAGCCGCAGCGGCTGCTGACCAGGGGCTGGCCGCCTCAGACCTCGGGCACCTCCGCGGTGCTGGTCTTCGCGCTGGCCTACGGTGTCGCCACGGTCGTCTTCGTCCCGCGCCCTTTGCTCAACGCCGCCGCAGGCGCGCTCTACGGCATCCACGCCGGGCTGCCCGCGGCGATCGGCGGCACCGTGCTCGGCGCCGGACTGGCCTTCCTGCTCGGCCGTTTCCTCGGGCGCGACGCCGTACGGCCGTTGCTGCGCGGGCGGTTCGTGCTGTCGCTTGACCGCCAGCTCAGCAAGCACGGTTTCCGGAGCACTCTCGCGCTGCGGCTCTTCCCTGGCGTGCCGTTCGCCGCCGCGAACTACGCGGCGGCGCTGTCCCGTATCCGCCTGACGCCCTTCCTGACCGCCACGGCCGCGGGCAGCGCCGCCAACACCGCCGCGTACGTGGTCGCGGGCGCCCGCGCCGCGTCGCCGACCTCGCCGACGTTCCTGCTGGCGCTCGGGTTCCTCGGGGTGACCGGGGTGGCGGCGACGGCCTACGCCCGGCGCCGTACCCGCAGGACGGCAGCCGGCCCCGGCGCGGCGGTCGTACCCGCCGAAGGCGGCGGGGCCGGTGTACCTCCCGCGCCCGATACGACCGGTGCGGCCGGCGCGACGGGTGCGGCCGGCACGCCCTCCGCCGTCAACGACCCAGCGGGTTCGGCCACTCCGCCAGCGGAATCCGCTTGATCTCCAGTACCTCGCCGAGCGTGCCCCACTCGTCCTTCCCCAGCCGCGCCAACGGCCGCAGCGCGTGGACGTCCGGCAGCCCGTCCACCATCACGGCCTCCGACACCACCGCGTACACCACCCGCCCGAACACCACGGTCGAGTCCCCCAGCCGGAGCGTGCTGTGCAGCTCGCACTCCAGCGCCACCGGCGACGCCGCCACCCGCGGCGGCTTCACCCGCGCACTGGGCTCCCGGGCGATCCCCACCTCGTCGAACTCGCTCACCCCGTGCGGAAAGTCCGTCGCCGTCGCGTTGATCTGCTCGAACAGGTGCTCCGGCGCCAGGTTCACCACGAACTGCCCGGTCTCCTCCACATTCCGCACCGAGTCCTTCCGCCCCACCGACGTGAACTGCACGATCGGCGGGCTCACACACGACACCGTGAAGAAGCTGTGCGGTGCGAGGTTGTCAGAAACCCCGTCTCGGTCGGTCGTCGACACCCAGGCGATCGGCCGGGGCACGACCACCGAGGTCAGAAGCTTGTAGAACGCGTTGCGGTCCTGCTGGGCAGGGTCGAAGTCGATGCGCATGGGGCCAGTATCCACGCGCCCGCCCTCCCCCATGTCGGGGGATCGCGGCCTGACCCAACCTGCGCTTCTCCGGAAGGCGCCCGGTATCGGACGACCGCGCACCGAAAGCCAAGCCCCAAGACCACCACCGACCAGTCCCCGTAGGACCACCTCACCATCCCCCCGCACGCCCGCAAGCGCGGCATCATCCAACTCTCCCAACGCCCCGGCGCCTACCTGCGGATCTCCAGCCACCGTTTCGGCCTGGAAGCCGGCGTGGAACGCCAGAACGACGACGCCGAGGACACCCGCCCCCGCCTCGGCTGGGCCCCGTTCGCGAAGACCTACCGCGAGAACGACACCTCGGCCTTCAAGAAGCGCAAGGTCATCCGCCCCGACGGGACCATCGACTGGGTCGTCGTGCGCCCGAAGTTCCGCCAACTCCTGGCCGACCTGTCCACCGGAGTCATCGACGGCGTCATCTTCTACGACCTCGACCGCCTCGTGCGCCAGCCCCGCGACCTCGAAGACCTCATCGACATCGTCGAGTACGTCCAGCACCCGGTCATAGGCGCCACCGGCGGCCGCATGAACCTGATCAACGACAGCGACCGCCACATGGCGCGCATGATGTGCGTGATGGCGCTGAAATCCTCCGAGGACACCGCTCGCCGCGTCGCCCGTATGCACCTCGCCGCCGCCCAACAAGGCAAGATCCAGGGCCGAATCGCCTACGGATGGGTCCGCTCCGGCCCTCACAAGGGCCGGCACCTCCCCGACGAGGCCGCCGTGGTGCGGGCCATCTTCACCGGCTGCCTCATCGGGGAGACCGCCTACTCCCTCGCCACCGGACTCAACTCACGCGGCATCCTCGCCCCACAGGCCGCCCACTGGTCTTCCACCACCGTCAACAAGATGCTCCGCAACCCCCGCTACGCCGGCATGGCCTCCTACGGCGGCAAACACCGCATCGAACCCGCCCTCGACTGGGACGGCTGGTCACACGTCCTCTTCGACGACGACGGCCACCCCCTGCTCGGCACCTGGGACCCGATCATCGACCCCAAGGACTGGTCCCGCGTCCAGTTCGAACTCCAACTCCGCCGCCAAGCCTCCGGCATCCCCACCGGCACCAGCCGCCCACCCGTCACCCCCAAGTACCTGCTGTCCGGCATCCTGCGCTGCGGCAAGTGCGGCCGCGGGCTCGTCGGCAACCAGGAGCGCAGGAGGAACTACCGCACCTACCGCTGCCCTCCCTCCGCCCACGGCGGCTGCGGCGGCATCCACATCGCCGCCGACACCACCGAGAGGGCCGTCGAGCAAGCCCTCACCACGTACTTCGAACGGCTTATCGCGGCCATACGCCAGCACGGAAACGGTGCCCACGACGACGCGCGCCTCATGGACACGCGCAACGCCCTCGCCACCGAGCAAGCCCGCAAGAACGACCTGATGCGACGGTGGGCCGACGACGCTCTCGCCCAAACCGCTCTTACCGAGGACGACTTCTTCACCCTCGTCCACGCCATCAACACGAAGATCTCCACGCTCCAGGACACCCTCGCCGCAGCAGACGCAGCCACCCACACAACAGCCCCCGTCCCCGACGCAGCCACCTGGCTGCACGGAACGATCAACCAGCGCCGGACCCTCATCCGCCGCCACCTCCACGGCATCACCGTCCAACCAGCCGGTAAAGCCCACGTCTTCAACCGCACCCACCTCGTCCGCGAACGCCTCCAACCCCACTGGCGGACCGCCGAGGAACTCACCACCTGAACGTGAACGGGTGAGCTCCCGAGCCCTCCCGGGAGCTCACCCGCACCAACCTCACGCCGTCAACCGGAACAGCACCTTGCACAACCACACCACCTCGGACTCCCCCACCACCGGAGCTTCCCGCAAGAACTCCTCCACCCACTCCTGCTCACCTGCATCCAAGTCCTCCCCCACCTCCGGGTGGGCCCCCGGCCCCATCCTCGGCCCCGACGCTTTCATCCCTTTGACACCTACGCACCGCGAATCACCTCACCCATCAGCCCACGGACAGCGACCACCACGATCACCCCGCTCCCCTGCTTGGAGCATCCGCACATCGGTGATAACAATCCGCTCGCCCCTTCCGGCAGCCGGCTCTCCACCCCACCACCCCTGCCACAACACCTCACCGCGTCAAGGAGCCAGCCGTCATGTACGCGCAGTACAAGGAGCCTCTGCACGCGGCCCCGCCGAACCTCCAGCACATGGTGGACGCGGGCCGCCTCGGCCGTACATCGGGCGCGGGCTTGTACGCGTACTGACGGCCCGCCGACGACGGGCCCGGCCGCGCGTACTGACGGCCCGTCGCGGCGTATTCCCCAAGGTCAGCCGGAGCGCGAACCGTCTGGCAGCGCCGCGTTCAGCGCCGACCACAGTGCCGCAACACCTTCACCGAGCGGTCCGGCAAGCAGCTTGTGGACCGGCCCCCAGAGCCTTTCAGCGCCGTCCGAGCCTTCCGTGCTTGCACGGCGAAAAATCCCTCGGGTGTCCCTCCGACAGAGCTGAAAGTCCCTGGCTCCGTCCCACCGGCAGCGCGCCCTACCTGGCTATATACCCCTAGTGAGGCACAACACCTGCCCGCGTTGTGCGCGATGCCGGGCCGCCGACCCGGAGTTCGCCGACGAGAGCAGCGGGGACAGCAGTCCGCCCGACGCCGCCCCTGGGTCAGGCGATGTTCGGAAAGTGGCGAGACCGCGGCCCACGGCCTGGGCAGTCACAGGGTGAGGGAGCCCCCGTCGGGCATTGCGACCGGAGAAATTCGTGGACCACTCCGGGACTCGAACCCGGGACCGACGGATTATGGGTCGCCCGTATCCCGTGCCGGAGGATGACGCGTACTCCCCCTGGTCCCGTTCGTGCAGGCCAGAAGGACAGACGGTCCACATCGCGACACATGATCGCACCTGCTCGAAGGGCGTCCGGGCTCACACCGGGCTCACCGAAGGAGCACCAGAAAGAGGCACCACCGCCTGCACGGCGACGGGCCGGGACCGCCTCGAAGATCAACGCTGTCGGAGTGCGGAGGCACTGCTTCCGCACTCCCCCGAAGCACCGAAAACGACGACGCTCGGTCCGACAGAGCGGCGGATACCTACGCATTACGAGTACGCCAGCGATCGTGACACATCATGTCTGGCAGTACCGCCGAGTCTCGTTTTGCCTGATCAGGAAGCATGCATGAGGCTCAGTCATGTTGGCTCATGCTGGGACGTCCAAAGGCGTCCGCGCTCCCCTTGCGCTCCCATGCCCTCTCCCACGTGACTGTCAGAGGGATGATCCTGGCCACGACCAACTGTCTTGCCCGGAGAGACTAATGTTCTGGGGGCACAACTCAGAGAACCAGCCTCCGGAGTCGAACCCGATGGATCCGCCCGGTTCGGACCCAACACGTAGGTTGTAGCCATTCAACAAGTGCCGACCATTCGCCTCCCTCCCAAGCCTTCCACCTGCGAACGTCGTCGGAATACACCGGCCGCTGCCGCGATTGGCCATGACAGGAGACTAAGGGGACGGGGGCTGCACGGGTGACGGACCTCAAGCTGTTCCGGCGAGATGCCGCGAGCGGGGACGTGGAGCTGCGCGGGTCGACGGTAGCGCTGGAGGTGGAGTTGCAGCGTCGGGTCGAGGCGGGCATGGAGGCGATGCTCGGCATTCGGTTCCTGGCGTCGGAGTACCCGACGGGTCCGTGGCACCGGGGCCGCATCGACACCCTGGGTCTGGACGAGAACGGCGCTCCGGTGGTCGTGGAGTACAAGAAGACCGTGGATAGCGGGGTGCTGTCCCAGGCTTCCTCCTATCTGTCGTGGCTGTGTTCCGCCCGTCACGAGTTCGAGGCGTTGGTGCGGGAGCGGCTGGGTTCCGGGGCGGTCGAGGAGATCGACTGGCGGAACGCGCGGGCGGTCTGCATCGCCGGCGACTTCTCCCGGCATGACCGGGTCGCGGTGTACGACAACCGCAGACGGATCGACCTGGTGCGCTACCGGGTATTCGACGGTGGTCTGCTGAGTCTGATGCTGGTCGAGTCTTCACCCGCATCTGCCGGTCCGGGTCTTGCGCCGCAGCGGAACCGAGGGGCGACCGGTGCCGGCGACGGTCTCCGGGCGGCACCAACCAGCGTTCCCGAGTGCCTGCGGGACCTGTACGGCGAGCTGGACGAGGCGTTGACCGCATGGGGCGAGGTGGAGGTGGCTCGGCTTCGCCACTACATCGCGTACCGGCGGATGGTGAACCGCGCCTCGGTCATCTTCCGTCCGTCGTACGGGGTGATCCTGGTGTACCTCACCCTCGACCCGGACACCGTCGTACTGGAAGAGGGCTTCACCCGCGACATGCGCGGCATCGGGCACCTCGGGACGGGTGACCTGGAGGTCCGGATCGAGTCGTCTGTCGGCCTGGATAAGGCAAGGCCACTGATTCGACGAGCGTTCGAGGCCGCCTAATGGCAGACGCTCCACCAGATGCGGCAACCCGAGCCGCCCTCGCACCATGGCTCGGCGCTGCAGCGCCGAGCGAAATGGCTATCCCTGCCCGCCCGGACGGCGATTCTACGCCTCTCGGGGGCAAAGGGCGTGTCTGCCGGTGCCCGAATGCCGGGTGGTAGGCGTGTTGCTACCCCTCGAAGGGCGATGAGGGCCACCCCGGCCCGAGCACTACACCGCTGAGCAGTACGCGTTGCTACCCCTCGCAGGGGCGATAAGGGCGCCCGGCCCGCTACTCCCGCCAGGAAGGCTCCGCGATGTTGCTACCCCTCGCAGGGGCGATGAGGGCCCTGGTCGCCCCCGCCGACCTCACCACCAGCGCCACGTTGCTACCCCTCGCAGGGGCGATGAGGGCTACACGGCGACGGCCTGCAACCCGGACAACGACAGGTTGCTACCCCTCGCAGGGGCGATGAGGGCGTGCGGGGACTGTGCGGCTGCGGGGCGGTGGGATCGGGTTGCTACCCCTCGCAGGGGCGATGAGGGCCCCACGGTAAAGCTGCAGGTCACACGGGTCGGATGGTCCGGTGTTGTTGGGGGTTTTGCAGCGGACCTCCGGTTGTGCGGGTGGGCCCGGGGCGGCGCTGAAATCTGGTGGATCCCGCAGGATTCAGAGTACGTCGGTGGGGGCGGGTTCGGTGGCGCCCCATTCGAGGCGCTCGGGTGTGGCTCCTGGGGGGTAGGTGTAGACGAGGACGTTGTCGTAGGTGAGGTCGAGGACGGCTTCGACGGCGTTGTGGAAACGGCGAAGTTGGGCGTCGCTGAGGTTGCCTTCGAAGACGCTGCGTTGGACGTGGTGGAGGTATTTGCGACAGGTGCGGAGGATTTCGGGGTTGCGTTCGGCGAGGGTGTCGTAGACGACAACGACGTACACGGCCGGCTACCACCAGATCCGGAAAGGCTTGTAGGGGGTGTTTTCGAGGCAGTGCCGGGTGAGGGCGAGGGCGTCGAGGTAGAGGAGTTCGTCGTAGGCGACGTTGCGGGCAAGAGTGCGGTGGGCGACGGTGACAGCGAACTCGTCGCGGACGGTCTGGACGACGAGTTTGCGTCCTGCGTCGCTGAGCATGGCCTGGTTGGTGTCGCGATCGAAGTGGTGTTCCTTGAGCTGATTGCGGGCGGCCATACGCAGCAGGAGACGTTCGGCCATGAGGGGTTTGAACATCTCCGACAGGTCCAGGACCAGGGAGTGGCGCTGGCGTTCCATGGTGCCGTGAAGGAAGGCGATGCCGCTGTGGAGGGGGGTGAGGCGTACAGCGGTCAGAACGCGGGCGTAGGTGATGCCGTTGACGTAGCTGATGAAGGCGTTGCCGGCGTTCTTGGGTGGGCGGCGGCTTCGGCCGTTCAGTTGGAGCCAGTCGGGAGTTTGGTGTCGATGACTTCCCAGGCGGAGCGGCGGAAGGTGCCTTCGGCGCCCATGAGTTGGGCTTGGGTGGTGCTGGTTTTGAGGGAGTCCTGGAGAACGGTGTAGGGGCGGGTGAGGAGTTTGCGGTCGACGACGCGGCGGACGTTGAAGGCGCAGGCGTCCACGATGCTGCGGGCGATCGCCACGCTCGCTTGAGGGTCGGCGGCGGTGCGGGCTTGGGCGAGGACGGCCTCGCCGGAGGTGCTGCTGTCGGAGGTGAGCAGGGAGCCGGCGTAGTCGCCGTAGTAGCTGAGGAGGTGGACGTTGATGCGGTGCCGGTTCAGCAGGGAGACAACTGCGGTGTTGATGTCGGTCTCGGCGCAGGCGACGATGTCGCGGACGTCGGTGACGGGGATGTGGACCCCGGCGGCGTTGTCCCGTTCGATGATCAGGGATTCGTCTTTGCGGCGGATGCGGCACGGGCTGGTGAGCCAGTACGTGCGGGCGGCGGCGGGCATCTCACTCCGTCCAGCAGTAGTCGGTGAAGCTGCATCCCCGGCAGGCCGACCGTGCTAGGCGGTCGGGTGAGTCTGCGGTGCGGGCGAGGGTCAGGACCGCTTCGATGTCGGTGTTCGCCTGGTGTGCGGCGGGCTCGTCGTAGGGGAACTTCCGGGTGCGGCGGGTCTTCGGGTAGTGCAGGACCGCGCCCTTGGCGTCGATGCCGACGCGGTGCAGGCGGTGGCAGTAGTGGCGTCCTTGGGCCTCGTCGGCGGGGGTGGCGCGCGCGGAGGATTTCACTTCGTGTACCCAGTGGTTGCCGTCGAGGAAGTCGAGTTGGGCGGCGCCGAGGTCGACGGGAGTGTTGCGGGTGTAGGAGGTGTCGTGGACGGCTTCGCCGAGTTGGACCGCAGCGTTGAGGTGCTCGGGGCGGATCCCCCGTAGGTACAGCCAAAGTTGGCGTTGGCAGTGGTACAGGTACTTGATGTGGACGCCGCCGACGTCGTCGTAGCCGATCATGCGTCAGGCTTTTCGACGGACAGGGGCCGCGGAAGACCCGCTGGCAGGCCTCGTCCCCGCGTGAGGACGCTTGCGAGCGGCGTTGGGCGCTTCGAAGCTTCGGTGGTCGTGGTCAAAGAGGTCTCCGGGCTGGGGTGTTGACGCGACGTTCGAAGATGCGCTTTGCGGGACGGCGTGTCCGCGGGCGCAGGATTCGCGATCCCCGTGAGGGACGGCTTCCACCGGTCACGGGCATGTCACGTGTCCTTGGTGGACGCCCGTTCGTCGGGCGGTTCCCCTAGAAGGGGCGATGAGCCGACCATACCGCAGCGCGTGCAGCGTCCAGTCAGACAGTTGCAACCCATTCCTTGAGCGCGAGACCGCAACTCAACGATGGAGCAATGTTGGCCATCGTATCGCTGCAGCCACCGCCGTCATGCTCTTCGTGTCTCACTGGACGCTGTCTCGACGTTGCGATCTTGTAGTCAGTCGGCTACTTTCTGCTCCGATCGGGTGTTGCTCCGGCGGCTCCCATCGCGCAGCCCACTGTGACAGGGGGCACTGACAGTGGGAGCTGTCAGTGCCCTGAGCTGCGGTTTTGACGACTGATCTGATCAAAGGGGATGGGGATGCGGTTACGGGTGGAGTTCCACACGGGGGCAAGGGAGTTGCCGTGGCGGGACGTGCTGGCCCCGGGGCGTGCGCTCGCATACGAGCTGCTGAAGCGGGGAGCGCCTTCGTTGGGTGCGGCTTTGCACAAGGCGGGGTGGGGGCCGTACGGGATGGTGCCCTTCGGGTACGGGGCACCGACCTTCCGGGCGGCCCGGCGGCGTCGGGGGGTGTATGCGGCGGACGGGCCGGGGGCGGTCGAGTTGGGCAGTCCGCTGGCGGCGGTGGTCGAGGGCTGGGCTACCGCCCTGCGTGAAACCCCAGTACTGGCGTGGGGCGCGACGGCGTTCATCGTGGACCGCGTGGTGCTGGTGGAGACGCCGTCGTTCGACTCGGGTCACGCGGTGTTCCGTACGTCGACTCCGGTGGTGACCAAGGCCGTGCTGGAGCGTGACGCGCAGGGCCGACGGGCGGAGGGCACGGTGTGGCGCCTGCCGGGCGAGCCGGAGTGGGACGTGTACGTGCAGAACAACCTGCGGCGGAAGGCCGAGAGCCTCGGGCTGGACGCGGAGGTGACGTTGGAACGCGTCGGGTGGACGGGGCCCAAGCGGTCCTTCGCGGTCGCGGGTGCTGCCGGCGGCGGGGGCAAGAAGCCCGGTGCGTGCGTCGAGGTCACGGTGTCGGGGCCACCGCAGACGCTGTCCGCCATCGCGGACTGGGGGATCGGGCAGGCGAACGCCGCGGGCATGGGCTGGATCAATGTCTGACGGCGGCGACCCGGCGGGAGGCCCGGGGCCCGGCTGCGGTTCGGATGCGCCGGCGGGTGGCCCGTCCATCGTCCTGACGTCGAGCCCTCTGCAGCGTATCGGGGCTTTCGCGCTGGCCGCTCTCGCCAAGGTGTCCTCCCCCGGGGAGGTGTCACCGGCGGGGTTCTCGGCCGTGACCGACCGTATGACGAGTGATCTGCTCAGGACGTCGGAGCTGGCCAAGGCATCCGATCCCGGGGGGTTCTGGCTCAGCGCCAGCTACCTGCTGTGGCCCAATTCCAAGATCAACCCGACGGCCCGGGGACGGCAGAGCCCCGCCGAACGGCGGGCGCAGATCGCTGCCTGGCGCACCTCAGAGGGTGCGTTGCGCCGCCTCGGTGTCCCGTGTGCGTACTGCGGGCGCGAGGCGTGTGAGTGGTTCGGGAAGGTCGACATCCCGCTCGGAGCGAGCGTGACGTACCGCAACACCACCGTCCCCGGGCATCAGGGCACGGCGTTGTGCTACCCCTGCGTGTCGTGCCTGTGGGCGTTCCCGTACGGGGCGGTGCTGTCCGGTGGCCGGGCTATGGCGATTCACTCCTGGGACGACGACTTTCTCGCTCGGGTGACGAGATCCGCGGTGCAGCAGACTCTGGAGCGTGCGATCGCGGTCACGTCGGTTAAGGGTGCGAAGAAGATCCCTTACGCGCGCGAGTTGGCGGTGCTGAGCGCGGTACGCGAGTACGGCCACCAGCGCCGCCGTATCACCGCGCCGGTGGAGTTGTTCGTGCTGTCGAACTCCAACAAGGAGCAGTTGCTCGTCACGCAGGAGATGAGCCAGCCCATCGCCGAGTGGCTGCGGTCGACCGTGCGGCACGCCAACCGCAAACAGGGTTATGCCGCGTTGACGGCGACTCAGGCGACCAAGCAGGTCCCGGGCGAGGCGTACTTGGCCAAGCGGGCGTTCGCCCGCCCCGCGCAGGTGCTCAACGCGGCCGTCGCCAATCTGCTGACGCGAGCGGCCGCCTCACAGGGCGCGGTGCCGCCCGAGGTGGCGTCACTCCACGCGATCGTGCACTCCTACTGCATCGAGGTACTGACCATGGACGAGAAAGACGTCGAACGCATCACGCTGCTGGCCGGCCGGCTCGCCGCGTTGCTGGGGCAGGACAGCCGCCCCGGCCCCTTCCGTGACTTCGTCCGTGCCAACAGCAGTGGCGGGAACCTTTACGGATGGTTTCGCTCTCGGGCCGTGGAGTGGCAGTTGTTCCCCCGGCCGGAAGGCACCGAGCCGGTGCTCCTGCCGGTGCGGGACTATCGCCTGCTCTTCGAGGACGAGCGCTCCTGGTCCTGGCGCCGGCTGCTGACCTTCGCGGTGCTGGAGGCGCTCGCGAGGAACGGCTGGAAGCCCAAGGGATCCAACGAGGAACTACGCGAACTGCAGGACGAGCTGTCCGACTCCGCCGACTCCGACAACGACGAGAACTGAGGGAAGAACGATGACGTTTCTGGTGGGGCAGACCGTCCTGGGCATCAAGGCCGGCGCGCCCAACAACGGCCGTGGTGAGGACAACCGCGGCATGGTCAAGCAGTTCACCGTCGGCGCGGACACCTACCCGTACGTGTCGGCGCAGGCCGCCCGTCGCTGGCTGCGCGACAGCCTGCCCGAGGGGGAGCCGACCTCGCCGGTGGTCCGCAGCGGCGAGGGCAAGAAGCAGCAGGCGTACACCAAGGGCCGCCCTGACCTGTACCTCGACGACGACGTGTTCGGCTACATGATCGCGGTCAAGGCCGACGAGGGCGCGAAGAAGGGCGAGTCGAAGACGTTCATGCGTGACACCGTGCTCGCGACGGGGACGCTGGTCGCGGTGGTGCCCAACAAGCCCCAGATGGACTTCGGCACGATGAGCCGCGACTTCGAACCGGGAGCCCACCCGGTCATCCACGAGCACCAGATGTACACCGCCGACCTCGCCGGCGATCTGCTGCTCGACCTGCCCCGGGTCGGCACCTTCGAACTCGGCGGCAAGACCAGCAAGTCCGCCCTGCCCGCCGCGACCGCCACCGCGCTGATCGAGGCGGGCAGCGTGAGCGTCACCCTGCGCGGGGTGGAGTGCGTGCGCATGCCCCTGGCCGAACGGCGCCGCCGGGTGGCGCTGCTCCTGCGCACCATGGCCGTGGTCAAGGGGGGCGCGAAACAGTCGGCGCACTACGGCGACCGCACCCCGGGACTGATCATCCTCGCACCGGTCAAGGGCGGCACGAACCCTTTCACCCGGGTGATCCGCGCCCGCCAGCGCACCACCCACTTCGACACCGACATCCTCTCGGAGGAGATCGAGGCGTGGGCCGACGTGCTGGACGGCCCGGTCCGTATCGGCTGGGCTCCCGGCTTCCTCGGTGACCAGCGCGACCGCGCGACCACCGACCTCAAGAAGCTCATCGACGAGAAGAAGGTCGTCATCGGACACCCGCGGACCATCCTCAACGCCCTCGCCACCGAGATCGAGGCAGGCGATCACGACGCGTGGTTCGACGACGCCCCACTCGCCTGACGTTCGGCCCCCGCACCACGATCGCCCCTTGGCAAGGGAACGCCCGACCGACCGCACATGCGTGAGGAATACCCATGCCCCCAGCACTCCAGGCAACTGTCTCCGCCCCGATCGTCAGCTTCCGCAACCCCCTCTACGACGGCCTGCAGGTCGGCCTGCCCTGTCCACCGCCCTCCACCGTGGGAGGTCTACTCGCCGCCGCGGCCGGAGGATGGGACCGCGTGCCCCCCTCCACCCGGTTCGCCATGGCCTTCCACGCGGCCGGCCACGGCATCGACCTGGAGACCTACCACCCGATCGCCGGGCCCGGCATCGAAACGAACACCACCATCAAGGACCGCGACTTCCTCGCACGCACCACCCTTACCATCTGGCTCACTGAGGACCTCGACTTGTGGCGGCGCGCACTGCGCGCCCCGGCGTGGCCGCTGCGCCTCGGACGCAGCCAGGACCTCGCCTCCGTCCGCGTCCAGACAGTGGAGCTCGTGCCCGGCGCCGGAGTCCAAGGCCACGCGATCGTGCCCGACGACGTGCCCGGCGCCACCGGCACCCGCATCCGTTTGACCACCGCCATCGCGCACACCCGCGCCCGAACCCACTGGGACGGCTACCGCTACGCCCCTACCGGTTCGACCGCACGGATCGACACCGGAAACGCGACCGCCGAGGGTCAGGCCGTCGCCCTGCTCCCGGCCACCCATCCCGACCGGGTTTTCGCCGCCTGACCCCAAGGAGAGTACGGTGCGGCCGTTGCGCGCCAAGAGCCCCGCCAAGCCCGGTCAACCCGGTGAGCTCCTCACCGACCACCTGCTGCACACCCTGACCGCCCTCCGCCAGATCCAGGCCCGGATCGGCACCATCCCGGGCATGCCCGTGGACTTCTGGATCTGCGCGGCCCTCGCCGCTCTACTGCACGACACGGGGAAGGTTCCGTACGGCTTCCAGCGCATGGTCGGCAACACCCCCGACGCGCCACGGAACTGGGGAGAACGCCACGAAGTGCTCTCCCTCGGGTTCGTCGAGCACCTTCTGCCCCACCTGCCCGTGCCGACCCGCACCTGGATCGCCGCGGTCGTCGCCGGCCACCACCGGCCCTTCACCGGCGGCACCAGATCCCTGCTGGCCCAGCACGGCGCCGACACCGCCGCCGATTTCCTCACCCGCTACACCCCCGCCGACGAGCAACACCTCACCCAACTCCTGCATTGGCTGCACACCACCGCCCGGCTCCACCACCTCCCGGTCCGCACCGACCGGCCCGCCCTGCGGATGCCCGACCTCACCGACTCCGCCTTCACCGCCTTCAACCGCGTGATGGACCAATGGGAGGATGCCCTTCTCGACGACGGGCCCCACGGACGCGCCACCACCCTCCTGCTCGGCGCCGTCACCATGGCCGACCACCTCTCCTCGGCCCACGCGCCACTGGACACCGCTCACCCCCTCACCGCCGACTACCCCGACGCGCTGACCGCCCGACTCGCGGCCACCGGACACCAGCTGCGCCCCCAACAGCAAGGCGCCGCCCGAACCAGCGGCCACATGCTGCTGCGCTCATGGACCGGAAGCGGCAAGACCGAGGCCGTCCTGCTCTGGGCCGTCCGCCAGAAAACGGAACTGGCCGCCCACTGCGGCGGAAACCCCCGCGTGTTCTACCTGCTGCCCTACCTCGCCAGCATCAACGCCATGACCCGCCGCCTCGAAACCGAACTCGACGCCCCAGGACGTATCGGCGTCGCCCATTCGAAAGCCGCGTCCTACCACCTGGCTCGCTCCCTCGAAGACGGCTGCCCCAGCAACGACCGCCAAGACCCCGGCCTCGACCTGTCCAAACCGGCCGACGCCGCAGCCAAGGCCCACTCACGCGCCCAGGCCACCAAGAACTTCCGCGAACTCCTACGCATCGGCACCCCCTACCAACTCCTGCGCGGATTCCTCGCCGGCCCCATCCACGCCGGCATCCTCACCGACAGCACCAACTCCGTGTTCGTCCTCGACGAACTCCACGCCTACGACACCCGACGCCTCGGCATGATCCTCGCCACGATGCGGTTCTGGCACGACACCGGCGGACGCATCGCCGTCATGTCCGCAACCCTCCCCCGTGTCCTCGCCGACCTCGTCGACGACACCCTCGACGGCCACACCACCCTCGTCGAACCACCGACCACCGCCCCAGCCCCCGTACGCCACCGGCTCCACCTCCGCGACGCCCACCTCACCGACGACGCGACCGTGGACGAGATCCGCGACGAACTCGCCGCCGGGCGCTCCGTACTCGCCGTCGCGAACAACGTCCGCGACGCCATCACCCTGTTCCAAGCACTCGAATCCCACTGCACCGCGCTCCACGGAGACGGCTCCGCGCAGCTCCTGCACTCCCGCTACCGCCGCATGGACCGCGACACCATCGAAGCCGCCCTCACCGCCCGCTTCGGAGCAGGCCGCCCACGACACCCAGGTCTCCTCGTCGGCACCCAGGCCCTGGAGGTCTCTCTCGATCTCGACCTCGACATCTGCCACACCTCCGCAGCCAACCTCGAAGCCCTCTTCCAACGCTTCGGCCGCGTCAACCGCCTCGCCACCCAATCCCTCGCCCCCGTCATCGTCCACCAAGCCACCTACACCACCCGCCGCGGCACCGGCGACAAACTCTGGGCCGACGGCGTCTACGACGCCGAACCCACCCAACTCGCCTGGAACATCCTCACCCGACACAACGGCCGCACCCTAGACGAACAAACCGTCACCCAATGGCTCGACGAGATCTACCGCAGCCCCTGGGGGACCCGCTGGCGCGCCGACGTCGACGACCACCGCACCCACTTCACCGACGCCTTCCTCAACTTCAACGCCCCCTTCACCGACCGCTCACGCCTCACCGAGGAATTCGACGCGCAATTCGACGGAACAGAAGCGATCCTCCTCACCGACCTCCCCCACTACGAAACCGCCCTCACCACCGGCACCAACCCCAAGGAAGGCCGCCTCCACGCCGACCAATACCTCATCCCCCTCCCCCACTGGGCCGCCCACGCAACCCGCTACAACAAGCACCTACGCATCCACACCATCGACGCCGACTACGACCCCCGCCTCGGCCTACTCACCCTCCACTACAACCACCGACAGACCTACCAACCAGGAGAAGTCATCTGACCACCAACTCCCCACTCACCGAAACGATTTCAGCGCCACACCGAGCTTGCGTGCACAACCGGAGGTCCGCTGCAAAGCCCCCCGACCACCCCGGACCTTCCCTCCACGCGACCTGCGGCTTTACCGTGGGGGCCTCATCGCCCCTGCGAGGGGTAGCAACCCGCCATCGAGGCCGGACGGCCCGGCGCGGCGTGGGGCCTCATCGCCCCTGCGAGGGGTAGCAACACGAAGCCCTTCCCGCGGACCCAGCCGGGCGGCCAGGCCTCATCGCCCCTGCGAGGGGTAGCAACAGGGCGGCGAGGTTGAGCGGCGCGGGATGCTCGCGCGGGCCTCATCGCCCCTGCGAGGGGTAGCAACGCGGCATCCTGGCGCTCACGCTCGATCCGGGCGGCGGGGCCTCATCGCCCCTGCGAGGGGTAGCAACATCTCCCTCGACACGTCCGGCGACTTCACGCTGGCCGGGCCTCATCGCCCCTGCGAGGGGTAGCAACGGTGTTCGCCGAGCTGTGTGAACGGTCAGCGATTTCCCCCACTTCCGAGGCTTCGTGGTCACGGAATGGGCCAGGGCCGTGGTCACGAGTCTCCAAGGGGAAGTTGACCACGGCGGAAGCCTCGAATGCCCCAGAAAAGGTGGTTTGACCTGTGAGTGTTCGTTCCATCCGAATCGTTCAGGTTCCCCTTGGGCATGCCCGAGCCGGTTTGAGGGACCTGGCCGTCTCGGAGTGGTCACCGTCCCTCGACCGACAGGCCGAGAGGTCGACGGACACTCTGGATGGCAAGGAGAACGTTCGCCGTGGTCGACATCGTCGAGATCTACGTCCACTGGTACGCGGGTCGGTCGAAGAACCAACTCGCGGCCTCGTTGGGGGTGGATCGCAAGACCATCAGGAAGTATCTGGCGCCGGCGGAGGCGTCCGGAATGACCCCGGGTGGGCCGCCCATGAGCGAGGCAGACTGGGGCAAGCTGATCAAGAGCTGGTTCCCGGATCTGGCCCGCCGTCGGCTGAACCAGGTCACGTGGGCGGAGATCGAGCCGCACCGCGACCTGGTCAAGGGGCTGCTGGAGACGACCACGGTGACCACGATTCACCAACGCCTCAGAGACGAGGGGAAGTTGGCGGTGTCGTTGTCGACGTTCCGCCGATGGGTGACCGAGAACCTCCCGGACGAGTCGGCCCGGTCGAAGGTGACAGTGCTGCGGGAGGACGTCGAGCCAGGCTCGGAGGCCCAGATCGACTACGGCTTCCTGGGGCAGTGGATCAGCCCGTCGACCGGCAAGCGGCACCGGATCTGGGCGTTCGTGATGGTGCTGCCCTGCTCGCGGCACATGTTCATCCGGCCGGTGGTGCACATGGACCAGCACGCCTGGACTCAGGCCCACGTCGAAGCGTTCCGGTTCTTCGGCGGTGTCCCGCGGCGGTTGGTGCCGGACAACCTGCGCACGGCGGTGGACCGGCCGGACCTCTACGATGCGAAGATCAACAAGTCGTATGCCGAGCTCGCGACCTACTACGGCGCTCTGGTCGACCCGGCCCGGGCGGCGAAGCCGAAGGACAAGCCACGGGTCGAACGGCCGATGCCGTATGTCCGCGACTCGTTCTGGAGCGGGCGGGAGTTCACCTCGGTCGAGCAGATGCAGGCCGAGGCCCTGACCTGGTCGACCGGCACCGCCGGCCGCAGGCAGTGCCGCCCGCTGGGCGGCGCGAGCCCGCTGTCGGTGTTCGAGGCGGTGGAGGCCAGGGCCCTGCTGCCAGCGCCGGACAAGCCGTTCGTGCTGGCCCGCTGGTCCACCGCCGCAGTCGGCCCCGACATCCACATCAAGGTCGGCCGCACCCTCTACTCGGTGCCTTGGAAGCTGATCGGCCGCAAGGTCGACGTCCGCTCCACCGCCACGATGGTCCAGGTCTTCCACGAGGACGAGCTGGTCAAGACCCACACCGCACTCGATCAGGGCAAGCGCACGGACAAGAACGACTACCCGCCGGAGAAGATCGCCTTCCAGATGAAGACGCCGATCTGGTGTCGCAGCCAGTCCTCCGAGGTCGGCGACGCCTGCCGCGAGGTGATCGACCAGCTGCTCGAGGTCGCCGCGCTCTACCGGCTCCGCGCGGCCCAGGGGATCCTCGGGCTCCGGAAGAAGTACGGCGATCAGCGGCTGGAGGCGGCCTGCACCAAGGCCATCGCGGTCGGCGACCCCTCTTATCGGACCATCAAGGGCATCATGATCGCGGGCACCGAGACCGACCCCGAACCGGAGACCGGCGATGCCGGGGCCGCGGCCTTCCTCCACGGCCCCGAGGGCCTGTTCGCCGCGAGCATCCCCTCCCAGACCTCCGGCGAGCCCGAGGGCACCCCGGGGCGTGCTGACGCTGACAATGCCGAGGAGGCCGCCCGATGAGCGTGATGGACACCACCCTGCGCGAGTCGCTGAAGGCACTTCGGCTGTCCGGGATGCTAGAGACCCTCGACGCACGACTGATCCAAGCTCACGGCGGTGAACTCGGCCACCTGGACTTCCTCCAGGTCCTCTGCCAGGACGAGATCACCCGCCGCGAGACCGTCGCCTTCCAACGACGCCTACAGAAAGCGAAGTTCGAGCAAAAGGTCATCCTGGAGGAGTTCGACTTCACTACTTCCCCGAAGCTGCCCGCGGCCCAGATCCGCGACCTGGCCGCCCTGCGCTGGCTCCACGCCGGCGAGTCGGTGATCTTGTTCGGGCCAGTCGGGGTGGGCAAGACACACGTCGCCCAGGCCCTCGGCCACCTCGCCGTCCGCCAGGGCGCGAACGTCCGCTTCACGAAAACCAGCCGGGTCCTGGCCGAACTCGCCGGCGGCCACGCGGACCGCACCTGGGACAAGCGCATCCGCGAGCTGATCCGACCCGAGGTCCTCATCCTGGACGACTTCGCCATGCGGCAGCTCAGCGCGGCCCAGGCCGACGACCTCTACGAACTGGTCTCCGAGAGGCAGGGACGCTCGCTGATCATCACCAGCAACCGGGCTCCCAGCGACTGGTATCCGCTCTTCCCCAACCCCGTCGTCGCCGAGTCGCTCCTGAACCGACTGATCAACACCAGCCACCAGGTCATCATGAACGGACCCAGCTACCGACCCAACAAGCGCCCGAAGGGATCTGCCACGAAGGTTGAGAACGTCCTGACCAAGCAGTTCCCGTTGGCCATCGCGGGTCCCGGCGACGGGCCCGCACGCGCCGAGCTCACGCCTTGAACACCGAACCGTTCTCCACCACATAGTGCGGACGCCCTTCGCCCGAGCTGAGGAACCGCCAGTCTTCCCACTCCGGGCGCCCTGCCGGGAACACCTCCAAGGACATGCCGGACGAGAGCATCAGCTGAAGGTCGAACTCGTCGCCGACGCACACATGGTCGACGACGGGAGCATCTGCTGCGACGAGCTGCGTGACGGTTTCGACGCGGTCGTCGAACCGGCTCGTCCCGATCTCGCCCCCAGCCTCGAACCCAGCTCCGGCCCGCGCGCCCGGAACATAGAGATCGCCCTCCTGGACCATCGTGGAGACGCCGTTGAGCAGCCGCCAGCGGCACTGCAAGTGCAGTGACATCTCCGGGTGGACTGTGTGCTCGCCACGGTGGTCCACCCATGGCACGTCGTCACCGAACGTGAGCCACACAAGCGTCGCGGCCCGGCCGATGGCCGTAAACGGCCGTCCCTCCAGCTCGCGCAACGCGGCACGAGTGGCCTCCAGACCGGTCACAGCAGTCTCATCCCTCCTCGGCGCCGACGAACCCGAGTGCCGGCCGAAGGGCGGCATCGGAATCACAGGATACGGACGCAAGGTCCGAGGACCTGGGGAATTACGTGACCACGGCCCATGGGGAATTACGGGCTCTGACCGGAGTTGCGTGAACGCTCCTGTAGGTTCTTCCGGACTCGCGTGGGCATGGTTTCCGGCGGAGGCATGAGGGAGTGACCGTGGCTGACGAACGGCTTGATGCCGAGTGGCTTCGCGGCTGGTGCGAGCAGGCGGATGGGGCGCTCACGAAGCTGATGGCATCGTTCCAGGCGCGGTTTGGCTTCGAGCCGGGCAGCAACGTGGTCGTGCTCGCTTCGGAGGAGAGTCAACAGGCCACCGACGCGCTCGTGGAGCTGACACCGGTTCCCTCGGATCTGACCACGATGTACTGGGTGATCGACGAGGTCTCCTTGCCTGATGTGGAGAACGGCTACTTCGTCCACCCGGCCTCGCTGGTCGCGGATCACTTCCGCGAATACGGGGCCGTCCAAATCGACGGGGAAGAGCCTGCTCTGGTATTCGCCAGTGACGGGGGCGGCCATCTGTTCGCACTGGCGGGCTCCGGTCGGATCTGGAGGTCGACCACCGGCTCGTGGCTCGATCAGTTCGACCTTGCTGCAGCCGGTCTTAGGGAGTTTTTCGAGGGGCTGTACCGGCAGATCAGCGGCCAGCTCTGACGGCTGGTCGAAGGGCGAGCCCGATCAGATCCGGGTGAGGATTCGGATCCTCAGGAGACGGAACGAGGCCCGGCCATACATGGCTCGCTTGATCGTTTTGACTCGATTTACGTTACCCTCGACCTTGCCGGAGCTCCATTCGAGGGTGAGGCCGGCAGTGACGGCTGCGAGGTCCTGGCGCAGGAAACCGGCAAACGAGCGGACCGGGGCGGGAGCGTCCTGCTCGGCCTGACGGATCCACTCCGGCAGCAGGCCACCGCGCCGGTTGACCAGCAGGTCGCGAAAGCATCGGGCCAGGTCGCAGGCCCGAGCGATGTCCGGGCAGGCGATCCTGACGTCGAGTAGTTTCTCCACCTCCTGGTCCGTGAGTATCTCGCGCGGGCGCATGATCCACGAGGTAATGCGGCGCGGGCTGGGGATGTCGGCGCGGACCGGCTCGACCCTCCCTTCGCGGAGCTTGGCCAGGTGCCGGCGCACGACCTGGACGCTGCCGATGTAGCCGCGCTCCTGGATCTCGCGGAATAGCCGGGTACCGCTGGTGTATCCGGCGGTGAACCGGCTGTTCAGGTAGGGCTTGAACGGTTCCAGGAGCCTGGCCTTGTGGATTCCGAAGTCCTTCGCGGAGGCGAGGAGTTCATCTAGCGGCGTGGTCTTGAAGCGGCGTACGGTCTTGCGATCCAGGCCGAAGTGGCGGGCAATCGCGCTGATCGTCCAATTCTGCTCCAGCAGCCGGTGGACGTCCGCGTAGCGGTCACGAGTGCGCTCGACGAGAGGCGTGCGGGGCAGCTCTGGCACCGGTAGATCGATCACCGGAGGTTCGGGCGTCGGCTCCTCCTGCTCGACGTGTTTGCGCAGGCAGGAGCGGTGCTGGTGGCAGGTTTTCTCGACCGCGGCCGAGAGGTTTTGCAGCAGGTGCCACCTGTCCGCCACCTCGATCGCATCGGGCGCGGCTTCTTTGATCGCCCGGGTGTAGGCGCTGGCGCGGTCACGGCAGATGATCTCCGCGCCGGGGTGCTCGCGCAGCCAGGCTGCGAAGGTCCCCGAGGTCCGGTCCGGGAGCACGTCCACGACACGGCCAGTCTCGACGTCGACGAGGACGGTCCCGTAGGTATGGCCCCTGCGGAACGCGAACTCGTCGACGCCGAGCACCCGCGGCGCCCGCTCGGCCACCTCGGGAGCTTCCAGCAGTCCGAGGAGGCGGGTCCGGCCGGCGGCGATGCTGAGCTTGTGGCAGAGCCGTTCGCCGGCGCGGCCGCCCAGCTCGGTGGCGACAGCCCGCAGCCACTGCCTCAGCCCGACGCTGGAACGCACGTGGCGCTCGCTCAGCCCGGGGACCTGCTCGACGAAGGTCGTCTGCCTGCACCGGGCGCGGTCGCAGAAGAAGCGGCGAACGCGGAGGCGTATCGCCAACTTCACTCCGGCCAGGGGTCGTTCGGCCAGCGTCCGCCAGTAGGCGGAGTGCCTCCGTTTTCCTGGGCTGCCGCAGCTCGGGCAACGGGCCAGCGGGCCGCACGCGGCCACCTCCACCAGCACGATCTCTGGGCCAACGGTCAGCCGTTCCAGTTCAACATCGACTCCGGGGAACAGCACATCTTCGATCGATAGGAGAGCCACGTGCAGGTCATCCCGCAGGGAAACGATCCTGCATGCATGCCGCTGACCTGGGATTTCACGCAACTCCGGTCAGAGTCAGTTTCAGCGAGCGTTTGACCTCGTTGATGACCTTCTTGCTCCAGCCGTGCCGGGCGGCGTGCTCGCGGAGGATGCCGTCGCCGTAGACCAGCATCTCGGTGTCGGGGCCGGCGATACGGCGTTTGAGCGCGCCCTGGTGGGGCGGCATGCGGAACAGGAGCAGCTGCCGGTGACGCGCCAGAGTGAACTCCCCTCCTCGGCCGGGTTGTGGGTCGTGCTGGGCGGGCACCGGAGTTCCTTTGAGGGCGTCACGTTGGCGCCGCGGCGCGTAGGCGTGGTGCAGGTTGGCCAGGTAGAGCTGTTGGCCACTCCGGCTGACCGCGGCGTAGTCGACGGCCCGACCGGGCTCTTTGAGCCGGCGGCCTTCCACACTGCACAGACGGCAGGCGCCGCCCTCGCCGATCGGCGTTGTCTGGCCGCAGACCATGCATGCGGCGGCCGGATAGTGCTGTGCCCACCAGCGGCAGCTCCAGCAGTTCCAGCTGTTGGAGCGTTGAACGCCCCAGGCAAGGCATCCGCGGCAGGACCCCGGATGGGTCGGTCCGCCCGGGTGGCAGGAGGAGCACAGGCCCTGGCTGAAGTCGTCGTCGGTGGAGCCGCAGCCCGCGCACGGCGGCGGCGTGAACGGGCCGCCGGGCAGGCACTGGTAGCAGACCTCCACGCGCGGCTTGCTCCAGGCGATGCGGTTGATCTGGCAGCGCAGGCACTTGGGAGGTGGGCTGGTCACAGCGGTGGCTCCGATCGGTGTTGTCCGAACCGGGGCGTGACAATCACCGCCGCGTCGGACGTGGCGGAGGCGGCCTGTTGCACGGTGGGCCTGCGGGCCTCGACCTTGTCGGGTTCGCGGATCAGCAGCGCGGTGGGATCGCAATCGAGGACCGCGCAGATCACGTCCAGGTCGTCCAGGCGGATCGTGGTCGGGGTACCGGTCCACAGTGCCGACATCTTCCCGGCGCTGATCTCCATTCCCGCGGCCGCGAGTTGGCGGCGCATCTCGGTGGACTTCCAGATGCCGTGCTCGGCGGCCGTCATTCGCAGGTTCCAGCGCACCGGGTCATCCCTCCAGTCCGAAGCGCGAGGTAAGGCGCTGGTTGGCCTGGGTCCAGGCCCGTTCGACGTGGTCGCTGCGGACGTGGATGTAGCGGGTCGTGGTCGACAGCCACTCGTGCCCGAGCAGTTCCTGCAGGGCCTTGAGGTCCATCCCGTCGCCGTACAGCGAGGAGGCGCAGTAGTGCCGCAGCACGTGCGGAGTCAGCCGCCCCGACCAGGCCGGCAACCAAAGGCCGGCCTGGTCTTTCAGGGCCTGCCGCAGGGAATCGTCACCGACCCGGCCGCAGCGGTTCATCACCAGATCGTGCCGCTCGCTGGGCAGCATCGGAGCATCCGGGTCAGCCCAGTCAGGTCCGAACTGGTGACGGACCTCGGCGAGCCACCAGTCGATCAGCCGGTCGGCGCCGTTGATCGCCGGCACCAGTCGCGGTTTCGCCCCGCGTCCCCTGCTGCCCTTGCCGTGGCGGACGTGCAGTTTCCCGAACGTGCCCAGGTCAGGCCGCCAGTCGCGAATATCAAGCATGACCGTCTCGTTGATCCGCAGGCCCAGCCGACGCCACAACGATGCGGCGAAGTAGTTCCGCGCTGCAGGCAGGTACTTGCGCGCCCCGGGGATCGTCCCGCGCCAATGGTCGAAGAGCCGGCACACCTCCGCGTCGGACGGGGGCACCCGCACATCTCCAGGCGCCGTCCCCGACGGCCGGTTGTACTCGTCGATCGGCTGGTCGACGACACAGCCGACCAGCGCATGGACGTCGCCCTGATAGCGGCTGATCACGAAGTCGTAGAACTGAGCCACCATGCCGGCCTTGCCCGCACGGGTCCTGGTAGACCGGCCCAAGCGGCGCAGTTCGGCCAGGAACCGGTCCGCATCATCACACGACGCCGTCCACAACGGGCCCGGAAACGACCGCAGAAACTCCACGACCGAGGTACGGGCGTTCCCGATGTGCCCGTCCGTCAGCCCGGCAGCAGCCATCGACAAGGCGTACTGGTCGACGATCTCCTGCTCGAAGTCCTCGACCTCCTCCGCCGTCCGCAACGCCCGCGCAGACGACAGATTGCGGACCACACCAGCGTCATCAGCCGCTCGGTTCACACAACTGGCGCATGCGTCAGGGATACCGCCACGGCTTCGAGAATCCCGACGAAACACCAGAATCTTCATCAAGCCGAGTGAACCCCGTCCGAGCTGGACGTACAGGTCAGCGGGACGTGCTTGCGCGCTACGAACTCGCGGCAATGGAGACAAAGGTCCGTGAGTTCATGGATGCCAAGGCGCTCATCCCGCTGAACTCACGGAGGGAAAATCAATGGAGGTCCTACTCGGTGCCCTGAGTTCCGGACCGTGTTTGCCGCCTTGGTCCACAGGACCCGACGGCGGACCTCCCAACTTCGAGCGGGTCTGCCAAACGGCTTACAGTCCCGAACCGGCTCGAAGAGCATGTTCTGGCGGGTCCCCCGGGCCGGCGGAAAAGCGGCACCCGGGAGCCGATCCGGTTCGAATCGCTGGGAATTTCCGCGACATGAGCCGGATAATCATTCCAAGCCGCCACACGCGAATATGACCTCGACTAGCGTAGAGCGCCCGGCGCCTCGCCCGCTCAGGGCTCTCGACCCCCAGGGAAAGTAGAATCGTTCTACGCATCGAACCAGGGCAGATCACATCTCTGAATTATCGCCCACTGCATACGATTCGACTACCTTGTTGACTATGATTCCAGCTTCCAGGACTCCCAGTCCAGAAGCACGCGACCGTAGCGCTCGGACAGCAGCAATCTTGTCCGATTGAGCGTTGACTTTTTCTTCTTTTAGAGTCTCCAATGCCCATTGGACTCGCGGATCGGGAGACGCAGCCACCATTTCGGAAATCTTGCGGCATGCCTTCTGCAGGCCGGGAAGGTCGGCTCCGTCCGCCGTAGCGGCGAGTCGCTCTATCGCCGCGAGCGCCATGGCGAGGTTGTCGATGACAACGAATCCGGGCTTAGTTTTGGCCATATATTTCCCCTTTTCATGGTGGATGGACGGGTGGGTGGGGCGAGCTTATCGCCCCACCCACCCGCTCAGGGACTACTTGCAGTTGCCAAGAATCTGGTCAACGCCCGACACACTGAGTGACAGCGTGAGTCCCATCTTAGCTAGCGCGTGAGTTTCTCGCTTCTGTTGGTCGCGCCAACGACCAAGCGCGCCGCATCTTTGAAGCCTCCGAGTTCACGAATTTCACGTCTGATGCGCAGAAGCTTGGATGCTGGAAGCCAGAGGGATGCAACCACCTGGACGATCGCAGCCGCGCACTTCGCAATCTTCCATGCTTTTCGGAGCTTGCTGAGCCAGCTGTGGCCGTCCAGATCGTACGCGGCCAGCGGGTCCACAGGGTATCCGTAATGATTCGGCGAACCGTCAATCACCGGGCCGGGCTGCAAGAACCTTCCGCTGGTCGGATCGTATAGACGACTTCCCATGAGTACGAGAGCCGACGGAGTCTCGCTGGAGCGTTGTTCGGATCGATCCGATCCGGGACTGTCAAACGAGTGGTGTAACTAGGGTTGTTGAGGTTACTGGTGGGCGGCTGACAGGCGGCCGTCGAAGGTGATGTCGAACGCGTTCAGCGCTGTTTTCCAGCGCATGGTCCAGCGGGCCTGTCCATTGCCCGTGGGGTCGAGGGACATGACCGCCATGTAGACGCACTTCAGGGCGGCCTGCTCGTTGGGGAAGTGTCCGCGGGCCTTGACCGCCCGACGGATCCGCGCGTTCACCGACTCGATCGCGTTTGTCGTGCAGACGATGCGGCGGATCTCGGTGTCGAACCGCAGGAACGGGGTGAACTCTCCCCCAGACTCCGTCCGGGGGTACCCCCACCCAGGCGTTCTCCCACAGCTTCACGATCGCCGGATACTTCCGGCCCCATGCCCCGGCGAACTCGGCGAACCGCTCGAGTGCGGCCTCCTCGGTCGCAGCGGTGTAGACGGGCTTGAGCACCTTCGCGATCTTGTCCCAGTCCTGGCGGGCGGCATAGCGGAAGGAGTTCCGCAGCAGGTGCACCACGCAGGTCTGGACGATCGTCTTCGGCCAGACGGCCTCGACCGCGTCGGGCAGGCCCCTGAGTCCGTCGCAGACCAGCATGAGGACGTCGTTCACGCCGCGGTTCTTGATCTCGGTGAGGATGTGCATCCAGTGCTTCGCGCCCTCGCCGCCGTCGCCGGCCCACAGCCCGAGGATGTCGCGCCGGCCCTCGGTCGTGACCGCCAAGGCCACGTAGGTGGGCCGGTTGGCGACCGCGCCGTCGCGGATCTTCACGTGGATGGCGTCGATGAAGACCACCGGGTAGACGGCGTCCAGGGGCCGGTTCTGCCATTCGGCCATGCCCTCAAGGACCTTGTCGGCGATCGTGGAGATGGCCTGGCGGGACACGTCGGCGCCGTAGACCTCGGCGAGGTGAGCCTGGACCTCGCCGGTGGTCAGGCCCTTCGCAGACAGGGAGATGACCATCTCGTCCACGCCGGTCAGGCGCTTCTGCCGCTTCTTGACGATCTTCGGCTCGAAGGAGCCTTCGCGGTCGCGAGGCACGGTTATCTCCACCGGGCCGACGTCGGTGAGCACGGTCTTGGCTCGGGTGCCGTTGCGTGAGTTGCCGCCGTTCTTCCCGGCGGGATCATGTTTGTCATAGCCGAGGTGGTCGGTGATCTCGCCCTCGAGAGCGGACTCCAGCAGCCGCTTGGTCAGCTGCTGGAGCAGCCCGCCCTCACCGGTCAGCTGCAAGCCCTCGGCCTGAGCCCGGCCCACCAGCTCGTCAATCAGCCGGTCGTCCACAAGCTTCGACGGCACCGCCTCAGACGGCTCATCAGACTTGCCCTCGGTCACGTTGTCGCTGTCATCGATGCATCTTCCATGATCGGGAGTTACACCGAACGTTTTACAGTCCCGCGGTGAGCGCGGCCGGTTCAGGAGTCTGAGGACCCATCCCCCAGCCTCGCCATGGGGCGGCGGAATCGTTGGTGAGGTGTCGGGCCGGGAGGGGCTGACCACACAGGTTGGCCCGCAGGCCGGCCGCGTCGGTCTTCAGGTCTCCCCTCGTTTTCCCAGGGGCGGACGTGACCGGGCTGCTGTCGCGGTGCGCGGGGTGGGGTCAGGGAGGTGTGAGGTTGTCGAGCCGGGCAGTGAGGTCGGGGTGGGCGGCGGCCAGGTACGGGCGGGTGGCGGCAAGGGGAGCGATGAGGTCGGAGGGGTCGTCGTGGGCGAGGGCGGCGTGAAGCGCGCCGAGCGGGCGGCGGGCGGCGGGCGGAAGGTCGGTGAGGGCGGTGATCTGGCCGGCGAGGCGGCGCAGGTCGGCCACGTTGTGGCGGGCCCAGGCGGCGACGGTGCGGTCGGCGGCGCGGCGTTCGCGGGTGGCCTGGACGCGTTGTTCGCCGGTGGTGCCGACGGGGCCGGGACGGCCGCGCAGGTAGCGGCGTTCGGCGGCCTGGCGGCTGGCGACGCCCAGGGGTTGGGCGAGGTCGGCCCAGCTGGCGCCCGCGTCGCGGGCCGTTTCGATCAGCCCGGTCTCCCATCCGGCGAGCTGCTCGCGGACCTGCCGGAGCAGCATCAGGGAGGCCAGGGCCGCCTCCGGTCCGGGAACGGGAGAGCCGGTGGTGTCGGGAGCCTCGTCCCGGGCGGTGTGCAGGGCGTCTTCTATGGCTTTCAGGGCGGCCGCGGCGGCGAGGAATGTCGCCGGGCGGTGGGCGCCGGTGCTGGGCGTGGACGGCTGGTCGGCTGTGGTCACGACACCTCCTCCTCCTTGTCATCCAATGGACGACTTCATGTTTGTCATCCATTGGATGACATGCTACAACAGTGTCAGTGCAGCGCATTGGCAGCAACTGCCCGAACCCGCTGGAGGTGTTTCACGATGTTGATGCGCACTGACCCCTTCCGTGAGATGGACCGGATCGCTCAGCAGCTGATGGGGCCGGGTACCTGGTCGAAGCCGTCGGCGATGCCGATGGACGCCTACCGCGAGGGCGACGAGTTCGTGGTGGCCTTCGACCTGCCCGGCGTGAGCGCGGACGCGATCGACATCGACGTCGAGCGGAACATGCTCACCGTCAAGGCCGAGCGCAGGCCGGTGGCGAAGGGCGACGACGTGCAGATGGAGCTGTCCGAGCGGCCGCTGGGCGTGTTCTCCCGCCAGATCGTGCTCGCCGACACCCTCGACACCGAGCGCATCAAGGCCGACTACGACGCGGGCGTGCTGACCCTGCGCATCCCGATCGCGGAGCGCGCCAAGCCCCGCAAGATCTCCATCGGCGTCGGATCATCCGGCCACAAGGAGATCTCCGGCTGACACCGGACAGGTGCGGAGGACGGGCAACTGATCTTCCCCTCACCCGCCCTCCGCACCCCGTGCGCAGTCCGAAGGACAAGAAGGGGTGACGGCCGAGATGACTCTGCGACACAAAGCATTCCTCGACGATGTGAAGGAACGCGGCGAGTACGGCACTGCGCAGGAAGCCCAGCGCGCGGCCCGTGTGGTGCTCGCCCTGCTCGGCGCGCATCTGGTCGGCGAGGTCCGCGCCCAGCTCGCGGCACGTCTCCCGGAGGAATTCGCCCTGATCCTGCTCAACCCCCTGCAGAGCGCCGAACCGCTCCCCCCGGAGCGGTTCGTGCGGGCGACCGCGGCCTGGATCGAGGGCGCCACCGAGCAGACCGCGACCTGGGATGTCAGCGCCGTGCTGTCCACGGTCGCCGACACGACCGGCGAGGACCTGCTGGGGCAGATCCTGCTCCAGCTCCCCGCCGGCTACGACCTCCTCTTCGGCCGTCCCCAGCCCACCTGACCCCTACCTCGGTGCCCCACACCTGCACCGCTCCACGAAAGGCACACACCGCAGTGATCACCGACGTGCGCGTACCGGCTGAGCACCAGCAGCCGTACTCGACGGCGTATGAGCAGATGCTGGCGAAGGTCCGCTACGAAGGCGCCTACCCCACCCGCAAGCGAGCCGAGGAAGCCGTCCGCCTGGTTCTCGCCGGGCTGGGGCGCCAACTGACCGGCGACGAACGCGTCGACCTTGCCGCCTGCCTGCCCCTGGAAGCCGCACGTGTCCTGACCGCACAGGTCCCCGACACCCAGCCGCTGACCGGCTGGGCCTTCGTCAAGGACCTCGCCGCCCGCTCCGGCGCATCCCTGGCCGCCACCCGCTGGGACACCGGCTCCGTCTTCGCGGCCGTCACCGCCCACGCCGGCCCTGACCTCATCACCCGCATCCTCCACCAGCTCCCCACCGGCCACGCGCTGTTGTTCGGCCGCGCCGAACTCACCTCCGCCGCATAAACGGCACCAGCACCCCGGGGCCGCAACAGGTTCCCTCCGGCGGCCTTCGGTGAAGTCCCCGATCCGCGCGATCGGGGACTTCCGCCTTCGCTGTCGGGTCGTCTTCACGGTGTACGAGATGAAGCGGCTCGGGCGCGATGCGGCCGAACTCACCGCGCTGGCCGACCATCTCACCGCGCACGGCCTGGTGCTGGAGATGCTCACCGGGCCCCTGCCCGGCATCTACCAACCCCACCGGCCCCGGGAAGCTGCTGTTCGCGCTCTTCGCCGCGATGGCAGAGACAGAGCGGGAGAACATCCGGGAGTCCACCCTGGAGAGGCTCGACACCGCAGCCCGCAAGGGCAAGCACGGCGGCCGGCCGCCGGTCATCACCGACAACATGCTGCACACCGTGCTGCGGCGCCGCGCGGGCGGCGAGTCCGCCGAGCAGATCCAGCCCCGACCTGTTCATCCCCACCGGCTAGCGCAAGGGCCAGAACCCCTCGGTGGCCAGCATCTACCGGGCGCTCACCGAACACGCCAAGCGGGAGGCATACCCCGAAGCCGTCGAGGCGGCCCACGCCAACTTCGCCACCCTCGGGACGGCCGGCGAACTCCCCGGGCCCCGCCTTGCTCGCCCTGACCGAGCATCACTCTGATTACAGAAGGCGACTTGTCACTTCGCCGTAGCTTCGGGAGAACAGGGCCGAGGCGGCAACCACCCTCTGACACGCGTCGGCACGCGGTGACCAGCAGCTGCGCACCCAACTGCACGGCAGCGAACCCGGCTTCCAGCCGTATCTGCTCACGGCCTGGTCGCCCGAACTGACCGCCCAGGACGACATCTCCCTGCCGCTGCTGGCCGCCGTGCTCGACGAGCCGCTGGCCCTGCGCCAACCGCGCACCGGACACGTCCCGGCCCGGCGGCTGACGTGGCACTGCGCGATCCGCAACACCACCACGGTCGAGCTGGACGACGACTGGGTCGAGCTGACGCGCGAGGTCCTGGACGGCACCGGCATCGAACCGGACGACGACCCGGCCGCCTGCCGCTGGGCGGCTCTGCGCAACCAGGCCGGCGGCCTCGACATCGTCGCCACCGTCATCCGCCAGGACGGCCGCTGGGCCCGGCTGCACGGCGGCACCGACTTCGCCCGCTCGGCCTGCGCGATCTTCGCCCACGACCACGGACTCCACCCGTCGGCATGACGAAGCGCGGGCTTCTACCACCGGTTTCCGGACGGGCCAAATCGCGGATGGTGCGGACCCTCATCACCCGGAAGCCCGACCCACGGGCTCCGCGCCTTCGCTCTCCTTCGAGGTCCATGCCGTGATCGCCCACCTTCAGCGCGCCCACCACACCACCGGTCTGCTCGCCTACCTCTGGTCACCGGGCGAGCGCGGCGAGACGGGAACCGGGACAACGGTCGTGGTCCTGGCCTTCGGGGCGGTGTCGGGTCTGCTGGCGGAGGTCTCCTTCGTCGCGGTGGAGACCCTCGGCGCCGAAGCCGGCCGTCGCCGGGCAGACCAAGTTCACCGTACGCAGGCCGCGCAGACCGGGATCGACCAGGGCGCCGTCCTCGTCGGCCCGCTGCTGGGCGGCGTGCTGCTGCTGGCCGGAGCCAGCGTCCTGCTCGCCGTGGTGGCGCTGCTAGCGATGACCGCTGCCGCCGCCACGCAGGACGCCGAAGCCTTGCACGACGACCGACACCGTGCGCCGAGCAGTCTGCTGACCGGGTGGCGGACCCCGCGCCGAACTCCGGCTCTGGCCTGGCTGATCGGCGGGCTCGCTGCCTCCAACCTGGCCAGCGGCGTGCTGCAGGCCGCCGCCCCCATCACCGTCATCCACCGTTTCCACTACTCCACCGCCTCCGTCGGTGCGGTCTGGAGCGCGGCAGCCGTCGCCTCCCTGCTCACGGTGATCGCCGCCTGGTGCCCCGGTGCGTGCGTCGCTTCGGTGGCGTGGCTGGCTGGCTGGCTGATGACGTCTATCGGTCGGTATCGCGGAAGTACCGGTCGGCCAACTCTCGCCCCCGCCGGTGGATCCGCTCCGTGCCCACTCGGTCGATATAGGTGGCGTAGCCCGGCCACAGGAAGACGAACATCGCCAGCTCCTCGGCCAGCAGCGCCTGTTCCAGGGCGCCGCGGTCGTGCGAGCCAGCCTCCGTATAGGCGTCGAGGAGAGCGGGAGGCACCGTGATGCCGGTGGGCGTGGCCCGTACGCTCAGAAAGGCCAGATCGGACACCGGCCGTCCGATCACGGCCTCCTGCCAGTCACACAGGACCGGCCGGCCGTCGCTGAAGACGATGTTGTCGGTGTGGCAGTCGCCGTGCACCAGGACCGCGGGCAGCGATGCGCTGCGGGTCAGCAACTCGTAGCGGCGGGCGACCACCTCGGCCAGCTGCGGTAGCGCCGGCTGCCAGAAAGCGGTGACGGCGGCCGTGTCAGGAGCAGTCAGCGCCTGCAACAGGACATCGGGACACCGCCAGTAGTCATCGGTCGGTGGCGGCGTGCCGTGCAGGGCCGCCAGTTCCCTGCCCAGCCGTGCCCACATGTCCGGGGTCCAGGACGCCGCGTCCCGCGGTGTGCCGGCCTTCTCCAGCAGCAGCACCACACCCTGGCCGTCGTCGAGGGCGCCGAGCAGCCGCGGAGAGACGACCGGGAGGGCGGTGGCCAGTTGCCGGTAGAAGTTCAGCTCCCGGCGGGCGGCAGCCAGGGCCCGGGCGCCCAACTCGGCGGGTGTGGCCTTGAGATACACCGGCCGCCCCTCGGCGGTACGCGCGCCATACACACCGGCGCCCGACGCGGAGCCCGTGGCCTGTCGGTCCACCACCAGCGCGAACTCCTCGACGGCCGAGTCCACGAGATCACTGGGCATCGGTCGGCTCCTGTCCGCAGGGTTTCGTGTGCTATCCGACGACGGCCGGTCACGACCAGTGGCCTCTCCTGAATGGAGCGTCACCGAAGTCTAGGGTTCACCGCCGTCCGCACCTCAAATGATCGCCGTCGGGCGGCGACACCCGGTACGGCCTGGACTGCGCGGATGGGTCCAGGTCACGATGCGGCGCAGCCAGAAGCGCACTGGGACCTGATGATCAGCGGCCTGGCATCGATGGCGGTGCTGCTGCAGCGCCTGGGCCGCCTGGCTCGCTTCCAGATGCCGCCCCACCTCGCCGGCGTCGGCGGCCCGTGGCGCGGCCACCGTGGTGGAAGGCCGGCCATGTGGCCCACCGCAGGGCGAGGCGGCCCGGGCTCAGCAGCTCAGGGGTCGGCCGGCTCTTCGCAGTCCTCCATCAGCACGATCACGCGGAGTCTGTCGCTGCGTGCGGGCCGGAGGGCGACCGTGCGGACCGCGACCTCGCGGCCCTGGTGATACGGGAGCTTGAGCCTGCGCAGAGCGCCATCGCCGTGGTCGACCATCTCCCGCCGGTCCCAGATCCTTCGCGCCGCCGCCGACCCTGCGAGGATCTCTCGCTCCAGACGCCGCAGGGCTTCGTTCTTCGGGTGGTTGCCCCCCTCATACCGGATCTGCCCCAAGTACGGGCGAGCCCAGTCGCGTTCCCAGTCCACGAGCTGCTCGCGAGCCTCAGGGCTGAGAAACGTCCACCGCATCTGATTGCCCGCACGAACCGCACCGGGAAGCCACAGTCGCGCGGGCTCGTTGTGGCCGACCATGTTCCACGCCACGTCCGTCACCACGGCGGGGTCAGGTGCCTGGTTGTCGATGAACCCCGCGGTGGCCTTCACCTTCAACTCACCGCGGGTCGCAAACTCCGTCGGAGCGATCGTGCCGCACCTGGACCGGTTGCTGAGCAACTGCGCCTCGCTGGCCGCTGCCACCGCTGTCCTGGCCGTGTGCTTCCAGCTCGACCTCGAACCGGCAGAGGCAGGACATCGAGTTCGGCTGAGCCTGGAACTCCTCGCCGCGACGGCCCTCGGGATGGCGGTGCTGTTCACGTACGAGCGGATGATCGGCCCCTCTCCGCAGGTGCACGCGCTCCACTTGCTCCTGTTCATCGTCTACCTCGGCTTCGCCATCATCGACTTCGCCCAGCAGACCCTGCGACAGTCGAGGACAACCCGCCGAAGGAGCGTCCGGCTAGGCCTCCGCCTGACCGCGGCCGGCTGCGCCTTCGCCCTGATGTACACCGCGTACAAGCTGACCGTCCTGGTCACCCTGGGCCTGAACCTCCACCCCGTCCCCGACAACACCGACTGCTCCTCGCTGGTCACCACACCCTGCGTCTTCGGCGTGACGTTCCCCGTGCTCTCGATGCTGCTGCTCTGCATCGGCCTCACGCTGCCCGCCGTGGCCTACCCCATCAGCCAAGCCCACCGCCGGCATTGGGAAGTCCGCTCCTTCGACGCGCTCGGCCCGCTCTGGCAAGACCTGTCAGCCGCCATGCCGAAGATCGTGTTGCCCGCCGCACGCCACGACCAGAATCCGGCAGCCGACGACGCGGACTTCCTGCTCCAGCGGCGAGTTGTCGAGATCAGCGACGGCATCCTCGCTCTGCGCCCCTACCGCACTGCGTGTGTCACCGACGACCAGACCCCCGTTGGAGCCTGAGCACATGCCCGAACCAACTCACGATCCTTTAGACGGACATCGCTGCCGCAGGTCAGAGCAGACTCGCAAGCGGCCGCCGAGGGCCGCGACGACCGGGTGCTTGAGCACCATGCTGCCGGAGCGGTTGAACGGATGACTGCCGCGCCCATACCGACCACCAGTAGCTGACCGTGTCCGCGTGAGGGCGTAACTCGGGGTCTAACGCGAGTTCGCTTCCCGCTCAGAAAGGCATTCTTGCAGGTCAGGGAGGAGGCCGACCACCTCGTCCGGACCGCTCCGACGCCTTTCTCCGGCTGCGGCCTCCCAGGGGTGGCCGCGGCAGGCCTGCGGGGTGCTGCCCGAACGTAGGCTGCTCCGGTGCTGACATACGACGAACTGACCGGCCCGGAAAGGGAGTTGTGGGACGCCTTCGCCGAGGGGCGCCATGTGGACCTGCGGCCGGGTGGCGGCGGCGGTGAGGACGTGGGCCGCGGAGACGAGTGGGGCCCCGAACGCACGGTGCGGGCCGAGGCGTTGACCACGCTTCTGCTGGGACGGGGCAGCGGGCTGTCCGGGGGTGTCGCGGCCCTGCGGCTGGCCGGCGCCCGGATCACCGGCGCGCTCGCCTGGGAAGGAGCCGAGATACGCCATCTACTCCACCTCGACGGCTGCCGGCTGGAGCAGAGGGTGCGGCTGGACAGCGCCTCGACGCTCGCGGTCGCCGTGGTCCGCAGCTGGCTGCCCGGGTTCTCGGCGCCCTCGGCCCGGATCGGGGGGCGTCTCGACCTGCGCGGCTCGGTGATCGAGGGACAAGGGCGCAACGCGGTCGAGCTCATCCACGCCCATGTGGCGGGCGGGCTGCGGCTGGACGGTGCCGTGGTGTCGGCGCCGGACGGTGTCGCCGTGTCCGCGGGCGGCATCGTGATGGACGGCGCGGTCATCTGCGAGGACGGCTTCCGCAGCCGCGGAGCGGTGATGTTCCCGGGGGCGCGGCTGTCCGGCGGGCTGTTCATGGGCGGTGCCCGCCTGGAGGCCCCGGGAGGCGTCGCCCTCGGCGCGGACAACGCGCAGGTCTCGGCGATCCGCTGCAACCAGGGGTTCACGGCGGACGGCGGCGTGCACATGCGCGGGGCGCAGATATCCGACCTGCTCTCCTTCGAGGAGGCCGTCCTCGGCGGCTCGCCCCGGTCCCTGGTGGCGACCGGACTGCGCGTCCAGGATCTCGACCTGCGCTGCGCGACCCCACCCGCCGGCTCCCTCGACCTGCGGGGCGTACGCGCCACCTGGGTGCAGGACGACCCCCGCAGCTGGGCGCCCGAGATACAGCTGGAGGGCTTCGCCTACGACTCGATCCGGTCCGAGCCGGACACGGTGGGGGGGAGGCTGGAGTGGATCCGCCGCAATCCCGGGTACTCACCGCAGCCGTACGAGCAACTGGCCGGCCACTACCGCCGGATCGGCCACGACGACGAGGCGCGCCGGACCCTGCTGGCCAAACAGCGCCACCGCCGCCGCCTGCTGCCTCCCTGGAGCCGCTTCTGGGGCTACCTGCTGGACGCCACCGTCGGCTACGGCTACCGCCCCTGGCTGGCCGGTGCCTGGCTCGCCGTGCTGACCGTGCTGGGCGCGCTGGTCTTCGGCACGCACACCCCCAGTCCGGACAAGCCGGGTGAGGGCCCCCCGTTCAACGCCGTGATCTACACGCTCGACCTGCTGATCCCGATCGGCGGCTTCGGCCAGCGCGACGCGTGGCACTGGACCGACGGGGCCCTGCAGGCGGCCACCTACGCGCTGATCGCGATCGGCTGGACGCTGACGACCGCTGTGGTGGCCGGCGTGACCCGCGCACTGAGCAAGAACTAGTGTTCTGAGTCGTTAATCCGTGTGCAGTATGCGGCGAGGGTATCGAGGATGTCGTCGGCGGGTTTCGTCCAGACGAACGGCTTGGGGTTCTTGTTCCACTCGTTGATCCAGCCGCGGATGTCCCGTTCGAGTTCGACGATGCTGCGGTGCGCCGAGCGGCGGAGTTTGCGGCAGGTCAGCTCGGCGAACCAGCGCTCGACGAGGTTGAGCCAGGACGCGGAGGTGGGGGTGAAGTGCAGGTGGAAGCGGGGGTGCCGGAGCAGCCACTTCTTGACCGGCTCGGTCTTGTGGGTGGCGTAGTTGTCCAGTACCAGGTGGAGTTCGAGGTGCTGGAGGACGGCTGCGTCGATGACCTTCAAGAAGCGGAGGAACTCCTGGTGGCGGTGGCGGCGGTAGTGCTGGGCGATGACCGAGCCGGAGGTGATGTCCAGGGCGGCGAACAGGCTGGTCGTGCCGTGCCGGACGTAGTCGTGTGTCATCTTCGCCGGCACGGTCGGCGCCATCGGCAGGACCGGCTGGGTGCGGTCCAGGGCCTGTATCTGTGACTTCTCGTCCACCGCCAGGACCAGGGCGTTCTCCGGCGGTGACAGGTAGATGCCCACCACGTCGCGGACCTTGGTCACGAACTGCGGGTCGGTCGACAGCTTCCAGGTCTCCACGATGTGCGGCGTGAGGCCGAACGCCCGCCAGATCCGCGAGACGGCCGACTGCGACATGCCCGCCGCCTGGGCCATCGAACGTGTCGACCAGTGCGAGTCACCCGCTGGTGGCGACTGGTCCAGTGTCCTGGAGACCAGGGCTTCGACCTGCTCGTCCGTGATCGTTCGCGGGGCTCCCGAACGTGGCCGGTCCACCAGGCCCTCCAGCCGGTCCGCGACGAACCGGGCCCGCCACTTGCGCACCGTCTCCCGGGAAACACCCAGGCCATCCGCGATCTGCGCGTTCGGCCGGCCCTCCGCGCACGCCAGCACGATCCTCGACCGCAGCACCAGTGCCTGAGAGGCGGTCTGCTTGCGCAACCAGCCCCGCAGCACGCGGCGTTCGTGATCGGACAGCTCCAACGGCAAAGGCTTCGGACCAGGCACCGACTCGCCTTACAACCGCAAGAGAACTAACGACTCAGGACACTAGTTGCGTCGGTGCTGGGGGTGTTGACCGAAGTCGGTAAGCAAAGTGGCGGCCAGCGGGTTCCAGGCAAGGACGTCCATGGTGTCGGTCAGTACCAGGGCGGGGCAGGTGGTGAGCTGGTCGAGGAGCCGGCGGTTGTACGCGGAGGCTGTCACGGCGGTGGGGGCAGGTGGCTCGGTGGCGGGCACGGGCGGGATGAAAGGGGTCTCGGGGGTGCCGAAGAGCTGGTTGAGTTGGTCGCGGAAGGTGTTCAGGCGCAGGTTGACCGACCCGTACAGGACGAGGTCGTGTCTGTTGACGCCCTTGTGGCCGAACAGGTGCGTGGGATCGTCGTTGACCGCGTGCAGCAGCGCCACAGCCGGGTGGACGATGTCGAGCACGACCCATTCGGCTTGCTCACCGGTGAGCTTGCGGCCCTTGAGGCCCCTGCCGCGCAGCTTGTACCGCAGCCGGCCGTCGGGGCCGGGCTCGGTGAGTTCGCGGACTACTGGCGGGAGGGGGTTATTCCGACCGTGCACTATCCCCTCATTGATCTCGGGTTTGGTGCGGCAGGGGCTCGGTAACTCGGCCACTACGACCCATGCCGCCCACGTCCTCCTCCCCGTTGCTGACCGCACCGCCTTCGTCGGACCGCTGATGAGGACGGTAGAAAGCGACCAGGGTTGCTGCCCGCCTCAGTTCGTCCGGTGTTGAACGGGTGGGGGTCGGCGGGAAGCGATCGGAGTGGTTACTTAGCGGTCCCAGCTTTCGAAGTGGTGGCTGTCCAGCAGATAGCTCGGCGCAAAGCCGAGCCCGACATCGGTGAGCAGGCGGACGAGGAACTCGTCCAGGCTGCAGTCGAACCGCCGCCACTCTGCGCCGCTGTCCTCACGGACGAGCAGGGGCCAGTCGGATGGGTCGGCCGCGCCCGTCTGCCAGGCGAAGTCGAGTTCCTGCTCGGAACTGCCCCACTGGAGCAGCCCGTGGGGAGCGGGATATGCCGGGTGTGGAGCGAACCGGCCAGTGTTGCCCCTGGACCAGGCGATGAGGTCCAGGACCTGGCCGTTCGGGACGAGAAGGTCGACGTATCCGTCGAAGCTTCCCGGGCCGAACACGTCGATGATCTCCTTGTAGTCCCTGGGCAGGGCGGTGCCCAGCGCAGTCTCCGCTGCCTGCCAGTCGACGGGGGGACGGCCCGTCGACTCCCAGCCGGTGAGCGCGCACAGTCTCTCGGTCCAAGAGCTTGTTGCTGGGAGTCCGGCCCATGCGGGGTCACGGCGGTCCGCGATCACCAGCATCGGCTGTGTCCCGTTGCCGACGGCGATCCGGCCCAGTCCGACCCAGTTGGCCCGATATCCCCAGGCTGCCAACTCCACCAGCTCGTCACCGAACGGCTCCAGCAGCGCAAGGCCCCAGGTCTCGGAAACGGTCGGGTCGACGAAGCGGTCCAGGGCCAGGTTGTGGGGCCGGCCCGCCCACTGGCCCAGCTCAGCCCGGAGGCGGGCCAGCTCGTCCGGGTCCGTGCCCTGGGGAAGCCGGAGGACCGTTGGTCGCTCCTGACGGTCCAGGCGGCGGCTGTTTAGCAGACCCTGGACTGTTGCGACGAGGTCGGCGTCTGGCTGCTCTGTCGTCGGCGGCATCGGGCCAGTCAACACCAGAAGAGTGGGGAACCAACACCAGCAAGTTGATGCACCTACCAGCGCCACCAGCGTCATCACCCTGCGCACTCTGGCGGGTCTCAGTGGCTGTTGTCGTTCCGATCTTGAGTGGTGCTGCTCGAACAGGGGTCTCGTTCGGCTGATCGCGGCGGGCGCCAGACATGAAAGCAGGGGCGCTGTGGTCGACACCCTCGGCCTGCTGCTTGCCGTGATGGTCACCCCCGCGGACACCGGCGACCGCGCCGCCGCGCAGACCCTGCTCGCGCGGGTCACCGAGGCACACCACCGGCTGGAAATGGTCTGGGCCGACGGCGGCTACACCGGCGGCATCATCACCCACTGCCTCACCGCCCTTGCCCTGGTCCTGGCGATCGTCAAACGCAGCGACGACATGCGCGGCTTCGCGGTGCTGCCCAAGCGGTGGATCGTCGAACGGTTCTTTGCCCACCTGATGCGCACCCGGCGCCTGGTGCGCGACTTCGAGCGGACCACCAGCAGCGCCGAGGCGATGATCTACTGGTCAATGTCCCTCCTCATGACCCGCCGCCTTGCCGGGCCACGCCCTTCGCAAGCGTGAACCGGTCCGGTACTGGGGCTTGTGACCAAAGCCATCCGGCGCCTGCGATCATTCGCACATGAGCTACGACCTGGCCGTCTGGCACCGAGAGCAACCGAGCGACGACGAAGCCGGCGCTGTCTTCGACGAGCTCTACGACCGCTACTTCGAATCGGAAGACGCGATCACCGAACCGTCGCCGCGTATCGAGGCCTACGTCGAGGCACTCGTCGAACGGTATCCGGACGATGTCGCCGGCAGCCCCTGGGCGTCACCGCCCGTCATCGACGAGGCATCGGGCCCGATCGTCTATCTGCTCATGTCTTACAGCAGAGCGGAGGAAGTCTCCGAGTACGCAGCCGCCCTGGCACGCGAGCACGGGCTCGTCTGCTACGACCCCCAGGCTGAAACCCTGCGGGTCTGACGATCGCCGTTCACCATCCATCGCCTTGTCCGGCCACACCCTGCGAGAGCGAGAACCGACCAGGCACCGGCTCGACCAGCCACCCCCGGGCCACCATCCGCTTCGCCTTCGACCGCAGCGCCTCCACCTTCGTCGGCACCACCTCCAGGCCGAAGCAGACGGCCATCTCCTGACACGAGAGCGGACCTTGGCCATCTCGGTCGCGGTCGACAAGGACTCGCAGGAGGCGTTGGTAATCCACCGACAGCGCCGACCGGAACAACTTCTCAGGCCCGCGGGGGCGCCAACCACTGTTCTGCGCGGCCCTGCTTGTCGGAGTCTCCAGAGCGGCGGGCGTGCGCCAGCAACCGGTCACGCAGCGGTTCGGGCAGGCCGGCAACGTCGCGCTTCTGGCGCGGGCGGGTCTTCCAGCCCACCAGATGCCGCACGGCCCCGGCGTCGTGCCGCTCCTCGGCCCGCGGATCGGCCAGAGCGGCGATCAGGTCGGCGATCGGCACCCTGCCGAGCAGCTCGCCGGGCACGCCCTCGTGGACGGGGTAGCCGGAGCAGCGCCCGCTGCCGGAGCCGTACCAGTCGAGCAGGGCCAACACCCGCTCCACCGGGTCGGAGTCCCCGGAGGCGGGGACGCAGTCCCAGTCGGTGACCACGGTTCCGGTGGCCACGTACGCCTCGTGGGTCGTCACGTCCAGGTCGCCGTCGGCGTCGGTGAACCACCAGATCAACGGGAGCGGTCCGTACCCGGCTTCGTACGCGGCCACCCACTCGATCGTGCCGGTGCCGGAGGCCGGGACGTGACGGATTGGACCGCCGGCGTGCTCGCGGCAGAAGCGGTCGAGGTCGTCGGGGATGTTCTGGAGAGCAGCAGGAACGCGAAGCGTGGGGCGAGGGCTGGCAGGGCTCGGGGTGGATCTTCACCCAGGAGGACGGCTATCTCCTCCACCCCGGCAAGGTCAGCGACCTCTTCGGACGCCTCGTGGAAACCGCCGGCCTGCCGCCGATCCGCCTCCACGACCTGCGCCGCGTCGCCGCCACCCTCATGCTCGCGGCCGGGATCGACGTCAAGGCCGTCTCCGAGACCCTCGGCCACTCCGACACCCGCATCACCCGCGACACCTACCAGTCCGTCTTGGACGACCTCGCCCGCGACGCCGCAGAGAAGGTCACCCAGCTCGTACCTCACACCCGTAAAACCCTCACCGCCGTCAAGCAGGAGCCAGTCGCCGGCACCCACAGACCCCGAAGACGCGATCCGCACACCCGTCGGCCTGCGGGACGACGACGCCGCACCACCTCGACGGGTTGAACGAACTTCGCTGCCGCCCCACCACTACAGCCCCTTCCCGTGGGCGGCCACTGTCGAGCCTTCAGGAACCCGATTACCTGCTGGCCATCCCTGCCAGGCAGAGGAGGGCCGCTGTCAGCACCTGCAGGCCTGCCCTCTCTGGCCGTTGCAGACCGGCCTCTGAAACGGGTCCACCGGGCACCTGAACAACCCCACACCATCTCCCTGCAGTTCGTCCGCAGCCCGGCCACCGCCGTTGCGCGCTCCCTGCACGAATGGCCACCGGTCGGCCACCGGCGACTACCAGACGGCGTGCCGAGAGGAATCCGAAGGCGGCCCCGTGAGCGAGGAAAAGCAAGGTCTCGTGGAGCCGCCCGGCCAGTTCCGTAAAAGCCAGTAGATCCAGGCCAGGCGCCGGGCGGCTGGTGTCGTGTACCAGCGGATGCAGCAGCGTGACCGGCAACGAGTTCAGCCCGGCCGGAGCGCCAGGTCAACTCGGCGCTTCTTCCCGTCAGCGGTCGTGGCCCGCAGGGGTGGGGATGGCGTTGTCGATGAGGACGGCGGCGATGGCGGCGGCGGTGGGGAAGGCGTCGGCGTTGAGGACCCGGGTGCGGGCCCCGGCGCCGTCGAGGAGTAGCGCGAGTTGCTCGCCGAGCTGTTCGGGGTCGGCGACGCCGGCTTCGCGGGCGGTGTCGGCGAACCGGGTGGCGACGGCTTTCTTGTAGTCACGCGCGTACTGGGATGCGGGGTGCTGGGCGTCGTGGAGTTCGACGGCGGCGGCGATGTAGGGGCACAGGGGGGTGGTGGGGGGGATGTCGAAGGCGGCGAGGAGCCGTTCGCGGGGTGTGAGGTCGGTGCGGTCGAACACGCCGGACAGGACGGAGGGGTCGAACCGGCGTAGGTACTCGGCGACGAGTTCGTCCTTGCCGTTGAAGTGCTGGTAGGCCGTGCGCTTGGACACCTCGGCCGCCGCGCAGAGCTCGTTCATGCCGGTGCGGTTGATGCCCTGCTCGCGGAAGAGCTGCTGGGACGCGCTGAGGATGCGCTCGCGGGCGCCCCGGCCGCGGCGGCGGCCCGTGGGGCCCTTCTCCAACTCCGTCATGGCATCAGCCTACCGCAGTTAGGTAACGAACGGTGTACATAGTTTGCGCCCCGGCCGCCGCTCCCGTACGGTAAATAAACAGGGCGGTGTACATAACACCGTCGCCCCAGGTGCGCACGGCACCATCGACTCAAGGGAACGACCATGGGAAAGCTCGATGGCAAGGTCGCGGTCATCACCGGCGGCACCACCGGCATGGCGCTGGCCGGCGCGAAGCTGTTCGTTGAAGAGGGAGCGCACGTCTTCATCACCGGCCGCCGTCAGGAGGCCCTGGAAGAGGCCGTGAAGCAGATCGGCCGCAACGTCACCGGCGTCCAGGGTGATGCCGCCGACCTGGACGACCTGGACCGCCTGTACGACACCGTCAAGCGGGAGAAGGGCCGCCTCGATGTGCTGTGGGCCAGCGCCGGCGGGGGCGAGCCCGCCCCGCTTGGCGAGATCACCGAGGCCCAGTTCGACACCTGGTTCGGGCTCAACGCCCGCGGCACCCTGTTCACCGTCCAGAAGGCCCTCCCGCTCTTCAACGACGGCGGCTCCATCCTCATGACCGGCTCCAACGCCTCCCTTGGCGCCTTTCCCGGCTGGAGCGTCTACGCCGGCAGCAAGGCCGTCCAGCAGGCATGGGCCCGTATCTGGCTCAACGAGCTCAAGGACCGCCGGCTCCGCGTCAACGTCCTGACCCCAGGCCAGGTCGCCACCGCCAAGCAGGAAGAACTCTTCGACGAGGCCACCAAGCGCCAGTTCGAGTCCCTCATCCCCCGTGGCCGGATGGGCAGGCCCGACGAAATCGCCACCGCCGCCCTCTTCCTCGCCTCCGACGACTCCAGCTACGTCAACGGCATGGAACTCGTCGCCGACGGCGGCACCACCGCCCTCTGAACCGAACAACCCACACCCAGGGCAGGACATCTCATGAGCAGCATCAGCATCATCGGCACCGGGAACATGGCCCGCACCATCGGCGCGCGTGCGATAGCGGGCGGCAACACCGTCGAGGTCATGGGTCGCGATCAGTCCAAGGCCGTCGACCTGGCCAAGACTCTCGGCGACGGCGCCACGACCGGAGAATGGGGCACCGCCCCGGCCGGAGACATCGTCATCGTGGCCCTGTTGTACGACGGTGTCCTGCCGGCCATCGCCAGGTACGGAGACGCACTCGCGGGCAAGGTCATCGTCGACATCAGCAACCCCTTCAACTCCACCTTCGACGGGCTGGCCCACCGCGAGGAGACCTCGATCGCGCAGGAAGTCGCCAAAGCGGCCCCGGCTGGCGCCGGCGTGGTGAAGGCGTTCAACACGGTCTTCCGGCAAGTCCTGGAGAAGGGCCGGCCCGACGTCTTCCTCGCGGGCGATGACACGCAGGCCAAGGCGAGTGTGGAGGCGTTCATCGAGAGCCTCGGGATGCGCCCGCTGGACGTCGGCGGCCTGAAGATGGCGCACTGGCTGGAAGGAGCGGGCGTGGTCACGGTGGGCCTCGCCAACCACGGGGTGGGGAACACGGACTTCGCCCTCGGCATCACCGAGTTTCCCGTCTGATCAGACAGTTGACGGAACGCCGAAGGGGCTCGTCATGAAGCTTGGTTTCACACTTCCCGTCATCGGGCCCGCTATCAGCAGCGCAGCCGGCCCGAGACGCCATCCGCTTTATCGATGGCGGGGCTGGTCTGGTCGAACAGGGTTCCTGTTCGGGTGATCGCGCGAGGGCCGGCGCATGACAGCAGGGCCTCTTGGTAGGTCGGGGGTGCGAACCAAACCACGACGACGTCGTCACGGCCATCGCCGAGGTCACCGGTCGGCCCGTCGCCCACCGCCGCCTGTCCTACGAGCAGATGCGCGACCGCCTCACGGCGCAGATGCCGGTGGAGTTCGCCGCGATGCTGGCCGGCATGGACCGTGCCATCTCCACGGGGTCGGAGGACCGCGTCACCGACACCGTCCAGCGCCTCACCGGCCGGCCCCCGCGCGCCTTCCGGGCCTTCCTTGAGAGGGAGATGCGATGCGGCAGCTGATGTTCCAGGACGATCAGCAGTTCTGGTTCGAGACCCTGCGCAACCTCGGTCTGGCCGCATACGGAGGCTCGGACGTCGGTGAAGTCGTCGCAACCGCGGTGAGGTGATGGACGTGATCGCGTGGAAGCTCCAGCCCGGATTGCAGCAGGCGTATCTGCCCGAGAAGTACGGAACTGGCGGGGCCTCCACAACCGGTTGCGGAGGTGGGCCGCGGACGGCCCGTGGGGGCGGGGCTTCACCGCGTTGACGGCCCAGGCCGACAGGGCGGATCACGGTCGACGAGCAGGTTCGGTCTCGACCGCCTGCAGCCCGTTCCGCGTGTTCACCGGCAGGGAGTGGGGCCGCGCGGTGCGGGTGTGGTCGTGGGGACAGCGGTGGCAGCACCGGGTCCGGGTCGCCCGAATGACTCTCCCCTGTAGCTGGCGGACGAGCGCGGACGTGTAGTGGAGGTGGTGCGGCCCCACCCAGGCGGGCCGCCATCGCCCCGTCCACGGTGGACGGACTTCCGAGGAGTCATCGTGAAGCACCACACCAGAGCCGCCGCCGCAGTCACCGGAACCCTGCTGGCCCTCGCCGCCGCGACGGCCTGTTCCAGCTCCGGCGATACGGCCCACAGCTCCGCTGCCGCCGCACCGGCCGCCGCTGGGACGCACGCGGCGGACAACGCCGCGAGTTCCAGCTCGGCGACGGTGAGCACCAAGTCGGTGAAACTCGGCAAGATCCTCGTCGACAACAAGGGCATGACCCTCTACCTCTTCCAGGCGGACAAGACCAGCAAGTCCACCTGCAACGGGGCGTGCGCCACCGCGTGGCCGCCGCTCACGGTGACGGGCAAGCCGACCGCCACCGGCGGGGCGCAGAGCAAGCTGCTGTCGACCTCCAAGCGCAGTGACGGCAGCATGCAGGTGACGTACAAGGGCCACCCGCTCTACCGCTTCGCCGGGGACAAGAAGTCCGGCCAGACCAATGGCCAGGGCCTCAACAACTTCGGCGCCAAGTGGTACGTCGTCGGCACCAACGGCAAGCAGATCACCACCAAGCCGTCCTCGCAGCCCTCCTCCTCCACCTCCGGCGGTGGCGGAGGCTACTGAGCCACGCTGCAGCAGGTCTTCGTCGGCGTCCTCGACAGGCCGTTCCCATCGAGGACGGATGTTGGCGCTTCAACGAGGCGCCATCGCCGGCACGGCCGTGCGTCACCGGCGGCGCGTCCTTGGGCAGCGCGGCCTCGGCCGCGGCCGTGAACGCGGTGTTCGCCACCGGCCACGGCACCTCCAAGCCGCGCGTGGCCCGCACCGCAGTCCGTCCTCGGTCGGCGACCGCTTCCCCGACCGAGGTACGCGGCCGCGAGGTCGACCGCGACCGCGGTGGGATCGACGGCAGCGCCTCGGTGAACGTCTTGCGCCGGCACCGCTCGTCGACGCACCGCCATCGGCGCTCGGTCCACGTCACACAGGTTCGCCGCCCGGCCACGGGCAGGTCCCGCGGACGAGTGCGTACCCAGCGGTGCGGCCACCCGGACCGCACCCCGTCGTGGGGGCACGCGCCGCGGGTGAGCGTAGCCATGCGCGGCCGGAGTTCGACGAGCCTCTCGCGCCCTTCGAAGGGCACGGACAGTCCCACGCCCCCTCCACCGCGGCGGCGCTCTCGTCCGGCTGCGGCGGAAGCGTCGGGTTGTCGGACTTGGGTGGCGATGGGCCGGGTCGGGGCGACCGTGATGATGGCGCTCGAATGCCGGCCTCGTTCGGGCCGGTGGCCCAGGTGTAGGTCGTGCGGTTTCCTTCTGTTGGGGTGACGCGGCAGCGCTGCCGCTGTCCGGACGGCACGGTGTGACCTGGTTCCGGAACCCGGTCGCGAGGCCGCGTGCGGCTTCGGCGAGCATCGACGTGTCGTTGCTCAGCATCACGAAGTCGCAGCCCTCGCGCACCGCTTGAGCGGCCCGGTCGGGTACCGACCCGAAGGCCAGGCCCGCACTTGTACGCGACGCGGAGGTTCTGGGCCCGGAGAGGTCTTGGCGGACCTGGGCGTGCGGGTGGTGCACCAGTGGGACTTCGTGGAGACGGCGCGGCCACTGGTGGCCGACCTGTCAGCGGCGGCCGGCGAGACGGTGTCCCTCGGGGCGCTCCGGCAGAGCGACGTGCTTGTCGTCGCCGCGGTCGGGTCCGAGCAGATGGTTCGCATCGCGGGCCTGGTCTGTCCAGTCCCGCATCGAGGGCCGCATCGAGGGCCGCGTCGAGCCCCGCGTCCACCCGGCCACTGGCGAGGCGGACCTTGCGCACCGGGCAGGCGTCGCACGTACACGACAGGTCAGCCGTGAGCCGGCCCCGAGCGGGCGGAAGGCCCGTCGCACGGCAGACGATCACCGGACGAGCCGAACCCTCGGTCTCCTGGGACCGGGGCGTGCGGACGGGTGTCGCCCACACGCCCCGGTCCGGGTCGGTCAGTTGACGGCGGCGAAGGACTCCGTGTGGAAGGAGCCGCCGCCGTTGTCCGCGGTGAACTGCTCCTGGGTGGAGGTGACGACGCCGTGCTGTCCGCCGTCGTCCGCGGTGGCGGCGTGGGCAGCGGTGGCGCCGAGCAGGAGGCAGGCAGCGGCAAGGACTGTCGCCGCGGTGGTCCGGTGGATACGCATGGAAGGACTCCCTGTCGCGGATGTCTCGGGGGCTGGAGAACCCATTCACCCAATCCCGGCAGCGACCGCGGAACCGAGACACCCCCCACACGTCCGGTCCAGTGAGGCCAACCACCTGATTGCCGCGGGTGGCTGGGCCCGCGTGCGACCTACCCCAAACGCACCCGACGCCCGCGCAACGCCGACAGCCGCCGCTACGCCAACGCCCGGCACCACCCCGTCGAACTCAGGCGCAGCGGCGCCGCGTTGGCCCGTGTCGCCGCGCACCCGACCGACCGGGTCGGGGCCCGGCGCTCGCTGCCCGCCGGGCGGGTGCGCGTCCTCCGCCCGTAGCCCTCATCCCGCCAGGGCGCGGGCACGACACCGAACGAGTGACGATCCGAATGGTCGGCTCTGGCGAGCGGTATAGGTGAAGTACGCGTCGCGGCGAAGGCACCCGGCGCCGGACGACCGTGGAGGACGCTGTGGAGCCGAACTCCGTACCGAAGGGTACTGAGCGCTCGGCGCTCCTGTCGGGGCTGATGCGGGTCGCGATGCGGGCCGAGCACGACAAGACCCGCCAGTCGCCGTTCATGGACGACCTTCTCGGGGGTCGGCTGGACGCGGAGGCCTTCACCGCCCTGTCCCGCCAGCTCTGGTTCGTCTACCGCGAACTGGAGGCCGCCGCACAGGTGCTGAGCGATCATCCGCTGGTGGGACCGCTGGTGGACCCCGGGTTGTCGCGGGTCGCCGCGTTGGAGCGCGACCTGGCACACCTTGACGGGCCCCACTGGAGGCGGACCCTGGTGCCGGTTCCCGCGACCCGCGTCTACTGCGCACGGATCGCCGAGGTCACCCGCAGTTGGCCGGCCGGGTACGTGGCCCACCACTACACCCGCTACATGGGCGACCTCGCCGGCGGCCAGATCGTCCGCAACCTCGCCGCCACGGCCTGGGGCCACACCCATGAGGGCGCGCTCTTCTACCACTTCGACCACATCCCCGATCCCCGCGCCTACCGGCGCCGATACCGAGCCGTCCTGGACGAGCTGCCCGTGGCCGGCGACGAGCCCCCTCGGATCGCCCGTGAGGTCACCCACGCCTTCCATCTCAACAACGCGATGTTCGTCGACCTGGCCGCGGACCACGTCCGCGCGGAGCCCGCCGACCGCTGACCGCTCACTACTGACCGCTCACCGCTGACCGGTGCCCCGTGGACCGACCCCGGTCCGCGCCCACGGTGGTCCGATTCCCCCGGCACACGCATGCTCCCGTCCACCGCTTCCCGCCACCCCCGGGAGAAGGAAGAGCCGCACGTACGGTGCAGCCGGGACACCGTGCCGTGAGACCGAGCCGTCGGCGTCGTTTCCGGACGGCCGCCGAACGTTCACCGCGGAGCACGTCGGGTCGCTCCCCCGACAAGGAACATCAGCGCATGACGCCCCACATGGCACCCCCGACGGGAACACCCCACCCGAGGATGCCGCCGCCCGGGGGACGATCCGGTCGCCGGCCACAGGACCCGGCGGTCCCGCCGGCCCGCGAGCGCCGGATGTACCGCCGCGCGAACCCGCGCAGGGTCGTCGAGGACCCGCCTCGTCCCCGTCGCGACGCTCAGCGACCCGAAGGTCGTCGCCGGCCTCGTCATGGTCGCCGCCGAAGCGGTCCGCTGGCGTACGTGCTCAGGAGGGCCGGCGTCCGCGTCGTCTGGCGAGGGCGTCACGGACCAGGTCGACGATGGCGGCGGTGAGCATCAGACCGGTGAGGAACCCACCCTTGCGGGGTGCCGGCGGCTCGGCGGCCGGTACCGCGAGATCCCCGGGGCTCGCCGCCGCCCGCAGGCTCGCGGAGGAACCCTCCTGGAGCCGGCCGTGCTGCTGAAGCCAGTACAGGTACCCGAAGGACGGCACCACCAGCAGGGCGGCCAGTGCGGCGACGGCGAACTCGGCCTGGGCCGCGGCGGTGGGCGCGCTGCCGGCCGCGAGGGTCAGCGAGGTGGGCAGCAGATAGGGGTACTGCGCCCACCCCCAGCCGCCGACGACGGCCGCCACCGCGATCGCGGCGGTCACCCGCAGCAGCGCGATCCGGGTGGGCCGGAACAGGACCAGGACCAGGGCGGCGGCGCCCGCGGCGACCGACAGGGCGACCAGGGGGAGCGCGTCGCCGGTCAGCCGGTCGGACACGTATGTCGCGCTGTCCCGCATCAGGAGCATGTTCACCCCGGCCAGCACGCCGGTCACGACACCGGCGGCCGCCGCCCGGCGGACGAAGTACGTCACCATCCGCGGGTCCCCGCGGCGGTGGGAGTCGCCGACGAGATAGATGGCGCTGATGTAGGCACACGCGGCGGTGAAGAGGAAGCCGGTGACCAGGGCGGTCGGCGTGGTCCAGGCGGACGGCAGGTTCCCGGACGGCCGGGCCGGCACCCGGCCGGTGACGACTGCCCCGATCACCGTGCCGAGGAAGAACGGCGTGATCAGGGAGGACACCGCGAACACCGCCCCGGCGAGCTGCCGGAACCGCAGCCGCCGAGCCTCGTGCCGGAAGGCGAACCCGACGCCGCGCAGCACGATGCCCATCAGCGAGACGAACAGCGGCACGAACAGCGCGGTCATCACGGCGGCGAACGCCTGCGGGAACCCCGTCCAGGTGATGACCAGGCCGAAGATGAGCCAGACGTGGTTGCCCTCCCACACCGGCGTCAGGGACGCGTCGATGGCCGCGCGGGGGCCGGCCCCGCGCCGGGTGCCGCCGGCCAGGAGATCCCAGATGCCGGCGCCGAAGTCGGCGCCGGCGAACAGCGCGTACGCCGCGATGACCGCGACCAGCAGGACCCCGACCCCGATCGCTTCGGACGAGGCGGTCACAGCCGTGCCCTCTCGGGTTGATCGGTCGGCGGTCCGTAGGGCGTGGCCTCGGCATCCTCCGCCGCGGGCGGCTCCGTGCGCCAGCGGTGGCCCATCAGCCACGGCACGAAGACGGAGATGCCGGTGAGCACCGCGTAGACCGCGAGGATCACCCCCAAGGTGACCGGCACACCGCGCGAGGGGGTCACCGCGTCCTGGGTCAGCAGGACGTTGTAGACGGTCCACGGCTGACGGCCGACCTCGGTGACGATCCAGCCGCACTCCATCGCCGCGATCGCGCCGGCGCCGGAGAGCGCCGCCGGCACGAGGAACCAGCGGGTGAGCAGCACCCGGCGGTGGAACCACCACACCCACCCCTGCCAGGCGCCGAGCACCAGCAGCACCATTCCGATGCCGACCATGGCGTCGAACGCCAGGTGCAGCAGGTTGGCCAGCGGCGGGCGGTACTCCGGTGGAATGCTGTCCCAGCCCACCACCCGGGTGCTCGGCGAGAAGCCCACCAGGAGGGAGTCCGCCCAGGGCACGCCGACGCCGAAGTAGACGTGGCCGTTGGTGTAGATGCCGCCGAGCCACTCGGTGACGTAGCGGCCGGTGTGCGGGACCAGCTCCATCGCGGCGAACTTCGCCGGCTGGTCGTCGGCGACCGCTCGCGCCGCGATGTCGCCGACCGCGATCTGGAACGGTGCGGCGACGGCGCCGACGGCGAACGGGACCGCGAAGCCCAGCCGGTGGTAGCGGTCACGGCGGCCGCGCAGCAGGCCCGTCGCATAGACGCCGGCCACGGTCAGGGCGGTCACCATGTAGGCGGCCAGCAGCATGTGCGGCACTTCGTAGCCGCTGGCCCGGTTGAACAGCACCGACCAGGGGCGCACGGAGGTGATCTGCCCGTTGTGGAGGGTGAATCCGGCGGGCTGGTTCATCCAGGAGTTCGCGGCCACCACCGCCCACGCTCCGAAGATGCCGGCGACCGCGATCGGCACCCCGGTCCACCAGTGCACCCAGGGCGGCAGGCGGGTCCAGCCGTAGAGGTAGATGCCGATGAAGATGGACTCGACGAAGAAGAAGATCCCCTCGATGCTGAACGGGATGCCGAAGGCCGCGCCGAACCGCCCCATCAGCCCCGGCCACAGCAGACCGAGCTCGTAGGAGAGCACGGTGCCGGACACCGCGCCCACCGCCCCGAGCACGCCCATGACCTTGGACCAGCGGCGGGCCAGCAGCAGCGCCACCGGGTCGTCGTGCCGCAGCCCGATCCAGTGCGCGACGAGCACCACCGACGGGAACGCGATGCCGAAACAGGCGAAGATGATGTGGAAACCGAGCGACGCCCCCATCTGGCTGCGGGCCGGTACCGCGCCGGCCAGCTGGGCCAGCCCGCCGACGGTCACCGTTCCCACGCGCAGGCGGGACGTGGCTCGCGGCCTGCGGGCCGGGGGCCCGCTCGACGGACGGCGCGCACGTGAGGAGGTGGGGTCCAGGTGTTGACGCCCGTGGCGTTCTTCCTGGTCGGTTGCGGCATCTCAACCCTTGGTCTCGTCGACGATGATCTCTGGGTGGTCGGTCTCCTGATCGCGTTCATCGGCGCGATCGGCATCCTGGTCCGTCTGGCCGACTGGGTCCGCCCCACACGTGAATAGGCCCCCCGCGATGGCTCACGGGCCCGACACGCCCGACCCGATCCGCCGCCTCACCCGAAGGGGCGAGTACGGTCCGTGGATTTCCCGGCGTCCTTGCTGACCGCGGGCCGCCGGCTTTCGACCGCCGCGATGTCGCTCCGAACCCGACGACGGGTGCTCCACTCCTCGCGAGCCCGCGGTGCTGGACCCGCGGGGGCATGGGAAGTTCCTCCAGGCGGGCCCCCGCGCGCAGGTTCCGCAGCCGTACGGACACGTCATCGGCGGCGACAGCGAGGGGGCGGCCGTCCGGCTCGGCCGGACCATGACCCGGATTCCGCCGGCGTGGCCGGTGAGGGATCGGCCGCGTGGCCGGCCTCGGCGGACGGGGGCGAAGCTCCGACCACCGGGCCGGTCCCACAACTTGCGGGAGTCGAAGTACCCTGATCGCCATCCTCCGCCGCACACCGCCGGGCGCGGGAGCCGCTGCCGGTGTGCGAGCGCGGGAAGAACGACCACGGCACGGTCGACGCGGCGGCGCGGGTGAACGGAGCGAGCGGTATGGGCGAAGAGGCGGGACCGGCCGAAGACCGGCGGGCGCCTGGCGTGTTGGCGGGCGAGGTGCCCGCGGCCCTGTGGTCGTCCGACGGTCCGGTGGCCGCGGGCGCCGTACGCAGACAGGCGGCCGGCGGGCCCGCCCACCCCACGATCCTCACCCGCCTGTGCGGCTGAGGTCTGGTCACCGGCCACCGGCCGGCCCGCTGCTGCTCCTTGTCCCCGGTACGCGACGGCGCGGCCCACACGGCAGCGGGCTTGCGCGAACTGCCGTCCTGTTCCCGGCCGCTCGGCATCTCGACGGCCTGTTCGCGGCCGGCCCCTCCCCCCTCAGCAGTCGGCACAGAAGCTGACCCGCAGTCATTACACGGGCGGCGCAGCAGGGTTCACCGCTCCGGTTCCACCGCGGCGGCAGGCCCGTGTGGAAGCGGGTCCCGGCACCCCACCGCTGGACCCGCTCACCATGACTGGACCCGCTCACCATGAGACGTGTCCCCCCGACCGGAAGAAGTCACGTGATCACCTGGCAGCCCGCGCGATCCCGCGCTCGACGTGGCCCGAGCGCGCTCCTGGACCTGGCGGGCCCCCGGCACCCGGTCCTGCTCGCCACGGCCGCTGCCGCCGCGCTGCACCTGCTGTGGGCGCTGCTGCTGGCCAAGGACTCGGGCGACATGGCGGCGCAGTACGCCTGGACGGACTTCATACGGGCCCATCCCTGGGCGTCGTACGACCTGTCCTGGTACGGCGGCATACACCCCGCCTCGTACAGCATCCTGTCCCCGTACATCATGGCGGTACTGGGCGTGCGCACGAGCGCGGTCGTCGCGGGCACGCTGTCGACGGCGGTGGCCGCGACGGTACTGGTGCGCGCCGGTGTGAAACGGCCGCTGGTGCCGGTGCTGTGGACGGTGTTCGCCCTGTGGTGCGACGCCGTTTCCGGGCGGGTGACCTTCGCGCTGGGCGTGCTGTTCGGCCTGGTGGCGACCGCGCTGCTGTTCCCCTCCGAACTGGCCGCCCGGGGCCGCTTCTGGCGGCTGACGGCCGCCACCACGATGGGGGCGCTGGCCACCATGTGCAGCCCGGTGGCCGGGCTGTTCGTACTGGTGGTCGCGGCGGCGCTGTTCCTGGACAAGCGACGCACGGACGCCTTCGTCCTGGCCGCGGCCCCGCCCCTGGTGGTGGGGACCACCTCGCTGCTGTTCCCCTTCTACGGCGTGCAGCCCTTCGCCTGGTACCTGGCGATCATCCCGCTGGCCGTCTCGGGCGCGATCTCGCTGGTGGTCCCGAAGTCCTGGCGCTCGGTCCAACTCGGGGCGTCGGTGTACGCGTTGGGCGTCCTGGTCACCTGGGCCATACCGTCACCCATCGGCAGCAACGTGGAGCGGCTGGCGCTGCTCTTCGGCGGCACCGTCCTGCTGATCGTGGCGATGGGCAGCACCAGGGGGACCCGGCGGTCCATGGCGCTGTGGCTGGCGTTCGGCGCCGTGGCGACCTGGCAGATCGTCGAGCCGGTCTACGATCAGGTGACGACCCGTGCGCTCCCCGCCACCGTCGAGCACGCGGGCCCGCTCATCTCCGAACTGCGGAAGATCCGGGCCGACCGCGGGCGAGTCGAGGTGGTACCGATGAGTTCGCACTGGGAGGCTTCCGGTCTGTCGCCCTACGTCAACCTGGCCCGTGGCTGGAACCGGCAGGCCGACGAGGAACGCAACCCGCTCTTCTACCACGGCACGCTCACCGCCGACGCCTACCGCGACTGGCTGCGCCGCTGGAGTGTCGACTACGTCATACTGCCGTCCGGCCAACCGGATTTCGCCGCGGTGACCGAGGCGAAGCTCGTCGCCACCGACCAGCCCTGGCTGCACCCGCTGTGGCAGAACGCGGACTGGCAGGTGTACCAGGTGAGCGGTGCCGAGCCGCTGGCCGATCCGCCGGCCGTGGTGGTGAAGGCAGGTCAGGCCGAGTTGACGGTGCGGATGTCCCGGGCCGGTTCGGTACTGCTGCGCATCCCGTGGTCCCCGGTGCTGGGCGTCGAGGGCGCGCGGGACGACCAGCACGGCTGCGTGACGTCGGACGGCTCCTGGAGCCGGCTCTACGCGCCGGCCCCCGGCACCTACCGGATCGGCGGCAGTTACCGGCAGATCCGCGGCACGCCGTGCGGCAAGGAGGAACTCAGGGACCTGGGCGACTGGGACGGGCAAGGCTCGGGCCCGGCACACGGACCGGGCGCCGGAGGGGCCACCGGCGTGCGATGACGGCACAGACGACCAGTTGCAGCTGGTGGAACATCATCAGGGGCAGCACCGTGAGCCCCGCCCGCGACCCGAACAGCACCGCGGCCATCGGAAGGCCGTTCACCAGGCTCTTCTTCGAGCCGGAGAAGACGATCGCCACGCGGTCCGCCCGGCCGAACCCGAGCAGCGCCGACGCCGCCGCGGTCGCCGCGAGGACCACGGCGAGCAGCGCGGCTTCGACCGCGAGCAGCGCGGCCAGCCGCGGCACGGTTGCGCGGAACCAGATGCCCTGTGCCATGCCCTGGCTGAAGGCGGTGTAGACGACCAGCAGCACCGACCCCCGGTCGACGAGGCCGAGCAGCCGCCCGTGCCGGGCGAGGAGCGGCCCGATCCGGCCGTGCAGGGCATGCCCGGCGAGGAACGGCAGCAGCAACTCCGCGCCGATCACCGCGAAACGTCCCGCGGGGATCGCGACCGCCGAGCCGAGCAGCGCCGCCGCCAGGAACGGCGTGACGAGCATGCCGAGCAGGCTTGAATACGTCCCGGCGCAGATCGCCGCCGCCACATTGCCGCGGGCGATCGCGGTGAAGCCGATGGCGGACTGCACGGTGGTGGGCAGCAGGCACAGGAAGAGCAGGCCGGGGTAGAGGTCGGGGGCGATGACGTCCGGCACGAGCACGCGGGCGGCGAGGCCGAGCAGCGGGAAGAGGACGAACGTGCTGCCGGCGACGGTGAGGTGCAGCCGCCAGTGCCGCAGCCCGTCGACGGCCGCACGCGAGGACAGCCGGGCGCCGTAGAGGAAGAACAGCCCGGCGATGGCAAGGTTCGAGGCGGTGCCGACCGGCGCCTCGGCGGCGCCCGTCGCCGGGAGGAGCGCGGCGACCCCGACCGTGCCGAACAGTGCGGCGACGTAGGGGTCGATACGGGGCGGGCGGACCCGCCGCCGTCCTGGCGTGGTGGGCGCGCCGGGCGTTCCCGGTGGTGACGCGGTGCCGTGCATGGCGGTGACCTCGTGGCTTTCCGGCGGCCGGCGTGCGGGCCGCTGAGCGGGGTTGTGCGGGTGGCTCAGCGGGGTGCGCCGGCGGGGCGCGCGGCGCCCGGCCCGATCGTCACGCGGACGTCGTTGCCGTTCGCGGTGTCGACCTCGTCGAGTCCGTCGAGCCAGGCGCGAACGGACGAGTCGTGCTGGCCGAGCACCGGTGGCGCGGTGTGCCGGGGGGAACCTTCGGGGTCGTCGAAGTGCCAGGGCGTTCCCGGCAGTTCGATGGCCCCGAGGGTGGCGTGGTCCACCGTGATGACCAGGCCCTGCTGCCGGGTCTGCTCCCAGTCGTACACCTCGTCGAGGGTGCGGACGCGGCCGGCCGGCACGCCGGCGGCGTCGAAGCTGGCGGTCCACGTGGCGACGGTGCCGTGCGCGAGTACGGCTTCGAGGTCGGCGGCCAGTTCCGCGTGGTGCAGGACCCGGTCGGCGTTGGCGGCGTAGCGCGGGTCGGCCGGGTCGAGTCCGGTGACGCCTGCGACCGCCTGCCAGAGGGCTTCGCTGCCGGCCGCGATCTGGATGTCGCCGTCCGCGCACCGGTAGAGGCCGTACGGCGCGATCGCCGGGTGCCGGTTGCCGCTGCCGCGCGGCACCTCCCCCGCGACGGTCCAGCGCGTTCCCTGGAAGCTGTGGACGCCGACGACCGCGGACAGCAGCGAGGTGCGCACGACCCGCCCCCGTCCGCTCGCGCGGCGGTCGGCCAGGGCGCCCAGCACTCCGAGCACGCCGTAGGTGCCCGCCATCAGGTCGGCGATCGGCACACCGGCCTTCGTGGGGTGGCCGGGCTCGCCGGTCAGGCTCATCAGACCTGCCTCGCCCTGCGCGATCTGGTCGTAGCCGGGGCGCCCGGCGGCCGGGCCGTCGTGACCGAAGCCGCTGATGGACAGGACGACCAGTGCCGGGTTCGCCTCCCGCAGCCGCTCGTGGGGAAAGCCGAGCCGGTCGAGCACGCCGGGGCGGAAGTTCTCCACCAGCACGTCGGCACGGCGGATCAGCCGGTCGAGCAGATCGCGGCCCTGGGCGGTGGACAGATCGGCGGTGACCGACTCCTTGTTGCGGTTGCAGGAGAGGAAGTACGTCGACTCCCGGGTCGGCGCCGGCCCCGCGAACGGCGGGCCCCAGCCTCGGGTCTCGTCGCCCACGCGCGGTTTCTCGACCTTGATCACCCGCGCTCCCAGGTCACCGAGGAGCATAGCCGCGTGCGGCCCGGCCAGCGCGTGGGACAGGTCGACGACCAGGCAGTCGTCGAGTGGTCCGCGACGGGGAGGTGCGGAGAGGCTCATGCCTGCGGGTCCCTTCTTCGGGTGCGTACACCTGGACGATGGCTGCCGAACCACCGTAGGCACGCCCGTATGAGGGCAACCTCCGCCGAATGCGAAAAATGGTTTACCTTGCGGCACATGGCTATCGCTGAGCTGTTGGTCGTGGAGGACGACACCGAGATCGCGTCGGAGCTTGACCGGGCGCTGGTGAGCCACGGCTATCACGTGGCGCTGGCGGCGAACGGCGGGCAGGCCGCGGAGCAGGCCGTACGCTTGCCGCCCGACCTGGTCCTGCTCGACCTGGGCCTGCCGGACATGGACGGCGTCGACCTGTGCCGCAGGCTGCGCGCCGGCCTCCCGGTGGAGACGGTGATCGTCGTCCTCACCGCCCGCACCCAGGAGTTCGAGGTCGTGGTGGCGCTCGACGCGGGGGCCGACGACTACCTCACCAAGCCGTTCCGGCTCACCGAACTGCTGGCGCGTCTTCGCGCGCACCTGCGCCGCCGGGCGACGGCGGCGGGCCCGGCGGTGATGAGGATCGGCAGCGCCCGGATCGACACGGCCACCCGCCGCGTGCACATCGGCGACCGTGAAGTACGCCTGCGGCCCAAGGAGTTCGACTTGCTGGCCACGCTCGCCCGGTCGGCCGGCACGGTGGTCAGCCGGAGCCGTCTGATGGCCGAGGTCTGGGACGACGAATGGTTCGGCACCAGCAGCAAGACCCTCGACGTCCACGTGTCGGCGCTGCGCCGCAGGCTCGCCGACGCGGACTGCGGTCCGGAGGCCGCCCGTATCACCACCGTCCGGGGCAGGGGGTACCGCTACGAGACCTCGTAGCGGCCCCACGGCTCCTCGGCCCTCGGCTCCTCGTCCGCTTCCGGTTCCTCCGGTGCTTCCGGGGCCTCCAGCGCGGGCAGCAGCAGGCTGAGGACCGTACGCGGCCCCGCCCGGCGCAGCACCAGCCGGCCGCCCTCGGCCTCGGCGAGGGAGCGGGCCAGCGGAAGCCCGATACCGTGCCGCCGGCCGTCGCGCTGCACCACGCCGAAACCGTCGCACCAGTCGCCGGCCGGCCCTGGGCCCTCGTCGCCGACTTCGAGCGCGACGCCCATGCCCAGGTCGGCCGCGGTCACGGTGATGGCGCCGCGGCCGTGGGTCAGCGCGTTGTCCAGCAGGGTGTCCATGATCTGGACGACCGCGGCCGCCGACGCGGTGACCGGTGGCAGACCCGGCTCGCATCGGACGGCGAGCGTACGGCCGGCGTCGCGGACCGCGTCGCGGTTGCGCTGGACCACGCGGTCGAGGAGCGAGGCGACCGCGGTGGACGCGCTGGGCCGGTGGGTGTCCCGCGACAGGCGCAGGAGATCCTCGACGGTGTCGCCAAGGTGTGCGGCACGCCGGGCGGCGTCGGCCAAGGTCCGGCCGCACTCCCCCTCGGTGCACGGATCGGCCGACTCCAGGCCGAGGACGAGCGCGGTGAGGGGAGTTCGGAGCTGATGGGAGACCGAGGTGCTGAACCGGCGCTCGCGCTCCAGCAGTTCGCCGAGCCGCCGACCCGTCACGGCCAGCGCCCGCCCCACCGCGTCGGCTTCCCGCAGCCCGGTGTGCTCGGGGCGCACGGTGAAGTCGCCCGCGCCCAGCGCCCGAGCGGCTGCCGTGAGGCGTTCGAGCGGTGTCGCGATCCGGCGGGCGAGCCGCCAGGCGAGCAACGCCGCCAGGGCGACGACGACCGCGCCGAGCGCGGCGAGCACCAGCCATGCCAGCAGGGTGCTGTCCGCCACCGGGTCCCAGGGCATCCACACCCGGACCACCGCCATGACCGCGCCGTCGTGCAGCACCGGCGCGGCGACCTCCAGCCGCCCCCGCTCCACCCCCTGGTGCACCTGGCCGTCCCGGGCCAGAACGGTGATCGCCGAGGACGCGGGGCCGGAACCCCACACCCGGCGGCCGGACGGCCCGTACACCGCCAGATCCGTCCCGCGCGACGGGCCGCGGCGCCCGGACGGCCGGATGCGACGCTCCGCCTCACGGCCGGACATGTCGCCGGACACGTCGCCGGACACGTCGGCCGCCGCCCAGACCGCGTCCCGTTGCAGCCGCGCCACCGCCGCATCACGGTAGATCCGGCTGACGGCCACGGCCAGCGGCAGAGTGAAGACCATGACCGCGCACGCCGTCACGGCGATGATCGACACCAGCACCTTGCGGTGCACGGAGGTACCGCGCCGCCCGGTCACCGGGTCCGCCGGCACCCTGCGGTGCCCGCGCATGCGCAGCTTCAACGCGGCCGGACCTCCTCTCGCGCGCATCCCGAACCACCCAAGGCCGAACCACCGGCCGGTCGACCCGCCCGCCGGGGCCGCCCGGCCGAGCGGGAGACGGGCCGGCCCGCGGGTCCGGGTGACGGCCCACCTGTCGTTCCCCCGCGGCAGGAGCAATCCTGGACGCAACCGCCCGGTAGACGCACGTCTCGGCGGTTTGATCGAAAACGCGCGGAGCGCCGAGGCCGGCCTCCCGCGGCGACGGCGGCCGGCCGCCGCACGCCCCACGGCCGTCATGTCGGCCCCCGCGCAGCGCTGTTGCCGCACCCGCGGCCCGTTCCCGACCCGGCCGGAGAGGAGGCCGGTGCCGGACGACCTCTCCGTCCTACCAGTCCGTCATACCAGCCGGCCCGGCGGCGCTCACGCTCCTCGCGATCCCCTCTCTCCCCGAACCTCGAACCCGGGTTCCCGCCCCCCCGATCCCCCCGATCCCCCCGACCCCCCCGCGCAGCGAACTCCCCCGCCCCCCCTTGACGCTTGCCGCCCGCGGTGGAAGTATCGGCGCGCACCTGACAACGTTGTCAGACCCTGCCCGCGGGCAGTGGCCGCACGGTGCGCTCCGAAGAACCCCTGGGACCGTTCGCGTCGAGTTGAGAGGTTTGGGGTCATGGTCGATTTCCATCGAGTCGTCGCGTGCCTGCGGAAGAGGCCGGATCTGCCCCGGCCGCCGCGCGCCCGGCCCCGGCGCACGGCGCTGCGGCTGCTGGCGGTGGGTGCGATCGCCGCGGCGGTCGGCCTGGCGCCGACCGCCGCGACATCGGCGGTCGGCGCTCCCCGCCCGCCGGAGCACGTGAGCGCCGCTCCCGCGGGAGCGCCGTCGCCGTCAACGCCGTCGCCGCCGTCGTCGCTCACGAAGACCGCCGCCGACGACGCCAGTTATACCGCCGCGAACCTTCCGGACTGGGCCATCGGCCCGTTCACCCGTAGCGCGGACAACCCTCTGATGACGCCGAGCGGCAGCGGGTACGAGGCCGGCGCCCTGTACAACCCGGGCGTGCTCTACCGCGGTGGCCAGTACAAGATGCTCTACCGCGCGCAGGGTTCCTACGGCGGCCCGTCGCAGATCGGCTACGCCTCCAGCAAGGACGGCACGCACTTCACCGAGGACACCGCCGCGAACCCGGTGATCGGCTTCGGGCTGGCCGGCCAGCAGGACAAGTGCGGGCTCGAGGACCCGCGGCTGTTCGAACTGCACGGCACCTACTACTCGTTCTTCACGTCCGTCCACCCGAAGGCGGACGGCTCGTGCTTGGGCTCGTACGACATCGCCGAGTCCACCTCGTCCGACGGCGTCCACTGGAGCACGCCGTGGACGGTGGAGCCGAACGCCGGCAACAACAAGGACGCGGCGGTGGTCACCGACGCGAACGGCAGCCCGAGGAAGGTCAACGGCGAGTACGTCATGTACTTCGGCCAGGGCGACACCGGCACGGACATCGCGTACTCCTCGGACCTGCGCACCTGGCACGCGAAGGGCAGCACCACCGCGCGGACGGCCGACCCGCTCGACATCCACTACCCGAAGGGCTGGCAACCGTACGAGGTGTCCGTCGCGGTCACCGACTACCGGACCGTGGTGGGCCGGCCGGCCAACTCCGACATCGTCGTGTTCACCGCAGGCACCCTGATGGCCAACGGCCGCTGGTTCTACGCGATCAGCGAGGAGGAGTTCTCCGGCCAGGACCCGACGCGGATGCTGCACCAGCTCAGTGACGCGGTGCTCACGCCGACGCCGGACGTGCCGTACGAGTGGAACGGCCAGACCCCCAAGACGGCGTGGATGAACAGCATCTTCTTCCACGACGGCCAGTGGATGATGTACTACGGCGCCGGCGACACGGTCACCGGCCTCGCCACCGCGGGGCTGCGCCGCCCGCTGCCGGCCCGCCCGGCCGGGACGCCGTTCCAGACCGGCTTCGAGCACGGTCAGCCCGCACCGGACTGGGTCGACAGCGTCGACACCTCACCCGGGGGCGGCGGGATCGCGAACGTCACCGCGTACGGCGGCGCGACCGGCCCCGAGGCCAGCGCACGCCAGGAGAACGACCACGACGGCACCAACGCGCTCATGTACTCCGGCCACGCCACCGGGGCGGCCGACGACCACGCCTACCTGCGGCTGTTCGACCTGTCCGACCGGCCGGTGCGCGTCGGCAGGGACACCACCCTGAGCTACTGGATCTACCCGCAGGCCAACGGCCCGTCCGCCACCGGCGTCAGCGGCGACAACAGCAGTTGCGTGGCGCCGGACCTCGTCTTCTCCGACGGCAGCACCCTGCACTCCCTCCGCGGGTCCCCGCTCACGCCCGCGTCGCAGTGCGGCAAACTCACGCTCGGCCGGTGGAACCAGGTCAGCGTGGATATCGGCAAGGCGGCCGCGGGCCGGAAGATCGTCCGCGTCGACCTGGGCTACGACCAGCCGGCCGGCAGCGGGGGCTACCGCGGCTACGTCGACGACATCGCGCTCTCGAACACCCCGTCACATCCCGCGACGATCAGCCGCGTCACACCGGCGCAGGCTGCCCCGGGCCAGCGGGTCACCCTCACCGGCACGGGCTTCGGCGCCTCCTCGGGCGGCCGGCACCTGCTGCTGTCCGACGGCGGCGTCAACTGGGGCGGGGCGGGCGACCTGGGCACGCTCACGATCGACCACTGGTCGGACCGGTCCGTCACCTTCACGGTGCCGCGGCCCAGCGGCCCGGCGATCTCGACGAGTTCGGGGCCGGCGAACATCTGGCGGGTCGAACCCGGCAGCACCGCGAGCGTCGCGGTGGTCACCGGGCCCGGCGGGACGTCCGGCAGCGGGCAGTTCACCGTCGCACCCACCGACGCGCTGTCGGACTACTTCAACGACGTGGGCGTCTCGCCCGACACCAACCGCGGTTGCGGCGCGCTCGACAACGGCACCGACACGTACTCCGCCGACGCGCTCGCCACGGCCTCGCCGCACCCGCTCGCCCCCGGCGCACCCGTGACCGTCGGCGGCCTCACCTTCACCTGGCCGCAGGCACGGCCGTGCGAGAACGACAACGTGCGCGCCCTCGGCCAGACCGTCCTGCTGCCCCACCGGTCCGGTGCCACCGTGATCGGCTTCCTCGGCGCGGCGACGGACGGCGCCCACTCGGGCACGGTGACGATCCACTACACCGACGGCAGCAGCGGCACCGAGAAGCTGGCGCAGTCGGACTGGGGCACCGCACCCGGCACCGGCAACACCGAGGTCTCCGCGATGACCTACCGCAACCAGGCGCTCGGCAGGCAGGACCACGCCTTCTACGTCGACGAGCAGACCGTCCCGGTCGACCCGGCGAAGGTCGTCGCGTCGATCACCCTGCCCACCGACAAGGACATCCACGTCTTCGCGCTGGCGCAGGACGGCACCCCGGCGGCGGGAAGCTAGCACGCAGGCAGGTTCGGTGACCGGGCGGATCGTCGGTGACCCGACGGACCGCCCGGTCCCACGCTCCCCGTCGGCTCCCGGAGAGCGCAGCCCGCAGGCGGCCTCGGCTGCTTCCGGCCGGTCCTCCCCGGCTCCGGACAACAGCCGACCGACCAGCCCGAGCCGCCGCGGCCAGCACCGAAGACCGCGGGGGCACCAGTGATGACCGGCCCCACCTGTGCCATGGCCCCGCGCACGACGGCTGCCGCCTTCGACTCCCGGCGCGGCAGAGCTGTTGCCGCATTCCCCACCGAGTGGCGACCAGCTCCGTTGTCGGCCGGGCATACGGGCAGGGTCGCGTGCTACGCGGTCGCAACGCCCAGGAAGCGCAGCACCGCCAGGACGCGGCGGTGGTCGGCGTCGGCCTTGGGCAGGTCGAGCTTGGTGAAGATGCTGTTGATGTGCTTGGCGACAGCGCTCTCGCTCACCACCAGCTCGGCGGCGACGCCGGAGTTGGACCGGCCGCCCGCCATCAGCTCCAGCACCTCCCGCTCGCGCGGTGTCAGCCGGTCGAGCGGATCGCTGTGCCGGCGCACCAGCAACTGCGCGACGACCTGCGGGTCGAGCGCGGTGCCGCCGGCCGCCACCCGGCGTACCGCCTCGGTGAACTCCTCGACGTCGGCGACCCGTTGCTTGAGGAGATAGCCGACGCCCGAGGTGTTGGTGGCGAGCAGATCGGCGGCGTACCGCTCCTCCACGTACTGCGACAGCACGAGCACGGCGGTACTCGGGTACTGGCGGCGGATCACCAGCGCGGCACGTACTCCCTCGTCGGTGAAGCCGGGCGGCATGCGCACGTCGACCACGGCGATGTCGGGACGGTGCTCCTCGACGGCCGCCAGTAGCCCTTCCGCGTCGGTGACCTGCGCGCACATCTCGAAGCCGGCCGCCTCCAGCACCTTGACCACGCCGATGCGCAGCAAGAGGGAATCCTCGGCGATCACGGCGCGCACGGCAGCTCCACGGTGATGACGGTCGGGCCCCCGGCGGGGCTGCGGCAGGAAAACGTGCCGTCGACGGACGCGACGCGCCTGGCGAGCCCGGCGAGCCCGGTGCCGCCGCCGGCCGCCGCGAGATCCACGCCGCCCGCGCCGTCGTCCGCGACGACCACCCGCATTGTCTCCCTGATCCGCTCCACGGTCACATCCGCCCGGGTCGCCCGGGCGTGTTTGACCACGTTCGTCAGGGCCTCGGAGACCACGAAGTACGCGACGGCCTCGACCGTGGGTGAGGGGCGCCGCGGCAGGTCCACCGCCACGCGCACCGGGATCGGGAGGCGGGCGGCGACCCCGGACAGCGCGGCGTCGAGGCCGCGGTCCTCAAGGACGGCCGGATGCAGGCCGCGCACCAGGTTGTTCAGCTCGGCGATCGCCTCCTTCGCCTCGCGGTGCGCCTCGTCGATCACCTTGCGGGCGTCCTCCGGCAGGTCGCTGAGAGTGGCCCTGGCCAGGCCCAGGTTGACGGCGAGTGAGACGAGGCGCTGCTGGGCGCCGTCGTGCAGGTCGCGCTCGATCCGCCGCCGCTCGGCGTCGGCGGCGTCGAGCACGCCGGCCCGGCTCTCGGCGAGGTCGGCGACCCGGCGGGCGAGTTTCTCCGTGCGGCTGGGGCCGAGCAGGACCTCGGCCGCCCGGGTGTCCAGCCGCACCAGAGCGCCGGTCAGCCGGGGCCCGAGGAACAGCAGGACGAGGCCGCCGGCGGTGATGTACACGGCCTGCGTGGTGTACCCGAGGTCGGTGACCCGCCACTGCGGGGGCAGCGCCCAGATCCACACGTAGAGGGAGGCGGCCACGAGAGCGGTGGCCCAGACGGCGAGGACGGCGACGTCCAGGACGGCGAGCAGCGGACCCGCCACGGCGTGGTAGCAGACCTGCCGCCACAAGGCCCGCCTGGTCAGCCGGCGTACCGGCGACGTCCATGTGCTTCCGGGCCTGGGTGCGGCGGGGCGCGGGAGGTCCTTGCCGACGAGCGCCCGGTAGCGCCACCGCTGCCCGACGGTCAGCAGGGGTGTCACGACGAGTGTGAGCAGCACGGGCAGCGGAGTCACGGCCGGCACCAACGCCGCCATCGTGCCGAGCAGCCAGATCCACATGGGCACCACGGCGAGGTGGAGCGGCAGGCCGGCGGCGACGAGCGCGGTCCGGTGTCCCGCCCTGCGGAACGGCCGGCCCAGCACCAGCCGCAGCCACGTCGTGAGTCGCATGCGTCAAACGGTAAAGCCGCAGGCCATCCCCACGCCATGACGTTGCCGCCCGGTTCGGGGGTGCACTTGTCTCCACCCCGGGTCGGAACCCTGCGTGACTGACGGCGCCCCGGTGCACGCCGGAGGCTGGAGCACGTGAAGGGGACAGCCGACGGGGAGCAGGGGATGACGATGCGTCAACTGGCTTTGTGCGATGAGGAAGTGGCCGGCGCCGAGGTGATCCCGCTCTACGAGGAGGCGGAGGAGCCGCGCCCGGCGCGGGGCATGCGGCGGGCCGGGGTGCTGCTGGTCGCCTGCGGGCTCTCCCTGCTGCCGTGGCTGTACGTGCTGGCCACCGGTCTGCCGGCCACCGCGACCGCGGCGCACTGGCCGGTCGCCTGGGTCGGGCTCGACGCGCTGGAGGCGCTCGGCCTGATCGCCACCGGCCTCCTCGCCGCCCGCGGTGACCGGCGGCACGCCCTGGCGGCCGCCGCGACCGCGACGCTGCTTGTGGTGGACGCCTGGTTCGACACCACGACCGCGGCCCCGGGCGGCGACTTCGCCACCGCGGTCGCCATGGCGCTCGGTGCCGAACTGCCGCTCGCCGCGCTGTGCGGCCGGCTGGCGCTGCGGGCGTTGAGCCGGCGCGCGTGACGCCGACCGCCCGACCGCCCGACCGCACCCCACGAACAACGATCACCAACCGCATCGATCCACCGGAGGACACCATGCACCGCATCACCACCGCACCCACCGCCCCGCTCCCGGCCCGGACCCGCTGGGCGGTCGCCGCCGGCGTCGGCGCCGCGTTGGCCGCCGCCTGGTGGCTGGGCGACACGGCGCCCTATCCGTACGCCCAACGCGGCCTCCTCGACGTGCCGTTGCCGTTCCTGACAGCCGATCGGATGGACGCCGTGCTGCAACCGCGGCCGGGAGAGCGGTTCCTGGAGATCGGCCCGGGGACCGGCTTGCAGTCGCTGCACGTCGCCCCGCAGCTCGGGCCGGAGGGACGGCTCGATGTGCTCGACATCCAGCAGGAGATGCTCGACCACGTGATGTGCCGCGCCGGGCGCGACGGCCTGGCGACGGTCAGGCCCACCCGCTCGGACGCACGTGAACTGCCCTACGCCGATGGGACATTCGACGCCGTATACGCCGTGACCGCGCTCGGCGAGATCCCCGAGCCGGATCGGGTACTGCGCGAGGCGGCACGGGTGCTGGCACCGGGCGGGCGGCTGGTGATCGGCGAGTTCTTCGACCGGCACTGGATTCCCTTCGGCCGACTGCACCGGCTCGCCGACGCCGCCGGCCTGCACCTGACCGAGCGCCGCGGCCCGAGCCCGGCATACCTCGCCCGCTTCCGACCCTGCGGAGCCGACGCGCCAGGCCACCAGAGCGGGCTCCTCGCCCACAGCGACCGTGGCACCCACGACGGGGAAGCGTGAGCACCGCACGCAGGGACCGCGATCACCGAGCTGAACAACCGGGCGCGCGGTAGGCCGCTCCGCAAGGCGAGGGGGCTCCGCCCCCACCGCGGGCGCCCGCGTCGCGCTCTTCCCGGAGTTTCGCCACGTCCCTCACGTCCATGGTGACGTGGCGAGAGCCGTCACGGTCCGCCCCCCAGCAGCGCGACCCGGCCCAAGTCCATCGGCTGAAAAGGGAAGTCGGGCACTCGTGGCAAGCGAGCACCCGGCTCGACGCGGGAGTGACCAGCCGTCGTTCCGCTGCGCGCCGGAGGGGATGGCCTTGATGTGGCGGGACGCGGCCGTCTCTCCGAGGGCGACCGGAAAGGACGGTGACGGGCCCGGTGCGGGGGCCACGAGCTCCCGACGCAACGGCTCGCCCTGCCCCCGCTGGCTGCGATCCCTGCCACCGCGCCTGACCGGCTTCGTCCTCGCCATCAGTGGCCACGTCCGAGGGAGAGCCCTGTGCCGTAGGTCGCGGGGCATGTGGACGAGCCGGATCACGGCCTGGTGGTCAAGGCACGGGCCGACTTCGCCTCGCTCGGGCGCGTCTCGCCCGTCTGCCGTAGCAGTGCGAGAGCGGCCTCCGACGAGGACCCGGCGGGTGTCGTGCACACCACGAGGACCTGCTCCGGCGAGCGGACGAGCGCCAGCGTCTGTTGCGTGATCGTCAGCGGTCCCATCGCCGGATGGTGCAAGTCGTAGGACGCCGCGTCGCAGGCCGACACGCGGTGGTCCCGCCACAGTGCGACGAACTCCGGGCTCTTCATCGTCAACTCGCCGATCAGCTCCGCGAGCAGCGGGTCCTCCGGGTGCCGGCCCACTGCGGTGCGCAGGTTGCCCACAACCGCGCGCGCCTTGCGGTTCCAGTCCCGGTACAGCTCACGGCAGTGCGGGTCGAGGAACAGCATCCGGCTCATGTTCGGGCGGCGCCCCGAGCTCTGCGGAGCGAGCGGGTCCAGGTGCCCGGCGAGCAGTCCATGGCCCAGGCTGTTCCAGGCGAGCACATCGGTGCGTCGGCCGAGTACCAGAGCCGGGACACCGTCCAGCGCGCGCATCAGGTCCCATGTCTCGTCCGCGACCTTCTCCGGTCGCGGTCGGCGCACCGGGGTCGTACGGCGCGAAGCATCGGCGAGCCGCGCGAGGTGATCGCGCTCGTGGTCACCGAGTCGCAGAGCCCGCCCGATGGCGTCCAGCACCTCGGCCGAGGCGCCGCGGGACAGTCCTTGTTCGAGCCGGGTGTAGTAGGAGGAGCTGACGCCGGCCAGTTGCGCCAGTTCCTCCCGGCGCAGCCCGGCCACCCTGCGCGGCCCGAAGGCGGGCAGTCCGACGTCCTCCGGCCGGAGCTGAGCCCGGCGCGCCTGCAGGAAGTCGCCCAGTGGGCCAGGTCCGTCCATACGTGCAGTGTGCGACGCGGCAGCGGACTCAGCCACTCCCTGAGAGGGGTAGGACCCAGGGGGACTGGCTGCCCGGGGTGACAGCGCCCAAGCTCGGGAGCACCCGGCCATGCGCCCGACCATGAGGAAGACCATGCAGCGCATCACCCTGGGTGACGTCACTGTCACTCGCGTCAAGGAGTACTACGGCTCGGTGGGGATGGCTCCGGCCGAGTTCTTCCCGGACAGCCCCGACGGGGCGTGGGGGCAGCACCGCCCCGTCCTGGTGCCCGACTTCTGGGACCCGGCCGCGAACGAGTGCAACTCGGCGATCCAGTCCTGGCTTCTGCACAGCGAGGGGCGCACCATCCTCGTCGACACCGGTGTGGGCAACCACAAGGACCGGCCGTACGCGCCGGTCTGGAACCGCCTCGACACCGACTACCTCGACAACCTCGCGGCGGCCGGCGTCCGGCCCGAAGACGTCGACATCGTGGTCAACACACACCTGCACATCGACCACGTCGGCTGGAACACCTATCTCGACGGCCGCACGTGGGTACCGACGTTCCCCAATGCCACGTACCTCATGCCTCGGCGGGACTTCGACTTCTGGAACCCGGCCAACGGCCACCGACCGCTCCTCGGCCGCGGCAACCAGAACGTGTTCGAGGACAGTGTCGCCCCGGTGCATCGGGCCGGGTTGGCCGAACTGTGGGACGGCTCCTACCGGATCGACAAGAACCTGCGGCTGGATCTCGCGCCCGGCCACACCCCGGGTTCGTCGGTCCTGACGCTGGAGTCGGGTCGCGATCGTGCGCTCTTCGTCGGGGACCTGGTGCACACCGCGCTGCAGATCATGGAGCCGGACACCAATTCCTGCTTCTGCGAGGACGCGGTCCAGGCACGAGCGACCAGGCACGAGCTGCTCGGCCGCGCGGCCGAGAGCAACGCCCTTGTCCTCCCCGCCCACCTGGGCGGCCACGGCGCGGTCGAGGTCGAGAGGGACGGCTCGAAGTTCGCGATCAGGGAATGGGCGGGGTTCTCCCGCATCGCGTGAAGCACCGAGATCGAAAGGAGGAGTTCCGTGCCCCAGCACTCACACCCGGTCGTCGAGACACCTTCAGGCGCCGTGCGCGGTCTGCGCGACCGGTTCGATGACCTGTACCGCGCGATCCCGTATGCGGCGGCACCGCTGGGCGCTCGACGCTTCGCCCCGCCCCTACCGCACTCCGGGTGGTCCGGAGTCAGGAACGCCACGCGGCCCTCACCGACGGCACCACAGCCCGCCCGCGCCTTCGGCCGCCTCGACATGAGCCCCTACTTCGGACCGGGCTGGGTACCGGGCGACGAGTACCTGACCGTCGACATCCGCACCCCGGCCGCAGACGGCGAGAAGCGCCCGGTCATGGTCTTCGTGCACGGCGGCGGGTTCGTCACCGGCTCCACCCGCGCCGCGCTGTACGACGGCAGGGCCTTCGCCCGCGACGGTGTCGTCCTGGTGACGATGAACTACCGGGTCGGCATTCCCGGCTTCCTCGATCTGCCCGGAGCCCCGGCGAACCGCGGACTGCTCGACGTGCTGGCTGCGCTGCGCTGGGTGCGTGACGCCATCTCCTCCTTCGGCGGTGACCCCGGCAACGTCACTGTCTTCGGGCAATCGGCGGGCGCGACGATCACCGGCGCGCTGCTCGCGGTACCGCAGGCCGGCGGCCTGTTCCGCCGCGCGATCATCCAAAGCGGCAGCGGCACAGGTGCCTTCACCCCCGAGCAGGCCCAGCGGGTCACCGCGGCGGCGGCGAATGCCCTCGGCGTCCAGGCGACCGCTGAGCAGTTCGCCGGTATCCCGGACGAGCGCTTCCTGGGCATCATGCCGGAGCTGGCAGGACTCGACCTGCGCACCGCCACCGCGAGGGACCCGCTGCTCGGGTTGAGCCCGTTCAGCCTGGTCCTGCCCGTCCAGCCCGCCGACGCGCTGGGCGATGGACCTGCCGCCGAGGTCTCCGTGCTCATCGGCGGCAACACCGAGGAGGGGAACCTGTACCTCGTGCCCCAGGGCAAGTTGGAGACCTCCACCGAAGCCGACGTCCTCACCCTCGCCGCAGCGGCGTACGCGGAACCCGCCGCAGCGGTCGCGGCCCGCACCGCAGCACACCCGGACGCCACGCCCGGTGAACTGCGCTCGGCACTGCTCGGCGAAGCGCTGTTCGGCGCCGGCACCGCCCGAATGGCCAGGGCGCACTCGCGGATGTCGGGCCGCCGGACGCACGTCTACTCGTTCGCCCAACGCTCGACGGCCCTTGACGGCCGGCTCGGGGCCACGCACACGATCGAGCTGCCCTACGTGTTCGACCTCGCCGACGAGCCATGGCTGCACGGCGACACCGGACTGCTGGGCCCGGACCCGGCACCGGAGGATCTTGCCCAGGCGATGCACGGAGCCTGGATCGCGTTCGCCCGCGACGGCGACCCCGGCTGGGCCGCCTATGACCCGGAACGACCGGTGGTGAAGGTCTTCGGGGGCTGACGGGCAGGCAAGGCGTGATCGAATCTGGGGGGATTCGATGGCGGCATGTGGTGTGAGGGATTGGCGGACCGATCCGGCGTTCGAGATGTGCCGGGTGCTGGTGGACGGAGCGGATCTGGCCGCCTCCCGTGCGTCACGCCGGCGAGCCGCCGCGGACCGTTCTGCGTGTGCTGTTCCTGGCCTCCGACACCCGCACCACCCTCCAGCGCCTGAGCGCGGCACACGACACGGCGTGACGACGGCAGCCCGAACGGACGCGTCCGGAACCGTCCAGCCCCGTCCGGCTGCCGGCCACGACGACCGGTTCCGGCTACGGCAAGGGGCGCCGCCCTGTTCAGGTGAGGGGTTCGATCTCAGGCAGGCGCCAGGTCTGGTCGAAGAAGGGCTGGGTGGGTCCGTAGAGGCGGAACAGGATGAAGAACGCGCGGCCTGCGAGAGTGGGAATCCAGTTGGCGTCGGCCGCGCCCTCGGGCCTGGTGGGGCCGAAGTACAGGTCGAGGGAGCCGTCGGTGTTGTAGGTGAGGGTGTCCAGGGAGTTGACGGACGGAAAGGGGCGTCCGTTGTCGATCATGGAGGCGTCGTCGGCGTTGTAGAGGGTCGCGGCCCAGTACAGGGCGGCCGGCACGTCGGCGGGCACGTGCAGGCGGTAGGAGCGGCCCCCGGTGAGTTGGTCGCCGTTGGCGTCGCGCAGCGAGAAGGGGTACTTGCTGCCGTGCCCGACGAAGGGGCCGACCATGGCCGGTGAGGTGGAATAGGCCCAGATGAAGAAGGCGGCGCGGGAGTCGACGTCGAGGTAGGTGGCGGTGTGGAAGTCCTCGTCGACCCCGCCGAAGCACGCCCGCCAATAGCCGCTGTCGTAGTAGAAGGCGTTGGGCAGGGCGTCGGTCTGCGGGATGGACAGCACCATCCGCGGGGCGATGCGGCCGGCCCGGTCCAGGATCGCCCGCAGCCGCTCATCGGGCTGGAAGGGGTGTCCCTTGATGATGCCGAGGGTGGCGAGCATGCCGCGGGTGACCATGTCGGTCATGCCGATCGGCTCGTCCTGCACGAAACGGGCGAGCTTGTCGAAGTAGGTGCCGTCGCGGGGGAAGAGCATGTCCAGTTCGACGCCGGAGGCGTTGGGGAACTGCATGGCCGGGCGGTCCTGCTCGCGGCTGCGCAACGGGAAGATCCGGGTCTGCTCGATGATGGCGACGCCGGGGGCGGTGTCGGGGCCGTCGTCACCGGGGACCAGGACGGTTCGCCAGAACAGGAACACGTGGTAGGTGGTGGAGCGCACCACGTGGTAACCGCCGGGGACCGGCCCTTGGTGGTCGGGGGGCAGCAGCAGGTAGTCGCCGCCCTGTCCGGCGTCGGGGCCGGAGGGGCCCACGTCGCTCAGGCAGCGCTGCCAGAAGTCGGTGAACAGCCCCAGCACCTTGGGCGGGGCCTGGACGACCAGGGGGCCGTCCTTCTTCAGGTCCAGGTAGCTCATCGCGTAGATGACGTCCGCGTTCGGGGTGGTCACCTTGCACCGGGCGTCCATCCGGTCCTTCCAGACCGGCAGGACGTGGTAACCGGCTCCGAACTGCTTCTCGGAGGCATCGCGCATCGCGATCACGTTCACCGCCGGCAGTGTCAGGGCGAAAGCCTGCACCGCGCGCTGGAAGAGCATCTCCTCGTACAGCCGCCGCGCCGACGCCTCCGCGGGGATGCCGTCCGCGAGGTCCAGTTCCAGCAGTCCTTCTCCCGGCAGTCCCGTGTCCGGTTCGCTCATGGCCCGCCCGCTTCCAGATGAGGGCGCAGCCGGTGCCCATGACGCCGGGTCGGGTACTGCCGCGCCGAAGAGACGCTCGGATTCTCCGATCCAATCCCTCGTCGCCCGGCAACGCCCCCGCCGCGCGGCCGAACGGGTGACCTTGCCGGCATCCGGCAGGAGAGTGACAGGGCGGAACGGCTCGCCTCGCCATCCACTCGGTGCGGACCGCGCTGTGCGATCGGCAGACACCCTCAGCCGTAATACTGGGGCGGGCCCGGGCCAGCCGTATTACTGGGGCCGGCCCGGCGATCCGCTCCGGGCCGGCCTTCCGAAGCCGCTACCAGCGGCGGCGCGGCGGGATCGGGTTGAGCTTGGCGGCGAGCGCGGAGAGGAAGGCCGGGAGCTTGTCGACCATGGCTTTGGGGACCGGGGTGGTCTGGACCGTGCCCCGCCTCAAGTCCTGGACGACGAGGGCGTAGCTGCCGTCCTCCTCGACGAGTTCCGCGGCGAAGAGCAGTGTCCGCGTGGAGGTCTCCATCACCGCTCCTGCGCTTGGGTGTCGTTGAGCCAGGCGGTCCACGCCTTGGTCGACTGCTGCTCGTCGGTGCCCTCGGCGAACAGGTGGTGGCCGAGCCAGGTCGGCACCTTCCAGGTGCTGCCGTTGAAGAACCGGTACAGGGCGTCCGGGCCGCGCAGGCCGACGAAGTCGGCGCTGAGCCAGTCGACGACCACCTCCACGGGGTCACCGTCCGAGCCGGGTGCGAGGAGGGTGAAGCGGTCGCCGACGGCGGCGTCGTCGGCGAGGCCGATGCGTCGGCGCAGGGCGGCGAAGTCAGCCGGGTCGGCGGTGGGTTCGGGGTGCGCCGCCCTGACGTAGACGGCGGGGCGGCCCGCGAAGTGCCGGAGGTACTCGGCGAGTGCGTGCTGGTAGAAGTCGACGTGCTTCTCGGCCGCGTCCGACTTGGCGTCCCAGGCCCACGCCTCGTCGACGACGCCCGTGTGCACCCAGTGGATTCCCATCCGCAGGTGGCTCGTTCTTCCACCGGCCGGCTCGATGTGGTAGCTGAGCGTGTTGGAGAACCCGCCGTCCTGGGTCGCCCGGAGGGCGAAGTGCCGTGGTGGCTCCCAGGCCAGGACGGTGGCGTCGCCCCGGGTGGCCTTCCCGCCGGCGCGCGGCTCGACCTCCATCGGGTAGAGCCAACCCAGGTTGCCGGCGCCGGTGGCCACCGCGTCCCAGACCTGCTCGGGCGTGGCGGGCAGGTCCTGCTCCCGGCGGACCTCGAACTCTCGGGCCATGGTCGGTACTGCTCCTTCGTGTCGTTCAGGGTCAGAAGGCGAGCGGGAGGATGCTCAGCCGCCGTTGCAGCGGGTTGAGCCGCCATTCCAGCGCCGCTCCGTCGCTCAGCCGCAGCTCGGGCAGCCGGCGCACCAGCGTGCCGACGGCCACCTCCGCCTGGAGCTTGGCCAGCGGGCCGCCGAGGCAGAAGTGCGGGCCGTGGCCGAAGCTCAGGTGCCGGTTGCCCGGGCGGGTCAGGTCGAGCCGGTCGGGGTGCTCGAAGCGCTCGGGATCACGGTTGGTCGCACCGAGGAACAGGTACACCAACTCGCCCTCCCGCAGCCTGCGTCCGCCGATCTCCAGGTCCTCCGCGACGACCCTGACGACCGCTTGGGTCACCGTGTCGTAGCGGGCCAGTTCCTCGACGGCGCCGCGGATCAGGCCCGGGTCCGCGCGCAGCCGGGCCAGCTGGTCCGGGTGGCGCAGCAGGGCCAGCACGCCGTTGCCGATCAGGTGGGTGGTGGTCTCGTCGCCGGCGGTGATCAGGATGAAGCAGGTGGCCAGCAGTTCCGAGTCGGTGAGCCGGTCGTCCTGCGTCTGCGTGGCGACCAAGGCACTGATCAGGTCGTCGCCCGGTGCACGCCGGCGCTGCCGGATGAGCCCGGTCAGGTAATCCTCGTACTGCTCGATCGCCGCCTCGGACTTGTCGATGTCCTCGCTGAGCCGGCCGAAGCGGCGGAACCAGGTCTTGACCTGCGGACGGTCCTCGTCCGGGATGCCGAACAGCTCGCAGACGACCGACATCGGCAGCCGAGAGGCGACCGCCTCGATCAGGTCCATGGTCGGCCCGGCCGCGACCGCCTCGTCGACGAGCCGGTCGACGATCCGCTGGACACCGTCGCGCAGGGCCTCGACGCGCCGGGCGGTGAACGCCTTGTTGGTCAGTTTGCGCAGCCTGGCGTGGTCCGGCGGGTCGGTGTTGGTCATCACCCGGCCGAGTCGCTCGGTGAGCCGGCTGAGGGCCTTGAGGTCGCCGCCGAGCGCGCTGTAGGCGCGGGTCATCCGGTCCCGGTCGTTGGACAGCCGCAGGTCGCCCAGCGCCGCCTCGACATCGGCGTACCGGGTGAGGTACCAGATGCCCTGCGCGCTGCGGTGGACCGGGTCCTCGCGCCGCATGCGGGCGTAGAACGGGTAGGGGTCCCGGCGCGCCTCGGGGGTGAGCAGCGCCGCGGCGAAATCGTCCGGCCGGGCGGGGGCCGCTACGCGGGCCCCGCCCGGTGTCGTGGTGGAGGTCACGTCGGCCGCGCTACCGCTGGGCGTCCATGGCGTCGGCGAGGCTCTTGGGACGCATGTCGGTCCAGGCCCGCTCGACGTACTCCAGGCAGGCGGCGTGGGTGTCGGGTCCGTGGGCGACGGTCCAGCCGGCCGGGACGTCCGCGAACTGCGGCCAGAGCGAGTGCTGGTTCTCGTCGTTGACGAGGACGAGGAAGGTGCCGTCCTGGTCGTCGAAGGGGTTGGTCACGGGTCAGTCCTCCTGGTGGGAAAGGGTGGTGTCACGGGCGTCACCGGTGGTGTCGGCGATCCTGGCGGCCAGGATCGGGCCGATCTGGGCCAGCGAGCCCGCTTTGGTCATCTGGTCGTGCCGGGTGGTGATCTCGTGCGATTCGATCCGGCCCGCGACGTACGGGCGCCAGACCTCGGGCCCGGCGCCGTCGTGGCCCCGGTCGATGGTGGAGTTGAACAGCAGCAGGTCTCCGTCGTAACGGCCGGGGACGAAGTCGACCGACAGCTTCGCGTTGTTGATCATGATCTGGACGATCACCTCGACCTGCCGCTCGTTCAGGCCGGCCAGCGCGCTGCCCCGCCGGTTCAGTACCTCGGCGACCTCGGCGTAGGTGATCTCCCGGTCGCCCAGCTCGTCCGGGTCCACGTCGAGCACCCCGACGAGTACGTCCCGCACGGTGGGCACCGGTTCGTCCTCGAACCGCACGTCCTTCACCGGGTAGGCGTCGAGGATCGCCAGCAGCGCGGTCCGCTCGCCGCGCGCCTGCAGTTCGCAGGACAGCGCGTGGGCGATCAGCCCGCCGGCGGACCAGCCGAGCAGCAGGTAGGGGCCCTCCGGCTGGATCTTCTGGACCTGGTCGGCGTAGTCGGCGGCCATCTCCTCGTAGGAACTCGGCAGCGGTTCGGGCCGGCCGAGGCCGCGCGCCTGGAGAGCGTAGACCGGGTGTTGCGGGCCGAGGTGGTTCAGCAGCCCGCTGTACGACCAGCTGATCCCGCCGCCGGGGTGGACGCAGAACAGCGGTGTGGCCGTCCCGGTCGAGCGCAGTGGCAGCAGGACGTCCAGCGCGTCGGCCGGATCGTTCATGGCCAGGCGCTCGGTGAGCCCGGCCACGGTGGGCGCCTCGAACAGCATGCGCAGCCCCAGCTCCAGTCCGAGGGTCTCGCGGACCCGGGAGGCCAGCCGGGCGGCCAGCAGCGAGTGCCCGCCCAGGTCGAAGAAGCCGTCGTCGATGCTCACCTGCTCCCGGCCGAGAACCTCGGCGAACAGGCCGCACAACAGCTGCTCCTGCGGGGTCCGGGGGCCGCGTCCGGCGTCCCGTGCCCCGTAGTCGGGGGCCGGCAGGGCGGCCCGGTCGAGCTTGCCGTTGGCGGTCAGCGGCAGCGCGTCCACGGTGACGAACGCCGCCGGCACCATGTAGTCGGGCAGTTCGCGGCGCAGCCGGCCGGCCAGCTCGGCCGTCTCGGGTGCGCCCTCGGGCACGGGCACCAGGTAGGCGACCAGCCGTTTATCGCCCGGCCGGTCCTCACGGGCGACCACGGCCGCCTGGGCGACGCCCGGGCAGCCGGCCAGGACCGCCTCGATCTCTCCGGGCTCGATCCGCAGACCGCGCAGCTTGACCTGGTGGTCGACGCGTCCGGCGAACTCCAGTGTCCCGTCGGGGAGCCACCAGGCGAGGTCGCCGGTGCGGTACATCCGGCTCCCGGCCGGCCCGTACGGGTCGGCGGTGAAGCGCTCCGCCGTCAGGCCGGGTCGGCCGAAGTAGCCGCGGGCCACGCCCGTCCCCGCGAGGTACAGCTCGCCGACCATGCCCGTCGGCACCGGCCGCAGCCGGTCGTCGAGCACGTAGGCGCGCATGTTCGCCATCGGCGCGCCGATCGGCACGCTCGAGGCGTTCTCGGGGAGGCCGTGCACCGGATGGCAGGCCGCCAGCGTGGTGGCCTCGGTGGGCCCGTACCCGTTGACCACCTCGATGCCGGGGCACGCCGCGAGCACCCGTGCGGCGGCGGCCGGGGAGACCACGTCGCCGCCGGTCCACACCTCGCGGACCCCGGCGAGCAGGCCCGGTCGCTCCTCGGCGACCAGCCGGAACAGTCCGGCGGTCAGCCACAGTCCGGTCACTCCGTGCGTGGTGATCGTGTGCTGAAGGAGGTCGAGGTCGAGTTGCTCGGGCGGCGCGACCACGATCCGGCCGCCGTTGAGCAGCGGCACCCACAGCTCGTAGGTCGAGAGGTCGAAGGCCGTCGGGGAGTGCATCAGCACCCGCTCGTGTCCGCCGCCGCGCCACTCGGGGGTCAGCGCGAGGCCCACCACGTCCCGGTGGGTGACGGCCACGCCCTTCGGCCGTCCGGTCGAGCCGGAGGTGTACATGATGTACGCCAACTGCTGCGGCGCGCAGGGTACTTCGACGTCGGACGGGTCGGCGGCCGCGGACTGCGCCAGTGCGGCGAGCACCTCCGGGGTGAGCACCAGGGCGGCTCCGCTCTCCCGCATGATCAGGTCGATCCGGGAGGAGGGGAAGCGCGAGTCCAGCGGCAGGTAGGCGCCGCCCGCCTTGATGACCGCCAGGATCGCCACGACCAGCTCCGCCGAGCGGTCCATCATGACCGCGACCGGCGTCTCCGGCCGTACGCCCTGGCGGACCAGCGCCGCCGCCAGGCGGTCGGCCCGCAGGTCGAGTTCGGCGTAGGTCAGTTCGGTGCCGCCCGCCACGACCGCGACCGCGTCCGGGGTGGCCCGCACCTGGCGGGCGAACAGCTCAGGCATCGAGGCCGACGGCAGCTCCGCGGCCGTGTCGTTGAACCCGTGCAGCAGCCGGTGGCGTTCCGCGTCCGACATGAGGTCGATCCGGCCGATCGGCAGGTCCGGGTCGGCGGCCGCCGCGCGCAGCAGGCGGGCCCAGCGCTCGAAGAGCAGTTCCACGGTGGACGCGTCGAACAGGTCGGTGGCGTACTCCACCGCGCCGACCAGTCCGTCCGCGGCGCCGTCCGGGCGGAACTGCTCGGCGAGGCTGAACGTCAGGTCGACCCGCGCGGTCCCGGTGGGCGCCTCCAGGTGGCCGGTCTCCAGCCCCGGCAGCGCGAACTCGCCGAGCGGGGCGTTCTGCAGGGCCAGCATGACCTGGAAGAGCGGGTGGTGGGCCAGTGAGCGCACCGGGTTGGCGACCTCGACCAGGTACTCGAAGGGCACGTCCTGGTGGTCGTAGGCGGCCAGCGCCTTGTGCCGGACCCGGCCGAGCAGTTCGGCGAAGCCGGGGTCGCCGCCGGTGTCGGTGCGCAGCACCAGGGTGTTGACGAAGAAGCCGACGAGGTCGTCGAGCGCCTGGTCGGTCCGGCCGGCGATGGGGCTGCCGATCGGGATGTCCGTACCGGCGCCGAGCCGGGTGAGCAGCGCGGCGAGTCCGGCCTGCAGCACCATGAACATGCTGGCGCCGCGTGCGGTGGCCAGCTCCCGCAGCGCCTGGTGCAGTTCGGGGTCCAGCCGGACCACGACCCGCTCACCGCGCTGGGAGGCGACCGCCGGGCGGGGCCGGTCGGCGGGCAGCTGCACCTGCTGGGGGATGCCCGCCAGTTCCTCCTTCCAGTAGGCCAGTTGCCGGGCGAAGAGGCTGTCCGGGTCGGCGGCGTCGCCGAGCAGGTCGCGCTGCCAGCCGGCGTAGTCGGCGTACTGCACCGGCAGCGGGGACCACTGCGGCTGCTCGTCACGGCAGCGCGCCGCGTAGGCCGCGGCGAGGTCGGCGGACAGCGGCCCCATCGACCAGCCGTCGGCGGCGATGTGGTGCACCACGACCAGCAGCACGTGCCGGTCGGGGGCGAGCGCGATCAGCTCGGCCCGGATCGGCGGCTGTTCGGCCAGGTCGAAGCCGCGCCGGGCCGCGTCCGCGAGCTGCCCGGCCAGCCGGCTCGCGTCGAGTTCGACCACCGGCAGCGCCGGTTGCGCCTGCGCGGTGTCCAGCACGACCTGGTACGGGACGCCGCCCGTCTCGCGGAAGACCGTCCGCAGGCTCTCGTGCCGGGCGACCACGTCCGCGAGTGCGGCGTGCAGGGCCGACCGGTCGAGGTCGCCGGTCAGGCTCAGCGCGAGCGGCATGTTGTAGGTGGCGCTCGGACCGTCCATCCGGTGCAGGAACCACAGGCGGCGCTGGGCGAAGGACAGCTCCACGTGCTCCGGGCGCAGCCGGGCGGTCAGCGCGGGCCGCGCCCTTCCGGAACCGTCCAGGCGGGCCGCCAGTCCCGCCACCGTCGGGGTTTCGAACAGGGTGCGGACCTCCAGCTCCGCGCCGAGGGTCGCCCGGACCCGGGAGGCCAGGCGCGTCGCCAGCAGCGAGTGCCCGCCGAGGTCGAAGAAGCTGTCCTCGACCCCGACCTGCGCCAGCCCGAGCACCTCGGCGAACAGCTCGGCGAGGAGCTGCTCCTGCGGGGTGCGCGGCGCCCGCCCGCCCGCGGCCCGGCCGAGGTCGGGGGCCGGCAGTGCGCTGCGGTCGAGCTTGCCGCTGGCGGTCAGCGGCAGCGCGTCCAGCGCCACGAACGCCGACGGGACCAGGTAGTCGGGCAGCCGCCCGCGCAGCCAGTCGCGGAGTTCGCCGAGGAGGGCGCCGGTGCCGCGGCCGCCGATGGGGCGGTTGGTCAGCGACGACAACGCCCGGCCGGTGGCCCCGGCCGACCGGTACGGCTCGACCGGGGAGCCGTGGAGCGTCCGCGGGTCGGCGAGGACCACGTCCACGGCGTCGTCCGCGGTGGCCGACCAGGTGACGGCCACCACGCGGCCGAACTCCCGCCCGAGGGCGTGGAAGTCCTCCGGGTCGGGGAGGTCGCTCTCTTCCGGGGCGTGCAACCGCTCCAGCAGTTGCGGGAGCGGCTCGTTCCCGTCCTGCACCGCCCGGGCCAGGGCTGCCTCCCGTACCACGCGCCGGTTCGGGACCCCGGTGATCCGCACCACCTCGGCGGGCGGCTGGGCGAGCAGCTCGCGCAGCCCGGCGGGCCCGGTGACCTGCCGCCCCCACGCCAGCTCGACGGACCGGCTCGGGGGCCGCGGGGCGAGCGGCGGTTTGTGCAGCGTCACCTCGTAGCGGTAACGGGTCAGTTCGTTGTGGTGGCGGCCCCGCTTGACCTCCACGGTCACCGCGCCGATGTCCGTGCCGTGCTCGCGCAGGACGGTGAAGAAGTCCGGGTCGACCAGGAGTTCCTTCTCCACCCTGACGGCCTGCTCCACCGCGCGGCGCACGGCCGCGCGGTCGGCGCCGTCGCCGGCCCGGTGCAGTTGGACGGCAGTGGCCAGCGGGCGCAGCAGCCGCAGGTTGCGGACGTCGCCGATGAAGAGTGCGCCGCCGGGGGCGAGCAGGCGCATCAGCTTGGCGATCACGTCCGCCAGGTAGTCGGCGGACGGGAAGTACTGCACCACCGAGTTGATCACGACGGTGTCGAACTCCCCGGCCGGCAGTCCGTCGGTGTCGTGCGCCGGACGGGTCTGCAGCACCACGCGCCCGGTCAGCCGCTCCTCCCCCGCCACCTGGGCGGCCAGGGCGTCGATCGCGGTGGCGGAGAAGTCGGTCGCCCAGTAGCTGTCGCAGTGGGGCGCGATCTGCGAGAGCAGCAGGCCGGCGCCGACCCCGACCTCCAGTACCCGGCGCGGACGCAGGGCCAGGATGCGGGCCACGGTGGCGTCCCGCCACTCGCGCATCTGCTCCACCGGAATCGGGCTGGCGTCGTAACTGCTGTTCCAGCCGACGAAGTTGTCTCCGAAGGCCGCTTCGCCGGGGGCGATGGGCAGGGCGTCGTAGATGTCCTGCCACTCCTCCACGTGGTCCGCTTCCAGCCCGCTGTCCCGGGCGGTGTCCTGGCGCGGGACGACGTAGCCGACGAGCCGGTGGTCCTGGGCGAGGACGGCGGCCTGGGCGACGGCGGGGTGCTCCGCGAGCGCGGCCTCGACCTCGCCGGGCTCGACGCGGAAGCCGCGGACCTTCACCTGCTGGTCGGCTCGGCCGACGTACTGCAGTTGACCGTCGCCCAGCCGTCGTACCAGGTCGCCGGTGCGGTACATCCGCGTGCCGGCGAGGCCGTACGGGTCGGCGACGAACCTGCTCGCGGTCAGGTCGGGCCGGTTCAGGTAACCGCGGGCCAGGCCCGCGCCCGCGACGTACAGCTCCCCCGTCACGCCCTGCGGCACCGGCTGCAACCGGTCGTCCAGGACGTACACCCGGGTGTTGGCGATCGGTCGCCCGATCGGCGGCACAACGCCCGTCCCCGGCGAGAGCGGGTCGCTCATGGTCGCGCACACCGTGGTCTCGGTCGGGCCGTACGCGTTGATCATCCGGCGCCCGGGCGCCCAGCGCTCCACCAGCTCCGGCGGGCACGCCTCACCCGCCACCACCAGCGTCGACACGGTCACTGCGCCGTCCGGCAGGGCGGCGAGCACGGACGGGGGGACCGTCACGTGGGTGATGTCGAGGCGCGGGTCGGTCAGCGCGGCGAGCGGATCGGCCGCGGGGGGCAGCACCAGGGTGGCGCCGCGCAGCAGGGCGGTGCAGATCTCCGACACCGAGGCGTCGAAGCTGGGCGAGGCGAACTGGAGCACCCTGCTGTCGGGTTCGACCGCGAAGCGCTCGATCTGTCCGGCGACCAGGCTCGCCACGCCGGCGTGGCTCACCACGACGCCCTTGGGGCGGCCGGTCGAGCCCGAGGTGTAGATCACGTAGGCCGGGTGCCGCACATCGAGCACCACCCGCGGATCGCGCTCCGGCTGATCGGAGCACTCCACCACCATGGCAACGTCGTCGACCACCACCGCCGGACGCGCGTCCTCCACCATGAACGCGATCCGCGACCGCGGATACCCCGGGTCCACCGGCAAATACGCCGCTCCGGCCTTCAACACACCCAAAACCGCCACCACCGACTCCACCGACCGCGGCAGAGCCACCGCCACCACCTGCTCCGGACCCACCCCCCGAGCGATCAGCGCATGGGCGAACCGGTTCGCCCGCACATCGAGCTGACGATACGTCAACTCCGTCCCCCCACAGACAACCGCCACCGCGTCCGGCACCGCCGCCACCCGCGCCGCGAAGGCCCGCGGCACCGGGACGGCGCCCACGTCCGTGGTGGTCGCGTTGTCCCGCTCCAGCAGCCGGTGCCTCTCGTCGGCGTCGAGGATGTCGATCACGCCGATCGGCCGCTCCGGGTCGGCGGTGACGGCCTTCAGCAGGAGCGTCCAGCGCCGGACCAGGGCGGCGATCGTCGAGCGGTCGAACAGGTCCGTGGCGTACTCGACCGTTCCGGCGATTCCGGCCGGGCTCCCGTCAGGACCGAACTGTTCGGCCATGCTCACGCCGAGGTCGAACTTGGCGGTTCCGGTCGCGACCGCGTAGGTGGCGACATCGAGGCCCGGCAGCGAGAACCGTCCCATCGGCGCGTTCTGCACGGCAAGGATGGTCTGGAACAGCGGGTGGTGGGACAGCGAGCGGGACGGGTTCAGCGCCTCCACCAGGTGCTCGAACGGCACGTCCTGGTGCGCGTACGCCGACAGCGCCGTCTCCCGCACCCGGCCCAGCAACTCGACGAAACTCGGATCACCACTCGTGTCCGTACGCAGCACCAGCGTGTTGACGAAGAACCCCACCAGATCGTCCAGTGCCTCGTCCGTACGCCCCGCGATCGGACTCCCGATCGCGATGTCCGTACCCGCACCCAACCGCGTGTACAAAGCCGCCAACGCCGCCTGCAGCACCATGAACAGACTCGACCCGGTACGCCGCGCCAACTCCACCAGCGCCACGTGCAGTTCCCGGTCGAGCTCCAGGGCGACATGGTCCCCGTGCCGGCCGGCGACAGCCGGGCGGGGCCGGTCGGCGGGCAGTTGGAGCAGTTCCGGCAGGTCGGCCAGCTGCCGCTTCCAGTAGTCGAGTTGCTCGGCGAACCGGCTCCGCGGGTCGGCCGCGTCACCGAGCAGCTCGCGCTGCCACAGCGTGTAGTCGGCGTACTGCACCGGCAGGGCCGGCCTGTTCGCCGTCCGGCCCTCGCAGCGGGCCGCGTACGCCTCGGCCAGGTCGCGGGCCAGCGGGCCGGTGGACCAGCCGTCAGCGGCGATGTGGTGCATGACCAGCAGCAGCACGTGCTCGTCCGGCGCGACCGCGAACAGCTCGGCCCGCAGCGGCGGTTCCGTCGCCAGGTCGAACGGCTGCCGGGCACTCCCGGCCAGCCGCTGCGGCAGTTCGTCCCGCGTCACCTCGGTCGGCCGGGCCCGGAGGCGGACCGCGGCCGAGTCCAGCACGCGCTGGCAGGGAACGCCGGCGATCTCCGGGAACACCGTCCGCAGGCTCTCGTGCCGGGCCACCACGTCGGCCAGCGCCTGGTCCAGCGCGGTCCGGTCGAGGTCGCCGGACAGCCGCAGCGCCAGCGGGATGTGGTAGGTCGCGGCGGCGGCGTCCATGCTGTGCAGGAACCAGAGCCGGCGCTGGGCGAAGGACAGCGGAACCGACTGGGGCCGCTCGTACGCGGTCAGCGCCGGACGGGCGCGGCCGGCTTCGGCCAGCGCCTCGGCGAGGCCGGCCACGGTGGGTGCTTGGAAGAGTGCGCGCAGGCCGAGTTCCACGCCGAGCACCGAGCGCACCCTGGCGGCCAGCCGGGTGGCGAGCAGGGAGTGGCCGCCCAGGCCGAAGAAGTCGTCGTCGACCGAGACCCGCGGCACGTCGAGCACTTCGGCGAACAGCTCGGCGAGGATCTGCTCCTGCGGCGTGCGCGGCGCCCGGCCGCTGCCCGCGGGAACGGCTTCGGGAGCGGGCAGCGCCGCCCGGTCCAGCTTCCCGTTCGGCGTCAACGGCAGCGCGTCCAGCACCATGAAGACGGCCGGCACCAGGTAGTCCGGCAGTCGCTCGCGCAGGTGCGCCGCCAGTTGCGCGGGGCGGACGGCCTGGTCGGGGCGGGTCGCCACATAGCCGACGAGCCGGTCGTCCCTGGCCGCGACGGCGGCCTGCGCGACGGCGGGGTGCTCGGCCAGGGCCGCCTCGACCTCGCCGGGTTCGACGCGGAAGCCGCGGACCTTCACCTGCTGGTCGGCTCGGCCGACGTACTCCAGCTCGCCGTCGGCGCGCCTTCGCACCAGGTCGCCGGTGCGGTACATCCGCGTGCCGGCGAGGCCGTACGGGTCGGCGACGAACCTGCTCGCGGTCAGGTCCGGCCGGTTCAGGTAGCCGCGGGCCAGACCCGGCCCGGCGACGTACAACTCCCCTTCCACGCCCGGCGGTACGATGCGCAGCCGCTCGTCCAGGACGTACACCCGGAAACCCGCGACCGGTCGCCCGATCGGGGGCACAACGCCCGTCCCCGGCGAGAGCGGGTCGCTCATGGTCGCGCACACCGTGGTCTCGGTCGGGCCGTACGCGTTGATCATCCGGCGCCCGGGCGCCCACCGCTCCACCAGCTCCGGCGGGCACGCCTCACCCGCCACCACCAGGGTGGTCGCCGTGAGCTCGGCGCCGTCCAGCGCGGCCAGGGCCGAGGGCGGCAGCGTCACGTGGGTGACGGAGAACCGGCGGTCCGTCAGGGCCTCCAGCGGCGCCTCGGCGGGGGCCAGGACGAGGGCGGCGCCGGTGAGCAGCGCGCCGCAGAGGTCCCAGAAGGACGCGTCGAAGCTGGGCGAGGCGAACTGGAGCACCCGGCTGCCCGGCGCCACACCGAGCCGGTCGGCCTGCTCGGCGACCAGGCTCGCCACGCCGGCGTGGCTCACGACGACGCCCTTGGGGCGGCCGGTCGAGCCCGAGGTGTAGATCACGTAGGCCGGGTGCCGCACATCGAGCACCACCCGCGGATCGCTCTCCGGCCGATCGGAGCACTCCACCACCATGGCAACGTCGTCGACCACCACCGCCGGACGCGCGTCCTCCACCATGAACGCGATCCGCGACCGCGGATACGCCGGGTCCACCGGCAAATACGCCGCTCCGGCCTTCAACACACCCAGAACCGCCACCACCGACTCCACCGACCGCGGCAAAGCCACCGCCACCACCTGCTCCGGACCCACCCCCCGAGCGATCAGCGCATGGGCGAACCGGTTCGCCCGCACATCGAGCTGACGATACGTCAACTCCGTCCCCCCACAGACAACCGCCACCGCGTCCGGCACCGCCGCCACCCGCGCCGCGAACAGCTCGGGCAGGCTCGCCCCGGCCGCTGCGTCCCCGACGGCGGGCAGCAGCTCGCTGCGTTCCTCGGCGGACAGCAGGTCGATCCCGCCGATCGGCCGGTCGGGTGCGGCGGCGACCGCGGTCAGCAGCCTGATCCACCGGGCGGCCAGGGCCTCGACCGTCGAGCGGTCGAACAGGTCGGTGCTGTACTCGACCCCACCCCCGATTCCGGCCGGCGCCCCTTCGGGTCCGTACTCCTCCGCGAGCCCGAAGGTCAGGTCGAGCCGCGCGGTCCCGGTGGGCACCGCGACCCCGGAGACCTGGAGCCCCGGCAGTTCGAAGTCGCCACCGGGCGCGTTCTGCACGACCAGACCGGTCTGGAACAGCGGGTGGTGGGACAGCGAGCGGGACGGGTTCAGCGCCTCCACCAGGTGCTCGAACGGCACGTCCTGGTGCGCGTACGCCGACAGCGCCGTCTCCCGCACCCGGCCCAGCAACTCGACGAAACTCGGATCACCACTCGTGTCCGTACGCAACACCAGCGTATTGACGAAGAACCCCACCAGATCGTCCAGCGCCTCGTCCGTACGCCCCGCGATCGGACTCCCGATCGCGATGTCCGTACCCGCACCCAACCGCGTGTACAAAGCCGCCAACGCCGCCTGCAGCACCATGAACAGACTCGACCCGGTACGCCGCGCCAACTCCACCAGCGCCACGTGCAGTTCCCGGTCGAGCCGGAGTTCCAGCACGTCGCCGCGGTACGACATGGCGGCCGGGCGCGGCCGGTCGGCGGGCAGTCGCAGCTGCTCGGGCAACCCGGCCAGCGCCCGCGTCCAGTAGGCGACCTGGCGGGCGAACACGCTGTCGGGGTCCTGCTCGTCACCCAGGATCTCGTGCTGCCACAGGGTGTAGTCGCCGTACGTCACCGGGAGCGGTGGCCACGCGGGTGCCCCGCCGCCCTGCCGGGTGGTGTACGCGGCGGCCAGGTCACGGGCCAGCGGGCCCATGGACCAGCCGTCCCCGACGATGTGGTGCATGACCAGCAGCAGCACGTGCTCGTCCGGCGCGACCGCGAACAGCTCCGCCCGCAGGGGTACTTCCGAGGTCAGGTCGAAGTCGCGCACCGCCGCCTCACGCAGCAGGGCGGGCAGCTCCGCCTCGCCGGCCGGGCGCACGCTCAGCGGAACGGCGACCTCGGCGGTGTCCAGCACCCGCTGGTGCGGGATTCCGGCGGTGTGCGGGAAGACCGTGCGCAGGGTCTCGTGCCGGGCCACCATGTCCACGAGCGCGGCGCTCAGTGCGTCCCGGTCGAGGTCGCCGGACAGCCGCAGCGCCAGCGGCAGGTGGTAGGTGGCGCTCGGCGCCCCGAACTGCTGGAGGAACCAGAGCCGGCGCTGGGCGAACGACAGCGGCATCGGTTCGCGGCGGGGCCGTGGCACCAGGGCCTGCCGCGCGGTGCCGGCGTGATGCAGCGCGGCCGCCAGTCCGGCAGGCGTCGGAGTCCGGAACAGGACGCTCAGCTCAAGTTCGACCCCGAGGGTGGCCCGGACCCGTGAGACCAGCCGGGTGGCAAGCAGCGAGTGACCGCCCAGCTCGAAGAAGTCCTCGTCGACACCGACCCGGGCGAGGCCCAGCACCTCGGCGAACAGCTCGCAGAGGATCTGCTCCTGCGGTGTGCGCGGCGCCCGGCCGGCGACGGTCGTACCCGGCTCCGGCGCGGGCAGCGCCGCCCGGTCCAGCTTCCCGTTCGGCGTCAACGGCAGCGCGTCCAGCAGCACGAACGCGGACGGCACCATGTACTCCGGCACCCGATCGCGCAGGTGCGCCCCGAGCGTCGCGGCGGTCGCCCCGGCCCCGTCCGAGGGGACGACGTAGGCGACGATCCGGTCCTCCCGGGCGAGCACCGCGACCTGGGCGACGCCCGGGTGCGCGGTCAGCTCGGCCTCGACCTCGCCCGGTTCGATCCGGAATCCTCGGACCTTGATCTGGTGGTCGCTCCGGCCGGCGAACTCCAGCTCACCGTCGGCGCGCCAGCGCACCAGGTCGCCGGTGCGGTACATCCGGGTGCCGGCGAGGCCGTACGGGTCGGCGACGAAGCGCCCGGCGCTCAGCCCGGGCCGGTTCAGGTAACCGCGGGCCAGACCCGCTCCGGCCAGGTACAGCTCGCCCAGCACGCCGGGGGCCACCGGTCGCAGTGCCGAATCCAGCACGTAGGCGCGGCAGTTCGCGATCGGACGGCCGATCGGCACCGGCAGCGGGCAGTCGGCGGGGTCGGCCGGCAGCGCGTAGGCGGTGATCACATGGGTTTCGGCCGGCCCGTAGTGGTTGTGCAGCACCCGCCCCGGCCGGCCGGCCTGGAAGCGGCGCACGGCAGCGCCCAGCCGCATCGCCTCTCCGGCCTGCGCGACCAGCCGCAGGTGCGGCAGGTCGAGCCCGGCCTCCTCGGCGGCTTCGGCCAGCGCCTCGACCACCAGGTTCGGCGCGAACAGCTCCTCGACCCGGTGGCGGTCGAGCCAGCGGGCGAACAGTTCGGCGCTGCGGCGCTGTTCCTCGGTCGGCACCACCAGGGTCTTGCCGTACAGCAGCGCGGACAGCATCTCCTGCACCGAGACGTCGAAGCTGATCGCGGTGAACTGGGCGGTGCGCGTGCCGGGTTCGCCACCGACGGTCCGGTGGTGCCACGCCAGCAGGTTCAGCAGCCCGGCGGCGGGCATCACCACGGCCTTGGGCCGGCCTGTGGAACCGGAGGTGTAGATGGCGTAGGCCGGGTGCCGGGTGTCCACCGGAACGGCCGGATCGTGCTCCGGCAGCTCCCCGGCCGGTGTGACGGCCGCGAGGTCGTCGAGCACCACGGCCGGGCGTGCGTCCTGAAGCATGTGCGCGATGCGCGCGGCCGGGTAGTCCGGGTCGACGGGCAGGTACGCCGCGCCCGTCTTGAGCACCGCGAGGACGGCGACCACCAGCTCGGCCGAGCGCGGCAGCCGCAGGGCGACGATCCGCTCCGGGCCCACGCCGCGCGCGATGAGCGCGTGGGCCAGGCGGTTGGCCCGGCGGTTCAGCTCGCGGTAGGTCAGCGCGGTGTCCTCGAACAGCAGCGCCGGGGCCTCGGGGGTCGCCCGGACCCGCGCCTCGAACAGCGCGGGCAGGGTGGTGTCAGGGGCCGGGCGGGCGGTGTCGTTGCGAACGACCAGCAGCTCGTGCCGCTCCTCGGCGGTGAGGACGTCGATCCGGCTCAGCGGACGCTCCGGATCGGCGACCACCGCCGCCAGCAGCCGCAGCCACCGGGCGACCAGCGCCTCCACCGTGGCGGCATCGAACAGGTCGGTGCTGTACTCGACCCGTCCGACGATGCCCTCGGCCGGGCCGCCCGTGCCGCCGCGCTCCAGCAGGTGGAAGCCCAGGTCGAACATGGCCGTCGGTGTCCGCACCAGGACGACCTTGGCGGCCAGACCGCTCAGCGCGAACTCGGTGCGGGGCACGTTCTGCAGCGCGAGCAGCACCTGGAACAGCGGCTGATGGGCCGGTGACCGGGCCGGGTTGAGGGCCTCGACGACGTGCTCGAAGGGCAGGTCCTGGTGCGCGTACGCGCCGAGGGCGCCCTCCCGGACCCGGACCAGCAGTTCGGCGAAGGACGGGTCGCCGCTGGTGTCCGTGCGGAGCACCAGGGTGTTGACGAAGAACCCGACCAGGTCGTCCAGCGCCTGGTCGGTCCGGCCGGCGATCAGGCTGCCGACCGGGATGTCGTCTCCCGCACCCAGCTTGTCCAGCAGCGATGCGAGGGCGGCCTGCAGCACCATGTACACGCTGGCGCCGTGCTCGCGGCCCAGCCGGACGAGCCCGGCGTGCAGTTCGGCGTCCAGCTCGATCGCCAGGTGGCCGCCGGAGTGGGAGGGGGTCGCGGGGCGGTGGCGGTCGGCGGGGAGCCGGATCTGCTCCGGCAGGTCGGCCAGCTGCCGCTTCCAGTAGCCGAGTTGCTCGGCGAACCGGCTCCGCGGGTCGGCGGCGTCACCGAGCAGCTCGCGCTGCCACAGCGTGTAGTCGGCGTACTGCACCGGCAGGGGCGCCCACTGCGGCTCCCCGCCCAGGTGGCGCGCCGCGTAAGCGGTGGCCAGGTCAGCGGCCAGCGGGCCCAGCGACCAGCCGTCACCGGCGATGTGGTGCATCACCAGGAGCAGCACGTGCTCGTCCGCCGAGACCTCGAACACCTCGGCGCGCAGCGGCGGTTCGGCCGCCAGATCGAATCCGCGCGCCGCGGCCGACGTCAGCAGTCGCGGCAGGGACTTCTCGTCGGCCGGGGTGACCGACAGCCCCGGGCGCGCCTGACCGGCGGCCAGCACCTGCTGGCGGGGCACGCCGTCAACAGCCGGGAAGACCGTCCGCAGGGTTTCGTGCCGGTCGACGAGGTCGCCCAGCGCGGCTTCCAGGGCGGCCGGGTCCAGCGGTCCCGAGAGCCGCCACGCGAGCGGCATGTTGTAGACCGATGCGGCGCCCTCCAACTGGCGCAGGAACCACAGCCGCCGCTGCGCGGACGACAGCGGGACCGTCTCGGGCCGCTCCGCCCGCCCCAGGGCGAGCCGGGCCCGGTCGGCGCCGCCCAGACCGGCGGCCAGCCCGGCCACCGTCGGGGTGCGGAACAGCGCGCGCAGCTCCAGTTCGACCCCGAGGGTCGACCGGACCCGTGAGACCAGCCGGGTGGCGAGCAGGGAGTGCCCGCCGAGGTCGAAGAAGTCCTCGTCGACACCGACCTGCGGCAGGCCCAGCACCTCGGCGAACAGCCCCGCCAGCACCTGTTCCTGAGGAGTGTGCGGTGCCCGGCCGGCCCGCGTCGCGGTGGACTCGGGCGCGGGCAGGGCGCGCCGGTCCAGTTTGCCGCTGGTGTTCAGCGGCAGGGTGTCGAGAGAGACGAACGCGGCCGGCACCATGTAGTCCGGCAGCCGCTCGCGCAGGTGCGCCCGCAGGTCCTCCGTCCGGAGCTCCGCCCCGGTGGCGGGCTGCAGGTAGGCGACCAGACGGGGGTCCTGCGGCCGATCCTGCCGGACGATCACGGCGGCCCGTGCGACCTGCGGGTGTTCGGCGAGCGCCGCCTCGATCTCGCCGGGTTCGATCCGGAACCCGCGGACCTTGACCTGGTCGTCGGTACGGCCCAGGAACTCCAGGTTCCCCTCCGCGTTCCACCGCACCAGGTCACCGGTGCGGTACATCCGCGACCCGTCCGGACCGAACGGGTCCGCCACGAACCGCCCCGCGGTCAGACCCGGCCGGTCCAGGTAGCCCCGCGCCAGCCCCGCACCCGAGATGTACAGCTCACCCGCCACACCCGTCGGCAACGGCCGCAACGCGGCATCCAGCACGTACAACCGGGCATTGGTGACAGGCCGGCCGATCACCGGACGCGGACTCGCGGCCACGTCCGCGACCACCGAGTTGACGGTGCATTCGGACGGTCCGTAGAAGTTGAGGCAGGAGCCCCCACCGGCCGCCCGCAACCGCTCCCACACCTGCTCCGGAACGGCCTCCCCACCCGCCGCGACCAGTGCCGGACGGCGCAGCGGATCGTCCAACAGTCCATGAGCGAGAAGGACTTGAAGATAGGAGGGAGTGGCCTCCACATAGTCCAGCCCTGCGCGTGCGGCGTACTCGAGGTACGCGTCCGGGTCGGTCCAGGTCGCCTCGTCCAGGACGTGCAGCTCGTGACCCGCGAAGAGGGCCAGGAGCTGGTCGCAGGAGGCGTCGAACGACACGGACGTGGTCAACCCGACCCGCAGCCGCTCCCCCGTCCGGAAGACCAGCGCCCACTGGTTGGCGAACAGGTTGGCCAGGCCGCCGTGGGTGACCACGACACCCTTGGGCCTGCCGGTGGAACCGGAGGTGTGGATCACGTACACCGGGTGGCGAGGATCGACAGCCACCCCCGGATCGACCGACGGACAACCCGCCACCGAAGCAGCCGTCGCAGGATCGTCAAGCACCAACCGATCGGCACCGCCCGCCGGCAACCGCCCCCCGCTCCGCACATCGGTCACCACCACAACCGGCCGCGCATCCTCCAGCAGATACGCCACCCGAGCCGCCGGATACTCCGGGTCCACCGGCACATACGCCGCACCCGACTTCACCACCGCCAAGATCGCCACCACCAACTCCGCCGACCTCGGCAACACCACCGCCACCAACCGCTCCGGCCCCGCACCCCGCGCCATCAACGCATGCGCCAACCGATTCGCCCGCGCATCCAACTCCGCATACGTCAACGACACATCACCACACACCAACGCGACCCGGCCCGAAGCCGCCGCGACACGCTCCCGGAACAACTCCGGCAGGCTCACAGCCGGAACCCGCGCCACCGGCCCGGTGCCGAGGGCGTCAAGCCGGCGGTGCTCCTCGTCGGTGAGCAGGTCGATCCGGCTGGCCCGCTGCCCCGGGTCGGCGACCGCGGCGCGGAGCAACCGCTCCCACCGCCCGATCATCGCCTCGACGGCGGCCGGATCGTACAGGTCGAGGGCGTACTCGACGGACCCGTCGATCCCCTCCGGAGAGCCGTCCTCCGCGTACCGCTCGGACATGGTGAAGATCAGGTCGAGCTTGGCGGTGGTCGACGTGGGCGGCATCTCGCCGACCCGCAGCCCGGCCGGGGCGAAGTCGGCCCGGGGTGCGTTCTGCAGCACCAGCATGACCTGGAACAGCGGGTGGTGCGCCAGCGACCGGGCCGGATTCAGGACCTCGACCAGGTACTCGAACGGAAGGTCCTGGTGGGCGTAGCCGGCCAGCGCGGTGTCCCGGACCCGGTCCAGCAGCTCGGCGAACGTCGGATCACCCGAGGTGTCGGTACGGAACACCAGGGTGTTGACGAAGTAGCCGACCAGCTCGTCCTGCGCCTGGTCGGTCCGACCGGCGACCGGGCTGCCGACCGGGATGTCGTCTCCCGCGCCGAGCTTGCTCAGCAACGCCGCCAGCCCTGCCTGGAGCACCATGAACAGGCTGGTCCCGTGCGCGCGGGCGAGCTCGCGCAGACCGCGGTGCAGCTCGGCGTCCAGCCCGGCGCGCACGGAGCCGCCACGGTGCGAGGCGACCGGCGGACGGGGCCGGGTGGTGGGCAGCTGGACCCGTTCCGGCAGACCGGCCAGCGCCTTCGTCCAGTAGTCCGCCTGGCCGGCGAACAAGCTGTCCGGATCGGCTGAGTCGCCGAGCAGTTCGTGCTGCCACAGGGTGTAGTCGGCGTACTGGACCGGCAGTTCCTCCCACTGCGGCTCTTCGCCGCGGCGGCGCGCCGCGTAGGCGGCGGTCAGGTCCCGCGCGAGCGGGCCCAGCGACCAGCCGTCACCCGCGATGTGGTGGAGCACCACCTGGAAGACGTGCTCGTCCGGCGCCAGTTCGAACAGCTCGCCCCGCAGCGGCACGTCGACCGCCAGGTCGAACGGGCGGTCCTTCGCTTCCGCCATGGCGGCCGGCAGCCCGGCCTCGGTGGTCCGGTGCACGGGCAGTCGCGGGCGGGCTGCCTCGATGTCCAGCACCCGCTGGTACGGCACGCCGTCCACCGCCGGGAAGACGGTGCGCAGGCTCTCGTGCCGGGCCACCACGTCCGCGACGGCGGCCGCCAGGGCCGGTCGGTCCAGGTCCCCGGACAGCCGCCAGGCCAGGGAGATGTGGTAGTTCGCGCCGGCTCCCTCCAGCTGGTGGAGGAACCACAGCCGCCGCTGCGCGAACGACAGCGGGACCACCGCGGGGCGCTCGCGCCGGGCCAGGGCGACCTGCGCCGGCCCGGCCGCCACCAGGGCGGCGGCCAGACCCTCCGGGGTCGGCGCCTCGAACAGCGTGCGCAGCGGCATTTCCACGCCGAGCGTCGCGCGGATGCGGGCGGCCAGACGGGTGGCCAGCAGCGAATGCCCGCCCAGGTCGAAGAACCCGTCCTCGACACCGGCCGACGCCACCCCCAGGACCTCCGCGAACAGCTCGCAGAGGATCTGCTCCTGCGGGCTGCGCGGCGCGCGGGATGCGGCCGCCGGGGCGAGGTCGGGTGCCGGCAGAGCCCGGTGGTCCAGCTTGCCGTTGACGGTCAGCGGCAGCGCGTCCAGCACGACGAACGCCGACGGCACCATGTACTCCGGCAACCGCTCGCGCAGGTGCTCCCGCAGGTCCGCGGACCTCGGTGCGGCGCCCGCGGCCGGCACCAGGTACGCGGTCAGCCGGGTGTCGTCGGCGCGGTCCTGCCGGGCCAGGACGGCGACCTGGGCGATGCCGGGGTACCCGGCCAGCGCCGCCTCGACCTCGCCGAGTTCGATCCGGAAGCCGCGCACCTTGACCTGCTGGTCCGCCCTGCCGACGTAGCGCAGGCCGCCGTCAGCCGCGCGGCGCACCACGTCGCCGCTGCGGTACATGCGCGACCCCGGCGCTCCGAACGGGTCCGCCACGAACCGGCCGGCGGTCAGGCCGGGCCGGTTGAGGTAGCCGCGCGCCAGGCCCGCTCCCGCGACGTACAGCTCGCCCGGCACGCCCGGGGCCACCGGCCGCAGGCCGCTGTCGAGCACGTACGCGCGCAGGTCCGGGAGGGCCGCGCCGACCTGGCCGGCGGTGGTGCCGGACCGGTCGAGCGCCGCGTACGTGACGTGCACCGTGGTCTCGGTGATGCCGTACATGTTGACCAGCCGCGGCGCGTCCTGCGGGTGCCTGCGGTACCAGCCGGCCAGCCGGCTGTGCTCCAACGCCTCGCCGCCGAACACCACCGTGCGCAGGGCGAGCCGGCTGCCGGTCTCCGGAGCCTCCGCGTCCGCTTCCATCAGCTGGTAGAAGGCGGACGGTGTCTGGTTGAGCACCGTCACCCGCTCGCGGGCGAGCAGGTCCAGGAACCGGCCGGGCGAGCGGCTGGTCTCGTGGTCCACGACCACCAGCCGGCCGCCGTGCAGCAGCGGGCCCCACAGCTCCCACACCGAGAAGTCGAAGGCGTAGGAGTGGAAGAGGGTCCACACGTCCTCGGCGGAGAAGTCGAACAGCTCCCGGGTGGTGCCGAACAGGCGCACCACGTTGCGGTGCGGGACCACCACGCCCTTGGGGTTGCCGGTGGAACCGGAGGTGTGGATGACGTAGGCGGCGTGGCTCGGGTCGACCGGGACCCCGAGGTCCGTGTCCGGCAGCCGGTCCAGGTCCGCGGCGTCCAGCAGCAGCCGGTCCACGTGGTCCGCCCCCGGAAGCTCTCCGATCCGGCTGGTCGTCACGAGCAGCGCGGGTCGGGTGTCCTGGAGCAGGTAGGCGATCCGGGCGGCCGGGTACTGGGGGTCGACCGGTACGTACGCGGCGCCGGCCTTGAGCACCGCGAGCACCGCCACGACCAACTCCGCCGAGCGCGGCAGGGCCAGGGCCACCAACTGCTCCGGCCCCACCCCCCGGTCGGCCAGGGCATGCGCCAGCTGGTTGGCGCGGGCGTTCAACTGGCCGTACGTGAGCGTGGCTTCGCCGTCCGTGAGGGCGACCGCGGCCGGGTTCGCCCGGACCTGCTGCTCGAACAGCGCGGGCAGGCCGGACTCCGGCCGCTCGTCGCCCTGGTCGGTGCCGGCCGGCAGCAGCGCCCGGAGCTCGTCGGTGGACAGCACGTCCACCTGCCCGATCCGTCGGCCGGGGGCGGCGACGACGGCGCGCAGCAGCCTCAGCCACCGCTCGACGATCCCGCTGACGGTGGCCGCGTCGAACAGGTCGGTGCTGTACTCCACGACGCCCGACAGCCCGTCCTCGCCGGGCTGTTCGGCCAGGACGAAGGTCAGGTCGCATTTGGCCGTCCCGGTGGGGACCAGGTCGGTCGCCACCCGCAGCCGCGGCAGGTCGAAGGTGCCGGACGGCGCGTTCTGCAGCGTGAGCAGGGTCTGGAACAGCGGGTGGTGCGCCAGCGTCCGGGTCGGGTTCAGCGCCTCCACGAGGTGCTCGAACGGCACGTCCTGGTGCGCGTACCCGGCCAGCGCGTCGGAGCGCACCCGGCCCAGCAGTTCGGTGAACGACGGGTCGCCGGACAGGTCGGTGCGCAGCACCAGGGTGTTGACGAAGAAGCCGACCAGGTCGTCCAGGGCCTCGTCGGTGCGTCCCGCGACCGGGGTACCGATCGGAACGTCGGTGCCGGCCCCGAGTTTGCCCAGCAGAGCGGCCAGGCCGGCCTGGAGCACCATGAAGAGGCTGGCTCCGCCGTCACGGGCGAGCGCGCGCAGGCCCCGGTGCAGCTCGGCGTCGATCCGCACCGGCAGGTGGGCGCCCTGGTAGGACATCGCCGCCGGCCGGGGTCGGTCGAAGGGCAGCTCGACCTGCTCGGGCAGGTCCGCCAGCTGTTCGCGCCAGTAGGCGAGTTGGCCGTTGAGCAGGCTGTCCGGGTCGGCGCCGTCACCCAGCAGCTCCTGCTGCCAGAGCGCGTAGTCGGCGTACTGGACCGGCAGCGGCGGCCACTGCGGCTTCGCGCCCTCGCTCCGGGCGGCGTAGGCGGTCGTCAGGTGCCGCGCGAGAGGTCCGGTCGACCAGCCGTCGCCGGCGATGTGGTGCACCACCAGCAGCAGCACGTGCTCGTCCGCGCCGAGCCGGAACAGTTCGGCGCGCAGCGGCGGCTCCTCGGAGAGCTCGAAGCCGTACCGCGCGGCCTCCGCCAGCCGGTCCGGCAGGTCGTGCTCACCGACCTCGGTCACCCGCAGCCGCGGCCGTGCGGCGTCGAGGCCGAGCACCCGTTGGTACGGCACGCCGTCGACCACCGGGAAGACGGTACGCAGGCTCTCGTGCCGCTCGACCACGTCCGCCAGTGCGGCTTCCAGGGCACGCTGGTCCAGGATTCCGGACAGCCGCAGGGTCAGCGGGATGTTGTAGGTGGCGCTCGGCCCCTCCAGCCGGTGCAGGAACCACAGCCGCCGCTGCGCGAAGGACAGCGGGACCACCGCGGGGCGCTCGCGCCGCCCCAGTGCCGGGCGCGCCCGGCCCGCGACGTCCACCGCGGCCGCCAGTTCCGCCACCGTCGGCGCGTCGAACAGGTCGCGCAGCCTCAGCTCCACGCCGAGCACGGACCGGGCCCGGGCGACCAGCCGGGTGGCGAGCAGGGAGTGCCCGCCGAGGTCGAAGAAGCTGTCGTCCGGCCCGACCTCGGCGACCCCCAGCACCTCGGCGAACAGCCCGCAGAGCAGGTGCTCGACCGCGGTGCGCGGTGCGCGGCCCGATGCGGCGGGCTGCTGTCCGGGCGCCGGGAGAGCGCGCCGGTCGAGCTTGCCGTTCGGGGTCAGGGGCAGCTCGTCCAGCACCACGAACGCCGACGGCACCATGTACGCGGGCAGCCGCTCCCGCAGCCGGTCCCGCAGCGCGTCCGCTCGGACGGTCTGCCCCGCGTCGGGGAGGACGTAGGCGACCAACCGGGTTTCCTCGTCGGTGCGTACCGTGACGACGGCCCGCGCGACCTGTGGGTGTTCGGCGAGCGCCGCCTCGATCTCGCCGGGTTCGATCCGGAACCCGCGGACCTTGACCTGGTCGTCGGTACGGCCCAGGAACTCCAGGTTCCCCTCCGGGTTCCACCGCACCAGGTCACCGGTGCGGTACATCCGCGACCCGTCCGGACCGAACGGGTCCGCCACGAACCGCCCCGCGGTCAGACCTGGCCGGTCCAGGTAGCCACGCGCCAGCCCCGCACCCGAGATGTACAACTCACCCGCCACACCCGCCGGCAACGGCCGCAACGCGGCATCGAGCACGTACAACCGGGCATTGGTGACGGGCCGGCCGATCACCGGACGCGGACTCGCGGCCACGTCCGCGACCACCGAGTTGACGGTGCATTCGGACGGTCCGTAGAAGTTGAGGCAGGAGCCCCCACCGGCCGCCCGCAACCGCTCCCACACCTGCTCCGGAACGGCCTCCCCACCCGCCGCGACCAGTGCCGGACGACGCAGCGGATCGTCCAGCAGTCCATGGGCGAGGAGGACTTGAAGATAGGAGGGAGTGGCCTCCACATAGTCCAGCCCTCGGCTCGCCGTGTAGTCGACCAGGGCTTCGGGGTCGGTCCGGGTCGCGTGGTCCAGGACGTGCAGCTCGTGACCCGCGAAGAGGGCCGAGAGTTGGTTCCAGGAGGCGTCGAACGACACCGAGGTGGTCAGGGCCACCCGCAGCCGCTGCCGGTCCTCCAGCAGCGGCGCGAACCGCACCAGCCGGTGGTCGGTGAGCAGGTTGAGCAGGCCGCCGTGGGTGACCACGACGCCCTTGGGCCTGCCCGTGGAACCGGAGGTGTGGATCACGTACACCGGGTGGCGAGGATCGACAGCCACCCCCGGATCGACCGCCGGACAACCCGCCACCAGGGAAACCGTCGCAGGATCGTCAAGCACCAACCAGTCGGCACCGCCCGCCGGCAACCGCCCCCCGGTACCCGCGTCGGTCACCACCACAACCGGACACGCATCCTCCAGCAGATACGCCACCCGAGCCGCCGGATACTCCGGGTCCACCGGCACATACGCCGCACCCGACTTCACCACCGCCAAGATCGCCACCACCAACTCCACCGACCTCGGCAACACCACCGCCACCAACCGCTCCGGCCCCGCACCCCGCGCCATCAACGCATGCGCCAACCGATTCGCCCGCGCATCCAACTCCGCATACGTCAACGACACATCACCGCACACCAACGCGACCCGGCCCGAAGCCGCCGCGACACGCTCCCGGAACAACTCCGGCAGGCTCACAGCCGGAACCCGCGCCACCGGCCCGGTCCCCAGCGCCGCCAGCGCACCGTGCTCCCGCGCGGTGAGCAGATCGATCCTGCCGACCTCCTCGTCCGGGTCGCAGTCCGCGACGGCGTCGAGCAGGGCGAGCAGCCGCTGCTGGTGCGCGGCGAGGTCGTCGTCGCCGTACGCCTGCGGCGCGCCGTGCAGCCTGAGCAGCGGGGGATTGCCGTCGCGGTAGTCGAAGACCCAGACGGCCAGGTCGGTGGTCGATCCCGACACGAAGTGGTGAACTGACGCGGGGTGCCCGGCAAAGCTCGGCCTGGCGTTGAAGGCCATGATGTTGACGATCAGCGGGAACGCCGTGCCGATGCTGCCGGGCGCGCCGAGGTCGCGCAGCAGGTCCTCGCTGCGGTAGCGCTCGTGCGCGACGGCCGAGTCGACCTCCCGTGCCGCCTGGGCGACGAGTTCGCCCCACGGCATGTCCGGTCGCACGGTCAGCCGCAGGGGGACCACGTTGGACATGGTGCCGGGCACTGACAACAGGTCGCGGTCGGAGCCCCGACGGGCGGTGACGGGAAGGGCGAGCACGACGTCCTGTGCGCCGCTGAGACGGTGGGCGTAGAGCGCGGTCGCCGCGACCACCACCCGGGACCAGCGGACGCCGGCCCGGGCCGCCGCCGCCCGCAGCGCCTCGGGGCGGCGCAGTTCCCGCTCTCCGGCCAGGCGCAGGGTCTGGTGCGGGTCCGTCGCGGTGGTGTCGGTGAGCCGGGTCGGGGCGGGCAGATCGGCGAACCGCCCGGTCCAGTAGGAGCGGTCGGCGGTGAAGTCGGCGGACGAGCGGTAGGCGGTGTCGCTTTCCACCAGGTCCCGCAGCGAGCCGAACGGGCAGGGCGGCACGGCGGCGCCCTCGGCGAGTGCCGAGTAGACCTCGCCGACCCGCTGCCGGACCATGGAGCTGCTGATCGCGTCCAGCACCAGGTGGTGGTAGTTCAGGTACCAGAGGAACTCGGTGGGCGACAGCCGGATCAGTGCGTGGCCGAACAGCGGATCGGCGGCGAGGTCCAACGGACGGGCCAGGTCGCGCTCCATCCATTCCATGGCCGCCGCCCGCGGGTCCGGCTCCGCACCGAGGTCGAGGTGGGTGGGCGTCCAGTCCCAGGTGGCGCGCGGGATCTGGTGCGGGCCGTCACCGTCGTCGACGAAGGTCACGTGCAGGGCGTCGACCTCGTCGACCACCCGGCGCAGCGCGGCCTCGAACAGCTGCGGATCGACCGGCCCGTGGATCTCCAGGCACTCGCCGACGCGGTAGCCCGGGATCGGCGTCCGGGAGCTCTGTTCGGCGAGCCAGATCTCCCGCTGCGCCGCGGTCAGGGGAAGGGCGTCTTGGTCGCGACGGGACATGGGGGTACCTCCAGAAGTGTGGGCGGGCATGCGCGCAGGGCGCGCCGTGCCGCGCCGGTCGCGGTGGCATCACGCGATCGGCGGGCGGGGCGGCTTTCTGCGGTCAGGCGGCGAGTTCGCCGGCCTGGATCTGCCAGAGGGATGCGTAGTGTCCGTGCTGGGCGAGGAGTTCGTCGTGGGTGCCCTGTTCGGCGACGATGCCGCCCTTGTCCATGACGTAGATCCGGTCGGCGTGGCGGACCGTGGAGAGGCGGTGGGCGATGACGATCATCGTCCGGTCGGCCGCGAAGCTGCGCAGCGTGCGCTGGATGGCGGCCTCGGTCTCGTTGTCCACGGCGGAGGTGGCCTCGTCGAGGATGACGACCGGCGAGTTCTTGAGCATCGTGCGCGCCAGGGCGATCCGCTGCCGCTGGCCGCCGGAGAGCGCGGCGCCGCGTTCGCCGATCAGCGTGTCGTAGCCGTCCGGCAACATCGCGATGAAGGGGTGCGCCTCGGCCATGGCGGCGGCCTGGAGCACTGCCTCGTCCGAGGCTCCGAAGGTGCCGTAGCGGATGTTGTCGGCGATGCTGCCGTCGAAGAGGAAGGGGTCCTGGGCGACGAAGCCGATGGTCTGGCGCAGGACGTGACGGCGCAGGTCCCGGACGTCCTGTCCGTCGAGCAGCACCCGGCCGGACTCCACGTCCTGGAAGCGCATCAGCAGCTTGGCGATCGTCGTCTTGCCTGAGCCGGTGGCGCCGACCAGGGCGGTCACCTGCCCGGCCGGGATGGTCAGCGAGAGGTCCTCCAGCGCCGCCGGCCGGCCGGGGTAGGCGAAGGTGACCCCGTCGAGGACGAGTTCGCCCCGCACCTCGGCGAGGTCGAGCGTCCCGTCGCCGTCGTCGGCCTCGGCGGGCAGGGCGCGCAGCCGCTGGACCCGCTCGTAGGAGGCGAGGGTGCGCTGGTACTGGTCGGCGATGCCGCCGAGCCGGCTCATCCGCATCAGCAGCATCTGGGGCAGCCCGATCAGCGGGCTGAACACCTCGAAGCGCAGGGTGCCGTTGAGCACCGAACGGCCACCGATCAGCAGGGTCGCGGCCATCGACGCGGTGGTGCAGGCCCGGACAGTCTCGGCGTGGCGGATCGTGCCGCGGTCGCTCTGCCGGCTGCTCTCCTGGGCCGCTTCGCTCAACGTGTCGATGTGTTCGGCCTCGTGGTCCTCGGTGCAGAAGCTCTTGACGGTCGCACCGGCTTCGAGCGAGTTGATCACCTGGCTGCCCAGCCTGGCCCGGCGCTCGCCGGTGACGGCGTATCCGGCCGCGGCCCGGTCCTGGTGGCGCAGCGACAGCCAGGCGATGACCGGGATCGGCAGGAACGCGACCCAGGCGATCTGCGGCGCCAGCAGGAGGAACGCGGGCACCAGGAGGGCCAGGCTGGTGCCGAGTTGCAGGACGTCGTTGGCCGGTCCGGCGAAGAAGGCGCCCAACTGCCCGACGTCGTTGGTGAGCGTGCCGGCCACCCGGCTGGTCCGCTCTCCCTCCAGGTGCCTCAGTTCGAGGTGCTGGACGTGTCGGTACGTGCGGCTCCGCCAGTCGTGCTCGATGTCCTGGCCGAGTCGGCGCCACTGGAGGTTGGAGGCGTACGACAGTCCCGCCACCGCGGCACAGGCTGCGGCCACCAGCCCGGCCAGCCCCCAGAGTTGGGCGGAAGCCGTGGTCAGGCCGAGGCTGACCAGTGGGGCCGCCTCGCCCTTGATGAGGACCAGGCCGGTCCAGCCCAGGAAGGTGCCGAGCGCCGTCTCCGCGGTCTGGCACGCGATGGACAGGGCGGCTGCCCGGTAGAGGGTGCGCCGATGCGGTCCGACGATCTCCAGCAGGGGGTGGCGTCCGGTATCCGGCCCGGCCGCGTCGCGGGACGCGTCGACCGTTCTGTGCCAGTCCTTGCGGAGCACGACCGCGGTCGCCACGACCACACCGCCCACCGCCACCAACTGCCTCCTCAGCGCTGATCCCTTGATCAGCGCGATCCCGGCCGCGACCGCGCCGCCGGCGGCGAGCGCCGGGAGCGTGACCGGGCCGCGGTCCGCCGGCGGGGCCGGGTCGACGGCGGGCCCGTCCGGCGTCACGCCTTCCGTTCCGGTGGGCTTCGCCGCGAGCAGGGCGACGGCTCTGCGCACCATCCGGCCGACGTCCGTGGCGCACACCCGCGCATCGTGCCGGACGAGGACGCCGCCGGTGACCGGGTTCGCCTGGACTTCGGTGATCCCGGGAACGCGGCTCAGGGCGGCGGCGAGGATCTGGGCCGTCCGGGGCCGTCCGCGCACCAGCTTGACGTCCCAGCGCTGGCGGCCCGGCGTGACCGAGCGCGGACTCGCGCCCGATTCCACGGATCGGAATCCGGGTGCGGCACCCAGTAACGATGGCATGTGTACGAATCACCTGTTCGCGGGGTCGCGGAATACCGTCACGGACACGACGGAATACGGCGACGGAGTGGGGAATTCTGAACGGCGGATTTCAGCAGCCGAACTGCCGGCGGACGGCCGCCGCCCGATGCGTTCCGCCGAATCGATCGACATGCGCGCCCGGCGGCGGCCGCGGGTCCCGACGGACCGTCAGTGCGCCTTTCCGGCACTCGCGCGCGGCTTCGGGGCCCTTGAGCCCCCTTCGGCCTGGCCGACGGGCTCGTCCATGGGGACACGCGCGGCGACGGGCTGGGCGACACCGGAGCGCGCTCCGGTGTCACCGGCGGAAATCTGGGCGGCCACCACGTCGGCGGTCACCTCGGCGGCGAGGTCGTTGATGTTCTCCCCGACCTCGTGGGCCGCCTTCTTCACCTCCATCGCGATGCCGACGGACGTCTTGACGACTCCGCTCACCAGCGGCCTGAGCAGGCGCTTGGCCAGCGGCGCGACGATGAGACCTACCAGGAAGGGCGGTACTACGGGCGGCATGATGCTCCATCCTCTCCACGTATGCGTATGACAGGGAACCCGGGCATGGCGAACTCCGGAGCAGTGCGCAGCCGGGTGAAGAGAAGCATTCCAGCTCGGTATCCGGGATTCGCTCCACACGTCGGATTCCCGGACACCGGAACGCGCCATCCGATCCCACGATCACCGTAGTCGAGCCGCGCTCGCTTGGACCAAATGGCTACCTCCGAGTTCACTCATGCGAGTGTTCATTCCCTGACCGCGTGACCTGAACCGCTGAACATCAAAACACCAAGGAAAGCGATCATCGGATTATCCTTTCTCCATTAATTCCGCCCGTCCGGCACGCACCACGCAGCCCGCTCAGCAATGGAACAGCCGGCCCCGCCGCTCCTCGTAAAGGTGAATCGGGACCACCCGCCCCGGTCGCCCCGAGCGGCTCCCGACCAGCGGGCAGGCGGGTTGAGGGCGTTCGAACACGCCTCGCGCAAAGGGCAGTTGACGCACCACGACCGAGCCCCGGTGACACCATGACGCCATGCCCCGACGCACCCCAGCGGTCGTCCTGGCCACTGTCCTCATCGCCTCGGCCGTCTCGCTGGGTGGCTGCGGCGACGGTGCCGCCTCCTCGACGACCACTCCCCTGGTGGACCACGGAACCGTCAGGATCGCGGAGTCCAGCGAGACGCCGAGCTTCGACCCGTACTCCTCCTTCGGCGCCTCCCAGGCCCGTTACGCCTATGACTCACTGGTCGACCTCGCCCCCGACGGCACCCTGGTCACCGGTCTGGCCTCCTCCTGGCGGGCCACCGCCACCACGGCCACCTTCGTCCTCCGTCCGGGCATCACCTGCTCCGACGGCACTCCCCTCACCGCCTCGGCGGTGGCCCGGGCACTCACCTACGCGGGCGACCCGGCCAACCAGCTCGCCGGCGCCCGGACCGTCCTCCCGAACGTCCCGTTCACCGCGCGCGCCGACAACAGGACCAGGACGGTGTCGACAACCGCAGCGGCCCCCTTCCCGTTCCTCACCCGCACCATCGGACAGCTGCCGATCGTCTGCCCCGCCGGGCTCGACCGGCCCGCCTCGCTGGCACGCGCCACCCAGGGCACCGGCCCCTACGTGCTGACCCGCTACACCCCGGGCGGGCCCTACGAGTTCACCGTCCGCGACGGATACTCCTGGGGGCCGGCCGGGGCGACCACCGCTGAGCCCGGCATCCCCGCACACATCGTCATCTCGGTGGTGCCCCAGGCCTCCACCGCCGCGAACCTCCTGCTCACCGGGGGCATCGAGATCGCCGACGTGAACGGGCCGGACCGCGCCCGGCTCACCGGCCACGGTCTGTCCACCACCGACGTCGCGACCGTGGTCGGGCTGACCTTCTTCAACCAGCGGCCCGGCCGGCCCCTCGCCGACAAGGCACTTCGCCGCGCCATGGTCGCCGCCCTCGACCGCCGGGGGCTCGCCAACGTCGCCGTCGGCGGCCGCGGCAGGCCCGCGACCGACTTCGGCGCCGAGGGCTCGGTCTGCCACGCCGACGTCGCGGACGCCAACCTGCCCTCCCGGAACGCGGCGGAAGCCCTCCGGGCCGCCGGCTGGACCCGCTCCGGCCACGGCCCGCTGGCCAAGGACGGCCGCCCTCTGCGGCTCCGCCTCATCACCAGCCCCGACCTCGGCCCCACCCTGCCGTCCGTCGCCGAGCTGATGGCCCGGGAATGGACGGCGCTCGGCGCGGACGTCGAGCAGGTCACCGAGAGCCTGCCCGCCCTCGTCAACGCCATGTACGGCAGCGCCGACTTCGACGTGGTGGTCGGCAGCACCCCGGGTTTCGCCCTGCCGGTCGGCTTCGTCCCCTTCTTCTCCGGCCCCGTCACCGCCCAGGGCCTCAACTTCGCGGGCGTGACCGACCCCGAGTACGACGCCCTGGTCGCCCGAGCCCTCCGCGAGACCGACACGACAGGCTGCGGCACCTGGAACCGGGCCGCCGCCGCGCTCTTCCGCTCCGCCGACGCACTGCCGATCGCCGACGGCCGGAGCAGCGTGTACGGCTACCGCACCGCCTTCACCACCTCCTTCGGCGGCCAGCTCGTTCCCACCAGCATCCGCCTCCACCAGTGACCGGGACCCACCATGTCCTCACCCCAGCTGATGCGGCACCCCTGGGCAGCGTTCCTCGGCCGCCGTACGCTCCGGCTGCTCGTCTCCCTCGCAGTCGTGCTCACCGCGTCGTTCTCGATGATCCGCCTCGTCCCCGGCGATCCGGTCCGGGCCGCCCTCGGCGTCGACGCCGCCCCCGACCTGGTGGCCGCCCGCCGGCACACCCTCGGGCTCGACGCACCCTTCCTGTCCCAGTACCGGCACTACCTCTGCGGACTGCTGCACGGCGACCTCGGCACCTCGCTGGTCACCGGAACCCCCGTCGCGGAGCTGGTCCGCACCCGGCTGCCGGCCACCTTGGAGATCGCCGGTCTCGCCTTCCTGGCCACCCTCGCCGTCGCCCTGCCCGGCGGCCTGCTGGCCGCGGTCCGCACCCGTGACGGCCGCCGCCCGCGCACCGATCTGGCGTTCACCGCGGTCACCGCCGGTGTGGCCGCGGTGCCGGACTTCGTGCTGGCCGCGGGACTCACCGCGCTGCTGGCCGTCGGCCTCCGACTGTTCCCGGTGGCCGGAGCGGCGGGCGTCGAGTCCTTCGTCCTGCCCGTCCTCGCGCTCTCCCTCGCCCCCACCGCCATCCTGCTGCGCATCGTCCGGGTGGAGGCGCTCAAGGTGCTGAACGAGGACTACCTGCGCACCGCCCGGAGCAAACGGCTGTCTCCCGCACGTTGCTACCTCCGGCACGCGGCACCGAACACGGCCACCGCCGCGCTCACCGTCGCCGGAAGCCTGCTGCCCGCCCTGATCGCCGGCACCGTGCTGGTCGAGAAGGTCTTCGCCTGGCCCGGCATCGGCTCCGCCATGGCCCAGTCCGTGATCGCACAGGACTACCCGGTGGTCCAGGCGATGGTGCTGGTGCTCGGCACCACCCTGCTGCTCGCCGGCCTCGTGGTCGACGTGCTGCTCGCCGTGCTCGATCCCCGTTCGGCGATCCGGGAGATGTGACCATGCGCCTTCCGTCCGGATTCCGGCGCTCGCCCATGGCCTGGGCCACCGCGGTCATGCTGGCGTCACTCCTCGCCCTCGCACTGGTCGGCCCGCCGGTCTGGGGCGCGGCGGCCGACCGCCCCGACCCCTCGGCCGTACTCCAGGGACCCTCCGCGGGTCACCCGTTCGGCACCGACGGTCTCGGCCGGGACCTGCTCGCCCGGGTCCTGACGGCCACCCGGCCCTCCCTGCTGCTCGCGCTGGCGGCGGTCCTGCTCGGAGCGAGCTCGGGAATCCTCCTCGGGGCCTGCACCGCCGTCCTCGGCCGGCGCGGCCGCCGGCTGACCGCCGGGCTGATCAACCTCCTGCTCGCCTTCCCGGCGCTCCTCGTCGCGATGTTCCTCGCGGTCGTGTTCGGCGCGGGCGCCGCCGGGGCAGTGCTGGCCCTCGCGGCCGCGGGCGTCCCCGGATTCGCCCGGCTCGCCCAGACCCTCGCCGCCGGCGTCGCGGGCACCGACCACCTGGCCGCGGCCCGGGTCCTCGGCCTGCGCCGCCACCGGCTGCTGTGGCGGCACGTCCTGCCCAACATCGCGGAGCCGCTGCTGCTGAGCACCACCACGGCGGCGGGCACCTCCCTGGTCGCACTCTCCGGGCTGAGCTTCCTGGGCCTGGGCGTCCAACCGCCCGGCTACGACTGGGGGCTGCTGCTCAGCCAGGGGCTCGACCGGATCTACGCGGACCCGCTGCCCGCGCTGGCCCCGGGCCTGGCCGTCCTCTACGCGGCCCTGGCCTTCCAACTGCTCGGCGAGGTACTGGCCGGGAGCGTCGCCCGGCGCGCCCCGGCCCCGCGCGCACCCGCGCCGACGCCCGCCCCGAGCGGCCCCGCCGAGGACGGGCTGGTACTCCAGGTCGAGGACCTCAGCATCGAACTCCCCACCCCGGACGGCCCGGTCCGGCCGGTGCGCGGCGTGAGCTTCTCGGTGCGGCCCGGCGAGGCCCTCGGGCTCGTCGGCGAGTCGGGCTCGGGCAAGTCGCTCACCGCACTGGCCATCGCCGACCTGCTCCCGTACGGCGCGCGCGTGTCGCGGCGCACCCTGCGCCTGCTCGGAGCCGACCTCGCCGCCCTGACGCCCAAGGAGCGGGACCGGCACCTCGCGACGGGCCTGGCGATGATCTTCCAGAACCCGGCCTCCGCGCTCAACCCGTCCCTGCGGATCGCCACCCAGCTCACCGAGGCCCCCCGGGCCCACCGGGGTGCCGGCCGCGCGGGGGCCGCCGCGCAGGCCGCCGACGCTTTGCGCCGGGTCGCCCTGTCCCCGGCGCTGCTGCGCTCACGTCCTCACCAGCTCTCCGGCGGCCAACGCCAGCGCGTGATGATCGCCTCCGGGCTGATGGTGCGGCCGGGGCTGATCATCGCCGACGAACCGACCACCGCGCTCGACGTCACCGTGCAGCGGCAGATCACCCGGCTGCTCACCGACATCCGGCGGGACACCTCCGCCGCGATCCTGTTCGTCAGCCACGACATCGCGCTCGTGGGCGAGTTCTGCGAACGGGTCCTGGTGATGTACGCGGGCGGCATCGTCGAGGAACTGCCCGCCGACCGCCTCACCGACGGCGCCCGGCATCCCTACACGCGGGCGCTGGTCGCCTCGGTGCCGGACCTCAGCGTCGACCGCGGCCGGCCGCTGCGGACGATCGAGGGGGCACCGCCCGACCCGCTCGCGCCCGCACCGGGATGCCCGTTCGAACCCCGCTGCCCGCGCCGCCGGGACCACTGCGCGGAGCAGGCTCCACCGCTGGAGGACCTGGACGCCGTCCACCGGGTCGCCTGCTGGCATCCTGTACCGCTTGCGGCGATCCCCGAGCAGGTGACCGCGTCATGACCGCCCTTCAGGTCACCGACCTCACCGTCCGCCACCCCGGCCCCCGGGTCCGCCCCGCCGCCGTGGACGGCGTCTCGCTGGAGATCCCGTCCGGCACCACGCTCGGCCTCGTGGGCGAGTCCGGCTCGGGGAAATCCAGCCTGGCCCGCGCGATCGTCGGCCTCGTCCCCGTGCACAGCGGCCGGGTCCTGGTCGACGGCCGGGAGGTCCGCACCCGCACCGTCCGCGGCCGGCGCCGGCTCGGCCGCCTCGTCCAGGTCGTCCTCCAGGACCCGGACACCGCGCTCGACCCCCGGATGACGGCCCGTCAGGCGCTCGTCGAAGCCGCCACCGTCTTCCGCCGGCTCGACCGGGCCGCCCGCGCCGAGCGCGTCACCGAGCTCCTCGGCCTCGTCGGCCTGGACCCCGGGCTCGCCGACCGCCTGCCCCGGCAACTGTCCGGCGGCCAGCGCCAGCGGGTCGCCCTCGCCCGCGCCCTGGCCGTCGAGCCCGGCCTGCTGATCGCCGACGAGATCACCTCGGCGCTCGACGTCTCGGTACAGGCCGCCGTCCTCAACACGATCCGCGACCTCCAGCGACGTCTCGGGCTGTCCGTGCTCTTCATCGGCCACAACCTGCCGGCGGTCTGCCACGTCTCCGACGTCGTGGCGGTCATGCGGCACGGCCGGATCGTCGAGACCGCCCCCACCGGGACGATCCTGCGCGCCCCGCGGCACCCCTACACCCGAACGCTGCTCGCCTCCGTGCCGTCCCTGCGCGCGGCCCCGCCCGCGCAGAGGACGTCATCACCGGAGGGCACCCGGACGCGGTGTCCGCCGGAGCCCGGGTGATCGGCCCCGGCGGCGCCCCGCCATTCACGAACCGCTATCGAAAGGAACGGACATGGGAGTTCTTCGAGGTGCACCGCTCAGGCCGGAACGGAGCGTGGCATGACCGTCGCCCTGGACCAGACCCTGTTCCACCAGACCGGTGTCGGCCTGTCCGTACCGTTCTCCATCGCCGGGACCGGGATGCACCTGCCCCCGGAGGTCGTCACCAACCAGCAGCTCACCCGCACCCTGGACACCAGCGACGAATGGATCACCAGCCGCACCGGCATCCGCGAACGCCGCCGGCTGGCACCGCATCTGGCGACCTCCGACATGTGCGTCGCCGCCGCCCACCCGGCCCTCGACGCCGCCGGCATCGAGCCCACCCGACTGGACGCGGTCATCGTCGCCACCTACACCTGGGACCAGCCGATCGTGTCGACCGCGCTGATCGTCAAGGACGCCCTCGGCGCGCACCGCGCCCTGGCCCTGGACGTCACCCAAGCCGCCTGCGCCTCCGGCATCCAGGCCATGCTGATCGCCGCCCACCTCCTGCAGAACCCCTCCATCACCACCGTCCTCCTCCTCGCGGCCGACTGCGCCTCCAGACTCGCCAGCCCCACCGACCGCACCACCGGCGTCTTCTTCGGCGACGCCGCGGCAGCCGTCGTCCTCAGCCGCTCCGAGACCCCCGGAGCGGGCCTGCTCTCCTACAGCCTCGGCTCCCAGCTGTCCTACGGTGTCCAGATCCCCGCCGGAGGCTCCCGGCTGCCCGCCGGCGCCGCCACCGTCGCCGCCGGAGAGCACTACCTGTCCATGGACGGCCGCGCCGTCTGGAACACCGCGACCACTCGCCTGCCCGAGAGCATCACCAGCGCCGCCCACCGCGCCGGCGTGCCGATCGACCAGGTCCGTCATTTCTTCCTGCACCAGGCCAACCTGAACATCCTCACCGAGACCATGGCGGCGCTGGACGTTCCCCCGGAGCGCGCCCCCGTCACCGTGGACCGGCTGGGCAACACCGGATCGGCCGGGCTGTTCACCGCGCTGCACACCACCGTCACCGCAGGCGCCCTGCGCCCGGGGGACGCCTACGTGCTGGCCGGGATCGGCGCGGGCTTCCAGTGGGGAAGCCTCTGCATGCGGCATGCCTGACGCATCGTCAACTCGTCGTCGTGGTCCTTCCCGGACGGATGAACTCCCGCCGAACCCGGGCGTTCCCGCCACCGCCCGCACCAGCATGGGCGGCATGACCACCACGCGTTCCCGCGCCGAACGGGCCGCCCGGGCCCGGACCGCGGCACCACAGCTCGCCGCCGAGGGCATCGACGGGGTGGTGTTCGGCTGGGTCGACAACGCCGGGCTCACCCGGGTCAAGTCCGTCCCGCTCGCCCAGCTCGAACACGCCGCCGAGTACGGTGTCGGCGCCGCGCCGTGCTTCGACTTCTCCCTGGTCGACGACTCCTTCACCCGCACGCCGTCGAGCACCGGCCCGACCGGTGACCTGCGGCTCGTCCCCGACCTCGACCGGCTCACCCCGCTCGCCGCCCAGCCCGGCTGGGCGTGGGCCCCGGCCGACCGCTACACCCAGGGCGGCGCGCCGCACCCCGGCTGCCAGCGCGGCTTCACCCGCCGGGCCGCCGAGGCCGTCGGACGGCGCGGGATGTCGGTGCGGGCCGGGATCGAGGTCGAGTGGGTGGCGGCCGACGCCGCCGGGTCCCCCGCGGCGCACGGGCCCGGGTACGGCATGACCCGCTTCGTCGAGCACTCCGACTACCTGCGGGAGGTGCTGAACGCCCTCACCCGGCAGGGCCTCGCCGTGCTCCAGCTCCACCCCGAGTACGCCGCCGGGCAGTTCGAGGTCTCCGTCGCCGCCGAGGGACCGGTCGAGGCAGCCGACACCGCGATGCTGGTACGCCACACCATCCGGGCCGTCTCCGCCCGGCACGGCCTGCGGGTCTCGTACGCGCCCGTCTTCTCCGGGGGCGAGCTCGGCAACGGCGGCCATGTGCACCTCAGCCTCTGGCGGCAGGGCCGCAACCTCGCACACGGCGGCCCCGGCCGCCACGGGCTGCACCCGGAAGCCGAGCACTTCCTCGCGGGCGTGCTGTCCGAACTGCCGGCCCTGCTCGCCCTCGGCGCGCCCAGCGCCGCCTCCTACCTGCGCCTGGTGCCCTCCCGGTTCGCCGGGGCCTACCGCTGCTGGGGGCTGGAGAACCGTGAGGCGGCGCTGCGCCTGATCACCGGCTCCACCGCCGAGCAGGCCAACGCCGAGGTCAAGTGCTTCGACGCCGCCGCCAACCCGTACCTGGTGATCGGCGGCGTGCTGGCCGCGGGCCTCGCGGGGCTCGACGCCGGGCTGCAACTACCGCCCGAGACCCGCAGCGACCCCGCCACCCTCGGCACCGCCGACCGCCTCCCGACCACCCTGTCCGAGGCGACCGACGCCTACGAGAAGTCCGCGCTCCTGCGCAAGGCCCTCGGCCGCGAACTGTACGAGGCGGTACTCGCCGTACGCCGAGGGGAGGCGGAGCTGTTCGCCACCCGCACGGACGAGGACGTCATCGAGGCCACCCGCTGGCGCTACTGACCGGCGGTCACCCCCCGGCCCCGTCCAACCGCCGCGCCAGGTGCACGGCCTCGGCGCCGTAGCCCGCAGGCGGATCGATCCCGGGACGGACGCGGTAGCGGCCGCGTTCGGCCGCCGCCGGCGGGCGGGACTGCTCGGGCGGGCGGTCAACCGCCGGCCCGAGCAGACTTCGGGGCGACGCGGGTGTCGTGACGGGTGGGCGTCGGCACCCGCGGGCGGTCACCTACGGTGCGGGGATTTCCCTGACCAGGCGAGACGTCCAGTCGCACCAGATGCGACCGGGCAGGAAGGCGCCGCCGACCTCGTCGAGGTACTCCTCGACGTAGGGGATGGTCGCGTCGCAGACCTCGAGGCCCTGGTCGAAGAAGCTGGTCTGGTCGGAGTCCGCCTGGTAGCTCCAGCGCGGGTTGTAGGGGGCCGGGCGGGGGATGATCCGCGTGATCACGTGGGGCTCGTCGGTGGTCTCGCCGCTGATGAGCTCGCGGGCGTGCTCGATTTCCGTGCTGTTCGTCAGCTTGATGACGAAGGTGGCCCGCGTGATGTCGGTCATCTCGAAGTAGGCGGGGCCCGCTGCGGCCGCGCGGACCGGCCCCTGCTGGGGGGTGCTGGCCTGAGAGGGCTGTGCCACGGTGAAGGCGAGCACGCCGACGGCGGCCACGGCGGCCGCCTTGGTGAACACATGTCGCATGAGGGGTTCTCCTCGTTCCCGGTCGTCGTGCTCGTCACGACTGACTACCGAGAGCATTGAACCAGTAACTCGGAGTGATCAGAGTGATCTCGGCGTTTGGGTCGCGGGGGCGCTCGTCCTCACCGCGCGTGGCGCCGCGGGTCCCGTGGGGTGTCAACGGCGGCTGACGTCGGCGGCGTAGCCGGTGGTCGAGGTGGGTGGCGGGGAGCGGCCGCCCGGGTGATCAGGCGCGCAACAGGCGCATGACGAGGCCCAGTTGACGGGCGTAGTTCCGTTGGAAGTCCGGGTCCGCCGGGTCGCTGCCGAAGATCCGGCGCACGGTGCCCGGCATGAGGTGGGGGGCCATGACGAGAGCCTGGGACAGCAGCATGACCATGGCCGGGCTGATCGCGTCGGTCAACTCGCCCTCGGCCTGGCGGCGCTCGATGTCGGCGAGGTCCTCCGCCCCCGGCTCGGCCGCGTCCGGGCGGCCCGTCAGCTGCGACCATGCCTCCAGGCGTACGCCGCGCGGGTCCGCGAAGACGTTCCGCAGGTAGCCGAGAACCAGCTCGTCATACGGGAGTTCGGGGTCCTGCAGCTCCGCCTCGCTCCTCGCCCACTGGCGGCTCAACTCCGCGTAGATCCCGCTCTTGCCGCCGAAGTAGTAGGTGATCAGCTGCTTGTTGACACCCGCGCGGTCGGCGATCTCCTGCACCCGGGCTCCCGCGTACCCCTTCTCGGCGAAGACGTCCTTCGCGGCCTCCAGGAGACGGCGACGGGAGGCGTCGGGTGCGGCGTCGGCGGCACGACGGCGGGTGGGCGGGGTCATGAGGGCAAGGATATCGGCGCCGGCAGGGACGTCAACCATCTGGATGGTTGACAGAATTCATCCAGATGGTTGAACTGGGGTTCAGCACTTCTTCGAACGGGAGAGAACCTTGATACTCGTCACCGGAGCCACCGGCACCGTCGGCCGTCCCCTCGTGGCGCAGCTCGCCGCCACCGGTCATGCCGTCCGCGCTCTCACCCGGGCTCCTCGCGACGCCCGCTTTCCAGCCGGCGTCGAGTCCTGCGACAGCGCAAGCCCCGACCTGGACGACGTCACCGCGGTGTTCCTCAACCCGGCGGCCCTCTGGCAAGGCGAGCAGACCCTGCTCGACGCCGTGAGAAACGCGGGGGTGACGCGCGTGGTCACGCTGTCCTCCTCGTCCGTCCTCACCGGCGACAGCCGGCACGCCGTGGCCAACCGCCACCGCGAGCTGGAAGCCGCCGCCGAAGCGGTCGCGCCCGAGTTCGTCCATCTGCGGGCCGACGCTTTCGCCGCCAACGCCCGCCAGTGGATCGGCCAGGTCAGGGCGGGAGACACCGTCGCGGGTCCGTATGCACAGGCCGCCACCGCACCGGTCCATGAGGACGACATAGCCGCCGTCGCCGCCCGTGCTCTGACGGGAGCGATTCCCTCCGGTGAAGCGCCGGTCCTGACCGGGCCCCAGTCGCTGACCTTCACGGAACAGGTCCGCATCCTCGGTGCGGTGCTCGGTCGACCACTGCGCTACGAGGAGATCTCACACGCGGCAGCGCGCAACGCGATGCTCTCCAACGGCTGGATGACCGAGGAGATCGCCGACTCCCTGCTTCGCTACTTCGCGTCGTGCGTGGAGACCCCGACCCCTGTATCCCCGGATCTGGAGCGCATTCTCGGCCGCCGCGGCCGCGCCTTCGAGGACTGGGCCGCGGGGGCGGCAGGCGAGTTCCGCTAGATGATCACCCGTGGGACGGGCTACGCGTACGAGGTCGGTTCGCGAAGTCGGCGGCAGGGCTTCCGGAGCACCGGCATCGCGGCAACCCGGTCATCCGGCTCCCCCTCTCCGGAGTGAGGCCGCAGTCGGCCGGCAGCGGACGGATGTCGGTCGGCCGCGGAGCCCGGCTGCGGTGAGGCGGTCGTGCATGTCCGATACCTGCCAGCACCCTGCCCTCCTCGCTGGAAGGATGTCGGCATGCTCGACTTCGAACGCTGCTGGCGGGCCACGCTGAGCCGGGACACCCGTTTCGACGGCCTTTTCTACTCGGCCGTGATCACCACTGGCATCTACTGCCGCCCGAGCTGCCCGGGTTGCCCCATGCGGAAGAACGTCCGCTTCTACAGGAGCGCGGCGGCTGCCCAGGAGGCCGGCTACCGTGCCTGCAAGCGGTGCAATCCCGACGCCAGCCCTGGCTCGCCGGAGTGGAACCTCCGCGCCGACGTCGTCGGCCGGGCCATGCGCCTGATCGCGGACGGGGTCTGCGACCGGGAGGGCGTCGCGGGACTGGCCTCACAACTGGGCTACACCGCACGGCATCTCCACCGCCTGCTCACGGCCGAGATCGGCGTCGGCCCGCAGGCCCTGGCTCGTGCCCAGCGAGCCCAGACCGCCCGCATCCTGTTGGAGAGGACCGGCCTGCGGATCACCGACGTGGCGATGGCCGCGGGCTTCTCCAGCGTCCGCCAGTTCAACGACACCATCGCCGCCGTCTTCGACCGCACCCCCACCGCCCTGCGGGGCGCGGCCTCCTCACCCACCGGCCAGGCCGCCGGGACCGTCGTCGTACGTCTGCCGGTCCGGGAACCCTTCGACGGACCGGCGCTGCTGCGTTTCTTCGCCGCCCACGCGATCCCTGGCATCGAGGACATCGACAACGGCACTTACCGCAGGGGGCTGCGGCTGCCGTATGGTGCCGGCGTCGTTGCCCTCACCCCGCGCCCCGGCTACGTCGAAGCGCAGTTCCGCTTGGAAGACATACGGGACCTGGCCACCGCCATCCACCGCTGCCGCTGCCTGTTGGACCTGGACGCCGACCCGCTGGCCGTCGCGGAACTCCTCGCCGGGGAGCCCCTGATGGCTCCTTTGGTCGCCGCCCACCCCGGCCTGCGCGTGCCCGGGTCCGCCGACCCCGAGGAACTGCTGCTGACCACCGCCCTTCGGCACATACTCCCCGGGCCCCAGGGCTCGACGGTGGCAGCCGCACTGACGCGTCGCTTCGGCCGCCCGCTGCCATTCCCCAGCGGAACGGTGACCCACCTGTTCCCGACGGCCCGGACGCTGGCCGAGGCATCGCTGACCGATCTGCTCGACGACGAGGCAGCGGTCCTGCTGCGCCGCATCGCCACTGACGTGGCTGACCATGAGCTGACATTGAGTGACGGCAGCGATCGCACGGAGACGGAGTACCGGCTGACGCGGGCCGGCCTCGGTGGAGACAGCGCCGCCTACCTGGTCATGCGGGCCCTCAAGGACCCCGACGTTTTCCTCACCCAGGCTCCCGGGACCGGCCGGGCTCTGCGGAGTCTGGGGCAGCCGACCGACCCTGCCTCGACGATGCGCCGTGCCGAACACTGGCGCCCGTGGCGCTCCTACGCGCTCATGCAGCTGTGGAACCTCTGCCCTGACGGCACCCACCTCTTCGCGCCTTCGCACCGGACAGCACCACAGCCGGCGATCTTGGCATCGTGACGTCCCGCCGGGACCGGCCCGGCCGACTGCGGAGAGCAGGAGACTGTTCACGGTGGCGCCCCTGATCCAGCGGATCTCCCACCGCCCCGGATGGACAGCGGGAACAGTTCACCGTGACAAACAGAGCGCAGCAACAGGGAAGGCAATCAGCATGAGTGACGAGCTTCGCGAGGTTTTCGACTTCATCGCCTTCTCCGCCCGGCTCCGGGAGGTCGAGCGGCACAACAACGCCACGCGGGTGCGGAAGGAGAGCGTGGCCGAGCACTCATGGCACCTGGCGCTGGTCTGCTGGGTCCTGCACCGCGAGTTCGAGCGCGAGTGCGGGCACCGGCTGGACCTGGAGAAGATGCTCAAGATGTGCCTCATGCACGACCTCGTGGAGATCGAGGCGGGCGACCCCTCGGCCTGGCGTACCCAGGACAACGCCCGACTACGGGAGAAGAAGGCGCTCGTCGAGGAGGAGATCGCCCAACGCAGGTACGGAGCGCTCCCGGACGAACTGAGCGACGAGTTCCTCAAGGTCTGGCGGGAGCACGAGGCGGGCGTCACCCCCGAGGCCCGGCTCGTGCGGGGTGTGGACCGGCTGAATCCCGCGCTGATGCGCTATCTCACCGGGCAGGGTTGGCAGGATGTGGGCGTGGACGCCGGGGCGCTGGACCGCCTGCAACTGCCCCGGCTCCAGGTGAGCGAGAGCCTCACCGCCCTGTACCAGGAGGTCAAGGCCGCCGCGATCGCGCAGGGCCTGCTCGCGCCCGCCTCATGAGGCTGTGGGAGCCGTGCGGCCACCCGTGATGCCGGTCCCGGCACAGGCGCACCCGGACGCGACAGCGGGGCCCCTCGTCCTGGCCGCCACCAGCCCAGACACACGAAACGGCCCGCGAAGAACCGACGGACCGCCGTGAAAGACCGAGGCCGGAGTTCAGAAGCGCTCCGGGTGAGGAGCGACTGTGCTGGTCCGATAGCTGCTGGAGAACCGGCCCGGGGCCCTGTCACGATCTACGTAGCAATCGTTCCCCACCCGGTGCATCCGGAGTGGAGCCGTGAATGCGCCTGCCGAGGAATTTCGGCGACGGCAGGAAACGTCTTCCGCTGACCGCGTCTCCAGACGCTTGTGTCCGCACTTCCGAATTCGCCCCGAAGCCGAAACAGGAACCGCATGCCCCCGAAGCCACGCATGAACCATGCGCTCGCCACACTCATCGTCAGCAGTGTGACGACCTTTCTGCTGCCCCTGGACTACACGGTTGCCTCGGTGGCCCTGCGCGACATTCACCGAGATTTCTCCGTCAGTTTCAGCGACCAGCAGTGGGTGATCAACGGCTACACCATGGCGTTCGCCGCCCTGTTGATGGCAGGCGGTGGTCTGGCAGACCTGTTCGGTCGGCGGAAGGTCTTCCTCACCGGACTGGCCGTTTTCACCGCCGCCTCTCTGCTCGCCGGCCTGGCCCCGGCCATGCTCTGGCTCAACGTGGCTCGGGTCGCCCAAGGCATCGGCGCGGCGGGGATGTTCAGCTCCTCGCTCGCCCTTCTCATCCAGGAGTTCACCGGCCCGCGCCGGGTCCATGCCTTCGCGGTCTTCGGTGTCGCCTCGGGGCTGGGCGCGTCCCTGGGCCCCTTCATCGGCGGGCTCGCGGTGGACCTGGGCGGTTGGCGATGGGCATTCCTGCTCAACGTGCCGTTCGGCATCGCGATGCTCGTCCTGGGATTGCTGCGCACCCGGGAATCCAAGGACCCCGATGCCACACGTCTGGACCTCAAGGGCCTGATGCTCTTCAGCGGAGCGGTCCTGCTGGCGGTCTACTCCCTCGTCATGGCGCCGCAGTTGGGCTGGACCAGCCCCACCATCGTCTCCACCCTGGCCGCGGCGGCGGTGCTCGCCATCGCCTTCGTCCCCGTGGAACTGCGCCGGTCCTACCCGCTGATCGAGCTGCGCCTGTTCACCGACCGCACCTTTCTCGGGGCCAGCCTGGCTCCCCTCGTGCTGTCCATCGCCTTTTGGGGCCTGTTCCTGTACACGCCGCTGTACTTCCAAGGCGTTCTTGGTTACAGCCCCTTGCAGGCCGGCATGGCGATGCTGCCCTTCGCCGTCCCGCTGTTCGGTGCGGGCCCCCTCGGCGCGCGCCTGGCCGGCCGCATCTCCTCGCGCGCCCTGCTGGCCATCGGTCAACTCCTGGTGGCGATCGGAGCCGCTCTCCTGGCATTCGCCCCGTTGTACAGCGGCTGGACCGGCTACGCGGCCGGTGGGCTGATCAGCGGTCTGGGAACGGGGTTGATCAACGGCGAGATGAGCAACGTGGCCATCAGCATCGTGCCCCTGTCCCGCTCCGGCATGGCCTCCGGCATCAACTCGACCATGCGCATCGTCGGCATGACCGCCGGCTTCGGCGGCATTGGCGCCGTCCAAGTCGTGGCCGTGTCCCACGACCTGACTTCCCGAGCCGGTCGACTCCACGGCCTGCACCGGAATCTGAGCTCACTGGCCACTGACGTGGCCACCGGCAACATCAACGGCACGGCGGCCTCCGTACCCACCCCCGTCCGCGGCGCCTTCCACGCGGCAGCCAACCATGCCTTCGCCACTGGCATGCGCGCGGCCTTCCTCGTCGGTATGTGCGTGGCCCTCCTCGGCGCCGCCGCCAGCTTCACACTGATCCGTCAGCCCCCATCGGACACAGCGTCAGATGCCGTCGGTACGCAGCCGCTTTCCGGCGTGCAGGCATAAGGTCCTCGCACTCCACACGCGAGGTGAGCGGCTCAGTGATCGCTCCTCCAGGGTTGGAGGGCGAGCCTGACCGCCCGTACGATCCGGACCGGCTGACCGGCTCGGCATCGTCGCCCGACACCGCCACCCGCAGATCCCGAACCCGTGGACCTGCCCCGGCCCGCCCACCGGCGTCGCGGCCCCGTCGGCTGCCCTCCGGGGTCTCCCGGCTCAACGACCGTCCGTACTGAACACGGCGGCCGATCCGACGGCGGGCGGACGAGGAATCATCGGACGGTCGCCCAGAACGGGCACTGGTGTTGCGCGGCCACGTTCGCCTGCCGGGTCCGGTCCGGCACGAACTGCATCTGACTGGTGCCCCGGACTGTCCCGGCTGCCCATTGCGGCGCTCCGGCGTCGTTGGGGTCGCCGGTGCGGGCGGCCCCCATGGGCGGCCCGGGAATGTCGAACCCGTTCACGTTGGGGGCGTCGGGATCGGCGAACTCGTACGGGTACACCGTGGTGTGTGCGGCCAGGTAGCGGTCGGCGGTCGCCGTCTGGCAGGCCCACGACGCGTCGGTGGTGAGCGTGGACCACGCCAGCGGCGACGACGCGTACCGGGACAGCGGATACCTGGCCGCGACCCGGTCCGCGTCGGCCCCGAAGGTCGTGCGGAGCATGGCCGGGTAGCTCTTGGCGGTGATCGGCGGCACTCCGGCCAGCATCGCTCCACCCACGTACGCGCGTGCCTCGTCGCGGTTTCCGCCGGAGATCACCGGCACGTGGAGGAACTTCCCCTTCCGCAGGGCTGTCGCCGGGTTCAGCGGGAGCAGGGGGGTGCCGTAGGCCAGGTGGTTGGTGAAGTCCTCGTTGAGGGGCAGCAGGTCGGCGGCCGCTTTTCTCCGCATGCAGGACAGTTCGCCGGTCGGGCACCCGTTGCTCCGAGCCGCCGCGAGGCCGTCCTCCCGGTCCTGCCGCGCCGAGGTGTACGGCGTCTGCTGCGGTGCGCCCGGGTACAGCACGCCGGTCGGCCAGTCGAGGAGGCAGGACCCGGACGCGATGCTCACCTTGTCGACCAGGCCGCGCGCCTGTGGGGAGGTCAGCAGCGCGCACGCCGACATGCCGCCCGACGACTCGCCGAAGACGGTGACGTTGTCCGGGTCGCTGCCGAACGCCTTTGCGTTGTCCTTGGCCCGCTGGGTGCCGGCGATCTGGTCTTCCAGTCCGAAGTTCCCCGATCCGGGCAGGCCGGGCAGGCCGAAGTAGCCGAAGACGCCCAGCCGGTAGTTGAGGGTCACCACGATGACGTTGCCCTGGGCCGCCAGCCGGTCGGCGTTGTAGTCGCTGCCGGCGCCGTGTGTGTAGCCGCCGCCGTGCCACCACACCATGACGGGCAGTCTGGCACCCGGCGCCACCTCGCGCGGTGTCGTGACGTTGGCGAACAGGCAATCCTCGTCCGTGGAGGCGGGCTGCCCGGGCCCGCCGTCCGTCTGCGGGCACCTGTCGCCGGGCCGGGCGGCTTCCCGCACGGACGGTCGGCGGGCTGCGGCCCGATCGCAGGAGCGCTCGCCTTGGGCGTGCCTGCCGCGGGAGTGTCGTTGACGTGCTTCGGGTGGGATCAGGAGGTTCAACTCTCCGCCGGGGAGGCCACGTTCACGCCGTTCACTCTGCGCGCCACGCCCAGCGGGTTGCCATCGCGCAGCTCCGGGGGCAGCAGTTCGTCCGGCGTGTTCTGGAAGCAGACCGGGCGAAGCCAGCGTTCCGTCGCGGTGGCGCCCACCGACGTCGAGTTGCTCGTCGAGGCCGGGTAGGGGCCGCCGTGGTGCATGGCCGGGGCGACCGCCACCCCGGTGGGCCAGCCGTCGACGACGACGCGCCCGGCCAGTTCGGTCAGCCGTGACACCAGGTCGGTGGCCGCCTCGTCGCGCTCGTCGGCCGCGAGGTGTACCGACGCGGTGAGGTTGCCGTCCAACATGCCGAGTACGGCCGCCAGTTCGGCGGCGGAGCGGTAGCGGACCAGCACGGTGACGGGCCCGAAGCACTCGTCGAGAAGCTCGGAGTGCGGGGCGCTCTCGGTCAACCGGGCCGCCGGCACCGACAGCACGCCCGGGCGCACGGACAGGGGCGCGTCCCCCGTGCCATCCTCGCCCGGAGCCAGGAGTTCCTCGACGCCGGGCAGCGCGGCGCGGGCGCGGGCACCGGCCAGGAACGCCTCGCGCATACGCGGGTCGAGCAGGGGGCCGGACGGCACCCGTGCCGAGACGACGGCCCGCACCACCGCGTCGCCGTCCGCACCGGCCGGCAGGAGAACCAGCCCCGGCTTGACGCAGAACTGGCCCAGGCCCTGGGTGTACGAGGCGGCCAGCCCGGCGCCGATCTCCTCCGCCCGGGTCCGTGCGGCCCGCGGGGTGACCACGACGGGGTTCAGGCTGCCGAGTTCACCGTGAAAGGGAATCGGCCGGGGACGGGCACAAGCGATGTCGAACAGGGCCCGGCCGCCACGCACCGAGCCGGTGAATCCGACAGCCGCGGTGAGCGGGTGGCGGACGAGGGCGGGACCTGCCTCGAATCCGTGGACGACGGACACCACGTCCTCCGGCAGCCCCACTTCGGCCGCCGCTGCCCGCAGGGCCCGCGCGCACAGGACACTGGTCCGCGGGTGGTCGGGGTGCGCCTTGACGACGACGGGGCAGCCGGCGGCCAGCGCGCTCGCGGTGTCGCCGCCGGGAACGCTGAACGCCAGGGGGAAGTTGCTCGCGGCGAAGACCGCGACCACGCCGAGCGGCACCTTGCAGCGGCGCAGGTCCGGGCGGGGCGCGGGCCGCGCCTCGGGGTCCGCGTGGTCGATGATCACGTCCAGGTGGCCGCCGTCCTCGACGGCTTCGGCGAAGGCCCGCAACTGGTGGCAGGTGCGGGCGAGTTCGCCGGTGATCCGGACCCGGCCGAGCGCCGTCTCGGCTTCGGCGGCCGCGGTGATCGCCTCGCCGTCCTTCTCCAGCAACTCCGCCGCGGCTCGAAGGAGTCGGGCCCGGGTCCGGTGGTCGGCCAGCGCCTTTCGGGCCGCATGAGCGGCACGCACAGCGGTGTCCACGTCCGCCGCGGTGTCCTCCACCGCGACCGGCCCCCGGGACTCCCCCGTACGAGGGTCGATGCTCAGCACTTCCGTCACCGTGTCACTCACCGTCTCGGGTCGTCGGGCGTGCGCGGCGGTGCCGGGCAGCGACACCGGGTCCCAGGCCCCGCAGTGGCCGTGACCGCGGGTGCGGTCGGCGGTCGTCCACCCGTCGTCGACGATCGGGACCTCCCTGCCGAGCGGCCCGGCGAGCGCCGCCCGCTCCTCCAGGCGCTGCGGGGAGAGTTCCTGGTGCATCGAGTACCAGGTGGAGTAGGCCGGACGCCGGGCCGCGTCGGGCACGGTCACCTCGTCGGGCAGCAACTCCTCCCACCAGCGGGTCAACTCCCGAAGACACGTGCCGAAGTGGCGGCGCGAGGTGTCGATGCGGACGGTCAGCGGTCCGTCCGCGCGCACCCAGAACCGGAACTCCCCGGTCTCCTCCACGACGCCGCCGCCGGCTTCCACGTCGGTGCGGTCGGCCGCGAAGCAGCACAGTCCGGTGTCGCCGGTGCCGACCAGAGCGGCGATCGGGGCGCCACGGGAGAGGTCGATGCGCTGCGGTGCCGACCACGAGGCGGGCAGCCGGCCGCCCGCGCCGTTGCCGTACGGGGTCCAGAAGGCGGTCGCGTCCACGCGGGGCAGCCGCCACTCCAGGCGCACCGGCCCCGCCTCGGAGCCCTCCGGAACGACCGTCACCTCCGTGACTCCTTCGGACAGTTCGCTGACGCCGGCGTTGCCGGCGACGAGCAGGTCGACGCCGCTCGCGGGCATCGCCTCCAGCCGGGGGTGTGCCGGGCCCGAACGGGCGTAGGGCTCCCAGACTTCCTGTACTTCGGTCCGTGCTTCGGTCCGTGCTTCGGTCATGGAACGTGCACTGCCTTCCGTGAGTCGCGTCGGTTCGCCGGAGGTCGGGGTGGGGCGGGGGGCGGGGGGTCAGCCCTTGGTGGCTCCGGCGGGCAGGCCGGCGATGAACTGCCGTCGCGGCACGAGGAAGAGGATCACCATCGGCACGGTGGACAGCGCGGTGCCGCCGACGATCGCGCCGTAGTCGGTGTTGCTCCCTTCCCGCGGGTCCCGCACCCCCGACCCGCCGCCGAGTGGCCCGCGCGGGGGCGGCGTGCGCCGCGGCCACGGCCGACCGGAGTCGACCGCGGCCACGGTTCAGCCAGGGACCGTCAGTGAGGGAGACGTCAAGACGTCAGTAGGAGGTGGTGACGGTGACCCCGCTGAAGTCCGTCACCGCGTAGAGGCTGAGGTACCGGTAGCCCGCGTCGGTGTTGGTGACGGTGATGCTCTCGGTGTTGTCGGGGTTGGTGGACTTCTCGGTGAAGGTGGACGGGCCGGCCCAGTTCGCCGGGTCGTAGTAGAGGTCGGCGTTGCCGGTGCCGCCGCTGGTGGTGACCTTCAAGGTGGTGGTGCCGGCCGGCAGGTAGACCCAGAAGTAGTCGGTGTCACCGGCCACCCGGGACTGGTCGGAGCGGTAGCAGTTCCGGTCCATCGCCTGGGTGTTGGTGTCGGTGCAGGCCGTGGCCGTGCCGCCGCCGCTGTTGCCGCCGCCGGCCAGGGTGGTGAGCCAGGCGTCGAAGTCGGCGTCGTAGCTGGTGCCGATGGTGTTGTAGACGGCGTAGGCGCCCTGGTAGTCGCCGGTGCGCATCTTGGCCAGCATGTCCTGGATCTGGTCCGGGTGCTTCTCGGTCATGTACCGGACGGCCAGGTAGCCCCAGGGGTAGGTGCGGGTCTCGTCGTCGATGGCGTAGGTGTTCTGGAAGAGCTGGCTGAGCTTGTAGGTGTGCTTGGCCGCCTCGGTCAGCGCGCCGTCGTCGGTGAGGTTGCGGTAGGTGTAGGAGACGTACTCCGCCTGGCCCTCGATCCACCACACGTCGGGGACGGTGGTCTGGGTGCCGAAGTCGCCCTTCATGTCGTAGATGGACTGCTGGATGTGCGCGAACTCGTGGTTGAGGTTCCAGGCGTTGGCGGTGAAGCCGTTGTCGGTCGGCTCCTGGTAGAGGATGGAGTAGGCGACGTTGTTCGGGTCGGTCGGCGTGCCGGTCAGCGTCTCGCCGCCGTTGTCGGTGTCGTTGCCGAAGATCGCCCACGAGTAGGTGGTGTAGTCGGCCCTGCTGCCGAAGATGACCATCTTCACGTCGAAGTACTCACCGGGGATCGGCGTGGTGGTCTTGACCTGGTTCTGGTAGAAGGCGACCTCGTTCGACAGGCTCGTGCAGACGTCGGACTGCTCGGTCGCCGTGAGCGCCTGCGCCATGATGGTGAAGTTGCTGCAGGAGTTGTCGATCGGCAGCGCGGCCGCGGTGAGCTGCTGCGTCAGGTCGCAGACCCCGTAGTAGGAGCACTGGCCCGAGTCGTCGAGGTTGGCCTGGTAGGCGACGTGCACCCACAGGTTGTCGGTGGCCCCGGTGATGGACGAACCGTCCAGCAGTCCCTTGACGAGCGGGCGGACCTTGCTCTGCAGGGCGGGTATCTGGAGGAAGTTGGCCAGGTCGTTGCCCGCGTTGGAGTCGAGGACGTCGTTGTCCCCGCCGAGCAGGTCGCGGTGGGCGAGGGTGAAGGTGGAGAGGGTGTCGGCGATGCCCGGGTTCGCGGTGATCGCGGTGACGAAGTCCGTGATCCACGGGCCGCGCCACAGCGGGGTGTAGATCGCGTTCAGCGCCTGGTCCATCTCCGGCACGGCGTCCCAGGTGCTGCTGTCGTAGGCGCTCAGGTACCGGGCGTAGACGTCCAGGTAGTCGGCCTGCGCCTGCGCGCTGTCGGTGAGGACGAACGCCTCCGCCAGCACGCTGCCGTTGCCCGCGCTGACGTCGTTCGCGTGGGAGTCGGCGAACAGGGCGTTGAACCCGCTCTCGATGGCGCCGCGCAGCGAGGAGTCGTACGTACCGACGTCCGCGGGGTCTCCGTACTGCACGTAGTAGCCGGCTTGCATGAAGTACATCAGCTCGAACAGGCCGCCGGAGTCGTCACCGGTGTAGGAGGAGGCCGCGTCGGCGACGCCGTTCGCCACCGCGAGCATCTGGTTCTGGTTGAACACCGCCTTCGCGTCGGAGCCGGTCAGGCTGAACAGCGGGTTGATGCAGGCGACCCAGTCCACCGTCTTGATGTACGACACCAGGTCGCTTCCGGAGCGGCCCGAGAAGTCCGACGTGGTGCACGACGTGACGGCGGCGGGCCGCGCGGCACCGGCCGCGTTGCGTGCCGCGTGTCCTGGCAGGCGCGGCTTGGACGGCTTCGCCGAGCCCAGGGCGACCGGCTCCCCGCGCAGTTTCGCGGGCACCGGCTTGGCGCGGGTGACGGTGGCTTGGGACCGACCGGTCTCGGGCCCGGTCGGCGTGGCTTTTCCGTGCTGCCTGGCGGCCTGCACGGCCGCGACGGTCGGCGACACGCCCGACGAGGGTGCATGCCTGCCGGTGGTGCTGGACGACGCCGCGGCGGCCCGGGCGGCGCCGGGTGCCACCGCCGCGGCCTGAGTGGTCATCAGGCCGGTGACGAGCCCTCCGGCCGCCAGACCGGCGGCCAGGATTCTGGGCAGTAGTGAACGACAGTGCATCGCATCTCCAGTGGGGGGAACTGAGGGAACGCTGCCCGATGTGGCCGGCAGCGGTATGTAACATTGCACTGGGGTGAAGCCATGGGCAATGCTCGCGGACCCAGCACTGTCCCCGGCCGACCCATAACACCGGCGCGCGCACCGGCCGGCGCGCGAGGACACCGGGCGCACCGGTCGGCGATGCCTGACAGGAGTGAGTGGCGGATGACGAGGACGCGGCCGATCGAGACGATCGACTGGCACACCGGCGGCGAACCGTTCCGGATCGTCGAGGACAGCCCGGAAGCGGTGACCGGCCACGGGCTGACCGTCGCCGAGCGCCGGGTCGTCGCGACGGCGAGCGAGGAGGCGCAGTGGCTGCGGGCGCTGCTGTGCCGCGAGCCGCGCGGCCACGCCGACATGTACGGCGGGTTCCTCGTTCCGCCCGACGACGACGGCGCCCACCTGGGTGTCCTCTTCTGGCACAACGACGGGTTCTCCACCGCGTGCGGGCACGGCACGATCGCGCTGGGCTCGTGGGCGGTCGCCTCCGGCCGGGTCCCGGCACCCGCCGACGGCACGACCGACGTCGTGATCGACGTCCCCTCCGGGCGGGTCACGGCGAGCGTCAGGACCGCCGAAGGCCGGGTCCAGGACGCCACGTTCACCAACGTGCCCGCGTACGTCCACGCGCACGGCGTCGAGGTGCCGACCTCCCGCGGGAAGGTCACCGTCGACATCGCCGACGGCGGCGCGATGTACGCCGTGCTGCCGGCCGAGTCCGCCGGCCTGCGCGTCCAGCCGCGGGACGTCACCGAACTCATCGCCGTCGGACGGGAGATCCGCGACGCGCTGAACGCCGCCGGCGCCGCCGAACACCCCCTCGATCCCCGGCGATCCGGGATCTACGGGACGATCCTCACCGAGGAGACCGGGCCCACCGAGGAGCGCGCCGACGGCAGCCGGCTGGTACGGCAGCGCAACATCACGGTGTTCGCGGACGGCCAGGTCGACCGTTCCCCGTGCGGTTCCGGCACGTCGGCGAGGGTCGCGGTGCTCGCGAGCACCGGACAGCTGCGCCCGGGCGACGAGTTGCGGCACGAGTCCGTGGTGGGCTCGGTGTTCCACGCCCGGATCACCGAGCAGACCTCGGCCCACGGAATCCCGGCGGTCGTCACGGCGGTGACGGGTACCGCGCACGCGGTCGGCACGTGCCGGTTCACCGTGGACCCCCGCGACACCCTGCTGCCCGGGTTCGTGCTGCGATGACCGAACTCCTCGACGCCGAACAGGTCTTCGCGCTCGGCCCGGTGGGCGCCGTCCGGACCATCCGCGACGCGCTGGCCGCGGGCCTCGACCCGGAGAGCGACATCCCGCGGGCCATCGCGCCGCTGGCCCACGGGCAGGGGCTGTTCATGCCGTCGGAGGCCGACGGCTGGTTCGGGGTGAAGGTCGCGACCGTCGCCCCGGGCAACGCCGCCCTCGGCCTGGACCGCATCAACGCGACCTACCTGCTGCACGACAGCCGGACCCTGCGGCCCGCCGCGATCCTCGACGGCGTCGCGCTGACGACGCTGCGCACCCCGGCGGTCTCGGTCGCCGGCGGCATCGACCGGCTGCGCGAGCTCGCCGGGAGCGCCGCGGAGGGGCTGCGGCTCGTGGTCTTCGGCGCGGGGCCGCAGGCCGAGTGGCACGTGCGGACGATCCGGGCGCACGTACCGGTCGCCGACGTCACGGCGGTCACCCGGCGCGGCGGCACGCCTTTGGCCTGGGCGGACCGCCATCCGACCGCGGACGACGCGGCCGTGGCCGATCATGTCCGCGCCGCGGATGTCATCGTCACCGCGACCTCGGCCCGCACGCCGGTCCTCGACGGCCGTCTCGTCCGCGACGCGGCGCTCGTGCTGGCCGTCGGCTCCCACGAGCCGTCGGTGCGCGAACTCGACGGCACGCTCATGGCACGCGCCACGGTCGTCGTCGACAGCCGGGCGAGCGCGCTGCGCGAGGCCGGCGACGTGATCCAGGCGGTCGCGGAGGGCGCGCTCGACCCGGACGCGCTGGTCACGATGGCCGACCTGCTCCGCTCGCGAGCGGCTCCGCCCGGCGGCCGTCCGACCGTGGTCAAGACCTGCGGGATGGGGTGGCAGGACCTGGTGGTCGCCGTCGCGGCGTACCGGCAGGCGGGGGCATCCCGGCCGGGAGCACGGGCGGAGTGACATCCCTCTGTTTCTATACCATGTGAAATGGTACCGTCGCCCTCATCAGGGGTTCCCGACGGACGGAGCAGACGGTGGGGCGAGACGACATGCGGCCGCGCGAGGGCGCGAGCCACGACCGCGCGGTACCGCCGACATTGGCGGAGTGCTTCACGCAAGGGTGGGCGAAGGAGGTCCCCGCGGTCACGGTCCTGCCCGGCGCGGCGTACGCGGCCGACCGTCGCGCGCGGCTGTCCGCGCGTTTCCCCGGCGAGCGGATCGTGGTCCCGGCCGGCGGCCTGAAGGTCCGCAGCAACGACTTCGACTACACCTTCCGGCCGCACTCCGCCTACCTCCACCTGACCGCCGAGCAGGGCGCCACCGCCGTCCCGGACAGCGTCCTCGTCCTCGAACCGACGGGCACGGGTCACGAGGCCACCGTCTTCGCCCGGCCGCGCTCGCCGCGTGACGGCGGGCCGTACGGCACCGAGTTCTACCGCGACCGCAGGTACGGCGAGTTCTGGGTCGGCCGGCGCCGCACCCTGGCGGAGACCTCCGACGCCCTCGGCCTCACGGCCCTCCCCCGCGACGACCTCGCGCGTGCCCTCACCCCGCGCGTGCCGACCCGGGTGGTACGCGGCCTGGACCCGGTGGTCGACGCGGCGGCGCCGCCGGCCGCCGAGGCCGAGGCCGGACTCCTCGCCTACCTGTCGGAGTCGCGGCTGGTCAAGGACGCGTGGGAGGTCGAGCAGATGCGCACGGCCGTGGGGCACACGGTGGCCGCGTTCCAGGACGTGGCGGGCGAACTGCCCACCGCCATGCGGCTGCCGCGCGGCGAGCGCTGGATCGAGGGGACCTTCAACCGGCGGGCCCGGCTGGAGGGTTACGGCCTCGGCTTCGAGACCATCGCGGCGGCCGGCGCGCACGCGTGCGTCCTGCACTGGATGCGCAACGACGGTCCCGTACGCGACGGCGAACTGCTCCTGCTGGACGCCGGCGTGGAGGCCGACACCTGCTACACCGGCGACGTGACCCGCACCCTGCCGGTCGGCGGGCGCTTCACCGACGCCCAGCGGCAGGTCTACGACCTGGTGTACGCGGCGCAGTCCGCGGGCATCGCCGCGCTGCGGCCCGGCGCGCGGTTCGGGGACTTCCACGACGCCGCGGCGCGCGTCGTCACCGAGGGCCTGGACGCATGGGGCCTGCGTCCGGGCGGCGCCGGCCCGCACGACTCCTCCCTCTACGGCCGCTACACCGTCTGCGGCTCCGGGCACATGCTCGGCCTGGACTGCCACGACTGCGCCGACGCCCGCCGCAACGCCTACCTGGACGGCGTCCTGGAGCCGGGCCATGTCCTCACCGTCGAGCCCGGCCTGTACTTCCAGCCCGACGACCTGACGGTCCCGGCACACCTGCGCGGCATCGGGATGCGCATCGAAGACGACTTCCTCATCACCGCGGACGGCGCCGAGTGCCTGTCCTCCGCGCTGCCGCGGGCGGCGGACGACGTCGAAGCGTGGGTGACCGCCGCACGCTGAGTCCCGCTCGGTCCGGGAAGCCGGGTGTGGGGCCGCCGCGGCGGCCGCACACCCGTGTCAGCCGCGCAGGCCGGCCATCCACGCCTCCACCTCGTCGGCGGACCGCGGCAGGCCCGCCGACATGTTCTCGTTTGCCGTCCGCGGTGACCAGGATGTCGTCCTCGATCCGCGCGCCTGTCCCCCGGTACTCCTGAGGCACCGTCAGTTCGTCGGGCTGGAAGTACCGGCCGGGCTCCACCGTGAGCACCATCCCCGGCGCCAGCGTGCCGTCCACGTACGCCTCGGTGGGGGCCAGCGCGCAGTCGTGCACGTCCAGGCCGAGCATGTGGCCGGTGCCGGCCAGCGTCCAGCGCCGGTGCAGGCCGAGCGTGAAGACCTCCTCCACCGACCGGTTGCCGAGCAGTCCCCAGTCCACCAGGTGCGCCGCCAGCGTGCGCTGCGATCCGGCCCGGCGGACGGGGCCCCTTCCGGGGTGTCGGCCCACAGGGAGCGGACGTTGCCGAGGTGGCGCCGCATGCACGCCTGCGCGCCCTCGACGTCCCCGGCGATCATGAGGTCGAGCAGTTCGGGGTGCTCCTCGGCGGACTCCACCAGGCGGCCCCTCGCGGCCGGCGCGGTGAGTCCGTACAGCCGCGAGCGCTTGCGGAGGTCGCCCACCATCTGGACGAGGTGGGCGTTGCCGGCAAGGCCCAGCAGCCCGAGGTGGAAGCGCCGGTCCGCCTCCAGGTACGCGATCAGTCCTGGAGGTCCGACCCGACGTGAGGCAGCGCTGAGCCTCGCCGCCCGGCGCTGCGGCCGGCGGGCGCCCTCCGGCGGGCACTGCTACCCGCTCGCCGGAGGGCCGCCCTGCTCCGACCACCGTCGGCAAGGGCCGCCGATCGGCGGGCCAAGGGGCCCGGTCGTCGGCGATAGCCGTCTGCGGCCTTGGGATCGCACGCACGGCCGGCTCGCCGGAACGGTGTGCGGGCCGCTGGCCGGTCGGCGTCGCACAGGGACGCACGCGAGGGCACCGACCGGTCAGCGCCACCCGCCGCGAACGCCGCAACGGGGTGCCCGTTCACGAGTTCGCCGTCAGTTCCCGCAGCCCGTTGGCGCGTTCGGGGTTCCGGTCCAGGCGGCCGTCCCGGCTCGCGCCGTTCGCCCTGGGCGGTCGGCGCAGCCCGATGACGACGCCGGCGGCGACGACCAAGGCGCCTGCGACATCCGCCGGGCCCACCACGCCGCGCCCGAGCACGGCGGTGGTGAGCAGCGCGCCCATCGGGACGAGGCCGGCGAAGAGTCCCGCACGATCCGCGCCCAGCCGGCGCAGCGCGTCGTACCACAGGAAGAAGGCGGTTGCCGTGACGAGGGCGCCGAGGTAGCCGAACGCTGCCGCTTCGGTGGGGGTGGGCAACCGCAGGGCGCTCGCGCCGTCGATGGCGACGCTCGCGGCCAGGAGTACGGGCACGGACATGGCCGCGGGGTAGGCGGCGACCCTCAGGGGGCCGAGTTTGGGCAGCAGGGGGAGGGCGATCAGGGAGAAGGCGACCTCGCCGGCGAGTGCTCCCAGTGACAGCAGCACACCGCGCGGACTGCCGCCGCCGAACCCGGCGGCAACGGCGGCGCCCACGGTCACGACGGCTGCGGCGCCGATGGTCCGGGCGGCGGGGCGGCGGCGTTGGGTCAGTGGCCCGACAAGGGCGAGGACCACCGGGATCATCCCGATCACGGTGCCGATCATGGCGGGGCTCGCGTACCGGGTCGCCTCCACCAGGAAGATGTTGAAGCCCACCAGGCCGGTGGCGGCCAGCGCGGCGAGGAGCAGGAAGTCACGGGGTGTCAGCCCGGCCCGGGGCAGGCGCCGGCGGCGCACGACGGCGAGAAGGATCGCCGCGGCGAGGCCGTAGCGCAGGGCCTGGCCGCTGAGGACGGGGTAGCCGGCGATGGTCGCGGACACCGCCGTCGACGTGCCGACGAGCAGCATCGCGGCGGCGGCGCCCGTCGCCGGGACCGTGGAGGAGCTCATGCCGCGTACTCCTTGGGCTGCGGGACGGTGCGCGAGGAACTGAGGACCTTGCGGGTGACGCGTTCGGCGAGGGCGGTGACCAGGGTGCGCGGGCGGCGCGGCAGGAGATGGGCGGACAGGGCGTTGGCGAGCCCGGGGGTGACGTAGCCGCGGTCCCGGTCGAGGGCGCGAAGAGCGGCGCGGACGACCGGCTCCGGCGTGGTCATCGAGCCGTTGACGGCTGCCTCACGGGTGCCGATGGCGTCGAAGAACGGGGTGTCGACCGGGCCGGGGCAGAGGGTGAGCACGCGGATGCCGCGGCCGCGGTACTCCTGGCGCAGGGCGAGTCCGAAGTTCAGCACGAAGGTCTTGGACGCGCTGTAGACGGCGAAGTACGGGGAGGGCTGGAAGGCCGCGGTGGAGGCGACGTTCACGACCGCGCCCGTGCCGCGCGCCAGCATGCCGGGAAGCAGCCGGTGGGTGAGGTCGACCAGTGCGACGACGTTGACCATCAGCTGGTCGTGGTCACGGGCGGTGGCGATGTCCTCGAAGTGGCCGCACGTGCCGAAGCCGGCGTTGTTGACCAGCAGGTCGACCGCCAGACCGCGGGCGGCGAGCCGGTCGGCGACGCGCTGGGCCGCGTCGGGTGCGGCGAGGTCCTGGACCAGGACGTGGACGCGGACGCCGTGCTCCGCGATCAGATTCTCGGCGAGGGCGGTGAGCCTGTCCTCGGACCGAGCGACCAGGACCAGATCGTGTCCGCGGGCGGCGAGCTGTACGGCGAACTCCGCGCCGAGTCCGGATGAGGCGCCGGTGACGAGCGCTGCGCTGTGCACGGGAACTCCTTCGCTTGACGAGCAACGAGCAACGAGTGGCGAGTGGCGTGTGGCGAGTAACTGAGACGGAAGAATACCCATTTCCCGAGTATCTGCAACAGAGTTGTCTCAGATAAGCTGGAGCTGACTCAGCGATGTATCGTTTACCGGACCAAGCGGCCACGTGGGAGGCACCATGAGCGAGTCGACGGCACGGCCGTTGCGGGCGGACGCGGAGCGCAGCGTGCGCGCGATCCTGGAGGCGGCCGAACGCGTGCTCTCCGCCGATCCGGGCGCGACGATGGAGCAGATCGCGGCCGCGGCCGGGGTGGCCAGGGCAACGGTCCACCGGCGGTTCGCCCACCGTCAGACGCTGATCGACGCGCTGGCTTCGTCCGCCGCCCGCCAGCTCGCCCAAGCCGTGGAGGACGGCCGACCCGACACGGCCCCTCCCCTGGTGGCGCTGCACCGGATCACGGCCAACGTGCTCGACGTGAAGAGCGCCTGGGCGTTCGCGCTGGGACTGCCGTCCGAGCCCGGCAGCGAAGCCGCCGTCCTCCACCAGGACATCGCCCGGCGCTGCCTCACCGTGCTGGAACGGGCCCGGACGGACGGGCTCATCGACGAGACGGCCGACCTCCACTGGCTACGACGGGTCTACTACGCACTGCTCGGGGAGTCCCTGCACGGGAGCCCCGAGGACTCCGACACCGACACCGACACGCTGGCCGCCCGCATCATCGACACCCTGCTCCACGGCGCCGGACCACGCACCTGAGCGACAGCCACGGGAACAGGGCACGCCGTTCCGTGGTCAGCCCCGGGGCCGACGCGACGCCCTGACGCGGACGGGCGTTCGTCCGGCCGGGCGGCTCCAACGTCGACGACATCTACCCGACCGTGGTCGCCCTGGCGCAGGAGGTCTTCGCGCTGGTGGAGAACGGGCTGGGCAGGTACGCGGTCCGCGATCAACACACCTGGCCCTGAGGTACACCGCGTTCGAGCCGGCCGCCCTGGCCACCTCGGGCCAAAGGCTGCGGCCAGTGCTCTCGCCCCAAGGTCGGCCGGCCGCCGTCCGGTTGCCGTGTTCAGCAGCCCGCCGAGCCGCGCCGTGCAGATGGCTGAGGTCGCCGGACCGACTCGCACCACGCCCGATCCGGATCTCCCGTAGGGCAAGGCCGCCGCGGGACATCCGACGCACCAGGCGCGCCCGTCGTGCGGTCATCGGTTGCGGTTGTCGGTTGTCGGTTGTCAGTTGTCGGTCGCGTCCTTGGTAGGACCCGATGGGGACGGCGAAGCCGAAGCGTCGCGGTTGCGATCATAAGTCGGATGACTTGCTCGGCCAAGCCCTCGGACGGAGTCCGCCGACTCCATCGGCCGGCCGCCCGAGCCGTAGGCCTCCTCCCCTGGTCGGCCGGTGGCCGGTGGGGCCATAGGCCAGCCGGCACACGCCTGTTGCCAGAGGAACGCGTCGAGGCGCAGCGTCCCGGAAGCGGGAAACATCGGGTTATTGACAGGGACGCGGCACGCTCATATGGTTCCGTCAATTCAAGGAAACATCGGGTTAATGCGCGAGGGAGGGAGGTACGTGGCGCTCACCGACGATGCGGTGGACGGTATCCGCCAGATGATCATCACGGGTGAACTCGCGCCGGGAGACAAGCTCCCGGCGGAGAAGGAACTGGCCGCACGGCTCGGGCTGTCACGCAACTCACTGCGGGAGGCGGTCCGGGCGCTCACCCTGATGCGAGTCCTGCACACCCGTCGCGGCGACGGCACCTACGTCACCAGCCTCGACCCGGAGTTGCTGCTCGGAACCATGCACATGGTCGTGGATCTGCACCACGACAGCACGGTCCGGCACTTCCTGGAAGTCCGTCGTCTGCTGGAGCCGGAAGCCGCGGCCAAGGCCGCTCTGAGCATCAGTTCCGACGAGCTCGCCGAACTGGACCGACTGCTGGACCAGGGCGAGAAGTTGGTGAGCGGTCAGGACCCGGACCCGGACCGTCGGCTCACGGCGGAGAACGGACAGGCGTTCCACCGCGTCATCGCCAGGGCTTCGCGCAATCCGGTACTGGCCACCATCGTGGAGACCATCTCCGGCAAGACGCTGCGTCCGCACGCATGGTGCGGCGTGACCGATCGATCCGACCTCCATCTCACCCTCAGCGAGCACCGGGCCATCTACGAGGCCCTCGCCGCCGGGGACACCTACCGGGCAAGAATCCGCGCCGCCGCACATGTGGCCGGCATCGAGGACGCCATGTTGTCCCCCCACTGAGCCGACCCGCTCCCGGACGTACCTGTTCCGCAGACCCCGCGCATCTCACTGCCCGCGTGCAGCTGATCGCCGTACGCCGCTGCACGCCGATTCTCGCTGCACGCCGTTTGTCGCTGCCCGCTGCCCACACGCCCGCACACCCGCACACCCGCCGAAGGGACTCTTCGCCATGCCTTCCCCACCCCTGGTTCCACCTGTACCCCTGCTCGAAGCCCGCGCCGTACGCAAGCGCTTCGGCCGGGCCGAGGCGCTGCGCGGCGCCGACTTCAGCGTCTACCGGGGCGAGATCGTCTCGCTCATCGGGGACAACGGAGCGGGCAAGAGCACCCTGGTCAAGGCGATGTCCGGCGCGCTCCTGCCGGACAGCGGCGAGGTGCGGATCGACGGCGAGCCGGTGCGCCTGGCCTCCCCGCAGGATGCCCAGGCCGCCGGCATCGAGACGGTGTACCAGGATCTGGCGCTGGCCGGTGGGCTGGGGTCGGCGGCCAACCTCCACATGGGTCGCGAGCCGCTGCGGGCCGGGTTCCTGGGCCGCATGGGGTTCCTCGACAAGTCCGCGATGCGCCGCCGCTGCGTGGAGGAACTGGCCTCGCTGGGACAGAAGCTGAACGATGTGGACTCGCCGGTCGCCACGCTCTCCGGCGGCCAGCGGCAGTCCGTCGCCATCTGCCGGGCGGTCACCTGGGCCAAGCGCGTGGTCTTCATGGATGAGCCGACCGCCGCGCTCGGAGTGGTGCAGACCCGACGGGTCCTGGACCTGATCCGGCGGGTCCGCGACGCCGGGGTGTCGGTCGTGCTGATCAGCCACAGCATGCCGCAGGTGCTGGAGGTCTCGGACCGGATCGAGGTGCTCAGGCTGGGTGCCAGGGTCGCCCGCTTCCGCACCGGCGAGGCCACTGCGGAGGACCTGGTGGCCGCCATGACCGGACTCCTCGTACACGATGCCCCGGAGGCGACCCGATGAGCGCACTGTTTCCCGCCGGTCTTCGGCCGGGCCCCGGCCGGGAACGCCGGCACGGCGAAGACGGTGACCAGCTCGCGCGGACGCTCCGGCAGCGGCTGCTCGGCTCCTCGCTGCTGTACCTCTCCGTCACCCTTGCCGTGCTCGTCGTCGGCTTCTCGATCGCCGCCCCCGGCTCCTTCCTGACGGTGTACAACATCCGCACCATGCTGACCGTCGCCTCAGTGCTGCTGGTGGTGTCGGTCGGCTCGACCTTTGTGATCGCCACGGCCGGGATCGACCTGTCGGTCGGCTCCGTGCTGGTCTTCGCCGGGGTCGTCTCGATCAAGGCGATGGAGGCGGTCGGCGGCGGCGGCGCGGGCGCCGTACTGGTGGGCCTGGCCGCCGCGCTGCTGGCCGGGCTGGTGTGGGGCACGATCAACGGCCTGCTGGTGGCCCGGCTCAGGGTGCCGCCGCTCATCGCCACGCTGGGCTCGATGGGCGTGGCGCTGGGCATCGCCGAGCTGGTGACCAACGGCTCCGACCTCAACGGCGTCCCCACCGCGCTGTTCACCACCATCGGCCTGGGGCGACTGTTCGGCGTGGTGCCGTGGATCGTGGTGATCGCGGCGGCCGTCACGATCGGCGCCTGGATCACGCTCACCCGGACCCGGTTCGGACTGCGCACGCTCTTCATCGGCTCCAACAGCGAGGCCTCGCGCCGATCGGGCATCGACGTCACCCGGCACCTGATCACGGTGTACGCGCTGGCCGGAACCCTGGCCGGGCTGGCCGGCTTCCTGGACCTGGCCCTCTACGCCAGCGCCAACATCGCCGGGCACACCAACGACAACCTGCAGGCCGTCACCGCCGTGGTGCTGGGCGGAACCAGCCTCTTCGGCGGCACCGCGTCCATCCTCGGCACGGTGATCGGCGTGTTCATCCCCGCGGTACTGCAGAACGGTTTCGTGATCGTCCGGGTGCAGACCTTCTGGCAGGAGGTCGTGATCGGCCTGGTCCTGGTCTTCGCGGTCTACCTGGACCAGCTCAAGCGCAGTGCCCTCGAACGCTTCTGACGCCAGGCTCCCCTGCTCCGCCACCCACCCGCCCGAAAGGTCCCGTCACCATGCCTGTCAAGAGATCCGCGGCACTCGCCGTGTCCCTCACCGCGCTCGTCGCCCTCACCGCCGGCTGCTCCGGCTCCGGTTCCACCGCCGCGGGAGGCTCGGGCGGCAGCAAGCACTACAAGATGGTCTACGTCCAGGGCATGGCGGGCAATCCCTTCTTCACCTCGCTGACCTGCGGCGCCCAGGCCGAGGCCAAGGCCAAGGGCGTGTCCTTCGACGCCCAGGGCGGGAAGGACTACAGCCCGGAGAGCCAGACCCCGGTGCTCAACGCGGTCATCGCTCAGCACCCGGACGCCATCCTGATCTCGCCGATGGCCGGCGAGGCCATGGTCCCGGCACTCACCCAGGCCAAGGCCCAGGGCATCAAACTGGTCTTCGCCGACTCCAAGGCGGCCGACGACTCGCTCGCGGTGTCCGAGATCGCCTCGGACAACCATGCGGGCGGTGTCCTCGCCGCCAAGACCCTCGCCACCGAGATCGGCGGCAAGGGCAAGGTGCTGGTGATGGGCGCCAAGCCCGGGATCTCCACCACCGACGCCCGCCAGCAGGGCTTTGTCGAGGAGATGAGGAACCACCCGGGCATCACCGTGCTGGACCCGCAGTACAGCGAGAGCCAGCCCGCCACCGCCACCGCCAAGTTCAGCGCCGTACGGGCCGCCAACTCCGACCTGGCCGGGGTGTTCGCGGTCAGCACCCAGGAGGTCGAAGGCGTGGCCACCGGCGTGCAGAGCGCGGGCGCCACCGGCCGGGTCAAGGTGGTCGGCTTCGACACCTCCGCCCCGATCATGGACGACGTCAGCAAGGGCGTGGTCCAGGACGTCGTGGTCCAGGAGCCGCTGCAGATCGGCAAGGACGCCGTGGACCAGGCCCTCGCCGCGCTCCAGGGCAAGGCGACCACCACCAGCATCGCCACCCCGTACGTGGTGCTCACCAAGGCCAACATGGCCACCCCGGAGATCGCCAAGTACGTCTACAAGAGCAGCTGCTGAACCTCCGCCACCCCCATCCTGGAGGAAGACATGCACGCTCCACCCGCCCGCCGCACCGGACGCGTCCGCGCCCTCGGACCGGCGGCGCTCGCCCTGGCTCTCACCGCGGCGGCGCTCACCCTCCAACTGCCCGCGCCCTCCACCGCCTCCGCGACCGACGCCGGCACCACCTGGGACTTCGAGGACGGCACCGCCCAGGGCTGGCAGGTCACGTCCGGCTCCTTCGGCCGGCTGATCAGCGACCGCGCCTTCGAGCACAACAGCCCCACCACCCCGTACACCAAGCAGGGCACCTGGTTCCTGTCGACCCTGGAGTCGCCCACCCAGGCCGCCGACGACGGATACACCGGGGAGGTCGACTCCCCCTCGTTCGTGCTGACGCGGCCCGACATCAGCATGCTGGTCGGCGGTGGCAACTCGGCGAACACCTATGTCGGCGTCGTCGACGCCGACGGCAAGACGGTCGCCAAGGCCCAGGGCAACAACGCCGAGACGATGATCCGGCGCACCCTGGACCTGTCCGCGTACCTGGGGCAGACCCTGCACCTCGCGGTGGTCGACAAGGCCACCGGCAGCTGGGGGCACGTCACTGTGGACGACGTCCACGTCAACCAGCCGCTGTCCGGCTACCAGGCCTTCGACTTCGAGAGCGGGACTCCGCAGGGGTTCACCACGGTCAGCGGATCGTTCGGCTCCCTGGTGACCGACCGCGACTACCGGCTGGACGCCCCGGCGTTGCCCTACACCAAGCAGGGTTCCTTCTACTTCTCCACCCAGGAGGCCCCGGACGGGACCACCGACGAGGGCTACACGGGCCAGGTGGTCTCCCCCGACTTCGTGCTGAGCCAGCCGGCGATCCAGATGATGGTCGGCGGCGGAAAGGGTCCGAAGGAGTACGTCGCCGTCGAGACCGCCGACGGCACCCAGGTCTGGCGGGGCAGCGGCGGCAACTCCGAGGCCATGCGGCCGCTGACGGCGGACCTCACCCCTTACCTGGGGCAGACCCTGCGTCTGCGGGTCGTCGACGAGGCCGCCTCCAAGTGGGGCCACATCACCCTCGACGACGTGCAGATCAACCTCCCCGCCCCCGGCAGTGCGCCCGCGGTCGTCGGCGATCCGGCCTCCACCCACACCGAGCGCGGGCCGGTGGCCTTGCAGTGGACCTATCCGATCAGCTCGGGCGTCACCGGCTACCGCGTCTACCGTGCGCCGCTCTCCTCCGCCACCGCCACCCATCCGACCGGCGCGCCCAGCCTGCTGGCGAACGTGCCGGTCACCGAGCTGGGTTACACCGACCACACCGCGAAGGCGGCCGGCGAGTACATCTACACCGTGAAGGCCGTGGACGCGCGGGGGGACGAGTCGCCGCCCGCATACACCATCGCCCGCGCCTACCAGGACCTCAACGCCCGTGGCACCACCAAGGTCTACTCCGGCAGCGCGCTGACCGACATCAAGTTCCCGGTCGGCCCGCTGGGCGACGGCGGGCTGCTCCAGGACGGCACCGGGCAGCGCCGCAACTGGCAGAACTTCTACCCCGCCGACAACGTCACCTACACCGCCGATCCGCTGCCCGACACCTTCTTCGCGGTCCGTTCGGGCAAGGCGGGTTCCGCCGGGGCGGTCGCGGCGCTGCAAAGCGTCCCGGCCGGTTCGTTCCCCGCCTCGCCGTCGCTGACCATGACCGGTGAATACCCGATGGGCAGCTACCGGTTCAAGGCGGCCGTGCCCGGCCTCGACGTCACCGAGAAGTTCGACAGCCCGATGGTGCCGGGAGACACCAAGGACTCCTCGCTGCCGGTGGCGGCCTACACCTTCACCCTCACCAACACCACCAAGGCGGCCAAGCAGGTCAGCCTGCTCGCCGCCCAGCAGAACGCGGTCGGCTGGGACGGTCTGGCCAAGGTGTCGGGAACCAGTTACTCCGGCTACGGGAACAACACCGACACCGTCGAGCAGGACGCGTCGGGCACTCGCATCCAGCTGACCAAGTCCGGTAGCGCGGCCAGCCTGCGGCTGAGCACGACCGCGCCGCACGCCACCGCGACCGCTTCCTGGTCGGGCAGCGCCAACCTGCTCAGCGCCTTCACCAGGAGCCCGGACCTCACCGGGCCGACGACCGCCACCAGCGGCACCGGAAAGACCGTCGACGCGGCGCTCGCCTCCACCGTCACCCTCGCCGCCGGCCAGTCGGTCGACATCCCCGTCACGCTGCGCTGGTGGGTCCCCGACGCGTCCCACCAGAGCGGCCTGTACAGCGGTCGGCACTACACCACCCTGTGGAAGTCGGCCGCGAATCTGGACACCTACCTGGACACGCACCTGGCCGACGCCCAGGCCCTGACCCGGAAGTACCACGACACGCTCTACGCCTCCGACCTGCCCCAGTACGTGCTGGACAGGGCCAGCTCCGGCGCCGCACTGCTGCACACCCCGACCGTGTACTGGACGGACTCCGGCATGTTCGGCGGGTACGAGGGCTACGGGTGCTGCAGCGGGATGCCGCCGCACGTCTGGGAGTACAACCAGGACGCACCACAGCTCTTCCCCGAGATCGGCACCGACATGGTCACCCAGTGGCTGGACAAGATCAACCCGGACGGCAGCCTGCCCGAGCGCCCGCTGAGCGGCAGCACCGGGTCCGCGATCGACGGCCAGGCCGGCGTGGTGCTCTCCGCCTACCGGGAGTACCTGGCCGACTCGCCGACCGCCGGCAAGGCATGGCTGGACAGCCAGTGGCCGCACCTGAAGGCGGCGATGGACTGGATCTGGAAGACCAACGACCCCGACCGGACGGGCCTGACCACCGGGCTCGCCCACAACACCCTGGACACCGACTTCTCCGGCACCAGCTCCTGGACCGGCTCGCTCTACCTCGCCGCAGCGGACGCCGCCTCCCTGATGGCCACCGTGGAGGGCGACTCGACCGAGTCCGCCCTGCTCACCGGCATCTACCAGGCGGGCCGGACCGCACAGAACGACCTGCTGTGGAACGGCGAGTACTACCGCGAGGTCAGCCAGGGCTCCGGCCAGAGCTACGGCAACGGCGTCTCCATCGACATGCTGCTCGGCCAGTGGTGGTCCAGCCTGCTCGGGCTGGGCCCGATCTACCCGGCCGACCGCGAGACGCAGTCGCTGAGCACCCTCTTCCGCGACAACTTCAAGAACAACTTCCTCGGCTACAGCCACCAGTGGCGCGACTTCGTCGCGCCCACCGACTCCGCCGCGGTCATGTTCACCTGGCCGCACGACGACAAGCCCGCCAACGCGGTCAACTACAACGACGAGACCATGAGCGGCTTCGAGTACTCCGCCGCCGCCACCATGATCCAGAACGGCCTCGTCACCCAGGGGCTCACCATGGTCGACGCGGTCAACAACCGCTACGACGGCGTGCTGCGCACCGGCAACGGCATCACCAGCGGGACCTGCGCCACCGGCGACGGCACCGGCAACCCGTTCGGCGACGACGAGTGCGGGCAGTGGTACGGGCGCTCGGGCAGCAGCTGGTCGGTCATCGAGGCGCTCCAGGGCCTGACCTACAACGGTCCGGCCCGGACCATCGGCTTCGCACCGAAGTTCCGTCCCGGCAACCACAGTTCGTTCTTCACCGCCGGCAACGCCTGGGGGCTGTTCAGCCAGAACAGGGCCGGCGGCAGCCAGACCGACACCCTCAAGGTGACCTACGGACCGCTGTCCCTGAGCCACCTCACCTTCACCACCGCGACCGCGGCGACCGCCGTCACGGTCACCCTCGACGGCACCGCCGTGCCGGCCACCCTGCACACCGGCAAGGGGGGCACCACCATCGACCTCGGCCACACGGTGACGGTCGCCTCCGGCAGCAGCCTGCAGGTGCATCTGACCACGCGCTGACCCGGCCCGGCACACCCACCCTGGTGCCCCGTCTCCCCCTGCCGGGAGACGGGGCACCCCTGTCCCGAGGGTTGTACGTCAAGGCGTGACGAGGGCGAAGTCGGGGTCGGGGGTGTCGAGCAGGCCGGTGAGGGTGGTGAGGACCTGCGGGTCGCCCTCGACGTGCACGCCGTCCAGTCCCTTGCCGCCCAGGACGCCGAGGAGTTCCGGCTTGGTCAGGGTGAGGGTCAGGTCGGCCGCCGGGCCCGGCTCTTCCGTGCCGGAGGCAGTGTCGGTGCTGCGGTAGGTGAGGGCACCGTTGGACAGCAGAAGGTGCCAACTACGGCCCTCGTCGGTGACGTTCCAGGTCATCGTGAGCCTCTCGTCCCACGCCCTCGGGCCGTCGACGCGGATGGCGAGCGAGTCGATGAGCATGTCGACGGTCAGGGCCATCGCCATCTCGGGGTTGGTCGTCTCCAGCGCGGTGTGTGCGACGGTGCCGCGCAGTTCCTGGGCACCCATCAGGTAGAAGTTGCGCCAGGTGGCGTTCTCCGCGCCGAAGCCGAGCTTCTCGTACACCGATGCCAGCGCCTGCTTGGCGATCGAGTCGTCGGGGGCGGCGAAGACCGCGTGCCCCAGCAGCGTCGCGGCGAACCGCAGATCCCCCGTATCCGCGTACTCCTTGCCCTTGGCGATCAACGCCGGCACACCGCCGTAGTCAGCGGCGAACCGCTGGGCCTGCTCGACCGGCGGATGCTCCCACAGGTGGGCCGGGTTGCCGTCGAACCAGCCCATGTAGCGCTGGTAGATGGCCTTGACGTTGTGGCTGACCGACCCGTAGTAGCCGCGGTTCGCCCACCGGTTCGCGATCGCCGGCGGCAACTCCATCCGCTCGGCGATCTCCATCCCGGTCAGTCCCTGGTTGGTCATGCGCAGGGTCTGATCATGGAGGTACGCCCACATGTCGCGCTGGCCTGCCAGGTGCTCGACGATGCGGTCCTGGCCCCAGGTGGGCCAGTGGTGGGAGGCGAACGCGACCTCGGCCCGGTCGCCGAACAAGCTGATCGTCTCGCCCAGGTAGTGCGCCCAGATGCGGGTGTCGCGGACCACCGCCCCGCGCAGGGTCAGGATGTTGTGCATGTTGTGCGTGGCGTTCTCCGCCATGCACAGGGCACGCCGGTCGGGGAAGTAGAAGTTCATCTCCGAGGGTGCCTCGGTGTCCGGCGTCATCTGGAAGACGATCCGCACCCCGTCGACCGTCTCCTCCTGGCCGGTGCGCGTGATGTCCAGCGTCGGAGGGACCAGGGTGATCGTGCCCTTGGAGGTCGTGATGCCCAATCCGGCGCTGATGTGTCCGGCAGGGCCCTTGTCCAGTTCGGCGCCGTACATGTAGACCGCTCGGCGGGTCATCGCGCCACCCGCGTACACGTTCTCCGCCACCGCGTGCTCCAGGAACCCGGCCGGGGCGATCACCGGCACCGGGGCGTGGCCGTGCGGCAGCACGCCGCGTGAGCCGCCGAAGTGGTCGCCGTGGGAGTGCGTGTAGATCAGCCCGGTGACGGGGCGGTCGCCGCGGTGCTCGCGGTACAGCGCGAGCGCGGCGGCCGCGGTCTCAGCCGAGATCAGCGGATCGATGACGAGGACACCGGAGTCGCCCTCGACCAGCGTCATGTTCGACAGGTCCAGGTTCCGGACCTGGTAGATCCCCTCGGTGACCTCGAACAGGCCCTGCTTGTTGCACAGCCGGCTCTGCCGCCACAGGCTGGGGTGCGCGCTGGGAGGGCAGTCCCCGTCCAGGAAGCCGTACGCGTCACCGTCCCAGATCACCCGGCCGTCGTCCGTCCGGATCACCGCGGGTGAGAGGGCGGCGACGAACCCGCGGTCGGCGTCCTCGAAGTCGGACGTGTCTGCGTAGTCGAGATCACTCATGGACAACGAATAGCCCAGAAACGGCACATTTGCACATAACTGTATCGCGCGCCCTGCAACGTGTTCCCCGCTCGCCACCAGGTCAGCGTCAACCGCGTCGAGCAGGGCACTCGACCTCGGGCCGGACGTGCGGGAACACTGCCGGCCACCCCGGTCAAGGAGCGAGAAACGGATCTGCGGAGCGAGTTGACGGAAGGTCGAGCGACGGTATCCCGGTGGGCAGGTGGTCGCGACGACCGAGGCACCCCCGCCCTCCATCGTCCCCAACGGATTCGACGGGTTCGGTGGGTTCGACGGGGAGATCGGGCCGGTCCCCGAGTACCTGCGCGATCCGGCCTCGTGGCCCCCTTCGGGCGCGGCCCGGCCGCGCGCCCGGTGCCGCCAGATCCCAGTCGAAGAACGCCACCGGCCGAAGCGAGCCACCGGCCGGCCGATACGCCGTGTTCGTACGAGGCGTCAGGCGGTGCCGAGTGCCGGACGTGGGGCGGACTCGGTGCCCAGGGTCTCGTGCAGCCGCACCTCGTCGGCGGGGGGATGGCGGGTGCCGGTGGACAGCAGGTCGCGGGCTGCCTTCGTGGCCTTGCCGCGGCCCGTGCCGGTGGTGAGGAAGCAGCGGAGGTCGGTCCGGAGGCGTTCGACATCCGGGTCCGGATCTCCGTCGTGCACCGCGCTTTCCGCGGCGGATCGAAGCGCGTGGTCGAGGCCCGCGCTGGGCGGGATGGCGTCGAAAAGGGCGTACACCGCGGCATAGCGCAGCAGCAGCTCGGAGCTCAGGGCGGCGGACACGTTCGCGCCGTCGTCCAGGTCGAGCGCGGCAACCGCGCGGGTCAGCGCCTCCGCTCCGCGTGCCATCTCGTCGAGGCGGATGTGGGCCGCGCTCAGGTCGATCAGGGCGCTCACGAGGTGGGGCGGGGTGTTGCAGCGCTGCCAGTGCTCGACGGCTTGGGCAACCAGGTCCTTCACCGCGTGGTGATCGTCAAGAGCTTCTGCCGCACAGGCCCCGTTCTCGCACGCGACGGCCGCTGTCCACCAGTTGCCGAGCGTCGTGTACGCGGTCTCAACGCGCCACGCCAGTGGGAGCGCCTCAGCGTGGTTGCCCGCCCACAGCTCGGCGCGCTGCCTTTGGAAGAGCGCCGAGGCCCGTAGTTCCGCGGTGCCGTGTCCCTCGGCAAGTTCATGGGCGCGCAGTGCCAGTGCGCGGGCTTCTTCCGGGCCCGCCGTCTCGAAGGCCAGCTTGGAGTTGTTGATGGCGATCGGGACGGCGGTGGCCGCCAGACCCAAGGCGGTCAGCACGGAGACCGCGCGCCGGCCGGACGCCAGGGCAGCCGCCGCGTCGCCTTGGTCCCACTGCATCAGCGAGATCAGGAAGTCGGCCTCGGCGGCCCCCGCGTGCAGGTTGTGGGCCCCGGCGATGTCACGGGCCCGCTGCGCGTACACCAGTGCGCGCGCCGGGTCGGTGTCGCGCAGCAGCTCCGCGTTGTCCCAGCACAGCCGTACGGCATCGGCGGGCGCCGAGAGGCGCTGGTGGAGGTGGACGCGAACGTCGTTGGCCGCCACCTCGCCGTCGAGCTCGCCGCCCGCCTGGTACAGGGCCGCCACCCCCTCCGCCAGTTCCAGGGCGAGCGCGAGCCATCCGCGTTCCTCCGCCGTACGCACCGCCGCGTGGAAGCGGGCCGGGTCGAGGGCGCCGGACAGTTCCGCGTCGGGCTCCCCCCGGTTGATCTGGCCGAGCCGGTCGCGCAGGAACTGGACGGAGCGGTAGGTGACGTCGTGTACGTCCTCCTCCGGCTCCTCCTGTGCCAGGCGCTCCTTGGCGAAGAGCAGGACAAGGTCGAAGAGGGCGAAGGAGGCGAGCACGCCGCCGGAGAAAGTGCGAACGAAGGCGGCGTGTTGGGCGAGACTGCGGTCGACCAACCGGTTGAGGAGCAGTTCCTGGCGCAGCGCCGGGGCGTCGAGGCAGGCGCCCAGTTCCTCGCCGGTCGTCACCGCGCCGGGCACCGCGGCGATCAACCGGAAGGTGCGGCGGGCCGCGGCGTCCAGGTTGTCGTAGCTGAGCCTGATCGCCGCGCGCACCGCTCGGTCCCCCGAGTCCAGGTAGTCCAGCCGGGTCGACTCCTCCTCCAGCAGGTGCAGCAGGTAGTCCACCGGCAGGTCCGGGCGGCTCGCCAGCCGTCCACCGACCATCCGCAGCGCCAGCGGCACGTCCGCGCACAGCCGGGCCAACCGGTGCAGCACGGCGGGGTCGTGGCTGCGCTCGGGGTCGCACGCGGCGAGTACCCGGACCGCGGCGTCGCGCGTCAGCGGCTCCACGCGGAAGACGAGCGACCGGTCGGCGTACCCCTGGACGCGATCGCGGGAGGTGACGACGACCGCGCAGGTGGCGGGGGGCTTCACCAGGGGCGCGACGTGGGCGGCGTCCAGGGCGTCGTCGAGCACCAGCAGCACCCCTCGGCCCTGGAGTTCGGCAGTGAACCGGCCGAACAGCGCGGCGTCGCCCAGGTGCTCCCCCGCGTCGAGGTCCGCGCCGATGTCGAGGCCCAGCGCCTCCGCCACCATCCGCACGACGGTACGGGCGGGTCTTCGGGCGTCGGGGACCAGTCCGTGAAGGTCGACGTGGAAGATCCCACCGGGGAAGTCCGGCGCGAGTGCGCGGGCGGCCTCGATGGCCACGGTGGACGTGCCGACGCCCGGCTGCCCCGACAGGAACGCGGTCGCCGTGCCCTGCCATGCCGTGCTCCCGCGCACGGCGCGGACCACGTCGGCGACCAGTTCGGTACGGCCGAGGACGAAGGGATCGGGATCGGGGATACGGCACATCTGGGCCGCGGCCACGGCCCGTCGAGCGCGGCGCTGGACCTCGGCCGCCCCGGGGGCGGTGCCGCTCGTCCCGCCCTGTTGGCCCTGCGCACCGTTCCCGTTCGGGTCCGGCCTGCGGACCATGACGGCGCGGGTGGAGGCGGTACGCAGCTCCGGGAGCCGTGCGGTGAGGGCGGTGAGGAATGCCTCCAGGTGCAGTGTCCGCCCGTCGGTGAGCACCGCCCGCAACTGCCTTCGGCACACCGCGGAGAGTTCGACGAAGAGCTCTTCGGACAACTCCTCGACCAGGACGTGCCGAAAGGAGTCGAGCAGCGCGTCAGAGGTCCGGGGTGCGGCGCCGTTCGAACCGGTCCCGTTCGGACCCGTGCCGTACGGGTCGTTCCGCGTGCGCGAGCCGTCCAGCGGGGCCTGCCAGTGGCGCAGGGCCTCCTCGTGCTGCGGGTGCGAGAGCAGCAGCACCCGAGGGTCGAGCCCGCGCAGCCGGGTACGGCGCCGGAAGTCCCGTACGGCGTCGCCTTCGTGTCGGCCGTGGGCGACGGCTCTCGACAGCAACCACTCCGCCGCGTCCCCGGCCCCGCCGACCCCGCGGTACGCGTCGTCCAGCGCCATCAGCGCACGGGCCGCCTCCACCGCGGCCTCGTTCAGGCCCCCGACGCCTTCGGGCACCCCCCGGTCTCGGGCCGGCCCCGGATCGGGTGCGACGCGTGTGGCCACCGCGCCGGCCCGCCCGCGGACCAGGGCGGTGTCCACGGTGCGTACGGACAGCACGGTGCCGACCTCGTCGGCGAACACGAGCCGCCGACGCACGTCGATCCCCGGGACGGTCGACAACAGCACAGCGACGTCCTCGACCCGGGCCACCCACACGGAGTCCCGCAGCCAGCCGTCCGCGCTGTTGTACCGCGCGGAGACCACGCCGACGGCGGCACCGTCCGCGAGGCGCAGCACGGGGGCACCGCTCATCCCCGGCATGACGTCCGCGGACCTGACGCGCCACAGCATCACCTGGTCATCCCGCATGGTGCCGCCCTGCCAGCTCCCCGGGGCGTCCAGCGACTGGTAGCCGTGGCCGGGGTCGTCCACCTCGGCGACGCCGGTCACGACGACGTCCGCCTGGAAGGCCACCGGGTGCAGGGAGACGGGGACGGACTCCGCCAGCGGCTCGGCCCGGCGCACCACCGCGAGGTCCCGGGGCACGTCGACGGCCACCACCTGCGCGGGCGCGCGCCCCACCGATCCGTTCAGGGCGTCCACGGACAACGACGCCCCGAGCCAGTCGCATCCGGCCTCCGCGAGGACGTGCGCCGCTGTCACCAGCACGCCAGGGGACACCTGGAAGCAGGTGCCCACGGGCGTACCGTCGACATCGAGGACCCGGCCCAGGAAACCGGGGACCCTCGCGTCCCACACCGCGTCCACCACCGTTGCGCTCCCCCGTCTCCCCCGGCTCCCCCAACTCCCCCCGCGGACGCCGCTGCCACGGCCCTCTCCCTACGGGCGGCTCAGCCGTGCGTGCGTCGTCCCGCCCCCGTCGTACGCCACGGGTGGTCAGTCGGCGCGGTCGGCCGCGGCGGCGCCCTGCTCGCCCCGAGGCGCGGGATACTTCAGCCGTACCACCAGCGACGCCTCGCCGGAGACGCCGGCCACCACGATGGTGCCTTGCGTGGAGAACTTCAGTCCGAACTCCACCTCCACCTGCTCGGGGCGCGTTGCCTCGTGTGTCAGCCGGCCGATCGCCTCCCCGGTGGCGGAGGCGATCTCCACGATCGCGTCACGGGCATGGTCGAAGGCGTCCACGACCCGTCCGCTCGCGTTCCGCAACCGCGAGGTCGGCTCCGACCCGGCGACCGTGACCGTCTCGACCATGAGGTCAACGTCGCCAACACGCAGCGGAAGCAGTCGACTTGTCATGGGATCACCTTCCCACAACGAGCCCCGCCGCGTCCGGCGCCAGCGGAGGACCAGCGAAGCCCGCGGCCACCTCGGGTGAAGCCACGGGCGAAGGCGCGCGGGGGCCCGGCCGGAGGTGGGATTTCGGGGGGCGGCCAGCCGTTCCGGCGACGAGCGCGCGGGCTCGGCGGCCGTACGTTCCTTCTGGAGCCCACGGGCTGCCCACGCAGGGGCAGTTCGGGGACATACGTCGGACCTTCTTTCGGAAGGTCGTGCACGACTCTAGGAGATGGCCGGGTCGGCTCGTATATTCATGGGACGTCTACGCCCCCGGTGTCCCTTGAACCCCTGGTGCCCCGGGTGTCCCGGAGGTCCCGCCGCACCCCAGCTCCTGCCCCCCACCCCACCTTCCGGTGACCAAGCTCAGTGGGACCTACCTGCTGGTGGACGGATTCACGCGCGACTGACGGCTGCCGAACGGGAGAAGGGTGAACCATGCTGCTCACGAGGAGACCGCGCACCAAGGGAAGGGCCCGGCGGGTGCTAGTGGCCCTGATCGCGGCGGGCGCGGTCGTCGCCGGGCTGCCGGCGGGCGCGCCGCTCGCCGCCGCCCACCCGGCCCACGGCCGGGCCACCGCCCCGGCACGGGTGGCCGCGTGGTCGCCGAGCATGACCATCGGCGGACCGGACTTCGACGACGAGACGATCCGCATGGTCGCCCACTCCAGCGTCAGCGGCACCTCCCTGCGGATACACCTGTCCAACCTGCGCGGCACGACCCCGCTCACCATCGGAGCGGTGAGCGTCGCCGCGCAGGCGGACCGGGCCACCGCCGTGCCGGGTTCGCGGCACGCGGTCACCTTCTCGAACCACAGGTCCGTCACCCTCGCCGCCGGCGCGGAGGCGGTCAGCGACCCGGTCGCGATGTCCGTCGCCGCCGACCACAACGTGCTGGTCAGCGTCTACCTCCCGGAGGCGACCAGCTCCGCCACCTGGCACTCCGACGCCTTCGACACAAGCTACCTCTCCACGCCGGGCGACCACACCGCCGAGACGGGGGACGGCAACTACACCACGGCGACGACCTCTTGGTACTACCTGTCCGGTCTCGACGTGATCTCGCCCGGCGCCCGCGGCACCGTCGTGGCGTTCGGCGACTCCATCACCGACGGGTACAACACCCCGGCCGGGGCGTATCACCGCTGGCCCGACGACCTCGCCCGCCGGCTGTCCGGGCCGCACCCGATGAGCGTCGTGGACGCGGGCATCGGCGGCAACCGGGTGCTGACCGACGTGCCGAACATCTGGCAGGGGATCAGCGCGACCAAGCGGTTCGCCCACGACGCGCTGGGCCAACCCGGGGTGCGATACGTGATCCTGATGGAGGGCATCAACGACATCGGCAACAACGCCGGCCCCGACGGCGCCCCCCTCACCGCCCAGGACCTGATCGACGGCTACCGGAACCTGATCGGGCAGGCGCACGCCGCCGGCGTCCGGATCATCGGCGGCACGCTCCTGCCGGACAAGGGAAACGGCTACTACAGCGACTCCGCGGAGGCCCTCCGCCAGGCGGTCAACACCTGGATACGCACCAGCGGGGCGTTCGACGGGACGGTCGACTTCGAGAAGGCGGTCGCCGACCCCGCCGATCCGGCAGCCCTCGACCCCCGCTTCGACTCGGGCGACCACCTGCACCCCAACGAGGCCGGCATGCAGGCGCTCGCAGACGCGGTCGACCTCAGCCTGCTGCCCTGACCGCGGTGTGCGGGCAGCGACCACGGTCCGCTGCCCGCTCACGCGCAGTACCGGTGGGCGGGCTGGGTCAGGCACCGTGCCTCGCCACCCTGGTAGGACGTCGCCTGGTGCCGTGCCGGGCGCCGCGAACCGGTGAGCCCTTCCGGTCCCGGCACTGGGCTCGGTGGCGGCGCCCGTCGCGCGGTTCCCGGCGCGATCAGGTAACCAGGAATGGTGAACGAGGACGCGACCGACCCCTTCGTGCATGTCCGGGGCGCCAATGAGAACAACCTGCGGAACGTCGATGTCGACGTCCCGCGGGACGCGATGGTCGCCTTCACCGGCGTCTCCGGGTCGGGCAAGTCCTCGCTCGCCTTCGGCACGCTCTACGCGGAGGCCCAGCGGCGCTACTTCGAGTCCGTGGCACCGTACGCCCGAAGGCTGCTGAACCAGGTCGGCGCACCGCACGTGGAGGAGATCGCCGGGCTGCCTCCGGCTGTGGCCCTTCAGCAGCGACGCGGGGCGCCCAGTTCGCGCTCGACGGTCGGCACCATCACCACGCTGTCCAATCTGCTGCGCATGCTGTACTCCCGCGCCGGCACCTACCCGCCCCGGGCCGCACGGCTGGATGCCGAGTCGTTCTCACCCAACACCGCGGCCGGCGCCTGCCCGGAGTGCCACGGGCTGGGCGTCGTGCACGACGTCGCCGAGGACCTGCTGGTCCCGGACCCCTCGCTGAGCATCCGCGAGGGGGCGATCGCCGCCTGGCCGGGCGCCTGGCAGGGCGCCAACCTGCGCAGCGTCGTGAGCGGCTTGGGGATCGACATCGACCGGCCGTGGCGCAGGCTCAGGAAGAAGGACCGGGACTGGCTGCTGTACACGGACGAGCAGCCCTCCGTGTACATCGAGCCGGAGGAGGACCGGGTCGACTACGGCTACCAGGGCAAGTTCTGGAGCGCCCGCAAGCATGTCATGCACGTCCTCGCCGATTCCAAGAGCGACAAGATGCGCGAACGGGCGCTCCGGTTCGTCAGGAGTGTGCCCTGCCCCGAGTGCCACGGCAGCGGGCTGCGGCCCGAGGCGCTCGCCGTGACCTTCGCCGGACGCTCCATCGCCGAGATCAACGCGATGCCGCTCACCGAGGTCGTGGCGCTGCTGCGGCCCGTCGTGGGGCGCTCCGAGGCCGACGCCGCCACGTCGACCGCCCGATCCGGGGAGACCACCGAGGTCGCGGTCCGGATCTGCGGCGATCTCGTCGCGCGGGTCGACGTACTGCTCGACCTGGGCCTCGGATATCTCAGCCTCGGGCGCCGCTCGACGACCCTGTCGCCCGGCGAGGCGCAGCGCCTGCGGATCGCCACCCAGCTGCGCTCGGGGCTGTTCGGCGTCGTCTACGTCCTCGACGAACCCTCCGCAGGGCTGCACCCGGCCGACGCGGAACCGCTGCTGGAGGTGCTGGACCGCCTCAAGGCGGCGGGCAATTCGCTGTTCGTCGTGGAGCACGACATGGACGTCGTACGGCGGGCGGACTGGGTGGTCGACATCGGCCCCGGCGCGGGCGAGGGCGGCGGACGCGTGCTGTACAGCGGCCCGGTCGCCGGACTTGAGCAGGTCGGGGAGTCGGCCACGAGCCAGTACCTGTTCGGGCGCGCCCAGCCGCTCGACCACCGCCCGCGCACACCGCACGGCTGGCTGCACCTGAGCGGCGTCTCACGCCACAATCTGCACCATGTGTCCGTCGACGTGCCGCTGTGCGTCCTGACGGCGGTGACGGGCGTGTCCGGTTCCGGAAAGTCGACGCTGGTGACGCAGGTGCTCGCCGAGGTCGTCCGCGGCCACCTCGGACTCGTACCCGAGGACCCCGACGAGGCACAGCTGGAGGTCGACGTCCAGGACGCGTCGGGGGTCGAGTCGTTCGACCGGCTGGTCCGGGTCGACCAACGGCCCATCGGCCGAACTCCCCGGTCCAACCTGGCCACGTACACGGGGATGTTCGACGCGGTGCGCAAGCTGTACGCGGGGACGGACGAGGCCAGGGCGCGCGGCTACTCGGCCGGGCGGTTCTCCTTCAACGTGCCCGAAGGGCGGTGCGAGACCTGCCAGGGCGAGGGATTCGTCGCGGTGGAACTGCTGTTCCTGCCCGGCACCTACGCGCCGTGCCCGACCTGCCAGGGTGCCCGGTACAACGCCGAAACGCTGGAAGTCACCTACCGCGGCAAGAACATCGCGGAAGTGCTGGGGCTGTCCGTCGACGCCGCCGCCGAGTTCCTGTCCGCCGTCCCGGCCGCATCCCGCAGTCTGGAGACGTTGCGCGAGGTGGGACTCGGGTACCTGCGGCTGGGGCAGCCCGCGACGGAACTCAGCGGTGGTGAGGCGCAACGCATCAAACTCGCCACCGAACTGCAGCGGGCCCGCCGCGGGCACGCGCTCTACCTGCTCGACGAGCCGACGGCGGGGCTGCACCCCTCGGACATCGCGCTGCTGCTGCGACAGCTGCACCGGCTCGTCGACGCCGGCAACACGGTCGTCCTCGTCGAGCACGACCTCGACACGATCGCCACCGCGGACTGGGTCATCGACCTCGGGCCGGGCGGCGGAGACGCGGGCGGGCGGGTGGTCGCGTCGGGCCCGCCGGCCAAGGTGGCGAAGTCCCGCCGCAGCGCCACCGCGCCCTACCTCGCGGCCCGGCTCGCGAGGCGTCCCGTCTGAACCCCGGTACGGACCCGGAACCGTACATTTCAGGACCAGCCGGCGAACACGTCCATGGCGCTTCCGGCGACCGCAGGTCAATTCTCGGTCACTTCCCGCGATACGGCGCGACGGTATTCGGCGTTGATGCGCTGCGCTTCTTCGAGCTGGTCTTCGAGGATGATGATCCGGCAGGCCGCCTCGACGGGGGTGCCCTGGTCGACCAGTTCTCGCGCACGGGCGGCGATGCGCAGTTGATAGCGCGAGTAGCGTCGGTGGCCGCCCTCGGAGCGGAGCGGGGTGATCAGGCGGGCTTCGCCGATGGCGCGCAAGAAGCCGGGAGTGGTGCCGAGGAGTTC
>NZ_JBIUYR010000004.1:0-48060 GCF_044744625.1 Streptomyces sp. NPDC087270
GCTCCCGCAACCCAGCAAGACCAGCACGCTCAACGCCCACGGTCCTCGCAACTCCCACAGATCACGGGTGTTGCGAGGACCACTAGAACCCAAGCCCGCCTGCGGGCCCTGCGTCGTGTCCGGCTACCGCCGCGTCACTTCAGCTCTGCCGGCGGGGTGCGCTGCGGGTCGACCTTCTGCGTGCGCACCAGCTGGCCCCAGACCACGTAGCGGTAGAGCGAGGTGTAGACGGGCGTGCAGGTGGTGAGCGTGATGTAGCGGCCCGGCTTGGTCTTGCCGGACTCCTTGGGGACCTGGTCGGTCACCGCGACGTTGTACTTCGAGGTCTGGTCGAGGACCTTGTAGACCTTGTAGACGTACCAGGTGTCCTTGGACTCGAAGACGATCGGGTCGCCGTCGTGGATCTTGTCGATGTTGTGGAACTTGGCGCCGTGGCCGTCGCGGTGCGCGGCGACGGTGAAGTTGCCGGTGCTGTCCCAGGGCATCGCGGACGGCGTGGGCTTGGTGTAATAGCCGGCCACGCCCTCGTTGAGCACGTCGGTGGAGGTGCCCTTCTTCACCAGCACCTCGTAGTGCTTGCCCATCGCCGGCACGTGCAGGAAACCTATGCCGTCCTTGGTGTCCAGGCCGCGCGGGGCGCTGTTGCCGCCGCCGGACGGGCCCTGGGCCCAGTCCTTGCGGACCTTGTCGCCCGCCTTGCGCGCGTGCCGGTCGGCGATCACGTTCGTCCACCACAGCGAGTAGACGACGAACAGCGCGAGGACCAGCCCCACGGTGATGAGGACCTCGCCGATGACGCTGATGGTGGCCGCGACTCGGCCCCGCCCGGTGCGGTTCTCGGTGGTCACGCTGTTCCGTTCTGTTGTCGCGCCCTCAGCCATTGACGAGCGCGTCGGGCTTGCCCTTGCTGCGCGCACGCTCCTCGGTGAGCTTGCCCCAGACGATCAGCCGGTTGGTGCTGGTGAACTCGGGGGTGCACGTGGTGAGCGTGATGTAACGGCCCGGCTTGGTGAAGCCGGACCCGGGCGGTACGGGTTCGAGGACGCTGACGTTGCTGGGCGGGGTGGTCGCCAGCGAACTGGTCACGGTGTAGGTGTAGTACGTGGTGGAGGTCTCGACCACGACCTGGTCGCCGGCGACCAGGTGGTTGATGTAGCGGAAGGGCTCGCCGTGGGTGTTGCGGTGGGCGGCGACCGCGAAGTTGCCGGTCTTGTCCCACGGCATCGCGGTGTTCACGGGAGCGCCGTCGTAGTGGCCGATCATGCCCTTGTTGAGCACCTTGGTGGTGCTGACGCCCTGGGCGATCGGGGCCTTGACGTCCAGCTTCGGGATGTACATGATCGCGAAGCCCTGGCCGGGGGAGAAGGTGCCCGCCGCCCGGCTGGGATCACCCGAGCCGCTGTCCCACTGGTGCTCCAGGTTGTTCGACGCGCTGTTGGCCTGGGCGTGCGCCCGGACGTTGGTCCACCACAACTGGTAGGTGACGAACAGCAGCATCACGACGCCGAGGCTGATGAACAGCTCGCCGACGATCCGGCTGATCACCACCGCGGGGCTGTCCTTGGCGGCCTTGGCGGCCCTGCGGGCCTCCACCCGGCTCAGCGGCACGGCCGGCTGCTGCTCGGCGTGCTCTGCGGCGGAGCCGGCAGCGGCGTTCGCCGCGGCCGTGGAGGGGCCGTTACGGCCCCGGGCCCGGTGGCCGCCGCCGCGGGCGGCCGCCTTGCGCCTGGCGGCGCGGCCACCGTCCACTCCGGCCGGCCCGGCACCGGGTGATCCTGGCACCGGCGCGAGGGTGGCCGTGGGGCCCGGCCCGTCCGCGTCGGCAAGGAGGGGCATCTGCGCGGTCTCGTCCGGCTCCGGCACGGACAGGGGTTCGGGTGCCGGGGCCGGGGCGGGGGCGGGGGCGGGTGAGCGAACGGGGCCGGGCATCAGGTCCGGAGCGGCCGGTTCCCCGATCGGCGCCGGCTGTGCCGGCGGCGGCTGTGTCGGCGGCGCCATCGGCTCGGGCTGCGGCTGCCGTGCCATCTCCTCCGCGCGGAACCAGGGCGAGCCGTGTGACTGCGGAGGTCCTTGCGGCCCCTGCGGCTGCGACTGCGGCGGGCCCTGGTGCTGCGGCGATCCCAGCGGCCCCGGCGAACCCAGCGGCTGCGGCGGACCCTCGACCACCGGAGGGCGGCCGGGCAGCGGGTCGTTGAGCGGGTCCGCGAGCTGTCCGACGGCAACCTCGAACTGCCCGGTGTCCTCGTAGGACATCGGGCCGTCGGAGGCACGCTCCGGCCGGAGCGTGGTCACCTCCCGGCCTTCCCGACGGGTACGCCCGTCCCGACCACCGGGGCCAGTCCGTGCGACCGTTCCACCGCCTCCGGTTCGCCGCACTCGGCGAGCCAGTTGGCGAGCATGCGGTGTCCCCACTCGGTGAGCACCGACTCCGGGTGGAACTGCACGCCCTCGACGGCGGCCTCGCGGTGCCGGAGCCCCATGATGATCCCGTCCTCCGTCCAGGCGGTCACCCGCAACTCGTCGGGCAGCGTGTCCCGTTCGACCGCGAGCGAGTGGTACCGGGTGGCGGTGAAGGGCGAGGGCAGCCCCGCGAAGACGCCGGAGCCCTCGTGCACCACCGCCGAGGTCTTGCCGTGCAGCAGTTCCGGCGCCCGGCCGACCACTCCGCCGTAGGCCACCGCCATGGACTGCACACCAAGGCAGACGCCGAAGACCGGTACGCCGGTTTCCGCGCAGTGCCGGACCATGTCCACGCACACCCCGGCCTCCTCGGGGGTGCCGGGGCCGGGGGAGAGCAGCACCCCGTCGAACCCCTCGTCGGCGGGCGCGAGTTCCACCTCGTCGTTGCGCAGCACCTCGCACTCGGCGCCGAGTTGGTAGAGGTACTGGACCAGGTTGAAGACGAAGGAGTCGTAGTTGTCGACCACGAGAATGCGTGCGCTCATCGGACTGCGGCCACCCCGTGCTGGACTGCGGTCATCCCGTTGTCGACGGTCACGTCGTTGAACGGCAGCAGCGGCTCCGCCCACGGGAACACGTACTGGAAGAGGATGTAGACGACCGCGAGGACCAGCAGGAGTGAGATCAACGCCCTCACCCACAGGTTGCCCGGCAGATGCCGCCAGATCCAGCCGTACATGCGGTGCCTTCCTTCTGAGTCCCCGCAACAGGGTAAAGGGAGATCGGCGACCAAGGGGGGTCCATGGGACAAAGCTTCGGCATGGGATCGACCTGTGCGCGCGCCCGTGCGGGCCGGTCGGCGGGGCCGTTCACGGCTGGTCCACAGGCTTCGCATAGCGGAGGTCCACCGATCCGGTGTAGCCGGGCAGCGTGGTCCGGCCGGCTGCCGCCACCTTCCAGCCGAGGCCGTACGCCTGCACGTACTGGAGGTAGTTGCGGATCGCCGGGCTGGCGTCGATCGCCTTCCGCAGCCGGCTCCGGTCGCCGATCGCGGTGATGCGGTAGGGCGGGGAGTACACCCGGCCCTGGAGGATGAGGGTGTTGCCGACGCAGCGGACCGCGCTGGTCGCGATCAGCCGCTGGTCCATGATGCGGATGCCCTGGGCGCCGCCCTGCCACAGCGCGTTGACCACGGCTTGGAGGTCCTGCTGGTGGATGACCAGGTCGTTCGGCTGCGGGTCGGGCACGCCGGGCACCAGCGGGGTGGCGTTCGGCGGGGCGTCGTCGAGCGTGACCTCGAGGGCCGGTCCGGTCAGCGGGGAGGTGCCGGCCGCCTTGCCGAGGGCGTCGATCCGGGCCCGCTCGGCGGGGCTGAGCCCGCCGCGCTGCCGGGTCAGCCGGTCCACGTCGGAGCGCACGTCCGCGAGCGACTTGTCCAGCTTCTCGTTCTGCGCGTTCTTCGCCCGGATGTTGTCCGACAGCTTCGGCAGCGGGTCGTCGCTGCGGATGTCGACGCCCTTGGCGGTGTCGAAGCTGGTCCAGAAGATCAGTCCGGCCAGCGCGAAGACTCCCGCACTGAGCACGCGCAGCGCTACCGTGCGGGATACAGCGCGAGATGTAGGGGCGGGGGAGGTGCCACCGGCTCCGGTCACCAAATACCCTTCTCCTTACAACCCAAGGGAAGCACTACGCTAACGGACGCCCGGGAGCGGCACCGCCTCCCACCGTCCCTCACCCGCCAGGCTGACCCCACAGACCCGTGCGGTTACGCAGCGCATCGACAGGAGATCCCTCGTGCCGAAGTCACGGATTCGCAAGAAGGCGGACTTCACCCCGCCGCCCTCCAAGGCCACCGCGATAAAGCTCGGCAACCGCGGCTGGGTCGCGCCGCTGATGCTGGCGTTCTTCGTCGTCGGGCTGGCCTGGATCGTCCTGTTCTACGTGACGCGGGGCGACCTCCCGGTGGACGCCTTCGGCAACTGGAACATCGTGGTCGGCTTCGGCTTCATCGCCGGCGGCTTCGTCGTCTCCACGCAGTGGAAGTAGCACGTCGGGGTTGGTCTCGCGCACTTGTCCACACGGTTATCCACAGTGGGGAAAAGGTCAGAAGATCTGTGGATAACCTCTACGGAGTTGACGCCGGTACGACCGGTGGTCGCTGCGGCGGCCACCGGTCTTTCGTTGATCTTGCAGGGAAAACCTGGTCAAACCGGGTCCGGTGACCCTCCGCACAGCGCTTCCCACCAGTTGTGCACAACGCGGTGAGCCGCCTCAGGAGATTCCGTCCCGCTGTGGATAACGTCTGATCAACGCCAGGGACACGGGCCGGCTCGACGGTCCTCCACGGTCAGGACGTGACTTGCGCCACAGCCACGCCGATGATGGCGATCGAGGCCAGCAGCACCGCCGCGGTGGACCCCCACTGCACCGCTGACCGCCGCTCCCGCGGGGCGTAGAGCATCCCTATGGCCACCAGGGTGCCGGCCACCAGACCGCCGACGTGCGCCTGCCAGCTCACCCCGCTCCAGGTGAAGCTGAAGAGGATGTTCAGGCCGAGCAGGATCAGGATCGGTCGCATGTCGTAGCGCGCCCGCCGCATGTAGACGGCGGTCGCGCCGAACAGTCCGAAGATCGCCCCCGAGGCGCCGATGGTGAGCGCGTCCGGCGCGAGCAGCAGCACCGCGGCGCTCGCCCCCAGCGCGGAGACGAAGTACAGCGCGAGGTAGTGCGCCCGGCCGATCCGCTGCTCCAGCGGGGCGCCGATCCACCACAGCGTCAGCATGTTGAAGCCGATGTGCAGCGGGTTGGTGCGCTCGTGCAGGAACGCCGAGGTGATCACCCGGTACCACTGACCGTCGGCGGCGCCGCCGCACACCTGGTGGCCGAACATGTCGTGCCCGCAGACCGCGTACAGCCCGTAGTTCTCCGACACCGTGCCGGCGCCGGACCCGCCGACCGCCAGCTCCACCAGCCACAGCGCGACGTTCACCGCGATGAGGATCTTCGTGATCAGGAACGGGTCGCCCGCACCCACCCGGCCGCCGGTGACCGTACGGGGCTGGGAGGTGTGGTGGGCGGACTGGTTGGCCTGGGCCACGCAGTCCGGGCACTGGAACCCGACCGACGCGCTGACCATGCACGCCGGGCAGATCGGCCGCTCGCACCGCGTGCAGCGGATACCGGTCTCCCGGTCCGGGTGCCGATAGCAGCAGACCGGCTGGTCCATGAAGTCCACTCCCCTGACGACACCCGACGACAACTCGCGCGCACCTGTGCCCGCGCCCTGCGCCGGCTGTGCACCCGTACGCCCCGCCCACTAGTACGTGCGGGCGGGGCGCGGTGTTCCCCGAAGACTACGGGATCGGCGTCAGGAGGTGCGCCGCTCGATCAGCACCGTCTCCAGGACCACGTCGCTGAGCGGGCGGTTGGTGTGCGGGTTCGTCGGGGTGCCGACGATGCCGTCCACCACCTTCCGGCTGGCGTCGTCGGCGACCTCGCCGAAGATGGTGTGCTTGTGGGTCAGCCAGGTGGTGGGCGCCACGGTGACGAAGAACTGCGAGCCGTTGGTGTTCGGGCCCGCGTTCGCCATCGCCAGCAGGTAGGGCCGGTCGAAGGCCAGGTCGGGATGGAACTCGTCGGGGAACTCGTAGCCGGGGCCGCCGGTCCCGTCCCCCAGCGGGTCGCCGCCCTGGATCATGAAGCCCGACAGGACGCGGTGGAAGACGGTGCCGTCGTAGAGCTTCCCGTGCGACGGATCACCGGTCCGCGGATCGGTCCACTCCCGGCTGCCCTCGGCGAGCCCGACGAAGTTCGCGACCGTCTTCGGGGCGTGGTTCGGCAGCAGCCGGATCACGACGTCCCCGTGGTTGGTCCGCAAGGTGGCGTAGAGCTGCTCGGCCACGTTCTACCTTCCATGAATCTTCACTGACAGGGACAAATCCTCGCACGGTCCGTCCGGTGCCGTGGGCCCGATCGCCGTCCCTGCCCGGGCCACCGCGGCGGGTACCACGGGAATCGGGCCGACTGACCCGTATGGCTTGCCGCACATGCCGTACTTCGGGCGGCCGGGCATGATTTCAAACCGGGTGGACAGGCGAAAACCGTACGCCACCGAACCACCGAGGAGGAGGTTCCTGTGACCCGCATCGACAGCGTGCGCCACGCGGCCGACGTGACGAAGGACAGCGTGCGGCACGCCGCGGAGGTGGCGGCACCGTACGCGACCACGGCGAAGGAGAACGCTGTGGTCTACGGCAGGCAGTACGGCAGGCAGGCCGGCGTCTACGGGCGCCAGGCGGGAGCCGTCGCCAGGCAGCAGTACGAGGCCAAGCTCGCCCCCCGGGTCGGCCAGGCCCGTGACCAGGCGTGGGCCGCGGTGCCGCCCAAGGCCGCGAGTGCCGTGGAGACCGCGGCCCGCCGCACCGCGGACGGCGCGAAGGCCGCCACCGAGTACACGGCCCCGAAGGTCGGTACCGCGGTCGCCGCGACCCGTTCCGTGGCCGGGCCGGCCAAGGACGAGGTCGTGCTGCGCGGTGCGGCCGCCCTGCAGGCCCTGCGCGGCCAGGTGTCCGCCACCGACATCGACCGGCTGGTCCGGCGCCGGGTGTTCCGCAGGAAGGCCGGGCGGACCGCTCGCGACGTGGTGCTGGTGGCCGTGTGCTGCGGCGCCGCGGTCGCCGCCTGGAGGTGGTGGAACAAGCAGAACAACCCGGAATGGCTGGTCGAGCCGTCCGAGGCCACCGATGTGGCGGACCGGGCATCGATGAACGGCAGCGCCACCCTCACGGTGGTGGACCCGCTCGACGGCGGCTCCGTGAACGGCTCTTCGGCCGGCTCGGCGTCCACGATCGACCACGTCGACGGCTCCGCCGGGGCCGGCGACCTGGACGACGAGGTACGCGCGAAGCAGGCGGAGGCGGACCGCAAGCGGGAAGAAGGGGACCAGTAGGAACCCGGCGGACCTGCTCCACACCGCTGGGAACCGCACCGGCCGGCGTCGCCCCGACGCCGGCCGGTGCGGCGTCGGGGGAGCGGTGAACGTCGGGGATCTGGTGGACGTCAGGGACCCGGTGGACATCGGGAGTGGATGCCCGTGCGGCGCGGTGGCCGCTCGGCTCAGGCCGTCGCCGCGTGCTCCGCTTCCGAACCGGCGCCCGACTGCTCCGGCATCATCGGGTCGGCGTCTTCGGCGTGCTGGTCCAGCACTGCGGGGACGCCCTTGAGCATGCGCAGCGCGAACACCGAGCCGACCAGCATCACCGCCGCGGCGGCCAGCATGGTGATGTGCATGCTGTGGGTGAACGCCTGCCGGGCCGCGTCCACGACGTGCTGCCCGGTCGCCCCGGCGAGCTGCCCGCCCGTCTGTACCCCGCCCGCCACGGACTCACGGGCCGCCGCCCTCTGATCGGCGCTCAGCTGCCCCGGCAGCCGCAGGTCGTTGCGGTACAGGGTGGTGAGCACCGAGCCGAGGATCGCGATGCCGAGCGCGCCGCCCAGCTCCATGCCGGTCTCGGAGATCGCCGCGGCCGCACCGACCCGCTTCCTGGACACGCTCGCCAGGATCGTGTCGGAGGTGACGGCGAAGGTGAAGGTGACGCCGAGGCCGTTCACGACGAGGATCGGCAGCAGGTGCCAGTAGTCGGTGTGCGGGGTGACCCGGGCGAGCGCCGCGGTGCTCACGGACATCAGCAGCAGGCCGAGCGCGACCGTACGGGCCCGGCCCACGCGGTGGACCAGCACCGAGGAGGCGGGCGCCCCGACGGCCGCCGAGAGCGGACCGGGCAGCAGCGCGAGGCCCGCCATGAGCGGCGACCAGCCGTGCACGACCTGGAAGTAGAGCGAGCAGGCCAGCGAGAGCGTGGACGAGGTGAACAGCGCGACGGTGTTCGAGGCCAGGGCACCGGAGAACGCCGCGTTGCGGAAGAACCCCAGGTCCAGCAGGGGCACGGCGAGCCGCCTCTGACGGCGCAGGAAGGCGGTCAGGGAGATCGCCCCGACCACCGCGCTGATCCACACCGCGGGGTCGTCGACGCCGTTGCGGGCGGCGGTCTTGATCGCGTAGATGATGCCGAGCATCCCGACGATCGACAGCGGCACGCTGATCCAGTCGAGCCGGCCCGGGTGCGGGTTCCTGGACTCCGGCAGGATGACCGTGCCGACCGCCAGCACCAGTGCCATCAACGGCACGTTGATCAGGAAGACCGAACCCCACCAGAAGTGGTCGAGCAGCAGACCGCCGACGACCGGGCCGAGCGCGAAGCTGGCCGCGCCGACGCCGCTGCTCACCCCGATCGCGGTGGTGCGCTCCTTGGGGTCGGTGAAGGCGTTGCGGACCAGGGACAGGGTGGAGGGCATGATCGTCGCCCCCGCGACGCCAAGCAGCGCGCGGGAGGCGATCAGCGTCCCCGGGCCGTCGGCGTAGGCGGTGAGCGCGGAGGCGGCGCCGAAGCCGGCCACGCCCATCAGCAGCAGCCGCTTGCGGCCGATCCGGTCGCCCAGGCTGCCCGCGAAGATCAGCAGACCGCCGAGGACGAAGCCGTACACGTCGACGATCCACAGCAGTTGCGTGGAGGACGGGTGGAGCTGGTCGGACAGGCTCGGCAGCGCGTAGTTCAGCACGCTGTTGTCGATGCCGAGGAGGGCGGCGGCCACGCAGCAGATGGCCAGTACGGCCCAGCGGCGGCCCCCGTCCACCGCACCGGGCGTCGGGGTCGGAGATGTCGTCGTCATGGGGACGAGCGTGGGCGGGGGCGCTGACCGCGCGCTGACCGGCGGCGCACCGCGCGCTGACAGCGGATGTCCGTGCAGGTCGGGGGGCTGTGCGCGCGGGTCGGGTGCTGTGCGCGCGGGTTCCGCGGGACGCGCTGGGGGGAGGTCGCAGGGGTGGTGCCGGGGCGGTGAGCGGCCGGCCGGCGCGGGGAGCAGCGGGCAGGAGTGGGGCGCAGCGACCGCGAGTCGCGTCACACGCCCACGAGGTACTCCGTCGCCCGGGCGAGCGCGGCCGCCCGGTCCAGCCCGGCGGTGCTCGCGTACGCCTGCTCGTAACGGCCGTCGCCCAGTGCCGTACGAGCGGCGGCGTCCGCGGCCCGGGCGTCGGGTCCGCCGGGCGGGCCCCCGCGCAGGGCGTGCGCGGCACCGAGCAGCAACGCGGCCCGGTGCGGGTCGCCGGTCAGCACCGCGAGCCCGGCGGCGGCCACGGCCACGAGCGCGCCGGTCATCGGGAACTGCATCGACACCCCACCGTTCGTGGCTGCCTCCCGAAGCCGGTCCCGGGCACCTGCCGCGTCGCCCTTGGCCACCGCGATCCGCCCGAGTGCGACCAGCGCCGAGGAACGCATGCTGTCGCTGGAGAACCAGCCGCGCGGGCACTCCTGGAGTGCCTGCTCGCACAGCGCCCGTGCCCTCGTGAGGTCGCCGGCCAGCCGGGCGGCCTCGCCGAGCCCGAGGTGGGCCATCGCCAGCGTCTCCGGCGAGCCGGCCCGCCGGGACAGTTGCAGGGCCCGCTCGCAGTACGCGGTCGCGGCCTCGTACTCCTCCGCCTGCAGGCTGTACGCGGCGCGGTTGCAGAGCAGTTCGGCCATGTCCAGGGCGGAGTCCAGTTCCTCGGCCAGTTGCAGGGCGCGGCCGAGCAGGTCGATGGCCTCTTGGAGCCGGCCGCGGTAGTCGGCGAGATCGGCGAGCACGTTGAGGCAGGTGATCATGCCCCAGCGGTCGCCCCGCTGCTCGAAGTACTCGAAGGCGAGGCCGCATTCGCGCTGCGCGGCGTCCGCGTCGGCGTGCGACATCCACGCCTGGAAGCCGGCGCCGAGGTGGCCCAGCGCGCGGTACCACGGGTCGTCCCGCTCGGAGAGCACCTCCTCCAGCACCGCGAGGGTGTCGAGGCTCTCGTCCGGCGCCCCCGCGAACGGCGCCCACAGCAGCGTGAGGACGGGGAAGCGCCGGGATATCCGCTGCATCCGGTCGACGACGACGGTGGCCGCCGCCACGTGTTCGGCGTACGCCTCGGCGTCAGAGAGCGCGCCGACCACGGCCAGCACGCAGAGGGCGTACTCCTCCTCCATGCCCTCCGGCGGGTTCGGCCCGAGTTCCGCGAGCACCTGCCGAGCGGCCCTGAATCCCTCGTAACGCACCCCGCGCAGCAGCCAGTACGACGACAGCGCCGCGATCAGCCGCATCGTGGCGGGGATGTCGCCGGCGGCGAGGGAGCGGTGCAGGGCGGCCCGGAAGTTGTCGTTGTCGTCGGAGTACAGCCGCAGCCACTCCACCTGTTCTGCGCGGCGCAGGTGCGGGTCGGCGTCGAGCGCGAAGTCCAGGAAGTAGGCGATGTGGGCCCGTTGGGTGCGCCCGGCCTCGCCTGCTTCGGCCAGCCGCTCGGCGCCGTAGGCGCGGATCGACTCCAGCATGCGGTAGCGGACCCGGCCGGAGGGGTCGGGCTGCTGGGCCACCACGAGGGACTTCTCGACGAGCGCGGCGATCAGGTCGAGGACGTCGTCCGGGGCGATGCGGGGAGTGCCGGCGGCGGGAGGACGGCTCCCGTCGGCGCCGGTCCGGTCGGACTGGTCAAGTGGGTCGGACGGCTGCTCGGGCTGGTCCGCGCAGACCACCTCCGCGGCGGCCAGCGTCCATCCGCCGGCGAAGACCGAAGCACGGCGCAGCACCGCCCGCTCGTCCGCCGGGAGCAGCTCCCAGCTCCACTCCACGACCCCGCGCAGGGTGCGCTGACGCGGCTGCGCGGTGCGGCTGCCACGGGACAGCAGCCGGAAGAGCGCGTCCGGCCGCACGCCGAGGCTGTACGGCACCTCGTCGTCGGTGGCGGGCAGCGCGCCGAGCCGGGCGGCGATGTCGACGACCGACAGCGAACGCAGCCGGGCCGCGGCCAGCTCGATCGCCAGCGGCAGTCCGTCGAGGGCGGTGCACAGCCGCAGCACGGCGTCCACGGTCGCCGGGTCGGCGGTCGGGTCGAAGTCGGGACGGACGGCCTCGGCACGCGCCACGAAGAGCCGCACCGCAGGGGAGGCGAGCACCATGCCACGGTCGGCGCCCGGCTGCGGAAGCGCCAGGGTCGGCACCGGGCAGAGCACCTCGCCGTTGATGCCGAGCGCTTCGCGGCTGGTGGCGAGGACCCGGAGCAGGGGCAACCCGGCGAGCAGGCGCTCGACGAAGTAGGCGGCCTCGGCCACCACGTGCTCGCAGTTGTCGAGTACGAGCAGCAGCGGGCGGTCGGCCAGCGCGGCTGTGATCCGGGCCAGCGGGTCGGGGGTGGCGCTGCCGCCGCCGCCCGCGGCGCCGGAGGTGGTCGCGGCCCCCGGGCCGCCGGCCGGCAACAGCCCGCCCTCGCGAAGTCCGAGGCCGGCGAGGACAGCCCGGGCCAAGGCTGCGCCGTCGTCGAGGCCGGCCAGTTCCACGAACCTCACGTCGTCCGGGTGCCGCCCGGCCACCTCCACCGCGAGCCGGGTCTTGCCCGCGCCGCCGGGGCCGATCAGCGTGACCAGCCGGCGGTGCGCCAACTGCTCGCCGAGCCGGGCGATTTCCGTCTCGCGGCCAACGAAGCTGGTGAGCTGGGCCGGAAGTTCGTGGTGGGCCCGCGGCGATGTTCCACGTGGAACATGAGCCTCCGGGACTGTTTCACGTGGAACATGCGCGGTTGTCCCGAGCGGTACGGCCGCGGGCCCGTCCGGGGAGGGGGGCGCGGGCGTGGTGCCGCCCGGCGCCGTCGAACCGGCGGACGCGGGCAGCTCCGACGTACCTGTCCCGACGGCCGGGCTGCCCGGTGCCCCGCTGATCGCTCCACCCAACGGCCGGTCCAGCGACAGGTCCAGCGACAGGTCCGGCGACCGGTCCGGCATCAGCGCCGGGTCGCCGCGCAGCACCGCGAGGTGGACCGCGGCCAGCTCCGGCCCCGGGTCGGCCCCCAGCGAGTCGGCCAGCTCCCGCCGGGCGACGTCGTACGCCGCCAGCGCCTCCGCCTGCCGCCCGCTGCCGTACAGCGCCTGCATCAACTGCCCCCGCAGCCGCTCCCGCAGGGGATGCGCGGCCACCAACTCCCCCAGTTCCGCGACCACCTCGCGATGCCGGCCGAGCGCCAACTCCGCGTCGACCCGGTCCTCCACCGCCCCCAGCCGCAGTTCCTCCCACCGCGCCGCCTGGGCCACCACGAACGGCGCGTCCCCCACATCCGCCAGCGCGGGGCCCCGCCACAATCCGAGGGCGTCCCGCAGCCGCCCGGCGGCCACGTCCGGCTGCCCGGCCGCCAGCGCCTCCCGCCCGCGCCGCGCCAGCCGCTCGAACCGGTACGCGTCCACCTGATCCGGCTCCGCCGCGAGGCGGTACCCCGACGGGTGCCCCTCCACCGCCACCGGCAGTACCTGGCGCAGCCGCGAGATCTGCGACTGCACCGCGTTCGCCGCCCCGGCCGGCACGTCCGCCCCGTACAGGCCGCTGATCAGCCGATCCGCCCCCACCACCCGCCCGGCATCCAGCGCGAGCAGGGCGAGCACGGCCCGCCGGCGCGGCCCACCCAGCCCGACCTCGGCGCCATCGACACCGATGACCCGCGTCGCCCCCAGAATCCCGAACATCACCACACCTCCGATTCTGTCGCACCCGCGGCCCCGGGCCCAGGTTCGACGAATCGCCCCGCGACCGGACCCCGCCCCAGGGTCCCGGGCCGCCCTCAGCCAGGAAGCGCCACCCCGCCGCCGACGCCCAGGTCCGCGTCGAGCTTGGCGACCAGCGAGGCACCGAGCCCCGGCGCATGGCGCGCGGCCCACTCCTCGGTCCGCGCGAGGAACCCCCGCAGTTCCCTCTGCACCCCTGCCAGCAACCCGGGCAACTCCGCCGGCGCGATCTCCACCGGCGGCCCCACCTGAGGCCCGACGACCGCCGGACCCACCACCGGCCCGTCCGGCCACACCCGCACCACCGCGCCGTCCCACTCGAACCACGGCGCCGGGTCGTGCCCGAGCCACGGACCCTCGCCCCCGTCGGCGACCTCACACCACTCCCGCCAGTCCTCCAACCCCGAGCAGCACCCCGGAACCACCACGGCCCCGGTCCCCTCGTCCCGCACCCGCAGCCCGCCCGGCGCGATGACCTTCTCCACCGCCAGCAGCCCCCGCACCAACTCCTCGGCCCCCACCGCCGCCCCCTCGTCCCCGAGCAATCCCCCGTACACCGCCATGGTCGCCAGCACGGTCCCGACCTCCGCCGCCGTCATCCGCCCGGACACCCGTACCCACCCGAAAGCCGGCACCCCAGAGGCGACCTCCCACGGCGCCGCCCCCACCTGCCCCGCCACCTCGACCACCGCATCCATCTCCACCATCCCCCCACCATCCCAGCCCCCCAGCCACCAAACCCCGCCCTTTCCCCGGCCGGGCCGTCTCCCCATGCCCCGCGCGCGAAAGGCCGAGGGGCACGGGGGACGCGCGAACGAACGCGGCCCCTCCGCGCACGTGGCGGGTTCCAGCGATCGCGTCGAGGTGGGTGAGTATCGACCGCTCGAGCGTCCCGGGACCGTCCGGCCAACGAGGCCCTCCCGGGCCCACCGGTCCTCCCCAGGCGTTGAGGGCTCACCTCAACACCACGCCACGGCGGGCCAGGACGGCAAGGACGGTGTCGCGGGCCCGAACCCGCTGCCGGCTGTCCCGGTGTCCGGGCTTGCTGCCGTCGCGGCGGCGTACCGCCTAGCAGGCGTCGTACCGCCACGCACCGTTCTCCAGGGCCCACGCCTGGCCGTCCTGGTCAAGGAGGCTGTTGTCGTACGTGTAAGTGACGGTGCCGAGGGTGCCGGAGAGCCGGTCCACCGTGACGGTCTTGAGCTTCTGGTGGCCGTACGCGGTGACGCTCTGCTGGAGTTCCTGGCCGTAGGTGTGCTTGTCGGTCTTGGCCTGGCAGCGCTCGGACAGCATGGCGTAGCCCTTGTCAGCGTCCGGCGCGAAGTAGGCCGTGGAATAGGTCCGGACCGCCGCGACGAGTTCGTCCTTGCCGGCACCCGCGGCGCCGCTCGGGGTGGCGCGGCTGATCGCGGTAGGTGTCGAGCCGCTGCTCGATACGGCCGTCGCGGGAGTGGCCGTCCCGGCATCGTCGTGATGGTGGCTCGACGAGCAGCCGGCCAGCGCGACCAGCGCGGCGACGGACACGACGGCAATACGGATGCGCATGTTCCCCCCGAGATCAAGTCCGAGCGGTCACACCGTAGCGCCGTCCCTGCCACCAATGGGTGCCGTATACGTGCCGAACGCTCAGCGGCCCCTTCACCCGAGACGGGTGAAGGGGCCGCTGAACTGCGAAGCACACGGTGGAGCCTAGGAGATTCGAACTCCTGACATCTGCCTTGCAAATTCTTCCGGGGCAGGTTCGTGACCTGGGCGGATGCGGCCATCAGGCCACTGGCCTGGGAAAACACCCCCCTTGTTTCCGCTGGTGGTGAGGGCCCTCGCGAGGCGTGTGTGCTAGATGTGTGCCGCCCGGCCGACGCGTTGTGTGCCCTGGGGGCGACCACCCGCCGGCATCAGCCCTGCTCATCTCGGGGCCGCCTGCACACTCGGACGGGCACCCGCGAAGACGAGGCCGCCGACCCGGACCGCAGCAGATGCGGAACGGGTCGGCGTCCGGGTGCCACTACGTGGACTCCTCTTGCACGGTTGGCCGACACCGCGAGAGTGCGGGGGTTCGGCCCAGTCGCACTAGAAGTTGCGCATCACCAGCCTCACGACGAGGACGGCCAGGCCGGCCACCCACCGCCACAGGCGGTTGCCCGCAGCATCGGCGAAGCCCCGGGCCACCCAGGACCACAGGACGAGGGCCTTGCGGACCCGGGGGCTGCGGGACTCGGACGGGCCACAGCGCTCACAACGCGCAGACGGCTTGCGGGAACCGCGGTTGGGGGGACGACGGTTAGCCCGCCGCCCACGGCGGGGACGGTTAGCCCGCCCGCGGCGGCTCTGGGCTGCGCCCTTGGGCGACGCCCGCCGACGCCGGCGATTAGACTTGCTCATGAGGGATTCCTTTGCGATGCATCTGCATGACGGGGTTCCTCGGAGGGCCCGGTGCGGTCCGGTTTTCGAGGCCGTGGACCGGCCGGGCTCCTTCAAGGCGTGGCTGGATAGAGCCGGTGACCCGGAAGGGCGGCGGCTCACGGAGGTAAACCAGTACCTGACCTGCTTTCTCACATGATTAGACGCACCGACGTCAAAACTGCCCGTCGAATGCACGCTCTAGGGCTTCACATCTTGCAATCCGGCGAATAGGATTCGACGGATTGCTGGAGATCCTACACGCCCGCTGACTGCCGGAATAACACCCGCCCGAAAAGGGCGGAGTCAAGATTGCACCTCCGTCCACGCACGAGACGCGAAGATCACCATGTCTACCATCCCACCACTCCGATGAACGGCCATTTCCCCGAGGAGGATACGCGCGGCATCTTCGTCGCCGTGCTCCAGAAGCATTTCAACAGTGGACTGAAGCTGCACTACCGACGCTGAGATACTCATGTGGCGTAAGATCCGGAATGCCTCATTCCGCTTGCCAGCCCCGAGGAGTGCGAGGACCTCCCCAGTCGGCGAGCGCTTGCCGACCGCCGGGAGGGACGGCGCCTGCGCGTTGCGCCGGTCCCCCTCGCCACGAACCAGTGGACATCCGCTGTTGCGCCGGTCCCCCTCCATCGACACCGACCTGGCGGCGCGTCGATCCTTGCAGGCCGAGGAGCCGCAGCAGACTTCATGGCGCATGTCGATCAACTGGTCAAGCTGGTAAGGAACGCTGCGCCCCGCAGCCACCGCTACCTTCGCCGCCTCGGAGTACAAGCGGGCCAGAGACCGCTCCTGTGGAGCTCGCCGCCCGTGGAGCCAGTGGGAGACCGCAGCTTCGGAGACACCGACCCGCCGCGCCACCGATGCCATCGTGAGCGGTGCGAACAGGGAGTACAGCTCGTTCAGGGCAGCGGTGAATTCCCGCTCGATCCGCCCGTCAATGTCGACTTTTACCGTACGCGGCACAGGACCTCCGGCTGCTTACGCGAGGGAGAGCGCGACCGCCATGCGGCGACGCGGGTCGACACTACATCGGCCAGCGGGCCCTCGGAAAGCTGTTGCAAGGAGGAATACCCTACCGCGCTGTAAAGAATCCTGTTCGTGCACCCCGCTGCCGGGAAGGGCGCATATCTGCACGAAGCACCGCAACTAGAACATACGGGCTCATCGTGTCCCGCCGTGACCGTGGTATAAATAATCCGGTGGCAGTGGGCTCTCAGCACGACAGCCCGCCCAGCCGCCCCTTGAACTACTTCCGAAGATCCGGTGGTGCTGGTGCGAATGTCCGACCTCCCCTCGTGGGAAGACACTTCCCTGGGAACGATGAAGCGGGTCGCCCTCTGGCTGGTGACCGTTGTCGGTGAAGGCGAAGTCTTCACGAAGGAAGAGCTGCGCCGAGCGTTCCCCGGTGTCTCGCAGGTCGACAGGCGCATGCGCGACCTGCGGGACTTCGGGTGGGTGATCAGCACGAACAGAGAGGACGGGAGCCTCGATCCGGTGGAACAGCGGTTCGTGAAGCCCGGGATCCCCGTCTGGGAGCCCGGGAAGGCAACCCGTCCGCGTGGCACGATCGCCATCGGGGCCGGCAGGCGGCGCGAGGTCATCTCCGGTGACGGCAACATGTGCCGCTCGTGCGGCATCACGCCGGGTTCCGTCTACGAGGGGACCTACGAGCAGGCACAGCTCGACATCGCGCGACGGGACGTGCTCCATCCGGATGGCACCACAAAAGAAGAGCTGGTCACCGAGTGCCAGCGGTGCCGCCTCGGTGCCCGTGAACTTGTAGTGGATCTGGCGAAGGTGCTGAGCGCCGTCAACGCGCTGCCCGTCGCAGAGCGCCGCGCTCTTGCCGGCTGGGCCGAGGCGGACGAGCGGGTCTTCAGCGCGGCCGAGCGGATCTGGGGGGAGTACCGCTCCCTGCCTGAGGAATCCCGCGTCGCAGTACGTGCGGCGCTCGGGCTCTGAACAGCACCGCGAACAAGATATCCAGCAGGGGGAGAGTGCAGTGACACAGGACTACGGGCGTCCCGCCCGCGCCGAGGAGAACCGCGCCACGGTGGCCCGGCGGCTCAAGGAACTCGCCGATGCCGACGGGGCCCGCGAGACCCTGACGATCGAGTGGCGGGGCAAGCCCGGCCACTTCGACGTCATCGAGATGCAGGTGGGGGACCTCTACTACAACCCGGCCACACACCGCATCCGCGCCCAGCGCAGCCACGACGTGGGCCGGGACAGGCTGCTGGACACCGAGCCCTGGAGCAACAAGAGCCAGGAATACCTCGACCTCCTGCTCAAGGCCCTGCCTTCTGATCCCTCCCGGCCGGACCCCGAGTTCGTCCACCTGGCGGAGAGCCTCCGGGACTACGGGCAGAACGACCCCGGCCTGATCACCCGTGACGGCGTCCTCGTCAACGGCAACACCCGGCGGGCTGCGCTTCTGCAGGAGTTCGGGCCGACCCGCGCCATGCGCGTCGCTGTCCTGCCTGAGTCGTGCGACTGGTCCGACATTGCCGCCGTCGAGCTCTCGCTCCAGCTGCGCAAGGACCACCGCAGGGACTACTCGTACATCAACCGGCTGCTCGCCATCGATGAGATGGCGGCGCAGGGAACCTCACTGCCGGCTATTGCGACGGCCTTCCGCAGCACCGTAGATGCGTGTCGGCGGGACCAATGGGTCCTCAACATCATCCGGACCATGATCAAAAGGAGCGAGGCCAGCGGGAAGGCGCTCCCCCTCATCGCGTTCGAGGACCACACGGAGAAGCTGCGCGAGCTGCACCGCAAGTACGCCAAGGAGACCGCCAGCAATCCGGACAAGGCGGAGCTGATGCTGGAGTCCCGCCTCTCAGCCATCGCTCTGGGCTTCTCGAAGACCGACGTGCGGCTCATCGAGTCCGACTTCCAGGACCGCTACCTGGCGAAGGCCCTTCCCGAGGGCCTGCAGCCCGCAGCGCCGGCTGCGGGCGAGGTGAAGATCCCCGGGCTGGCGCGGTCGGTGAAGGGACCGTCCGACAGGCTGGCCTCGGCCCGCGCGATGACCGATGCGCTTCTCCAGGCCAGGGCGCTCAGCTCTGCGGATGTATCGCTCAGCAGCCGCGACGGGGTCCGTGCGCAGAACACGCTCGCGACGTACAAGAACGCCTTCGAGGAGTCTTTCGAGTTCGCCGGCAAGGACGCCCGGGTCCGCAAGCGCAAGCAGGCCGCTCCCGCCCGACTGGCCGACGCGTGCCAGGACATTGACCAGTGCGTCACCGACCTCGTCATGTCCCGCAGTTCGCGCAGCCTCGACGAGGACGCCTTCGATGACGCCGTGGCCAAGCTCAGGAAGAGCCTGGGTAAGCTCGCCGTCGAGGTCAAGCGCACCATCCCCGAGCCCGGGGACGAAACCTCCTGGCTGGTCGGACTGCTCAAAGAAGGGCTGTGAGTGCCGGACACCGCTGCTCCCAGCCTCGTTCTCGGGTTCGACATCAGTCGGACCCGGGCGCTGCTGCGCACAGTTCCCGAGTACAAGGCAGACTTGGCCCGGCTGCTGTCCCGGTTCCCCAGCGGCCGGATGACCGAACTGCTCGCCGCCGCGATCCCGGTCGATGAGTTCGTCGCGGGCCTCGAAGTGCTCGCCGACTGGCCCGACCCGGACGGCGTCGTCTGGGACGGCGCCTTCCAGGCACTGGTCGAGGAGATGCTCGATACCGCCGAGACCGCGGAGCGGTTCCTCAACGGCGGGACCGACGGGGAAGCCGTCGCGCCGGACGACCTCGACGGCCTGCTGGGCGACGGATGGCGCGGCGATCTGACCTCCTTCCAGCAGCGGGACGCAGCCCGGCTGCTGTCGCTGCGGCACGGGGCGAACTTCAGCGTGCCGGGGGCCGGCAAGACCCGGGTAGCGCTGGCCGTGTTCGCCGCGCTCCGCGAGCGCGGCGAGGTCGACCGGCTGCTCGTCGTCAGCCCCAAGTCCGCCTACGAAGCCTGGCAGTTCGAGAGCCGTGTCTGCTTCGAACGGCCGTTGGACGTCCAGGTGGTCGGCAGCCGGATGCCCGAGTCCGCCGACGTCCTCCTGGTGAACTACGAGCGGCTCGGCCGTTCCCAGTTCGGCCTGGCCGAGTGGCTCACCTCCGTGCCCACGATGCTGGTCCTGGACGAGGCCCACCGCATGAAGCTCGGCGGCGCCGGCGTGTACGGAGCCGTCTGCCTGGCGCTGGGGCCGCTGAGCACCCGCCGGCTCATCCTCACCGGTACCCCGGCGCCGAACGGGGCGAAGGACCTGGAGAACCTGCTGTCGTTCGTCTGGCCCGGTCATGGCCGCCGGGTGGTGACGCAGGCCGTCGACGGGGGCGACCTCGCCGAGGCCAGCCGCGTCCTGCGTCCGCTCTACACCCGCACCACCAAGCACGAGCTCGGCCTCCCGCCTGTCGACCTGCGGCTGCGGATGCTGCCTATGCCCCCGCTGCACCGCGAGATCTATGACGCGATGGTCGGCCGCTTTACCGCCCGCGCCGAGGCCAGCCGCTCGGACTTCCAGGCGCTGGGCAAGGCGGTGCTCCGCCTGCTGATGGCCGCCACCAGCCCGGCCCTCCTCGTGGAGGGCGCCACCAAGTACGAGCCCCTCTCACTCCGGGTACCGCCGCTCACCGTCCCCGAGGGCGACCCCCTCATGGCGCTCCTCCGGAAGCTGCCGAGCTACGAGGTGCCGCCCAAGTACCAGGAGGCGCTGGCGATCGTGGCGGCCAACGCCGCAGAAGGGCGCAAGACGCTGGTGTGGGCCAGCTTCGTGCGGAGCATCACCACCCTGGAGCGCCTCTTCGCGGACTACCGCCCAGCCGTCGTACACGGGGGGACCCCGGACAGGGACGAGCAGTTGCGCCGGTTCCGCGAGGACGGGGACTGCGCGGTCCTCATCTCCAATCCGGCCACGCTCGGCGAGGGCATCAGCCTGCACCAGGTCTGCCATGACGCGGTTTTCATCGACCGCGACTTCCAGGCCGGACGCTTCCTCCAAAGCCTTGACCGTATCCACCGGCTCGGGCTCGCCCCCGATACTGTGACCCGCATCACTGTCCTGGCATCAGAGGGGACCGCAGACGAGGTTGTCGCCATGCGCCTCAGCGAGAAGCTCGACTTCATGGGCAGGATCCTCGACGACCCCTCGGTCCAGATGCTCAGCGACCTCGAAGAGGAGCCGGCCTTCGCCGCAGGCATGGACGCGGCGGACCTTCAGGCCCTGCTCCGCCATGCCCGGGGAGCAGAAGCCGAACACAGCTGATCCCGCCCGGTGGTCCTCGGATCAGAGCGAGCCGTGGTGCAGCAGCCGGTCCAATGCGTCCGCCTCGCGCTGGAGCACGGTGCGGCCGTCCCCGTCGCTGAAGGCAAGCAGCCTGGACCCCGTATCAAGACCTGCTTCGGCCAGCAGACCGAGTGGCAAGGCGACTCGTCCGTCGTCATCGACAGCGGTTTCAGCGAGTTCGCGGATCATGGCACCGAGTTCCCGCCTGCCGCGGTGCCTGTCCGCTAAGCAGGGACGGATAGGGTCACGTCCTGTGGATGACGGCATTGACGGGGTACAGGCCCCACTGTGGGGGCCGCAGCCTGAGCAGGATGCGGAGCTGGAGGCCGTGGCGGCGGCGATCCTGCGGCAGGATCTGGACGGAGCGCGCTTCGCCGGTGCGATCCGCAGGAGCATCGACATGCTCCTCGACGGGCAGCACACCGGCCGCTTCCGCTGGGAGCAGCTCTACAAGACCGAGAAGGCCCATATGGGGACCCTCGTCGAGATCAATCTCCAGCGTGAGTTCGGCTTCGGCGACGGGGAGGCGATGGACTACCGCATCGTCGGCATCGACGTGGACTGCAAGTTCTCCCAGACCTTGGGCAACTGGATGATCCCCCCGGAGGCCGTCGGGCACCTGCTGCTGGTGGTCTGGGCCAACGACGTCAAAGCGCAATGGTCCGCCGGCCTGGTGCGCGCGGCTCCCGGCAGTCTCAACGCCGGTGGGAACCGCGATGCCAAGACCACCCTGAACAAAGCAGGGCGGGAAGCCATCCGCTGGCTTTTCCGTGAGGCCCCGCTCAAGGAGAACATGCTGCTCGGGCTCTCGCCGGATGATGCGGACTCGGTCTTCGCCCAGAAGTCGGGACAGGGCCGGGTCGACGAGCTCTTCTTGCGTGCCCAGGGGAGGCGCGTCAGCCGGACCGTGGTCGCCACCGTGGCCATGCAGGAGGACTACATGAAGCGGGTCCGCTACAACGGCGGCTCCCGCTCGCGCCTCCAGTCCCGCGGCATCGTCATCCTCGGCCATTACACAAGCCACGGCGACATCGCGCGTCTGCTGGGCGTGCCGGTCCCCCAAGCAGGCGACTCGGTCAGCGTCCGGCTCGCCCGCCGGCAGGCGTACCACAGCGACGCGCCCTACATAGAATTGAACGGGGAGCAGTGGGTACGAGCACTGCCGTCGGACCCCGAAGAGACCGTTCCGAAACTGCCCGAGATATGAGCGCGAAAGCAAACGACGCCGACGCAGGCGCTGCATGGACAGCGCCGAAGGGCTCGTGGGCCTCATCAGCCGCCAACCGGCGCAGCATGCTGGGAAACCGCGCTCGCGATACCGCCCCGGAGCTGGCCCTGCGCTCCCTCGTCCACGCGGCCGGGCTGCGCTACCGCGTCGCGGCCAAGCCGCTGCCCGGCATGCGCAGGACCGCCGACATGGTGTTCCGTCCTGTCCGGGTCGCGGTGTTCGTCGACGGCTGTTTCTGGCACGGATGTGGCCAGCACTTCGTGCCACCGAAGACCAACCCCGACTATTGGCGGGAGAAGATCGGCGGCAACATGCGCCGCGATCGCGAGACCGACGCACGATTGGAAGACGCCGGATGGCTAGTCCTGCGCTTCTGGGAGCACCAGGCGGCGGGCGAGTGCGCGGCGGCCGTGGTCGCGGCTGTCAGCGAGCGCAAGGCAATGCGGGAGCGCCGGAGCGGACCGTGATCTGGCCGGGGCCGGCATTGTGCCTGCGCCCCGGCCCAACGCGGCTCAGCTGATCTTGGCTTTGTTCACGGCGAACAGCTCGTGCCTCTCGTGGCCTTCCTGACCCACAAAGGCCTTGAACTCGCCGAGGGTATAGGCGTAGGTGCCGCCAGAGCGCTTCGCCCGCTCGATCACGAAGTCCCTCTCGAGGTGGGCCAGATGGCGCTCCACCTCGGGCTCGCTCAGCTCCACCCCGCCCTTCTGGAGCTTGGTGATGATCTGGCTCATGCCGACCGGACGGTCAGCCCCGCGCAGAAGCTTGTAGACGGGGTCGTGGATCACCTCGGTGGTCTCCACAAGTTTGACAGGCTTGCCCTGCTTCGTAAGAGCCGCGTGAATGGACTTCCCAACCGCTGCAGCCACAGGCGGGGGGAAGGCGTTGCCGATCTGGCGGTACCGCGTGGTCTTGCCGCCAGTGAACTTCCACTCCCCTTCCTCCCAACCCTGGATGCGGGCGACCATCTCGCACGTCAGCTTCGGTCCTGGCTTGCCTTCGGGCGCGGTCCACCCAGCCTTCGGTGGCGCGTCAGCCACACCCATGGCATCTACGCCCAGCTTCGCCCATGCGGCCTTGGCCCTGGTGGGTCCGAGGTCGGCGCCGCCGTGCTTCTTCGAGCCGCCGACAATCGTCGGGGCGATGCTGAGAGCGCCCTGCGCCCATGCCGCAGCGCCCTTCCAGCCCTCGGAACCCATCATGCGTTCCAGGGTTCCGCCCACCGTCGGCTTATCCCCTTCGAGCGGTTCAGGCCAGGTGAAGTATTCGGCGTACTCGCGTTGCAGGGCGACCAGCACGAAGCGGGGCCGCAGCTGCGGGACGCCGAAGTCCGACGCCTGGAGCAGCCTCCACGAGGCCACGTAGCCGCACCTCTGAAGCTCGTCCAGTACGTGCTGGCGGTACGCCGCGAAGCGGTTGGCGCTGAGGCCGCGCACGTTCTCCAGCAGGAGGGCCTTCGGCTCTACAGTCTTAACCTGGCTGACCGCCCAGGCGAAGAGATCGCGCTCGTCGGTGGCCCCGAGCTGTTTGCCGGCGATCGTGAAGGGCGGGCAGGGCACCCCCCCGGCGAGTAGATCGATGCCGTGGTAGTCCTCCGGGTGCCACACGTCCCGGCTGGCCACATCGCCCTCTACGACCTGCCAGTCCTTCCGGTTGCGCCGAAGCGTCTCCGCTGCGTTGGGGTCGAGTTCAACCGCCAGCTTGTGCCCGAAGCCTGCCCGCTCCAAGCCCAGGGCCTGGCCCCCCGCCCCAGCGCAGATCTCGACCGCAAGAAGCTTCGACATTCGTCCTCCATCACGTGCACACCGCCGGGCCGACAGACCGTGGTCCGGCCTCTTTCGCTCTGCGCGTCCGATGAGATTCGAACGCACTAGCGACCCGTCCTCTGCGGACGAACATCCCAGCTTCTTTCCGGACAGTCCAGCATGACGGCCGAGTACATCTGACCGTGAACGCGAACCCCGGCACGCCAGTCTAAGTGCAGGTCGAACCACAGCCTGGGACGCCGCCCCCGCATCGGCTCAGCGCCAGTCACCACAGTGACCCACCCGCGCCTCTGGCTGCGGCAAGCCCTGCCTAGTCGTCCCGGGGCGCCTACGGATCTGACAACGCGAGCTTCCCTTCAAGACCGCGGCTGCACAAGATCGGCCCACTGAGCTGCTGCGAGTCCTGGTCGGACCCTGGTCGTTCTTCGAGTCCGAGTTCGTTGTGTTCGACGTCTCGGTGCCCTTGCTGGTGCCGTGCGCACCCGTCTCGACGACCTGCACAGAAAGCCCAGCGAGCGGCGGCCGAACTGGCGACGCTGGAGCAGGCTGCGGCCTGATGTGTGCCAGATAGGTGCTGAACGCCAGCGGCCCCTTCACCCGAGACGGGTGAAGGGGCCGCTGAACTGCGAAGCACACGGTGGAGCCTAGGAGATTCGAACTCCTGACATCTGCCTTGCAAAGGCAGCGCTCTACCAACTGAGCTAAGGCCCCGTGTCGCAGACAGCGTACCCGTTGCGGGGGGTCGAGCTGAAACGGGTTGAGGGGGTGGGACGGGTGGCACCCTCGCGCCCGGGCGGGGGCACTGGCAGAGTCGGGTCCGACGGATCGGGGTCGGTGAAGGGGGCGGACGGCAGGCCATGGGCGAGGTCTTCGCGGGTCGGTACGAGCTGGTGGACCCGATCGGGCACGGCGGGGTCGGGGCGGTGTGGCGGGCATGGGACCGGCGCAGGCGGCGATACGTGGCCGCGAAGGTGCTCCAGCAGAGTGACGCCCACGCGCTGCTGCGCTTCGTACGGGAGCAGGCGATGCGGATCGACCACCCGCATGTGCTGGCCCCGGCGAGCTGGGCCGCGGACGACGACAAGGTGCTGTTCACCATGGACCTGGTGTGCGGCGGGTCGCTGTCGCACCTGGTCGGGGAGTACGGCCCGCTGCCGCCGCGGTTCGTGTGCGTGCTGCTCGACCAGCTGCTGGCCGGGCTGACCGCGGTACACGCCGAGGGCATCGTGCACCGGGACATCAAGCCCGCCAACGTCCTGCTGGAGGCGACCGGCACGCGCGCCCCGCACGTGCGGCTGTCGGACTTCGGGATCGCGATGCGCAAGGGCGACGCCCGGCTGACCGAGACCAACTACGTGGTCGGCACCCCCGGCTACTTCGCCCCGGAGCAACTGCTCGGCGCCGAACCGGACTTCGCGGCGGACCTGTACGCGACCGGCCTCGTCACGCTCTACCTGCTGGGCGGCCGGAAGCCGGACGCGCAGGCGGTGCAGGACCGGTTCCTGGAGATGGGCATGCCCCCGGCGCCGTTGGGCGTGCCGGGCCCGCTGTGGCAGGTGGTCGGCACCCTGCTCCAGCCGGACCCGTACGCGCGGTTCCGTACGGCGACGGGCGCGCGCAAGGCGCTGGGGGCCGCCATGGAACTGCTGCCGGAGGGTGCGCCCGGCGAGGAACCGGTGGAGATCTTCGACCAGATCGGCCCGCTGCCCCCGGGCTTCGGCCCGGACGGGCCGACCGTCGCGGACCGGGTGGCCGGCGGCCCGCTGACCATCGACCTGTCCGGCCCGCCAGCAGAGCCTGCAGAGCCCGCGGAATCCGCAGGGCCCGCAGGGCCCGCAGGGCCCGCAGAATCGGCCCAACCCGCCGCCCCGCAACCGTCGTTCCCGTACCCGCCGGCCCACGGCCCCGCGACACCCGGCCCCGCAGCTCCCCGCCCCGCAACTCCCACTCCCGACCCGACCGGCGCCGCCCAGGCCCAGTCCTCGGCCGCCCGAGCCCCACGGCTGCCTGCCGGGACGCCGTACCCGGAGTACCCGGAGTCCGTACCCGCCCCGCAGCCGCCCGGAAAGCGCCGCCAGGCGCGCCACGCCGCCCCGACCCCTGCCGCGGCCTCGGAGGCCGTCCCCGCGCCCGCCATGGCGCCCGACAGCCCGCAGGGGCCCCCGACCCACCCGCCCACCCGCCCCGACCACGTGGCGCTGCCGCTGCCCGAGCCGGTCCCCTCGGCCGGGCCCAGCCATGCCGCCGCCCACTCCTCCGCCGACACCGCCTCCACCGAACTCCCGGCCCGCCGCGCCAAGCCCGGCCCGCCGGCCAGAGTCGCGGTCCCCGTCCTGGTCCTCGCCCTGCTCTGCTTCGCGGTCGGCATCGCGGCCCTGATGGCGTCCTGAGCGAACCCGACGTCCCAAGGTCCCGATGTCCCAAGATCCCGACGTCCCGGGACCGCGCGGGCTGCGGAAGTCCGCGCCGGGTCAGCCCCGTGCCGGCCGCCACCGTGCCGCGCCGAACCACACCGCGAGCACGAGCAGCAGCAGTGTTCCCACCGCGAACGCCCCGTACGCGACCAGGCGCAGCGCCGAGGAGGACGAGCCGCCGGTCGCGGTGCCGTCGGCCGCCGCCACGTCATGCGCGTCGACGCCGATCCCGGCCGCGCCCGGGTTCCCCGAGTACGCCGGGGCGGCCTGCGCCGCGCCATGCACCTGGACCCGCAGCGTGACCGGCACCGGCCCGCTGACCTGCTTGGCGACGTCCGGATGCACGGTGACCGCGAAGTAGTACCAGCCCGCGACCGCCACCCGCTGCACCATGTCGTCGTCCGACGAGCGGTTCGCGTAGGCCACCGTCGGCAACTGCTCGACCAGCGAGGTGGGCGCGCCGGAGTACGAGCCGTCGGCACCGTCGACGTACTGCCGGACCGGGCTGAAAGCCGTCAGCCGCACACCGGTGTTGACGAAGTCGAGCGAGCTGCCGATCAGCGGCGCGCTGGAGAAGTCCGCGAAGACGGTGGGCTGCTGGCCCCAGTCCACCGGGACCTTGTAGAAGCGGGTCTCGCCGGGCAATACCCGGTCCTTCCAGACGCCGGTCCTGATCGCGGCCGCGGTCTCGAAGGAAGGGCCGCCGGACGCCTGCCGCACGGTGCCGGTGGTGAGCGGGGTCGGGGAGGCGGTGGCGCCGGTCGTGGCGGGGGCGGGCGGCGGCACGGAGCCGGGCTTCAACGGCGGTTCGAGCACGTAGCGCAGTTCCAGCGGCCAGGCCGCCTGATCCGAGCCGGGGTCGGAGGTCCGGTGCACCTGGAGGGTGTACTGGTCGGCGCGCCGGCAGTCGTCGTCCTCGTCGCCGGTGGCGCGCTCCACCGCGGTGCCGACCGGGCGGGCGTCGCCGTCGTCGTCGAAATGGCCTTCGCGGCTGTCGCACTCCGAACCGTCGGCGCTGACCAGCTTCAGCTCGAGGCCGTCGTCGTAGGTCACCTTCGAGCCGGACCGCGGCACCGCGAACGCCGAGGCGTAGGCGGAGGACTTCGCGTCCAGCGCGATGCCGTACATCCGGGTCTCGCCGGGCTTGATGCTGTCCCGGTACGTGACGCCGGCCTTCATCGCGGGCGCGTCGGCCGTGGTCGCCGCGCCGTCGAGCACGCTGCCCCGCGGCTGCCAGGTGGCCGGCGCGGTGGGTGCCGGGGCCGGGCTCCCGCCGTCCGCCGCCGCCGGGCCCGTGGCCGCGGCCAGCAGCAGTAACGCGGCGGCCACACCGAACGTCGTGCGCTTCATCCCCTGCTCCTGTCCCCACCGATCAGAGCGCGATGCACCGGCACCGTATCGAAGCCCGCGGGAACGGCGAAGGCCCCGGTCGCGCTGTGCGACCGGGGCCCGGAGATCGCCCCCACGCCTTGCGGCGTCCTGCTAACGGCGTCTCACACGTCTGTGCCGGAGCCACCCGGGACCGTGTCAGTGGCTTCCGTCCACAGGTCCTGCTCGGCGCGGTCCGCCTGGATCTGCCGGTACACGAACAGCCCGGCAACGGCGGCCAGGGCGATCAGGAGAATCTTCTTCATCGCCTGACCCTCCTCCTTCTAGCGTGAGACGAGCTTCTGACCCGCCCGACTATACACAGCAGCCGATACCGAACGGTTACCTGGCACCGAAAACGGGTAGGGCATCACGCCCGGTGGAAGTAGCGCTCCCGCGACCGGCCGAACCTCACAGGCGCCGAACCCCACCCAGCCGAACCTCACCCGCCGCGGAACCCCGACGCAGCGGCCTCGGCCGGAGAACGACGAAGGCGGCCCGGTCCTCAGGGACCGAGCCGCCTGTCTGCGAGTGGGGCTACCAGGACTTGAACCTGGGGCCTCTTCCTTATCAGGGAAGCGCTCTAACCGTCTGAGCTATAGCCCCGCGCTGCACCGAAAGATTAGCGCACCAGGGGCCGTGGCCCAAAATCGGTTACTCGTCCTCGGCGAGAGTCAGCTCGATGCCGCCCACGAAACCCGAGGAGAGGTTGTAGATGAAGGCACCGAGCGTCGCCAGCGCGGTGGCGAGCACCACGTCGATGACCGCGATCACCGTGGTGAAGAGCATCACCCGGGACAGCGACAGGAAGCCGACGAGGTCGAAGCCGCCCTTGCCGCCCTCGGTGGAGGTCGCGTCGCTGATCGTGGAGCCCACGGCGCTGAACACGCCGATGGTGTCGAGCACCATCCACAGCACGGCGACCGCGATGATCGTGCAGATGCCCAGCGCGATGGAGAGCAGGAAGCTGACCTTCATCACCGACCACGGGTCGGCCTTGGCCACCCGCAGCCGCGCCTTGCGGGTGCGCGGCGCCGTCCGGGCCGCGGGCCGCGGTCTGCGCACCCCGGCCGCCGCCGGCGAGCCCGAGGTCCCGCCGGGAGCCCCGGCAGGAGCGCCCGGCGGGCGAGGCGGCGCATAGGCGGCCGGCGGCTGATGCGGCGACTGACGGGTGTCCGTCACGGTGTGTCCCCCCTCCTGCGGACCCTTGCGGTCCGCGGAGCCGCTAGGCCCGGCTCCCCCGGCCGAGCCATGGGCACCGCCTGTCCGGCCGGCACCGTGCGCACCGCCCGTCCTGCCGGACCCGCCCGCGGCGCCCATGGCTCCACTCACGGCTTACTCCTCTGGTTCACCGGCCGCGGGCTCGGTGCCCGGGACCGCAGCGTCATGCCCTGTCGTGCTCGTGTCGTCCTGCGCCGCTGCCTGCGCCGCCGCGCCGTCCTGCTCATCCGGCTCCGCGCCGTCCAGCTCCACGCCGTCCGGATCATCCTCCGCTTCGGCGTTCCGCGCGATACCTACCACCGCGTCCCGCTTGCCGAGATTGATGAGCTGAACGCCCATGGTGTCACGACCGGTCTCCCTGACCTCGTTGACCCGCGTGCGGATCACACCGCCGCTGAGCGTGATGGCGAGGATCTCATCGGTCTCCTCGACCACCAGCGCCCCGACCAGAGAGCCCCGGTCCTCCACGATCTTCGCTGCCTTGATACCGAGCCCGCCGCGCCCCTGCACGCGGTACTCGTCGACCCGCGTCCGCTTGGCGTACCCGCCGTCGGTGGCGGTGAAGACGAACGTACCGGGCCGGACGACGTTCATGGAGAGAAGTTCGTCACCCTCGCGGAAACTCATGCCCTTGACCCCGGAGGTGGCCCGCCCCATCGGCCGCAGCGCGTCGTCCGTCGCGGTGAAGCGAATGCACTGCGCCTTGCGGCTGACCAGCAACAAGTCGTCCTCGGCGGAGACCAGCTCGGCGCCGATCAGCTCGTCGGACTCGGCCGCGCCACCCTCCTCGGCCGCTCCCGCGTCGCGCAGATTGATCGCGATGACGCCGCCGGAACGCGGGGAGTCGTAGTCCTTCAGCGCGGTCTTCTTCACCAAGCCGGACTTCGTGGCGAGCACCAGATACGGCGCCGCTTCGTAGTCCTTGATGGCCAGGATCTGGGCGATCCGCTCGTCCGGCTGGAAGGCCAGCAGGTTGGCGACATGCTGGCCGCGGGCGTCGCGTCCGGCGTCCGGGAGCTCGTACGCCTTGGCGCGGTAGACGCGTCCCTTGTTCGTGAAGAACAGCAACCATTGGTGCGTGGTTGTGACAAAGAAGTGGTCGACGATGTCGTCCTGCTTCAGCTTGGTGCCGCGCACGCCCTTGCCGCCGCGCTTCTGCGAGCGGTAGTCCTCGGTCTTGGTGCGCTTGACGTAGCCGCCACGGGTGATCGTGACGACGATGTCCTCTTCGGCGATCAGGTCCTCGATGGACATGTCACCGTCGAAGGGCACCAGCTTGCTGCGCCGGTCGTCGCCGAACTTGTCGACGATGGCCTGCAGCTCCTCACTGATGATCTGCCGCTGGCGCTCGGGGGAGGCCAGGATCGCGTTGTACTCGTTGATCTTCGCCTGGAGCTCGTCGTGCTCGGCGATGATCTTCTGCCGCTCCAGGGCGGCCAGCCGGCGCAGCTGCATCTCCAGGATCGCGTTCGCCTGGATCTCGTCGATCGTCAGCAGGCCCATCAGGCCCTCGCGCGCGGTCTCGACGGTGTCGCTGCGCCGGATCAGCGCGATGACCTCGTCGATCGCGTCGAGCGCCTTGAGCAGGCCGCGCAGGATGTGGGCGCGCTCCTCGGCCTTGCGCAGCCGGAAGCGGGTGCGCCGGACGATGACCTCGACCTGGTGGTTCACCCAGTTCCGGATGAACGCGTCCAGCGACAGCGTGCGCGGCACCCCGTCGACCAGCGCCAGCATGTTGGCGCCGAAGTTCGACTGGAGGTCGGTGTGCTTGTAGAGGTTGTTCAGCACGACCTTGGCGACGGCGTCGCGCTTGAGCACGATCACCAGTCGCTGGCCGGTGCGCGAGGAGGTCTCGTCGCGGACGTCCGCGATGCCGCCGATCCGGCCGTCCTTCACCAGGTCGGCGATCTTCTGCGCGAGGTTGTCCGGGTTGGTCTGGTACGGCAGCTCGGTGACGACCAGGCACTGCCGGTTCTGGATCTCCTCGACCTCGACGACCGCGCGCATGGTGATCGAGCCGCGGCCGGTGCGGTACGCGTCCTCGATGCCACGGCGGCCGACCACCAAGGCGCCGGTCGGGAAGTCCGGGCCCTTGATCCGCTCGATCAGGGCCTCGAGGAGTTCCTCGGAGCCGGCCTCCGGGTTGGCCAGGAACCACTGGGCGCCGTCGGCGACCTCCCGCAGGTTGTGCGGCGGGATGTTGGTGGCCATGCCGACCGCGATCCCGGCCGAACCGTTGATCAGCAGGTTCGGGAAGCGGGACGGCAGGACCGTCGGCTCCTGGTTGCGGCCGTCGTAGTTGTCCGTGAAGTCGACGGTCTCCTCGTCGATGTCCCGGACCATCTCCATGGCCAGCGGCGCCATCTTGCACTCGGTGTACCGCATGGCGGCGGCCGGGTCGTTGCCCGGCGAGCCGAAGTTGCCGTTGGAGTCCACCAGCGGCATCCGCATCGACCACGGCTGCGCGAGGCGGACCAGCGCGTCGTAGATCGAGGAGTCGCCGTGCGGGTGGTACGTACCCATCACGTCACCGACGACGCGGGCGCACTTGTAGAAGCCCTTCTCCGGCCGGTAGCCGCCGTCGTACATCGCGTACAGCACCCGGCGGTGCACCGGCTTGAGGCCGTCGCGCACGTCCGGCAGGGCGCGCGAGACGATGACGGACATCGCGTAGTCGAGGTAGCTGCGCTGCATCTCCGTCTCGAGCCCGACGGGCTCGATGCGCAGTCCGCCGGACTCGTTGCGCTCGTCCATCTCGGACGCGGGGAGATCGGGCACGGGAGGGGTGTTGGGGGTCTCGTCGGCCATCGCTGTCTGATAGTCCTTTCACACGGCCGGAAGTCGGGGCCGACTCAGATGTCCAGGAACCGGACGTCCTTGGCGTTGCGCTGGATGAAGGTGCGGCGCGCCTCCACGTCCTCGCCCATCAGGACCGAGAACAGGTCGTCGGCCTGCGCCGCGTCGTCCAGGGTGACCTTGCCGAGCACGCGGTGGTCGATGTCCATGGTGGTGACCCGCAGCTCTTCCGCGTTCATCTCGCCGAGGCCCTTGAAGCGCTGGATCGAGTCCTCGCGGATGCGCTTGCCGCTCTGCTTGCCCAGCGCGACCAGCGCGTCGCGCTCGCGGTCGGAGTAGGCGTACTCCCAGTCGTCGCGGCCCCACTTCACCTTGAACAGCGGCGGGCGGGAGAGGTACACGTGCCCGGCCTCCACCAGCGGGCGCATGAAGCGGAAGAGGAAGGTCAGCAGCAGCGTGTTGATGTGCTGGCCGTCGACGTCGGCGTCCGCCATCAGGATGATCTTGTGATAGCGGAGCTTGTCGATGTCGAAGTCCTCGTGCACACCCGTGCCGAAGGCCGAGATCAGCGCCTGGATCTCCTGGTTCTGCAGGATCTTGTCGATCCTGGCCTTCTCCACGTTGAGGATCTTGCCGCGGATCGGGAGGATCGCCTGGTACTGCGGGTTGCGGCCGGACTTCGCCGAGCCGCCGGCGGAGTCACCCTCGACGATGAAGATCTCGCACTTCGTCGGGTCGTTCGACTGGCAGTCGCTCAGCTTGCCGGGCAGCGACGCGGACTCCAGCAGCCCCTTGCGGCGGGTGAGGTCCCGCGCCTTACGGGCCGCGACCCGGGCGGTGGCCGCCTGGATCGACTTGCGGATGATGTCCGTGGCCTCGTTGGGATTGCGGTCCAGCCAGTCGGTGAGGTGCTCGTGCACGACCTTCTGGACGTACGTCTTCGCCTCGGTGTTGCCGAGCTTCGTCTTCGTCTGGCCCTCGAACTGCGGCTCGCCGAGCTTCACCGAGATGATCGCGGTCAGGCCCTCGCGGATGTCCTCGCCGGTGAGGTTGTCGTCCTTCTCCCGCAGCAGCTTCTTCTCCCGCGCGTAGCGGTTGACCAGGCCGGTCAGCGCCGCGCGGAAGCCCTCCTCGTGGGTGCCGCCCTCGTGGGTGTGGATCGTGTTCGCGAAGCTGTAGACACCCTCGCTGTACTGGGTGTTCCACTGCATCGCGACCTCGACCGACAGCAGCCGCTCCTTGTCCTCCGCCTCGATGTCGATCACCGTGGGGTGGACCATCTCGCCCTTGCGCGAGTTGAGGTACCGCACGTAGTCGACGATGCCGCCCTCGTAGTAGTACGAGGCGGAGAGCGGCTTGCCCTCCTCGTCGACGTGGTCGGGGCGCTCGTCGGTCAGCGCGATCCGCAGGCCCTTGTTGAGGAACGCCATCTCCTGGAGGCGCCGGGAGAGCGTCTCGAAGGAGTAGTCGGTGGTCTCGAAGATGTCGGGGTCGGCCCAGAAGGTGACCGAGGTGCCGGTCTCCTCGGTGGCTTCGTGCTCGGCCAGTGGCGCGGTGGGCACGCCCAGCTTGTACTCCTGCGTCCAGCGGCGGCCCTCGGTGCGGATCTCGACAGCGACGCGCGTCGACAGCGCGTTGACCACGGAGACGCCGACGCCGTGCAGACCGCCGGAGACCGCGTAGCCGCCGCCGCCGAACTTGCCGCCCGCGTGCAGCACGGTCAGCACGACCTCGACGGCCGGCTTGCCCTCCGAGGGGATGATGCCGACCGGGATGCCGCGCCCGTTGTCCACCACACGCACGCCACCGTCGGCGAGGATCGTGACATCGATGGTGTCGGCGTAGCCGGCCATCGCCTCGTCGACCGAGTTGTCGACGACCTCTTGCACGAGGTGGTGCAGGCCCCGCTCACCGGTCGAGCCGATGTACATACCGGGGCGCTTGCGCACCGCCTCAAGCCCTTCCAGCACGGTGATCGCACTGGCGTCGTAGGACTTGTTGGAGTTCTCGTTGGGGTTGCCGGAATCGGCCACGAAGCGCCCTTTCTGGCACAGCACGAGCCTGGTCCCACCGAGGTGGGACCGGCTGCGATGTTCTGACTGTGGTTCGACGGTTCCGCTGGGGTACCCCTGCCGGACTCGCCGGACTGCCAGGGGAGGGCGGTCTCGTATCAGTCTACCGGTAGCGCCGACATGAGTGGGGCTTTGCCGGTACCTGAGTTCCCATGTGCCGCCCAAACCCTGCCGCGCCCGACTCCCTACACGCGGACCCGGTGCCGAAACCGCTCACGCGGGCGTCCAGGGCTTCCGGCTGTCAACCCTTCGCTACGCTCAGCAGGGGCATCCGTGCGCCACTCGCTCACCCGTATGTGTCACCGGGACCGCGGCTGCCGGGCGCCCGCAACCGGCCGTACGACCGGCTCGGTCCGGCCGGCGCCAGCACCTTGATCACCCGCACCGTGCCGTGCCCGAGATCGGCGTTGAGCCGGGCCACCAGGGTGGGCGCGAGCAGCCTCAACTGCGTGGCCCACGCGGTGGAGTCGCACTGGACGGTCAGCACCCGCTCGTCCTCGTCGTACCGGTCCGGCGCGCAGTGCAGCGCCACCTCGGGTCCGACGAGCTGGGGCCAGCGGCCCATCACCCCGCCGACGGCGGCCGGCGCCTCCCAGCCGCGCTCGGTGATCAGCCGGTTGATCGCCGCGCCCAGCGGCAGCGGGTCACGGCCGTCCGCCCGGGCGCCGCTGCGCAGGCCGCCCCGGCGGGCCTGCTTCTTCTGCACCGCGGCCGCGCCCCGGGCGCGCGCCTGCTCCTTCGCCGCCCGCAGCGCCACGCGGGCGAGATCCACGCCCGATGTGCCGCCCGACGTGCCGGCTGCGGCCGACGGGTCCGGGCCGCCGGATGCCGCGCTCGACGCCGCGCCGGACCCGGCGGTGGACGCGGTGCCCGCCGCCGCGCCGTCCTGCCGCGGTACGGCCCTGCCGCCGCCGTCCTCGCGCCGCGCCTTCGCCCGCTCGCCTTCGCTCATGCCCGCTGCACCGTCCCGTTCTGCACCGCGAACCGCGAGCCCACCAGCACTCCCGGCACGTCGTCGTCGACCGCGGCCGTGACCAGCACCTGCTCGCCGGGCGCGACGAGTTCGGCCAGCCGCTCCCGGCGCCGGGTGTCCAGCTCGGCGAAGACGTCGTCCAGCACCAGCACCGGCTCCCGGCCGTCGGAGCAGAGCAGTTCGTACGACGCCAGCCGCAACGCGAGGGCGTACGACCACGACTCGCCGTGGCTGGCATAGCCCTTCGCCGGCAGCGGGCCGAGCTTCAGCACCAGGTCGTCGCGGTGCGGGCCGACGAGCGTGACACCGCGCTCGATCTCCTGCTTGCGGGCCTCGCCCAGCGCCTCCAGCAGCCGCCCGTACAGGTCCTCGCGGCCGGTCGCGCCCGCCATCCGCTCGTCGCCGATCGAGCCGCGGTACTCCAGGCCGACCGGGCCGCCGCCGGGCGCGAGTTGCTCGTACGCCTTGTCGGCCAGCGGCTGGAGCGCGGCGACCAGGTCGAGCCGCTGGGCGAGCACTTCGGCGCCGACGCGGGCCAGGTGCTGGTCCCACACGTCGAGCGTGGACAGGTCGGCGCCGCCCGTCCTGCCACCGGGGCCCGCGGCCGCCCGGCTGCCGTGCCGGCGGGCCAACGCGGCGGACTTCAGCAGGGTGTTGCGCTGCTTGAGTACCCGTTCGTAGTCGGCGCGCACGCCGGCGAGGCGCGGCGCGCGGGCGGTGACCAGCTCGTCGAGGAAGCGGCGGCGCTCGCCGGGGTCGCCCTTGACCAGCGCCAGGTCCTCCGGCGCGAACAGCACGCTGCGCAGGATGCCGAGCACGTCCCGCGGCCGGACCTGCGAAGAGCGGTTGATCCGGGCCCGGTTGGCCTTGCCCGGGTTGATCTCCAGCTCGACCAGCTGCTGCCGGTCGCCCTGCACCACCTGGGCGCGTACCACCGACCGCTCCGCGCCGAGCCGCACCAGCGGGGCGTCCGAGGCGACCCGGTGGCTGCCGAGGGTGGCCAGGTAGCCGACCGCCTCGACCAGGTTGGTCTTGCCGTGCCCGTTGGGCCCGACGAAAACCGTGACGCCCGGGTCGAGGGGGACCTCGGCCCGGGCGTAGGAGCGGAAGTCGGCGAGCGAAAGGTGCGCTACGTGCATCGCGTGCTGTGGCGCTGGGCGCGCCGACCTCCCTGCTGTGACGTGCGGTGCGGTACCGCTCGGCCTATTCGGCCGCGGTGACCGCGTGACCGCCGAACTCGTTGCGCAGCGCGGCGATCATCTTCATCTGCGGCGAGTCCTCCTGGCGGGACGAGAAGCGGGCGAAGAGGGACGCGGTGATCGCGGGCATCGGCACCGCGTTGTCGATCGCGGCCTCCACGGTCCAGCGGCCCTCACCGGAGTCGTCCGCGTAACCGCGCAGCTTCTCCAGGTGCTCGCTCTTGTCGAGCGCGTCCACAGCCAGGTCGAGCAGCCAGGAGCGGATCACCGTACCCGACTTCCAGGAGCGGAAGACCTCGCGGACGTCGGTGACCGAGTCGACCGCCTCCAGCAGCTCCCAGCCCTCGGCGTACGCCTGCATCATGGCGTACTCGATGCCGTTGTGGACCATCTTGGCGAAGTGGCCGGCGCCGACCTTGCCGGCGTGCACCGCGCCCGAGTCGCCCTCGGGCTTGAGGGCGTCGAAGATCGGCTGGGCCTTGGCGACGTCCTCGTCCTTGCCGCCGTACATCAGCGCGTAGCCGTTGGCGAGGCCCCACACGCCGCCGGAGACGCCGCAGTCGACGAAGCCGATGCCCTTGGCGGCCAGCTCGTCGGCGTGCTTCTCGTCGTCGGTCCAGCGGGAGTTGCCGCCGTCGACCACGAGGTCGCCGGGGGAGAGCAGCTCGCCGAGTTCGTCGATGGTGGCCTGGGTGGCCGGGCCGGCCGGGACCATGACCCACACCACGCGCGGCCCGTGGAGCGCGTCCACAAGTTCCTTGAGGCTGTGGACATCGGCGAGGTCCGGGTTCCGGTCGTACCCGATGACAGTGTGGCCGGCGCGGCGGATGCGCTCGCGCATGTTGCCGCCCATCTTGCCGAGACCGATGAGACCGAGCTCCATCACTGACCCTTCGTTCGAAGCATTCGACGCGTCACGCCTGACGCGTGACCGCGGCACCTGGCTGGACCGCCTTGCCTGACCTGATCCGACCACGAGCCTACGTCGGCCCGCGTTCCCGGCCTCAGCCGGACAGGCGCACCGGCATGATCAGGTACTTGTACGCGTCGTCGGCCTCGGCGTCGACCGCCGGCCGCCCGCTGAGCAGAGCGGGCTTGGTGGAGGTCGTGAAGGACAGCTGGGCGGCCGGGGAGTCGATCGCGCTCAGGCCGTCGAGCAGGAACGTCGGGTTGAAGGCGATCGAGATGTCGTCGCCGTCGAGCTTGGCGTCGACCCTTTCCACAGCCTGTGCGTCGTCGCTGGAGCCGGCCTCGAGGGTGAGCACGCCCTGCTCGAAGCTCAGCCGCACCGGGGTGTTGCGCTCGGCGACCAGCGCGACGCGCTTCACCGCCTCGACCAGGGGCGCGGTCTCGATCACCGCGACCGAGGCGAACTCGGTGGGGAAGAGCGTGCGGTACTTCGGCAGGTCGCCTTCGAGCAGCCGGGTGGTGGTGCGGCGACCGGCGCCCTCGAAGCCGATCAGCCCCTCACCGTCGCCCGCGCCGGCCAGGGCGATGGAGACGGTGTCACCGCTGGTGAGCGACTTGGCGGTGTCCTGAAGGGTCTTGGCGGGCACCAGCGCGACCGCGGAGATGTCCGCCTGCTCGGGCTTCCACAGGAACTCGCGGACCGCGAAGCGGTACCGGTCGGTGGCGGCCAGCGTGACGGTGTCGCCCTCGATCTCGATCCGCACACCGGTGAGCACCGGCAGGGTGTCGTCGCGCCCGGCGGCGATGGCCACCTGGGCCGCGGCGGCGGCGAAGACCTCACCGGGGACGGTGCCCGAGGCGGTGGGCATCGCTGGCAGCGCCGGGTACTCCTCGACGGGGAGGGTGTGCAGCGTGAAGCGGGAACTGCCGCAGACCACGGTGACCCGCACGCCGTCGGTGGAGATCTCCACCGGGCGGTTGGGCAGCGCCCTGGAGATGTCGGCGAGCAGCCGGCCGGAGACCAGCACGGTGCCCTCTTCGTCGACCTCGGCCTCGACCGAAACCCGCGCCGAGACCTCGTAGTCGAAGCCGGAGAGGCTGAGCTTGCCCTCCTCGGCCTTGAGCAGCAGTCCGGCGAGTACGGGCACCGGGGGACGGGCCGGGAGGCTGCGGGCTGCCCAAGCCACTGCCTCGGCGAGTACGTCGCGCTCCACCCGGATCTTCACCGGAACCGCCTCCTGCTTGTTGCTGGCTGTCGGGGACCAGTCTGACGCACAGGACTGACAGTAGGTGCGGGTTGGCGTCAAGCCGTGACCCGAGCCGCGGGGCGGTGCCGGGCCGAGTTGTGCACACCCCCCGCTTCGAAACGACTTCGCAGCTCTCTATGTGTAGTCGTAGTAGTAGGGGTTGTGGATACCGTGGATAACCGGTTCCTTCGCAGGTCAGGCCCGGTTTTTTATCCACCGAGCCTGTGGGTGACGGCGGTGGATAACCAGGGGCTGCTGTGGACGGCGGAAAGTTGTGCACACCCGATACACAGGGCGACCCGACTTGTCCCCAGCTCCGTCCCCAGAAATACCCGGGTTCTCCCCAGCCCAACCCACCTCCTTGGTGTGACGGCTTTCACTCGTTCGTGGGATCGATCGTGTTTCGTTGCCGAACAGTGGACGAGCATGTGGAGAAGCGGCCCGAAGCTGTGCACAACCCAGGGCATCCTGTGGGCGAGCGGTGGACAACTTCTCATCCCCGGTGCAGGGTTGCCCGATTCATCCACAGTCTGTGGATATGGGTTACCCACATTTCCACACCCCGCTGAGCTGGGCAGACGGCCCTTGAGCCGACTGGCCTGTGGAGACGAATCTGGACAACTCCGGTGTCCCCAGGGTGTGGACGGCGGTCCGGCGACGTTTCTGTGGAGAAACGGATCTCCGGTGGGGGTAATCGAACAGCCGGAAACGGCGAGTGCCCCGGGAGCGGGGCTCCCGGGGCACTCGTGGGCGGTCGTGGGCGCGGTCGTGGGCGGTCGAGGACGCTCGTGGGCGCGGTCGAGGACGGTCGAGGACGCTCGAGGACGCTCGAGGACGCTCGAGGACGCCCCCGCCGTCAGCTCTTGATGCGGTTCGTCAGCTCCGTCACCTGGTTGTAGATGGAGCGGCGCTCGGCCATCAGCGAGCGGATCTTCCGGTCGGCGTGCATGACCGTCGTGTGGTCGCGGCCGCCGAAGAGCGCACCGATCTTCGGCAGGGACAGGTCGGTCAGCTCACGGCACAGGTACATCGCGATCTGCCGGGCGGTGACCAGCACCCGGCTGCGGGAGGACCCGGACAGGTCGTCCACCGCGAGCCCGAAGTACGCGGCCGTCTCCGCCATGATGGCGGTGCCGCTGATCTCCGGTACCGAGTCGTCGCCGCCCGGGATCAGGTCCTTCAGCACGATCTCGGTGAGCTGGAGGTCGACCGGCTGCCGGTTGAGGCTGGCGAAGGCGGTGACCCGGATCAGCGCGCCCTCCAACTCGCGGATGTTGCGCGAGATCCGCGAGGCGATGAACTCCAGTACCTCCGGCGGCGCGTTGAGCTGCTCCTGCACCGCCTTCTTCCGCAGGATCGCGATCCGCGTCTCCAACTCGGGCGGCTGGACGTCGGTGATCAGGCCCCACTCGAACCGGTTGCGCAGCCGGTCCTCCAAGGTGACCAGCTGCTTCGGCGGCCGGTCGGAGGAGAGCACGATCTGCTTGTTCGCGTTGTGCAGGGTGTTGAAGGTGTGGAAGAACTCCTCCTGCGTCGACTCCTTCTGGGCCAGGAACTGGATGTCGTCGACGAGCAGGATGTCCATGTCCCGGTACCGCTTGCGGAAGGCGTCCGCCTTGCCGTCCCGGATGGAGTTGATGAACTCGTTGGTGAACTCCTCCGAGCTCACGTACCGCACCCGGGTGCCCGGGTAGAGGCTGCGCGCGTAGTGCCCGATGGCGTGCAGCAGGTGCGTCTTGCCGAGACCGGACTCGCCGTAGATGAAGAGCGGGTTGTACGCCTTGGCGGGTGCCTCGGCGACGGCGACCGCGGCCGCGTGCGCGAAGCGGTTGGACGCGCCGATCACGAAGGTGTCGAAGAGGTACTTGGGGTTCAGCCGCGCGGTCGGCTCGACCGCGCCGCCACCGTTCCCGCTGCCCGGCTGCTCGCTGCGCGCGGCCGGCACCCCGCCCGGCTGCTGGTACCCGGCCGGCGGCATGTACGACTGCGGACCGCCCTGGTGCGGGCCGGAGCGGCCCTGCTGCTGGTGCCCCTGGTGCGGCACGCTCGGGTAGCTGTCGCGCGGCTCGGGCCGGTAGCGCCGTTCGTCGTACGGCTCCGGGCGGCTGTCGTACGACTCGGACCTGCCGCCGTCGTAGGAGTCCCGGGGGGAGCGCCGCTCGTCATAGGAGTCGCGGCGCACCTCGTACGGCTCGCGTTCCTGGAACTCGACCGGTGCGGGCACGCCCCAGCTGCCGAGCTTGGGCTGCTGCCAGTCCTGGCGGTCGTCAGGGTAGGCGGGGCGCATCCGCATCTCGTGGGCGTCGCGCGGATCGCGGTTGTCACGGTTGTCGCGGGCGCCGAGAGGGTCACGGGCGTCGTGCTGGTCGCGGGGGTCCCGGCCGTCGCGCGCGTCCCGGGGGTCCCGGCTGTCGTGCTGGTCGCGGGAGTCGTGCATGTCGCGCTGGTCGTGGTCGTCGGCCGTTTCCACGGGAGGCCGGGGCGGGTGATCCTGCTCGCCGCCCGAGGCGACCGCGATCGCGATCCCGACCGAGTGACCGAACTCACTGCTGAGCACCTTGGTGATCAGCGGCAGCAGCCGGCCCTCCAACACGTTCTTGGCGAACTCGTTGGGAGCGGAGAGCACCGCGGTGCCGGCCACCAGGGCCAGCGGCTGGGTGCGCTGCAGCCACTCCGTGTCCTTCGGTTTCAGCTCGCTGTCCACCAGGAGCTTCTGCAGGACCCGTGGCCACACTGCGGCAAGATCGGCAGTCACGTCGGCCACAGTGCACGCTCTCTCGGGTCGCTTGGTGGTGCGGAAAACTCCCGCGAAAGTGTGAACCTCCGGAGGGGCGGGGAGTGTACGAAGTTCGGTACCTGGATGAGCCCGGAGTCCAGTCACGGTAGTCAGGCCAGTGTGCGCGGTTCAAGTCGTTGTCCACAGGGTGTGTACAAACCTCGGGGTGTCGCGGCCGGGTTTGACCGGATGGCCTAGCCGCACGTACCGTATCGAGGTCGAGTTGTCGATGGCTGCTGCCGCCTGCCTACCGATGGGCGAAGATCTTCCGGGTGCCTCCGGCCTCCGGGTGGTTGTCAAAGCGGTACACCCGATCAGTCCGCGAGCTTCCTCGTGGGCGCACGGTGACAGCCAGGCGACGCACCGCTGCCATCCCGATCCCCCTGGAGCCCCAGAGTGAGCAAGCGCACCTTCCAGCCGAACAACCGTCGCCGCGCGAAGACCCACGGCTTCCGTCTGCGCATGCGGACCCGCGCCGGCCGTGCCATCCTCTCGACCCGCCGTGGCAAGGGCCGCGCCCGCCTGTCCGCCTGATTGCCACAGGTCTCATGCCGTGCTGCCCACCGAGAATCGGCTGAGGCGGCGCCAGGACTTCGGCGAAGCGGTTCGCCGTGGACGCCGGGCGGGTCGCCCGCTGCTGGTCGTCCATCTGCGCCGCGACGCCACGGACCCGCATGCGCCAGGGGGAGGCAGTCCCCCGGCGCGTGCGGGTTTCGTCGTAAGCAAAGCGGTCGGCAACGCCGTGCAACGCAACCTGGTCCGGCGTCGACTGCGTCATCTGGTCCGGGAACGTCTGCCGCTGCTGCCCCCCGGTAGCCTTGTGGTAGTACGCGCGCTCCCCGAGGCGGGAAGCGCGGACCATGCACAGCTAGCCCTCGACCTGGACGCCGCGCTCCAGCGGTTGCTGGGCCGTGACACCCGTGGCGACGCCGAGGGGAGGGTGGCTCGATGAAATACCCACTACTGGCACTGATCAAGCTCTACCAGTGGACGATCAGTCCCCTGCTCGGCCCGGTGTGCCGGTACTACCCCTCCTGCTCGCACTACGGATACACGGCCATCGACCGGCACGGCGCCATCAAGGGAACCGCGCTGACCGCGTGGCGCATCCTGCGGTGCAACCCCTGGTCGCCAGGTGGCGTGGATCACGTCCCGCCGCGTAAGCGGCCGCGATGGCACGAACTGCTGCGCCGCTACCTGCGGGGCGGCTCCGACGGGCCCGTCACGCCCGAGCCCACCGGACCCTCTCACGCCCAAGGAGCCTGACCGTGGGGATCTTGAACCCCCTCTATGACGCCGTTTCGTGGATCATCGTCCAGTTCCACTCGCTGTACAGCCTGGTTTTCGACAAGGACAGCGGTTGGGCGTGGGGTCTGTCCATCGTCTCCCTGGTGGTCCTGATCCGGACGGCGCTGATCCCGCTCTTCGTGAAGCAGATCAAGTCCACCCGGAACATGCAGGTGCTCCAGCCGAAGATGAAGGCGATCCAGGAGCGCTACAAGAACGACCGGCAGAAGCAGTCCGAGGAGATGATGAAGCTGTACAAGGAGACGGGTACCAACCCGCTCTCCTCGTGCCTGCCGATTCTGGTCCAGTCGCCGTTCTTCTTCGCCCTGTACCACGTGCTGAGCAATGTGGCGAAGGGCCACGAGGTCGGCGTGATCCACATGAACCTCGTGGAGAGCGCGAGCAAGGCGCACATCTTCGGCGCCCCGCTGCCGGCGAAGTTCCTGGACTCCACCGCCACCCTGGCGCACCTGAACACCAGCCACGCCGAGGTACGCACCGTCACGATCATCATGATCGTGCTGATGTCGTTCTCGCAGTTCTACACGCAGCGCCAGCTGATGACGAAGAACGTGGACATGTCGGTGAACACGCCGTTCATGCAGCAGCAGAAGATGCTGATGTACGTGTTCCCGCTGATCTTCGCGGGCTTCGGCATCATCGCCCCGGTCGGTGTGCTGCTGTACTGGCTGACCACCAACGTCTGGACGATGTGCCAGCAGCTGATCGTCATCCGGCGCAACCCCACCCCGGGCAGTCTCGCGTTCAAGCAGCGGCAGGAGCGGCTGCGGGCCAAGGGCAAGCTGGTGGAGCCGCCCGAGGAGGTCAAGGCGAAGGAAGCGGTCGAGCAGGCGCGCGCCAACCGCACCCAGCCGAAGCGGCAGAGCAAGTCCCAGCGGACCTCCGGCGGGACCGCGACCAGCACGCGTACGGCTGGTGGCTCCGGTTCCGGGACCGCGACGTCCGGGAAGGCGTCCGACGAGTCCGACGCTTCCGGTGGGTCCGGCGGGTCCGGCGCCTCGAAGTCGTCCGGCGGTTCCGGTGCCTCCAAGTCCTCGGGTGCCTCGAAGTCGTCCGGTGCGTCGAAGTCTTCCGGTGGGAAGCAGTCCGGCGGCGGGAAGGGCGGCGCGCCCCGCGCGGGCGCGCCCAGGGCCGGTGCGCCGCGGGCGGGCGGTTCCAAGCAGGGCGGCGGTGCCTCGGGCAAGCAGTCCGGCGGCGCGAAGCCCAAGCCCGGCAACCTGTCGAAGAAGAAGTAAGAGGAGAGTCCAGGCGTGAGCGACGTCAACACGACCACGGCACCCGAAAGCGGCTCGTCCGCCGGCCTGACCCGGCTGGAGCAGGAGGGCGAGATCGCTGCGGACTACCTCGAGGGTCTGCTCGATATCGCCGACCTCGACGGCGACATCGACATGGATGTCGAGGGCGAGCGTGCGTCGGTGTCGATCATCGGCGACGGTGGCAGCCGTGATCTGAACAAGCTGGTCGGGCGGGAGGGTGAGGTCCTGGAGGCGCTGCAGGAGCTGACCCGGCTCGCGGTGCACCGGGAGACCGGCGAGCGCAGCCGGCTGATGCTGGACATCGCCGGGTTCCGCGCCCACAAGCGGGCCGAGCTGGCGAAGCTCGGCGCGAGCGCGGCGGCGGAGGTCAAGCAGACCGGTGAGCCGGTGAAGCTGGACCCGATGACGCCGTTCGAGCGCAAGGTCGTGCATGACGCGGTCGCCGCGGCCGGTCTGCGCAGCGAGTCCGAGGGCGAGGAGCCGCAGCGCCGCGTGGTCGTTCTGCCCGCGTAGCACCGCGACCGGCCCGCCCGCGCACCTGCGCGTGACCGATCCGTCGGCCCCGTCTGTTCGCAGACGGGGCCGAACCTTGTAACCCTGATGGTGTACGTCTGCCTTCCCAGCGCCTGGAGAACCGAGGCGCGGACATCCGAGGAAAGGACCGCCCCCGTGACCGAGGCAGCAGCGGAGCTTCCCGCGCCGCCCGAGCAGGCCAAAGAGGTCTTCGGCGACCGGTTCGGCGATGCGGTGCGCTACGCCGGGCTGCTCGCCGACGTGGGGGTCCAGCGTGGGCTGATCGGCCCGCGCGAGGTGCCCCGCCTGTGGGAACGGCACCTGCTGAACTGCGCGGTGCTCTCCGAGGTGGTCGAGGCGGACGTGTCGGTCTGCGATGTCGGCTCCGGTGCCGGGCTGCCCGGTATCCCGCTGGCACTGGTCCGGCCGGATCTGGAGATCACCCTGCTGGAGCCGCTGCTGCGGCGGACCACCTTCCTCGAAGAAGTGGTCAGGCTGCTCGACCTGGCGAACGTCACGGTGGTACGCGGCCGGGCCGAGGAGATGGTCGGCCTGCTGGCACCGGTGGACGTGGTGACCGCCCGCGCGGTGGCCCCGCTGGAACGGCTGGCCGGCTGGGGTCTGCCGCTGCTGCGGCCGCACGGTGAGATGGCCGTCCTCAAGGGCGACACCGCGGAGGAGGAGCTGAAGGCGGCCCGAGCTGCCCTCGGCCGGCTCGGTGCGGTGGGCGCGACGGTGGTGCACGTCGGCGAGGGCGTCGTCGAGCCGCTCTCCACCGTGGTCCGGGTCCAGGTCGGCGAGAGCCCCGGAGGGGTACGGGCGGCCAGCAGGCGGGCCAAGGCGGCGCGCGCACACCGTGCCTCGCGCAACGGTGCGGGCGGCCGGCGCCGGCGCTGAGGGCAGCGGTCCATCCTCAGTCTGTCGCCGCCGCCCGCGTCATCTGGCGGCGGCGACGTTCGTGAAGCCCCCGGGCCGTCTCCCAGGTCGGCTTTCTACGCCATCCAACCGGCCAAAACGGAACAATCCGGAGTGTCTACGGAGTTAGTGTCGCGCCGCTGTGCATCGTGTTCCACGTGAAACGTCGCTCACTGCTCCCCGGAGTTCTCACCCGTGGCCGCGCCGCGGCCGAAGCGCATGCCAGTAAACCCGTCAAGAAGACTCCTCCTGTGGATAGTTCTCGGGATTTATCCACAGGCGGCCGGGGCTCGCTGGTTCAGCACCCCTCAGGCATGGCAGGCTCTCCTCATAGCGAGCCTGAAGTCGAGGAGAGTGAGTCCTTGCGGTCCGACGCCAACATTGCGGGACCGATGGCCGATCCGGTCCCCGGTCCCCGCTCAGCCGAAACCGCCGGAGGACCCCTGTCCGGGCCCCCGGGGTACGGGAGCGATGTTTCACGTGAAACATTGCCTCCCATGGATGACACCCCTATTGGCCGCGCGGCCCAGTTGGCCGTCGAAGCGCTCGGCCGCGCCGGCGAGGGGCTGCCCAGACCTGCCCAGACCCGGGTGATGGTGGTCGCCAACCAGAAGGGCGGGGTGGGGAAGACCACCACCACCGTCAACCTGGCGGCCTCCCTGGCACTGCACGGCAACCGCGTTCTGGTGATCGACCTCGATCCCCAGGGCAACGCCTCCACCGCGCTGGGCATCGACCACCACGCCGAAGTCCCGTCGATCTACGACGTCCTGGTGGAGAGCAAGCCGCTCTCCGACGTCGTGCTCCCGGTCGCCGATGTCGAAGGGCTTTTCTGCGCACCCGCCACCATCGACCTGGCGGGTGCGGAAATCGAACTCGTCTCCCTGGTCGCTCGTGAGAGCCGGCTACAGAAGGCGATCGAGGGCTATGAACAGCCGCTGGACTACGTGCTGATCGACTGCCCGCCCTCGCTCGGCCTGCTGACGGTGAATGCCCTCGTGGCCGGCGCCGAGGTGGTCATCCCGATCCAGTGCGAGTACTACGCGCTGGAGGGTCTGGGTCAGCTCCTCAAGAACGTCGACCTGGTCCGCGCCCACCTCAACCCGCGGCTGCACGTCTCCACGATCCTGCTGACGATGTACGACGGCCGGACCCGGCTCGCGGCCCAGGTCGCGGAGGAGGTGCGCACCCACTTCGGCAAGGAGGTGCTGCGCACCAGCATCCCCCGGTCGGTGCGTATCTCGGAGGCGCCCAGCTACGGCCAGACCGTGCTCACCTACGACCCGGGTTCCAGTGGCGCCCTCTCCTACCTGGAGGCGGCCCGGGAGATGGCCCTACGGGGCCTTCCTGCCAACATCGCGGTCGAGTACGACCCGGAGCACGCCGAACAGCACCAAGAGCACAACCCGCACAGTATGTCGGAGGGGATTCAGTGAGTGATCGACGCAGAGGGCTCGGCCGTGGTCTTGGCGCGCTGATCCCGGCCGCGCCGCAGTCGGCCGGAGGCACGTCCGCGAACCAGGCGACGTTGGACCGCGGTGTCGCCGCGGCCAAGGTGGCCGGACTGACGGACCGCCGCGCGGCCGAGGCCGTACCCGCGGTGGTGGACATCCCTGTTTCACGTGGAACCGAACCGGACCTGTCCGGGGCGGAGGCGCCGGTCACCGGTGCCTACTTCGCGGAACTCGCGTTGGATGCCATCACCCCGAATCCTCGGCAGCCGCGAGAGGTCTTCGACGAGGACGCCCTCAACGAACTCATCACCTCCATCAAGGAGGTGGGCCTGCTCCAGCCGGTGGTGGTGCGGCAGATCGACACCGCTCGCTATGAGCTGATCATGGGTGAGCGCCGGTGGCGCGCCTGCCGGGAGGCGGGGCTCGAGCGCATCCCGGCGATCGTTCGCGCCACCGACGACGAGAAGCTGCTGCTGGACGCCCTCCTGGAGAACCTGCACCGGGCTCAGCTCAACCCGCTGGAGGAGGCCGCGGCTTACGACCAACTGCTGCGTGACTTCGCCTGCACCCATGAGCAGTTGGCCGACCGGATCGGCCGCTCCCGCTCGCAGGTGTCCAACACGCTGCGCCTGTTGAAGCTCTCGGCACCGGTACAGCGCCGGGTCGCCGCCGGGGTGATCTCGTTCGGGCACGCCCGGGCGCTGCTCTCCCTGGACGATGCCGACGAGCAGGACCGGCTGGCCCATCGGATCGTTGCCGAGGGACTGTCGGTGCGCGCGGTCGAGGAGATCGTGACGCTGATGAACAGCGAGCCCGCGACCGCCCGTAAGGTCGCCGCGCCGCGGGCCGGCCGTCGGGTCTCGCCGGCGCTGACGCACCTTGCCACCCGGCTCTCAGATCGCTTCGACACCAGGGTGAAGGTCGACCTGGGTCAAAAGCGCGGAAAGATCGTTGTGGAGTTCGCCTCGATAGAGGATCTGGAGCGCATCCTGGGATCAATGGCCCCCGGTGAGGGCAAGGTCCTGGAGAACCGGCTGGAGGCCGAATCCGAGGACGGTGACGACGCCGAGGACAGCGCCGAGTGACCTGTCGGCACCCCGGCAGGCTGCGCCGGGGTGCCGACAGGCTGGTTGGCTGACAGAAACGGGGTCTTCGCCAGATGGGACGTCGGCTCGCACCGCTCACTCTCGACAATCTCACCGACCTTCCCAAACCGTGTCGACGCTGTGTCTTCTGGGAACTCGATCCGGTCAGCGGTGAAGCGGCCGTCAAGGCAGGCCGACCCGAACTGGAGAAGGAGTCCTGGATCTCCGCGGTGCTGCTGGAGTGGGGCTCATGCGGCCGACTGGTCTACGTCGACGAGATGCCGGCCGGCTTCGTGCTCTATGCCCCGGCCGCCTATGTGCCCCGCTCCACCGCCTTCCCCACCAGCCCGGTGTCGGGAGACGCCGTCCAGCTGATGACGTCCCGGGTGCTGCCAGGCTTCCAGGGGCAGGGGCTCGGCCGGGTACTCGTGCAGACGGTCGCGAAGGATCTGGTCCGCCGTGGCTTCCGGGCCATCGAGGCGTTCGGCGACGCCACGTGGGAGTCCCCCGACTGCGTGCTCCCCGCCGACCATCTGACCGCCGTGGGCTTCAAGACGGTACGGCCGCATCCGCGCTTCCCCCGGCTGCGGCTGGAGTTGCGCACCGCGCTCTCCTGGCGGGAAGACGTCGAGATGGCGATCGACCGCCTGCTGGGAGCGGTACAGAAAGAGCCGGCCCTGCGGCCGCTGTGACCGCTGTGACCGCTCCGACGATGGAGACGCAGAAACGGCGGGGGGGGGGGGGGGGGGGGGGGCGCCCCCCCCCCCCGGGTTGGGAAAACGCGCGCGCGGGGGGGGGGGGGGCCCACGGAAACGGGGGGGGGCGGGCGCGCGGGCCCCCCCCCC
>NZ_JBIUYR010000004.1:48070-424277 GCF_044744625.1 Streptomyces sp. NPDC087270
CCCGCTGTGACCGCTCCGACTATGGTGCCGCTTAAACGGCGGTGGTCGTGTTCCACGTGGAACACGACCACCGCCGTTTGCTTCAACCCAGCGGGCCTGGAGCTGTGTCAGCCGATGAAGTCGGCGAGGTCCCTGACGAGGGCACCCTTCGGCTTCGCGCCGACGATGGTCTTCACGACCTCGCCGCCCTTGTAGACGTTGAGTGTCGGGATCGACATGACACCGTACTTGGCGGCGGTCACCGGGTTCTCGTCGATGTTGAGCTTGACGATGGTGATCTCGTCCGCGTGCTCGGCCGCGATCGCCTCAAGCGACGGGGCGATCTGGCGGCACGGGCCGCACCACTCCGCCCAGAAGTCGACCAGCACGGGCTTGTCGCTGGCGAGGACCTCCTCCGCGAAGGTTGCGTCCGTCACGTGCTTGGGCTTGGTGTCGCCCGTGGTGTTCTCGGCCACGGCGGGCCTCCTCAGGTTTCGGTGCGTATGAGAGGGAGTGCTGACGCGAGGTCAGGCGGTCTTCTCGGCGTCGGTGAGCGCCGCGAGGTAGCGCTCGGCGTCGAGCGCGGCCGAGCAGCCGGTGCCGGCAGCGGTGATCGCCTGGCGGTAGGTGTGGTCCACCACGTCTCCGGCCGCGAACACCCCGGGGACGTTGGTGCGGGTGCTCGGCGCCTGCACGGTGAGGTACCCCTCGGCATCCAGGTCGAGCACGCCCTTGAAGAGCTCGGTCCGCGGGTCGTGGCCGATCGCGATGAACAGGCCGGTGACCGGCAGCTCGGAAGTGTCGCCGTTCGTCGTGTTCCGCAGCGTCAGGCCGGCGAGCTTGCCGTCACCCTTGATCTCCGCCACCTCGCTGTCCCAGACGAAGGAGATCTTCGGGTCGGCGAACGCCCGCTCCTGCATCGCCTTGGACGCCCGCAGGCTGTCCCGGCGGTGCACGATCTTCACCGACTTGGCGAACCGGGAGAGGAAAGTCGCCTCTTCCATCGCGGTGTCGCCACCACCGATCACGGCGATGTCCTGGTCGCGGAAGAAGAAGCCGTCACAGGTGGCACACCACGAGACGCCGCGACCGGAGAGCTGGTCCTCGTTGGGGAGGTTGAGCTTGCGGTGCTGCGAGCCGGTCGTGACGATGATGGCCCGCGCCTGGTGGACCGTGCCCGCCGAGTCGGTGACCGACTTGATGTCACCGCTGAAGTCGACCGCGACGACATCGTCCGGAATCAGCTCGGCACCGAAGCGCTCGGCCTGGGCCCGCATGTTGTCCATCAGATCCGGGCCCAGGATGCCGTCCCGGAAGCCGGGGAAGTTCTCCACCTCGGTGGTGTTCATCAGCGCACCGCCCGCGGTCACGGAGCCTTCGAAGACCAGCGGGTTGAGAGAGGCACGCGCCGTGTAGAGCGCCGCGGTGTACCCCGCAGGCCCTGAGCCGATGATGATCACGTTACGGACGTCGGTCACGGATGTTTTCCTCGTCTCTGCGAACTACTGCGGGGCCCTGGCTGGACTCTCGTCCTGCCTAACGGATACTACGGGCCCGGCATTCCCCTGTCGGTACGCCGCTCGTGTGCTCGTCCGGGACCGGCTACCGACGCGGATAGGTGCCCTGGAAGAGCACGGTGCCCGGAGCATCGGCCGAGCAGGAGGCATCGACGACGAACGCGTCCACCAGCCCGCTGTCGGCCGGGTGTGGGAGCACCACAAGATACGAGTCGGTGCCCTGGTAGCGGTCCTTGCCGACGGCCAAGGGCGCCTGGGTCCGATGCGTGGCCTTGAACACACATGAAGGCGCGTCGGCCACCACGTGACCCTGGCTTTGGTCTTCACCGTTGCTCGGCGTCGAGCCGGTGCCCTGGCCGGTCCCGTTGAACATCGGGGACACGCCATCGTTGGGGGCTGTGGTGGAACCGCCGCCGGCCCGGTTCGGGGAGTAGGGATCGGCGAGCAGCTGCCGTACCTGGTCGGCGATCGAACCTGTCGCCCGAGTGGAGTCCGATCGCTTGGCGCCGGCGGCACTCGAGGCACTGGCGTCGCTACTCGACGAGTTCTGCCCGGCCGACACCACGCCGTAGACGATGCCGCCGAGCGCGAGGACTCCGACCGCCCAGCCGGCCGCGAGCGTGAAAGCCCGCCGCCGACGACGTCGGTCGGATCGGTTGGAACGCCCCGGCCCGATATCGGTGGTGGGACGACCGGCGGGAGCGGCGGATGTTCCACGTGGAACACGGCTCGCGCCGCTCGGCGATGTTCCACGTGGAACATCGCGCTGTGGAACATCGGGCCGACCGTTGTCGTCGGTTGCCGCCTCGGCCGCGAGCGCCGCGTCGATCCGGTCGGCCACGTCGGCGGGCATCTGCTCGTCCGCCGTCAGTTCGCCGAGCAGGCTGCTGATCTCCGTGAGGGAGACCAGGACGTCGGCGCAGAGCGGGCACTCCGCCAGGTGCAGGCGGACCTCGACCGCCCGCTCCGGTGCGAGCAGGTCCTCGGTCAGGTCGGAGAGCTCCGTGACCTCGGGATGCGGCCTGCTGTCCGGTGCCGATGTCATCGGTGTCCACCTCCGTCCTGCGTCGATCCTGTCGGTGGGACGGATGTCCCCTCCGCCCGGTTCCGTCCGTTCTCCGGGGCAGGCCGCTGCCCGGGTGGCCGATCAGCGGATGGCCGACCGGCCGTCGGTGCGGATGGAGCGACCGGTGCCTCTTCCGTGCCGGCCCGCAGATGGCGCAGGAGCGGCAGCAGACGGGCCCTGCCGCGGGCACAGCGGCTCTTCACCGTGCCGGTCGGCACATCGAGAACCGCGGCGGCCTCGGCGACCGGATAGCCCTGCATGTCGACCAGCACCAGCGCGGCACGCTGTTCGACGGGGAGGGTGGCGAGCGCCGCGAGCAGTTCCCGGTGCAGTTCGCCGCGCTCTGCTGGCGCCTCCGCGGACTCGTGCGGCTCCATGAGCGCGTCGAGGCTCTTCTCGTCCGTGACCGGCGAGGTGCGCCGGGAGGAGGCCCTGCGGACCCGGTCCAGGCAGGCGTTCACGGTGATGCGGTGCAGCCAGGTGGTGACGGCCGACTGGCCGCGGAAGGTATGGGCGGAGCGGAAAGCGGACACCAGCGCGTCCTGGACGGCGTCAGCGGCTTCCTCGCGGTCCCCCAGGGTGCGCAGGGCAACTGCCCAGAGCCGATCCCGGTGACGCCGTACCAGCTCGCCGAAGGCGTCAGGATCGCCCGCGACATGGCGGGCGAGAAGCTCGGCGTCCCCGAGTGCGCTTCCCTCCACTGCAGCCCCCTCGTCCGCTGACCGCCGGGCGCTCAGCCCGTGACGTGGATCTCGGACACCTGGCCACGGAAGTGGCCGTCCGAGGTGGGCGGCAGTGTGGTCAGCCAGACCAGCAGGAAGCGCGTGGTCACCTTGCTCTTCGGGGTGAGCTTCGCCTCCGTGCCCGAACCGCTGGCGACCTTGGTGAAGGTGTTGAAGTCGGTCGGCATCGTGGACGTGCCCGCGGGTGCCGCCATCAGGTCCACCGAGGTCTGCCCGACGAAGTCCACCTTCACGCTGCCGACGTTCTTGGCGCTGCCCAGGTCCAGGATCAGTCCGACTCCCGACTTGAGGTTGCCGAAGTGGGCGTCCGTGTACCAGCTGGTCTCCCAGGAGGTGCCCGGACGGTTGTCGTAGGCGAACTTCACCTGCGTCGGGTTCTCGCCGCCGTCCGAACCGAACGGGTCGTAGTCCTTGGCCGTGACGATGGGGATCGGCCCGGCTGACGGTCGCGCCGATGCCTGGCCGCCCTTCTGACCGGTGGGCGTCGGGGTGGCCGAGTGCCCTTCCCGGGATTGCAGGGTGTCCGCGAGCTGCCAGCTGCCGAGGCCGATCGCGACGATCAGCAGCGCGGCCACAGCCCACTTGAGCACCTGGCCGGTGCGGCCCGGCAGTGCGGGCGGCGGTCCGGCGATCACGGGCGCCTGGCGGGGAGCACCGGCCCTCGGGGGGGCCGGGGGCTGCTGGAAGGATGCCACTCCGTAGGCCGGTGAGGGCTGCTCCGGGGGCCGGATGCGCGGGATGCCCGCGACGACCTTGGCCAGCTCCTCCGGGGTGGTGCAGGGCGGCTCCTCGCGAGAAGCGGTGGCGCCGTCGTTGGCGAGGGCGCGCATCGCGATCTCCGACAGGCCGCGGTGGACGCCGGCCCGGACCTGGTCGGGGGCGATCAGGCCGACGCCCTTGGGCAGGCCGGTCAGACCGTGGGCGTCCTCCTCGTACGGCCAGCGCTGGGTCAACGCGGCGTACAGCAGCGCGCCGATCGCCTCGGTGTCCTGCCGCCGCTGCTGGTCCGACTTCAGGCCGCGCAGCGCCGCGGCGACGGCGAGCCCGCGGATGCGGTACTGGCCGGAGACCGTGCGCAGTACCGCGCCCGGGTCGAGCCGCAGATGGGACAGGCCCTCGCGATGGGCGGCCGCCATGCCCTGGGAGACCTGGCTGACCATCTGGTACGCCTCGTGCGGCTCCAGCGGGCCGGTCCTGAGCAGATCCCCGAGCGAGACGGCGTCGGGCAGCCATTCGTGGATCACGTAGACGAGGTCGTTGTCCTCGACGGCGTCGAGGACCTGGACGAAGCGGGGGTCGCCGAGCAGGGCGGCGGAGCGGGCCGCGGCCATCACCGGACGGGCCTGCGGGTGGTCGGCGGGCAGTACGTGGACGCCGACCGCCCGGCGCAGCTTCTCGTCGACCGCGCGCCAGCTGCTGAAGCCGTCGACCCGGGTCACGCATTCGGCGAGCTGGTAGCGGCGGGCCAGCTTGTGGCCGCTGTGCAGATCGGGAGCGGTGATCCGGGGCTTGGCCGGAGCAGGGGCGGGCGCGGGCGGCGCCGTGGCCGTCTTGGTGGCGGTCTTGGCGGACTCGGGGCTCGGCTGCGCGGGTTCGGCGGGTCGATCGGCGCCGGCGGCCTTGGCGGGCTTGCCGGCGGGCGCTACGGGTTCGGCCGGCGGGACGGCTTCGAGGGGTTCGGTCGGCTCGGCGGGACCGGTGTCCTCGTCAGCGGTCTCGATCCGTACGGTGTCCTGGGCCGTGCTCTCGCTCGGCGGCCCCGCGATCGGTTCGGCGGCCGGTTCGGTGTCGGGCTGCTCCTGGGCTGTGGTGTCCTCGGCGGTGCCGCTGGTCTGCTCGTCCGTCGTGGTGCCGTCGGGAGTGGCGCTGCCCTGCCGGGCGGAGGACGAACCCTCGCCGCCCTCGTTGGCCACTCCGACGGCGGCCGTGCTCCGATCCGCCACCGTCGTTCCTGCCTCCCCATCCATTGCACGTTCTCACGTCACGCCGATGACAATTGTGCCCGCACTCCGGCTCTATGCACGACACACAGCCCACCATGATGGTTGTGCGGTACGGAGCGGGAAAGCCGGGGCACGTGTTCAGCGGCCGAGACGACCCCGCACCATCCCGATCATCGCGGTCATCTCCTCGATTCTCATCCGCTTGGCCGCGATCACGAACACGCCCAGCAGCAGCCCGCCGCCGACCACCAGAGCGGCCATCGAGCCGGCCGCGCCACTGCCCAGGGCCTTGAGGATGACGACCACGGCGATCCCGGCCACGGCCGCCGCGGGCACGCAGGCGCCGGTGAGCCGGGCGTAGGTGCGCATGACCCGCTTGCCGTCCAGGTCGCCCTGCAACCGTCCGCGCAGCCGCTTGGCGGCCACCCCGACACCGACCGCGTACGCGAGGCCGTAGGAGAAGGCCATGCCGACGACGGCCCACCGGGTGGGCAGGATGAGGAAGGAGATGACGGAGGCGATCGCGTTGACCGCGGCCACCACCACCGTGTTGTAGAAGGGGGTGCGGGTGTCCTCGAAGGCGTAGAAGCCGCGCAGGATCACGTACTGGGCGGAGAACGGGATCAGCCCGACTCCGAAGGCCATCACGATGAAGCCGATGTTCCGGGCGGACTCCGCGCCGGTGCTGGCGTACAGCAGGCCGCACATCGGCACGCCCAGCGCCAGGAAGGCGAACCCGGCGGGCACGATCGCCACCGCCGATGTCCGCAGGCCGTAGGAGATGTCGTCGCGGACCGAGGCGATGTCGCCGTCGGCGGCCGCCCGGGAGATCCGCGGCAGTACCGCCGCCATCACCGAGACGGTGATGATGGCCTGTGGCATCTGCCAGATCAGCAGCGCGTTGTTGTAGGCGGTGATGCCTGTGCCCTGGTAGCCGCTCTTGTCCGCGTCGGCGCCCGCCCAGGTGGCGAGCTGGGTGACGACGATCAGCCCGGCCTGATTGGCCAGCACGAAGAAGAACGTCCACTTCGCCAGCTTGGCGGTGTGGCCCAGGCCGTGGCCGCGCCAGTCGAAGCGCGGCCGGAACTTGAAGCCCGCGTCCCGTAGATACGGCAGCATCGACAGCGACTGGACCACCAGGCCCAGCAAGGTGCCCATGCCCAGCAGCCGTGCGCCTTGCGGGGTGATCGTGCTGGAGTCCATCCGGGTGCTGCTGAAGGGGCCGTAGACCCAGATGAACATCAGGAAGGTGAAGATCACCACGATGTTGTTGAGCACCGGCGTCCACATCATGGCGCCGAACCGGCCGCGGGCGTTGAGCACCTGCCCCATCACGACGTGCACGCCCATGAAGAAGATCGTCGGCAGGCAGTAGCGGGCGAAGGAGATCGCCACGTCGTACGAGTCGGGGTTCTGCGCGATCTTCGGGGACATCATCTTGACCAGCAGCGGCGCTCCGGCCACGGTGATCGCCACGATGCCGCCCAGCACCACCATGACCACGGTCAGCAGCCGGTTGGCGTAGGCCGCGCCGCCGTCCTCGTCGTTCTTCATCGCGCGGGCGAGTTGCGGCACGAAGACGGAGTTCAGGCCGCCGCCGATGGTGAGGATGTAGATCATCGTCGGCAGCACGTTGGCGACCGCGTAGGAGTCGCCGAGGGTGGCCACGCCGATCGCGGCGGCGATGACCAGGGTGCGCACGAAGCCGGTCACCCTGGAGACGAGGGTGCCGGCGGCCATGAGCGCGCTGGACTTGAGGATGTTGCCGGCCTTGCCGCCGCTGGTGGGCGCGACGACCGGGATCTGACCGGTGGCGTCCCGCGGCGGCAGTCCGGTGCCCTCCCCCGGGGCGCCGGCCGGCACCCCGGCCGGGGCCGGCTGACCGGGCTGCGGCTGGTACGCCGGGGCGTATCGGGGGTCGGCGTAGCGCGGGTCCGCATAGCCGGCGCCGGCGCCCTGGCCGTACTGCCGGGGATCGACCTGCTGCGGGTCGACGTAGCCCTGCTCGACGTACTGGTGGTCGCCCTGGTAGGTGGTCGGCTGCCCGTACGGCTGTTCCTCGTACGCGGGCTCGGAGTAACCGGTGCCTTCGTTGTCGGGGACCTGCGGGTAGCCGTACGGCTGGGCGTATCCGGGCTGGGGCTGCTGGTAGTAGCCCTGGCGCGGGTCCTGCGGCTGCTGGTACGCCTGCTGGTAGCCCTGCCCCTGCTGCTGCGGGTCCTGCTGCGGCGGGGCGTACCCGCCCTGCTGCTGGTCGCGGAAGAGGTGCTCGTAGGAGTCGAAGACCGGAATCGCGCCGGTCTGGCCGAGGTCGTCGACATAGAGCGAGGCCGGGTTGTCGCCGTACGTCATCTGCTGGTAGGTCGCGGGAGACGGCTGCTGCCAGTAGTAGCCGGCCTGCTGCTGAGCTTGCTGAGCCTGCGGGGGGTGCGGCTGCTGCGGGGGGTGCGCCGACTGGTCGTAGAACTGGTCGCCGGACGGGCCGGGCCCCGCGGGGCCCGGCTGGGGGTACTGCTGCGGGTACGGCTGCTGGTAGGCGTAACCGTCCTGCGCATAGGGATCGGGTGGCGCGGCGTGCTGCTCGGGCGTGTGAGGCATCCGGCCCGCAGCGTCGCGATCACCGTCGTACGGCGCGTTCATCAGTGCCCCACCTTATTGTCCGCTGGCTATCCGTCCACTTTCTCACCTGCCGGGGACGGCTCGGTGCTGTCCTGGCCGGTGTCAGCTGCAGGGTCACCCGGCTGCTCGGGCCCGGTGCCGTCGGTGTCGCCGCCGCCGTCGCCGTTCGCTCCGCCGTTCGTGCCACCGTTCGTGCCGCCTTCCGCGGCTGCGTGGCGTTTGCGCTGACGATAGATCCGTACCCCGGCGAGCACCAGAAGCAGCAGACCGGCCGCGATGATCAGCATCACCAGGTCGGTGACGTTGGTGAGCTGGACCTTGAAGTCCACGGTGCCGCCGTACAGCGCGCCGTTCTGGGTGTAGAGGTGTGCGGTGATCTGTGCCGGACCGTTGGCGCTCGCCGTGGTCTGGAATTTCAGGGTACGGGTATGGCCGCCGTCGATGGTGATCGGCTGCTGCGGGTCCTTGATCTTGAGCCGGATGTTGGAGTTGGAGCTGAGCCGCAGCACCAGGCCGTTGATCTGCTGGCCCAGCTCGTTCTTCACGGTGACCGGAATGGTGCCGCTGCGGCCGGAGAGTGTGAGATTGGACTTCTGCAGGATGTGGACCGAGTCGATCAGGTCGGTGAGGTAGGTGCCGATCGAGTCGCGGTACGCCTTCTCGCCGCTGTCGTCGCCGCGCCACCCGGTGGAGGTCGCCCGCAGCATCGCGTTGCGGAACGGCACGGTCACGCGGTCCTTGATGGTGAGGATCACCACGAAGTCGTTGAGGTTGAGCTGCACCTCGTGGAGTTGCCGGAAGGCGTCGACGGGCAGTTCCTGCTTGCGCAGCGACTTCGGGTAGGCGCTGGACGAGGGAACCTTGTGGTTGGCCTTCGGGTCGGCCTTCGCCTTGGCGGCGGTGCCGTAGTCGGCCGACTCCGCCCACTGGCTGCTGTCCGCCGCGGCGATCGCGACCGCCATCGCCTTCGCCTGCGCGATGCTCGGCATGCGCTGCGGTGCCACCACGATGCTGCGCTGCGTGTCCGGCGCCTCGAGAGTGATCAGCAGGGTCTGCGCGAGGTAGTCCTGGATCGCGAGGCCGGCGTTCTGCGGCTTGCTCATGTCGCCGTCGAAATCGGTGGACAGCACCGCGTCGGTGTTCACCGCGGTGGTGCCCCCGCCGATGGAGCGGGCCGAGGTCGGGGTGTGGTCGAGTGTCGCGTGCTCCCGGAGGGAGTCGTTGCGGGTGATGATCTGGTCGGCGCCGGAGGCCCGCGCCACGGACACCACGGACGGGTCGATCGCGCCGTCCACCGGCCAGGCCACGTTGGTGAGGGACTGGACGCCGAGGATGAGGTCGACCGTGGTCTTGCCCAGGGCGGTGCCGGTCTTCACCAGGTTGAGGTCGCTGGTCTGTCCCTTGGCGTGGTGGGCGAGCGAGGCGATGTCCGGATCGCCGAACGGCAGCGCCACCACCTGGTGACCGGCGACGGCCGTCTTGAGTGAGTTCAGCCACTGCTTGGCCACCGTCGAGCCGGTGCCGTCGGTGGGGTGAGTGACATCACCACCTGGTCCGGCCACCCGGTAGGGCTTCGTCATCGCCTCGACGGTGGCCAGCAGATCGGGGTCGACGGCCCACGTGACCGGCAGGGTGCTGCCGAGCCTGACCATCTCGTCGAGCCGGCCGCCCGGTTTGAGCTCCTTGACCAGGTCGTCGTCGGTGAAGATCGGGCTCTGCTGGGAGTCGCTGTCCCCGCGCGGGTCGACGTGCGGCCGGTCCGTGAGCGGCCACAGATTGGTGAGCCGGGTCGACTTCGCGCCGCTGCTGTTGCCGTACCAGGGCAGGAAGACCCGCTTGATGCCGAGGACGTGGTCGGCCGGCACCTCGGCGTTCTGTCCGTCCAGCGCGATACCGACCACGTACACGCCGCCGGAAGGACCGAGGTAGAGGGCGCTCACCGGGATCTTCATGGTGAATTTCGCGCTCTGACCGGGCGCGAGGTCCGGCATGGTGACCTGGTGGCCGTTGATGTCCTTGCCGTCCAGGGTGACGTCGAATCCGGTCCTGGACTCCTCGCTCAGCAGCGCGCTGCGCGTGTGCACCGCTCCGCCGGGCGGCACGTGGGCGGCCATCCGCGCATCGGTGATCTTCGACTTGCCGTTGTTCACCACGGTGCCGGTCACCGTGATCGAGTCGCCCGAGGACGGGATGCGGGGGCTCAGGTCGGTGACGGTCACCGCGGCCGCACGCGAGCCGGTGGCGGCCGTTGCCGCCAGTTCCGGGGCGGCGTGCGAGGCGGTGGCTCCCACGGCCTGCAGCAGGCCGGTGAGGAGCGCGGCTCCGGCAAGGAGTGCTGTGCCCCGCAGCAGCCGTCGGCGCGGTGCCGTCGGAGCCCTACCGGCTGCCTGTGCCGCCTCGCCCACGCGCTCGCCCGTCCCTCGTTCGTCGTCTGCCGGTGGGTGCCACCGGTCGGTCGTCCGTCTGCCTTGTGCGTCCTGCGGAAGTGCGTGGTGGCATGTTAACGATCGTCGAGGTGTCCAAGTGCTGTGCGTCCGCCACAGGTACGCCACAGCTCGTGGGAAACCGGCGCGCCAGGGCCCGCCCGCGCCCCGTACCCTTTGACGTTGTGCCGAACGTCAGCAATGCCGCCCAGACCCCGCAGGCCCACCACCGGATCGAGCCGGTGGCCGAAGACCTCGGCCGGTTGTTCAGCGCCGCCGGTTTCAAGCTCGCCTTGGTCGGCGGCTCGGTCAGGGACACCCTGCTCGGCAGGCTCGGCAACGACCTGGACTTCACCACCGATGCCCGTCCCGAGCAGGTACTGAAGATCCTGCGGCCGTGGGCGGACGCGCTGTGGGAGGTCGGCATCGCCTTCGGCACGGTCGGTGCCCGCAAGGACGTGCCCGCCGGCGAGGGCGAGGAGGCCAGGAGCTTCCAGGTCGAGGTGACCACTTACCGGTCCGAGGTGTACGACCGGACCTCGCGCAAGCCGGAGGTCTCCTACGGCGACACCATCGAGGAGGACCTGGTGCGCCGGGACTTCACGGTGAACGCGATGGCCGTGGCGCTGCCCGAGACGGAGTTCGTGGACCCCTACGGCGGCCTGGACGACCTGGCGGCCCGGCTGCTGCGTACGCCGGGTACCCCGGAGTCGTCGTTCTCCGACGACCCGCTGCGGATGATGCGAGCGGCCCGGTTCGCCGCCCAGCTCGACTTCGAGGTGGCGCCCGAGGTGGTCGCCGCGATGACGGCGATGGCCGACCGGATCACGATCGTGTCCGCGGAGCGGGTCAGGGACGAGCTGAACAAGCTGCTGCTCTCCGACCACCCCCGCAAGGGCCTGCGGCTGCTGGTGGACACCGGGCTCGCCGATCAGGTGCTCCCCGAACTGTCGGCGCTGCGGCTGGAGCGGGACGAGCACTTCCGGCACAAGGACGTGTACGAGCACACCCTGACCGTGCTGGAGCAAGCGATCGACCTGGAGACCGACGGACCCGATCTGGTGCTGCGGCTGGCCGCACTGCTGCACGACATCGGCAAGCCGCGGACCCGTCGCTTCGAGCCGGACGGCCGAGTCTCCTTCCACCACCACGAAGTGGTGGGCGCCAAGATGACCAAGTCCCGGATGACGAAGCTGAAGTACCCCAACGAGCTGGTGAAGGACGTCTCCCGGCTGGTCGAGCTGCACCTGCGCTTCCACGGCTACGGCAGCGGCGAGTGGACCGACTCGGCCGTACGCCGCTATGTGCGCGACGCCGGCCCGCTGCTGGAGCGGCTGCACCGGCTGACCCGCTCCGACTGCACGACCCGCAACAAGCGCAAGGCCGCGGCGCTGTCCCGTACCTATGACGGGTTGGAGGCGCGGATCGCCGAACTTCAGGAGCGCGAGGAGCTGGACGCGATCCGTCCCGATCTGGACGGCAACCAGATCATGGGGATTCTCGGGGTCCCGCCGGGCCCGGTGGTCGGCAAGGCGTACCAGCACCTGCTGGAGCTGCGGCTGGAGAACGGCCCGCTCGGCGAGGACGCGGCCGTGGCCGCGCTGAAGGAATGGTGGGCGGCGCAGAGCTGATGCCGGCGGGGAACTGGCTGAGGTCGAGCGAGTCCCCTGCCGAGGGCCTGACGTCGAGAGGCTGATGCCACGGATTGATGCCGGCCGGGTCGATGTTTCACGTGGAACATCGATCGTCTCCGGTCCGGTGCCCTCAGCCGTTCTGCCTTCAGCCGTTCTCCTCCGCTTCCTGTTCCACGTGGAACATCGCCGGCCGATGTTCCACGTGGAACATCGCGTAGCCGACCCCCGCGTAGATCAGCGCCAGGGCGATCACCAGCATCGAGGAGCGGCCGTCCGACGGCAGGATCAGGGCGGCGATCGCCGCGGCTCCGACGAAGGCCACGTTGAATGCCACGTCATAGAGCGAGAACACCCGGCCGCGGTAAGTGTCGTCGACATGGGTCTGCACGACGGTGTCCGTGGCGATCTTGGCGCCCTGGGTGGTGACGCCGAGCGCAAAGGCGGCCACCATCATCGGAGTCTTCGCGAACGGTAGCGCCAACGGCGGCAGCAGGAGTGCGGACCCGGCCGAGCAGCCGGTGATCCACCCCGCGGTGCCGAACCGGGTGGTGGCCCAGGGAGTGATGACCGCGGCGACGAGGAAGCCGGCAGCGGACAGACCGAGGGCAAGGCCGAGCAGGGCGAGTCCGGCGTTGCTGTCGGACGGGTCCGACCAGGCATAGCGGCACAGCATCAGCAGGGTGACGGTCAGGGCGCCGTAGCAGAAGCGCATCGCCGTCATCGCCGAGAGCGCCTGGCGGGCGGCCGGCCGCTGCCTCAGATGCCCCAATCCCTCGGCGAGGCCGCGCGCGGTGCCGGCGAGTTCGGCGCGTACCCGGGTGCGGCCGCCCCGGATGTCCGGCCCGAGCAGGTCGCGGCCGAGGGTGAGCGCCGACAGGCCCGCGCACAGGTAGAGCACGGCTGCCAGCAGCACGGTGGCCGCGTCGGCGCCGGTTCCTGCCGCGTGGAAGAGGTGCACGACGAACGCGGCGCCGCCGCCCACCGCGGCGGCGAGGGTGCCCGCGGTGGGCGAAAGGGAGTTCGCCGTCACCAGGCGCTCGCCGTCCACCACACGCGGCAGTGCGGCCGACAGCCCGGCGAGCACGAACCGGTTGACGCCGGTCACCGACAGGGCGGAGAGGTAGAAGAGCCAGTCGGGCACATGGAGCAGGATCAGCCCGGCGGTTCCGCACGAGAGGACGGCCCGCAGGGCGTTGCAGTACAGCAGCACCTGGCGCCGCCGCCAGCGGTCGAGCAGGACCCCGGTGAACGGGCCGAGCAGGGAGTACGGCAGCAGCAGCACCGCCATCGCGGAGGCCACCGCCCCGGGCGACGCCTGCTTCTCCGGCGAGAACACCACGTAGGCGGCGAGCGCGACCTGGAAGACGCCGTCGGAGAGTTGCGACAGCAGCCGTACCGTCAGCAGCCGCCGGAAATCCGGCAGTCGCAGCAGTACCCGAAGGTCACGCAGAACACCCATGTGCACACCTTCACACGACGGACAGGGCCCCGGGTACGCGCCCCGGGGCCCTGCTCAGTCGTTCGGGTCGGTCGACCGACCGTCACATCGTCGTTCTGTCGGCCACCATTTCAGCGGTGAAGCTGTCGTGCGGTGGCCGGCGGTCCGGACGGGAGGTTCAGCGCTCGACGTCGCCGCGGATGAACTTCTCGACGTTCTCGCGGGCCTGGTCGTCGAAGTACTGCACCGGCGGGGACTTCATGAAGTACGAGGACGCCGACAGGATCGGGCCGCCGATGCCGCGGTCCTTGGCGATCTTCGCGGCGCGCAGCGCGTCGATGATGACACCGGCGGAGTTCGGGGAGTCCCAGACTTCGAGCTTGTACTCCAGGTTCAGCGGGACGTCGCCGAACGCGCGGCCCTCGAGGCGGACGTACGCCCACTTGCGGTCGTCGAGCCACTGGACGTAGTCGGACGGGCCGATGTGCACGTTCTTCGCGCCGAGGTCGCGGTCCGGGATCTGCGAGGTGACGGCCTGCGTCTTGGAGATCTTCTTGGACTCCAGGCGCTCGCGCTCCAACATGTTCTTGAAGTCCATGTTGCCGCCGACGTTGAGCTGCATGGTGCGCTCCAGCACCACACCGCGGTCCTCGAAGAGCTTCGCCAGCACGCGGTGCGTGATGGTGGCGCCCACCTGGGACTTGATGTCGTCACCGACGATCGGCACACCGGCCTCGGTGAACTTGTCCGCCCACTCCTTGGTGCCGGCGATGAAGACCGGAAGCGCGTTGACGAAGGCGACCTTGGCGTCGATGGCGCACTGGGCGTAGAACTTCGCCGCGGCCTCGGAGCCGACCGGCAGGTAGCAGACCAGGACGTCGACCTTGCGGTCCTTGAGGATCTCGACGACGTCGACCGGGGTCTCGTCGGACTCCTCGATGGTCTCGCGGTAGTACTTGCCGAGGCCGTCGAGGGTGTGGCCGCGCTGGACCGTCACGCCGGTCTGCGGGACGTCGGCGATCTTGATGGTGTTGTTCTCGCTGGCCCCGATGGCGTCCGCGAGGTCGAGGCCGACCTTCTTCGCGTCCACATCGAAGGCGGCCACGAACTCGACGTCACGCACGTGGTACTCACCGAACTGCACGTGCATGAGACCAGGCACCCTGCTGTCCGGGTCTGCGTCCTTGTAGTACTCGACACCCTGCACCAGCGAGGTGGCGCAGTTTCCCACGCCAACGATGGCTACGCGGACCGAACCCATACCGGTTGCTCCTTGTGAAATAGTCACGCGGTTCCCCGATCCCGGGTCGGCCGCCGTTCTCTTGGTTGTTGTCTAGTCGTCCCGCTCGGGGGTCGGACGCTCGACGCGTCCGGCCCGCTCGGTCTCGATCAGCTCGTTGAGCCATCGGACCTCGCGCTCCACCGACTCCATGCCGTGTCGCTGCAACTCGAGCGTGTAGTCGTCGAGCCGCTCGCGGGTGCGGGCCAGTGACCCGCGCATCCTCTCCAGCCGTTCCTCCAGGCGGCTGCGCCGCCCTTCGAGAACGCGCATCCGGACGTCCTTCGACGTCTGGCCGAAGAAGGCGAACCGGGCGGCGAAGTGCTCGTCCTCCCAGGCGTCGGGGCCGGAGTTGGCGAGCAGCTCCTCGAAGTGCTCCTTGCCCGCGGCCGTCAACCGGTAGACGATCTTCGCCCTGCGGCCGGCGAGGGGCGCGGTCAGCGGATCGCTGTCCAGCGCCGATTCCTCGATCAGCCACCCCTGGGTGACCAGCGTCTTCAGGCACGGATACAACGTCCCGTAACTGAAGGCGCGGAACACCCCGAGCGAGGTGTTGAGCCGCTTGCGCAGCTCGTAGCCGTGCATCGGGGACTCACGCAGCAGACCGAGAACCGCGAACTCGAGGATTCCGGAGCGCTTGCTCAATCCCTCGTCCCCTCGTCTCCCGATCGGATGTGCCGCGTGTGTGTCGGCTCGATGTATCGACTCGATACATCGTGACGATAGAACGGGCCGAGACATCATGCAAGGCGAGGCGCGGTGACCGGCGTCACATCGGCAAACCTGTGAGCAGCCAACTGCCCGATATGTGACGAACGTTCGTGCCGAGCGGCATTTGACCGTGCGTACTCTGTTCGCCATGCGGAGCACTGGGAACCCTGTGGCGTCAAGGTGCGTCATGATCCTTGGTGCGGTGCGGCCCGATCCAGCCGCGCGCAGGGGGACCCGACCGGAATGTCACCGATGCCTTCAGGCGATCCCGCCTGTCGAGGAGTAGCTGTTCAATGAGCGAGCACCGTCGCAAGCCGCCGCAGTCGCCTTCCGGCGGCCGCGCTGCCGCCCGGCGCGGGGGACAGCAGCCGACGCCCCCCTCCTCCGGTGGCAGGCGAGCCGCCGGAGGCACCCCGCCCGCGGACACGCCGCCGGGCGGCACCCCGGCCGGCGGTACGCACTCCGCGGGCTCGCCTTCAGGCGGCCGCGGCGCCGGCGACGAGCGGCAGCAGCCGTACGAGGGCCGCGCGGCCGCCCGCAGGGCCGCTCAGGGGCGCAGCAGGCGCCGTGCGGCCGCTACCGGCACCGCGGCGGGCGGCGGTCCGGCCGGGCGGGCAGGCCGCCGCCCCGGCAAGAAACGGTTCATCGACTACCCCCGCTTCGGCAAGGTGGGCTGGCGCCACTGGATGCCGTCCTGGCGCCAGATCGCGGCCCTGTGCGTCGGCTTCCTCGGCACCCTGGTCGGCGTGATCGGGATCGCGTACGCGATGGTGAGCGTCCCCAACGAGAACCTCGCGGCCCAGGCGCAGAACAACGTCTACTACTGGGCCGACGGCAGCCAGATGATCGCGACCGGCGGCGAGGTCAACCGCCAGAACATCACGATCGACGAGATTCCCCAGGCGATGCAGAACGCGGTGATCGCCGGCGAGAACAAGACCTTCGAGACCGACCGCGGCGTCGACCCCAAGGGCATCGCCCGCGCGCTGTTCAACATGGCCAAGGGCGGCGAGACCCAGGGCGGCTCGACCATCACCCAGCAGTACGTGAAGAACACCCGGCTCGACCAGCAGCAGACGTTCAGCCGCAAGTTCAAGGAACTCTTCATCTCGATCAAGGTCGGCGCGACGATGAAGAAGGACAAGATCATGGAGGGGTACCTCAACACCTCCTACTTCGGCCGCGGCGCCTACGGCATCCAGGCGGCGGCCCGTACGTACTACGGCGTCGACGCCATCAAGCTGGACCCGAGCCAGTGCGCCTTCCTCGCGGCGCTGCTCAAGGGCCCGACGTACTACGACCCGGCGGGCAACCCCACGATCGACCCGATCGCGACGGCGGCGAGCAACAAGAAGAACTCGATGATCCGCTGGAAGGACATCCTCGACCTCGAGGTCAAGGACAAGCTGCTGTCCGCCGGCCAGCGAGCGAAGTACACCACCTACCCGATGCCCGATCCGCCGAAGCAGAACGCGCAGATGGCCGGGCAGATCGGCTACATGGTCAACCTCGCCAAGAGCTACGTGATCAACAACAAGATCCTCACCGACGACCAGCTCAACCAGGGCGGCTACCAGATCCACACCACCTTCCAGAAGCCGAAGGTGCAGGCGCTGGAGGCCGCGGTCAAGAAGGTCCAGAAGAAGTCCATCAAACCCGGCGGCACCCATGTGGTGAACGGCGAGGACATGGACAAGTTCGTCCAGTTCGGCGGCGCCTCGGTGAACCCGTCGGACGGCGCGATCGTGGCCATCTACGGCGGCACCGACGCGACCAAGCACTTCACCAACAACGCCGACGAGACCGGCGCCCAGGTCGGGTCGACGTTCAAGCCGTACGTCCTGGCCGCCGCGATGACCTACGGCGTCCGGAACCCGAACGGGGGCGCCACCCAGAGCCTGAGCGAACGGACCCTGGTGTCGCCGGACAGCGAGTTCAGCGGTAAGGACAACCAGCTGATCAACGACTACACCGGCAAACCGTGGATCGGCTACGACAAGAACAACAAGCCGTTCCAGTGGCGCCAGCCGAACGACGACGGAGACAACTTCGGCAGGGTCACCCTGCGGGTGGCGCTGGACAAGTCGCTGAACTCGCCCTACGTCCAGCTCGGCCAGGACGTCGGCACCGACAAGGTGCACGACGCCGCGGTCGCGGCCGGGCTGGTCGCCGACGCCTCCAACGGCCTCGACGACTACAAGAACAGCGTCACGTACTCGATCGGCACCTCCTCGCCGAGCGCGATCCGGATGGCCGACGGCTATGCCACCTTCGACAACCACGGCCGGCAGAACGACCCGTACTCGGTCAGCACCGTCGTCCACAACGGCAAGCAGATCTACAAGCACCAGCTCAAGACCAAGGTCGCCTTCTCCCCGACGGTCGCGGACACCATCACCGACATGCTCACCGACGTGGTGAAGAAGGGCACCGGTACCCCGGCCCAGCTGCCCGGCGGCCGTCCGGCGGCCGGCAAGACCGGTACCACCGACGACAACAAGTCGGCCTGGTTCGACGGGTACACCCCGCAGCTGGCCACCTCGATCGTGATGTTCCGTCGCGACGACCAGTCCCACGACGGCAAGCAGAACGCCTTCCTGCCGATGTACGGCACCGGTGGCGCCATGAAGGTGCACGGTGACTCCTTCCCCGCGCAGATCTGGAAGGACTACATGAGCGCGGCGATGAAGGGCCAGCCGAACAAGGACTTCGAGCAGCCGGCGGAGGAGATCGGCAAGGTCATTTACGGCAACGTGACGAGCCCGACGCCCCCGCCGCCTCCCACCACGCCGCCGACCACGCCGCCGACGACGCCGCCGACGACCCCGCCGACGACGCCGCCGACCACCCCGCCGACGACGCCCACCACGCCCACCACCCCGCCGTGCTCCATCTTCGGCTGCCCCACGTCGCCCACCACGCCGCCCACCGGTACGGACAGCGGCAACACCAACGGTGGCAACACCAACGGTGGGACGGGCAACGGCGGCAGCAACGGCGGCAACGGGTGGCAGGGGACGACGAACAGCACACGAAAGCAATGACCCGGCCGTGACCCCGGCGCCGAGCCGCCGGTGGCACGACCTCTGAGACAGCCTGTGAGAGCCCCCGGAACCGTGACGGTCCCGGGGGCTCTCGCGCACACAGTCCGGTACGGCAGGATGGCGCCATGACGAGCGTGCGCTACCGAGCAGACGACGACCGGCGAGAGTCCCCCGTGCGCCCCACGGACGAGGACCCGGTGGCCGCGGCGGGCAGCGAGTTCATCGGCGGCCCGGCCGGCCGCTGGGCGCTGTCCGGGCACCGCTGGTGGAACCCGCTGCGGGTGATGGTGCTCGTCGTGATCGGCATGTTCGCGCTCGGCATGGTGCAGAAGACGTCCTGCTACTCGGGCGGCTGGTTCCAGCCGCCGCCCAGCGACCAGCAGTACGCCCACGCCTGCTACTCCGACATCCCGCACATGTACACCCAGCGCGGCTTCGGCGCCGACCTGGTGCCGTACTTCGACCGCATCCCCGACTCCCTCAGCGGCTCGGCCGACCTCCACTACCTCGAGTACCCGGTGCTGACCGGGCTGTTCATGGAGGTGGCGTCCTGGCTGACCCCGCCCGGCTCGGGGCAGCACAGCGCGCAGATCTTCTGGATCGCCAACTCCGGGATGCTGATGATCTGCGCGGTCGCGCTGGTGGTGTGCGTGGCGCGCACCAACCGGCGGCGACCCTGGGACGGCCTGTTCGTCGCCCTGTCCCCCGCGCTCGCGCTGACCGCCACCATCAACTGGGACCTGTTCGCGGTCGCCCTGGCGGCGGGCGGGCTGCTGCTGTGGTCGCGCGGCCGCCCGGGCCGGGCCGGCGTACTGATCGGGCTGGCCGCCGCCGCCAAGCTCTACCCGGTACTGCTGCTCGGCGCGCTGTTCCTGCTCTGCCTGCGGGCCGGCCGGCTACGGCAGTTCGGCCGGACCCTGGGCGCCGCGGTCGCTGCCTGGCTGGTGGTGAACCTGCCGGTGATGGCCTTCGCGCCGCACGGCTGGGCGCAGTTCTACACCTTCAGCAAGGACCGCGGCACGGACTACGGCTCCCTGTGGATGATCGTCAGGGACCGCTCCGGCAACGCGCTCGACGGCGTCAACGAGTACGGCATCGCCCTGATGCTGCTGCTGTGCGTGGGCATCGCCGCGCTCGCCCTGTACGCGCCGCGCCGGCCGCGGCTGGGGCAGATGGCCTTCCTGATGGTGGCCGCGCTGCTGATCAGCAACAAGGTCTACTCGCCGCAGTACGTGCTGTGGCTGCTGCCGCTGGCGGTGCTCGCCCGGCCGCGCTGGCGTGATCTGGCGATCTGGCAGGGCGCGGAGGTGCTGTACTTCCTCGGCATCTGGTACCGGCTGGCCTACCTCAACAGCGCCAAGCACCACGGCCTGACCGCCGACGCGTATCACCTGGCGATCGGTGTGCACCTGCTCGGCGTGCTGTACCTGTGCGCCCTGGTGGTGCGCGACATCCTGCTGCCCGAGCACGACGTGCTGCGGCAGGACGGGTCGGACGACCCGGCCGGCGGTGTCCTGGAGGGTGCCGAGGACGCGTTCGTCCTCGGCACACCCGTGCATGAGCCCAAGCACGCGTCGGCGCCGCCGGTGCCGTACGCCGACGGCGGGCCCCACCCCGAGGGCGGGTCCTACACAGGCTGAGCTGGCTTCGGCCGACCGACGCCGGCCGAGGCCCTACGCCGACTGGCGGTCCACGACGCGGTCGAACTGGGTGGTGGTGTGCCGCAGGTGCGCCACCAGCTCGTCGCCGACCGCGGGCGGCGCCACATCGCTGGGCAGGTACAGGATCGACACCTGCATGTGCGGCGGCTCGGCGAACCAGCGCTGCTTGCCCGCCCACACGAACGGCGACAGGTTGCGGTTGACCGTGGCCAGGCCGGCCCGGGCCACGCCCTTGGCCCGCGGCATCAGGCCGTGCACCGCCTTCGGCGCCTCCAGGCCCACGCCGTGCGAGGTGCCGCCGGCCACCACCACCAGGTGCCCGTCGGCCGCGGCCTTCTCCTGCCGGTAGCCGTACCGCTCGCCCTTGGCGATCCGGGTCACGTCGAGGACCGCGCCGCGGTACTCGGTGGCGTCGTGGTCGCCGAGCCACATCAGCGTGCCGATCCGGGCCCGGAACCGGGTCTGCGGGAACTGCTGCTGGAGGGTGGCCATTTCGGTCGCGCTGAGGTGGCTGACGAACATCGTGTGCAGCGGCAGCCGGGCCGCCCGCAGCCGCTCCATCCAGGCGAAGACCTCCTCCACCGCGTCGCTGCCGTCGGCGCGGTCCAGCGGCAGGTGGATGGCGAAGCCCTCGAGGCGCACGTCGTCGATCGCGGTGTGCAGCTTGACCAGGTCGTCCTCGGAGACGCCGTGCCGCCGCATCGAGCTCATCACCTCGATCACCACCCGGGCGCCGACGAGCCCGCGCACCCCCTCCACCGAGGAGACCGAGCGGATCGCCCGGTCCGGCAGCGGCACCGGTTCCTCGCCGAGCCGGTACGGGGTGAGCACCAGCAGATCGCCGCCGAAGTAGTCCTTGATGCGGGCGGCCTCGTAAGTGGTGCCGACCGCGAGCATGTCCGCGCGCAGCCGGGTCGCCTCGTCGGCGAGTCGTTCGTGGCCGAAGCCGTAGCCGTTCCCCTTGCAGACGGGCACGATGCCGGGGAACTGGTCGACCACGGACTGCTGGTGCGCACGCCAGCGCGCGGTGTCGACGTAGAGGGTGAGCGCCATCGCGTGGTCAGGACCTTTCTTCGGTGCTCCGCCCGGAGCCGGTCCGAGCGGAGAGTCGGCCGGTCAGCGGCGCGACATGTAGATGTCGAGTGCCTTGTGGAGCAGCTTGTTGAGCGGGAAGTCCCACTCGCCCAAGTATTCGGCAGCCTGGCCGCCGGTGCCCACCTTGAACTGGATCAGGCCGAACAGATGGTCCTTGTCGTCCAGGGAGTCGCTGATACCGCGCAGGTCGTACACGCTGGCGCCCATCGCGTACGCGTCACGCAGCATTCGCCACTGCATCGCGTTGGACGGGCGCACCTCACGCTTGTGGTTCGCGGAGGCTCCGTAGGAGTACCACACATGCCGGCCGACGGTCAGCATGGTCGCCGCCGCGACCGCCTCGCCCTCGTGCATGGCGAGGTACAGCCGCATCCGGTTGGGCTCCTCGCCGTTGAGCGTGGTCCACATCCGCTGGAAGTAGCTCAGGGGGCGCGGCCGGAAGTGGTCGCGGGTGGCGGTGATCTCGTAGAGGTTCTGCCACACCGGCAGGTCGTCGTAGCCGCCCTGGATCACCTGCACGCCGGCCTTGTCGGCCTTCTTGATGTTGCGGCGCCAGAGCTGGTTGAAGCCCTTGAGGATGTCGTCCAGCGAGCGGTTCTCCAGCGGCACCTGGTAGACGTACCGCGGCTGCACGTCGCCGAAGCCCGCGCCGCCGTCCTCGCCCTGCTGCCAGCCCATCCGGCGCAGCCGGTCGGCGACCTCGAAGGCGCGCGGCTCGACGTAGGTGGCCTCGACATCGCGCAGCCGCTTGACGTCGGGGTCGGCGATGCCCGCCTTGACCGCCCCGGCGTCCCAGCGGCGGATGATCACCGGGGGACCCATCTTCACGGTGAACGCACCCTGCTGCTTGAGGTGCTTGAGCATCGGCTGCAGCCACTCGTCGAGGTTCGGCGCGTACCAGTTGATCACCGGGCCCTCGGGCAGGTACGCGAGGTACCGCTTGACCTTGGGGAGTTGGCGGTAGAGCACCAGGCCGACACCGACCAACTCCCCGGTGCCGTCATCGAACCAGCCGAGGTTCTCCGAGCGCCATTCGTTCTTCACATCGGCCCATGCCGGGACCTGGCAGTGGCTCGCCGAAGACAGGCCCTGGATGTAGTCCAGGTGCTGCTTTCGGCTGATGGTCCTCAGGGACAGGCTCATACGGGGCGCTCCCCATGCTCCGACTGCGGGCTTTTGCTGGCCCGAAGCCTACTGCGGGAGGGGAGCGCCGCCGCTACTGCCCGTCAGCCGTTCCCTCGACGACCGACCGCCGTTTCGCCGAAGGAGGACGGACGGCGGGCGGGCAGGCGACGGAAGGGGCACGAACGGAGGACGGGAGGAGGAACGGCCTACGAGAAGCCGCCGTGTGCCACGCCCAGGTAGAAGCCGAGCGCGGCCATCCCCAGGCCGATGATGAGTGCGAACCGCTCGGCGGTGGTGACCGAGATGTACTGGCCCCACGCACCGGTGAGGATGCCGGCCAGGCCGGTCGCGGAGCTGACCACGTGCAGGCTGTGGAATCCGGCCGTGGTGACCGCGACGATGCCGAGGACGAGCGTGATCGCGAGGAGCGAGTTCTCCAGCGGATGGCGCTTGCCGTCGGTGTTGAAGGTGAGGTGATGGGTCCGGGCCGAGGACGTCTGGGCTGTGTGCTGCTGTGCCATGAGGCACCTCCGTGATGGAGAGGTGGCGCAAGGTAGCGCCGGCCACACCCGATGTATACAGATTGGGGGCATAACCGGGCGGATTTCAACCCGGGGGACCGACCCGGGTACGCTGGGCGGTCTGCACCGGCCTTTCGCCGGGCAACGGCGGCGCGGGAAGCACTGTCGGTGCCCCGCGTTACCGTTGCGACGCAAGCCAAACCCTCCTGCCACGGAAACGCCGTGGCCGCTGAGTCCAAAGGAGGTGGGTTCCCCTATGCGTCACTACGAGCTCATGCTCATTCTCGACCCCGATCTGGAGGAGCGCGCTGTCTCCCCGCTGATCGAGTCCTTCCTGTCCGTCGTCCGCGGTGGCGGCGGCAGTGTGGAGAAGGTCGACACCTGGGGCCGTCGTCGTCTCGCCTACGAGATCAACAAGAAGCCCGAGGGCATCTACTCGGTCGTCGACCTCAAGGCCACGCCCGAGGTCGTCAAGGAGCTGGACCGCCAGCTCAACCTGAACGAGTCGGTGCTGCGGACCAAGGTCCTGCGTCCGGAACTCCACTGATCCGGGTCTCCCGGACCACCGAGTACCGAACCACCGAGTAGCAGCCACCACCACTGCACCGCCCACCAAGCCAGTCGAGAGGTCATCCCAATGGCAGGCGAGACCGTCATCACGGTCGTCGGCAATCTCGTCGACGACCCCGAGCTGCGCTTCACCCCCTCCGGTGCGGCGGTCGCGAAGTTCCGCGTCGCGTCCACCCCCCGCACCTTCGACCGGCAGACCAACGAGTGGAAGGACGGCGAGAGCCTCTTCCTCACCTGCTCGGTCTGGCGGCAGGCAGCGGAGAACGTCGCCGAGTCGCTTCAGCGCGGTATGCGCGTCATCGTGCAGGGCCGACTGAAGCAGCGGTCGTACGAGGACCGTGAAGGCGTCAAGCGGACGGTCTACGAGCTGGACGTCGACGAAGTCGGCGCCAGCCTGCGCAGCGCCACCGCCAAGGTCACCAAGACCAGTGGCGGCGGCGGTCGCGGCGGCCAGCAGGGCGGCTACGGCGGCGGTGGTGGCGGTGGCCAGGCCGGCGGCGGAGGCAGCTGGGGCGGCCAGCAGGGCGGCGGCGGGGCTCCCGCCGACGACCCCTGGGCCACCAGCGCACCGGCCGGCGGCCAGCAGGGCGGCGGCGGAGGTGGCTGGGGCGGCGGCTCCGGTTCCTCCGGCGGTGCCGGCGGCGGCTACTCGGACGAGCCGCCCTTCTAGAGGGCGACCCTCACACACTTCTTGAGCTCACAGGAGAGAGACCATGGCGAAGCCGCCCCCGCGCAAGCCGAAGAAGAAGGTTTGCGCGTTCTGCAAGGACAAGACCGTGTACGTGGACTACAAGGACACGAACATGCTGCGGAAGTTCATTTCCGACCGCGGCAAGATCCGTGCCCGTCGCGTCACCGGCAACTGCACGCAGCACCAGCGTGACGTCGCCACCGCGGTGAAGAACAGCCGCGAGATGGCGCTGCTGCCGTACACCTCGACGGCTCGATAAGGAGAGGGTGACCAGCATGTCGAAGATCATCCTCACCAACGAGGTCAGCGGCCTCGGTGCCGCAGGCGACATCGTGGACGTCAAGCCGGGCTACGCCCGCAACTACCTGATCCCGCGGGGCTTCGCCATCGCGTGGACCAAGGGTGGCGAGAAGGACGTCGAGCAGATCCGCCGGGCCCGGCGCATCCGCGAGATCCACTCGCTCGAGGACGCGAACGTCGTCAAGGCCCAGCTGCAGGCCGTCAAGGTCAAGCTGAGCACGCGTGCCGGTGACACCGGTCGCCTCTTCGGGTCCATCACCCCGGCTGACATCGCCTCGGCGATCAAGGCCGCGGGCGGCCCGCAGGTCGACAAGCGCCGGGTCGAGGTGGGTGCGCCCATCAAGACGCTGGGCGCGCACAAGATCTCGGTGCGACTGCACCCCGAGGTCGAGGCCGTCCTCGACCTGGAGGTCGTGGCCGCGTAACGCGGCATTTGGTCGGCATGGTCGCCATGTTCCACGTGAAACATGGGGACCATGGCGATCGAGCGGAACGAGCGAAGGGCCGGCTCCCGGACGGGGGCCGGCCCTTTCGCGTGCCTCGGCGTCGCACGCTCAGCGGCTCGCCCCCGTCACCACCCACCGGCCGGACCGGGAGCGTAGCCACAGGGCCGCGAACCGGGTGAGCATCATCAGCCCCATCGCCCACCACAGCGCGGTCAGACCTCCGCCCACCGCCGGTACCGCGAACGCGACCGGCGCGAAGACCGCCAGCGTGACCAGCATCGACCCGGCCAGATAGGGCCCGTCGCCCGCGCCCATCAGCACGCCGTCGAGGACGAAGACCACCCCGCACACCGGCTGCGCCACGGCCACCACCAGCAGTGCCGAGGCGAGCGCGTGCCGTACCGCCGGGTCGGAGCTGAACAGCGGTCCGACCAGCGGCCGGGCCAGCACCACCAGCAGTCCCAGCGCGGCGCCGCAGACCAGGCCCCACTGGATCATCCGGTTGCAGGCCGCCCGCGCGCCCGCGGCGTCGCCGGCGCCCAGATAGCGCCCGATGATGGCCTGCCCGGCGATCGCGATGGCGTCCAGCGCGAAGGCCAGCAGCGACCAGACCGTGAGGGTGATCTGGTGGGCGGCGATCTCGGTGTCGCCGAGCCGGGCGGCGACGGCGGTGGCGATCATCAGGACGGCCCGCAGGCTGATCGTCCGGACCAGCAGCGGAACCCCGGCGCGGGCGCAGGCGCGTATCCCGGCGGCGTCCGGGCGCAACATCGACCGCCACGTGCCGGGGGCCTGGGCGCGGGCGCCGCGGACCACCATGGCGAGGTAGACCGCTGCCATGCCGTTCTGGGCGATGACGGTGCCCCAGGCGGAACCCGCGATGCCCAGCCCCGCGCCGTAGACGAGTGCCGCGTTGAGGCCGGCGTTGACGGTGAAGCCGCCCACCGCGACGTAGAGCGGGGTACGGGTGTCCTGGAGGCCGCGCAGCACCCCGGTGGCGGCGAGCACCATGAGCATCGCGGGGATGCCGAGCGAGCTGATCCGCAGGTAGGTGCTCGCGTAGGGGGCGGCGGTGTGCGAGGCGCCGAAGAAGCCGACCAGGCCCGGGGCGGTCGGGAGCACGGCGGCGATGACCAGGACGCCGATCAGGAGGGCCAGCCAGATGCCGTCCATGCCCTGCCGCAGGGCCGCGGGCAGGTCGCCGGCGCCGACCCGGCGGGCGACCGCGGCGGTGGTGGCGTAGGCGAGGAAGACGAAGATGTTGACTGCGGTGGTGAGCAGAGCGGCGGCCACGCCGAGCCCGGCGAGTTGGGCGGTGCCCAGATGGCCGACAACCGCGCTGTCCACCATGACGAAGAGCGGTTCGGCCACCAGCGCGCCGAAGGCCGGCAGCGCGAGGGCCACGATCTCCCGGTCGTGGCGGCGGCGCACCGAAGCGGGCGGCCGGGCGGGTTCGCGCGGCGCCGATGTGTCGACGGCCGGGGGTACAGGACTCACAGCGGCATATCCTAACCGTCCACAAGTAAGAGGTGAAGGCCAAGCCTGATCATTACGGGTGACTGCGCAGAGTGATCTCCTCCGCGTTGTTTGTCATGATCTTGGTCCGGGTGCAGAAGTTTTTCTCCTGCACAGGCTATGGACGAAGAATTTGCAGGTCAGGATGGGTTCTGCTGCGCGTCGACCGGCTTGTCCACAGCACTGTCCCAAGGGCTGTACACAGGTTCGGGGCAGTTCTCCACAGGTATGCCGCCGTCATCCACACCCCCTGTGGATAACCGGCTTGGTGTGGGCCGCCGGTGGGCCTAGCGTGGACCGTCCCCGACTCCGCGAAGAGCGTGCGCCGGGAGGCTCGTTGGACGGCTGCGCCGCCGTGAAAACCGGGGCGCCGCCGTGAAAGAGTGGCACGCACGCGGGGTCCGGCCGGCCCGGCCGGATGGGAGGAGGTGGCGGGAATGAGCCAACCCGAACCCGCGGACGACCATTGGGCGGACCACCCTCCCGACGAGCGCCCCGCGGTCGCCCCCTTCCGCAAGCGCGGCGCCGGTGGCCAGGACGAGGGCCGGTTCTCCGAGGGCGGCGGCGGCTTCGAGCGCGTCCCCCCGCAGGACCTGGACGCCGAGCAGTCCGTGCTCGGCGGCATGCTGCTGTCGAAGGACGCGATCGCCGACGTCGTCGAGGTGCTCAAGGGCGCCGACTTCTACCGGCCCGCTCACGAGACGATCTACAGCGCGATCCTCGACCTCTACGCACGTGGCGAGCCCGCCGACCCCATCACCACCTCCGCCGAGCTCACCAAGCGCGGGGAGATCGCCCGCATCGGCGGCTCCCCCTACCTGCACACCCTCGTCAACGCGGTGCCCACGGCGGCGAACGCCGAGTTCTACGCCGAGATCGTGCACGAACGTGCCGTGCTGCGCCGCCTGGTGGAGGCCGGCACCCGCATCACGCAGATGGGATACGCCGCCGACGGCGACGTCGACGAGATCGTCAACAGCGCCCAGGCCGAGATCTACGCCGTCACCGAGCAGCGCACATCCGAGGACTACCTGCCGCTCGGCGACATCATGGAGGGTGCGCTCGACGAGATCGAGGCGATCGGCTCCCGCAGCGGTCAGATGTCCGGTGTCCCCACCGGCTTCACCGACCTCGACTCCCTCACCAACGGCCTGCACCCCGGTCAGATGATCGTCATCGCGGCCCGGCCGGCGATGGGCAAGTCGACGCTCGCGCTGGACTTCGCCCGCACCTGCTCCATCGCGCACAAGATGCCCAGCGTGATCTTCTCCCTGGAGATGGGGCGCAACGAGATCGCGATGCGGCTGCTGTCCGCCGAGGCCCGGGTCGCCCTGCACCACATGCGCTCCGGCACCATGACCGACGACGACTGGACCAAGGTCGCCCGCCGGATGTCCGACGTCACCGAGGCGCCCCTCTACATCGACGACTCGCCGAACCTGTCGATGATGGAGATCCGCGCCAAGTGCCGCCGGCTCAAGCAGCGCAACGACCTGCGGCTGGTCGTCATCGACTACCTCCAGCTCATGCAGTCCGGCGGCTCCCGGCGCCCCGAGAGCCGCCAGCAGGAGGTCTCGGACATGTCCCGTAACCTCAAGCTCCTCGCCAAGGAGCTGGAGGTCCCCGTGATCGCCCTCTCCCAGCTCAACCGCGGACCCGAACAGCGCACCGACAAGAAACCGATGGTCTCCGACCTGCGCGAGTCCGGCTCCATCGAGCAGGACGCCGACATGGTGATCCTGCTGCACCGCGAGGACGCCTACGAGAAGGAGTCCCCCCGCGCGGGCGAGGCCGACCTCATCGTCGCCAAGCACCGTAACGGCCCCACCGCCACCATCACGGTCGCCTTCCAGGGCCACTACTCGCGCTTCGTGGACATGGCCCAGACCTGAGGTCCGGCGCTGTAGGTTCCGCGTTTCGCTGACCTTTTCCACGATTCCGTGACCTCTGCTTGGTCTATTGGTCAGGAATCGAGGAGTGGTGACACTGGGAGGAAGGTTGCGCCACGCAGCCTGGAGGGCCACCGCCGCAGGATGAGGGCGCGATGAGGACTGCCTGCACCGCCGAGGCGACACCGTTCTCAACGGCGACTGGAGTCCAGCCATTCTTCGCCGTTCCACATGACGGCGGCGGCGCCGACGGGTTCGAAGCGGATGTCGGGGTCGTTGCTGTGGATCAGGGCGAAGAAGCGGCGCTGGAGCACGGCGGCCTGTCGGGCCCGGTCGGCGATGACGTCCAGGACGATCTGCGCTGTCCGCGGGGAGGTGGTGGCAAAGCGGTCGTAGTCCGTCATGACGAGGACGAGGCCGGAGCCCTCCGGTGAGTCGTCGTACGGGCCGTAGCAGGCGATATCGCCGAGGCAGTCGTTGAGGGCGTCGAGGTTGCGGCCGTAGTAGTCCGGGAACTGGAGGGCTGCGGCGAAGTCCTGGTGCATGTCCTTGTCGGTTGCCCAGGTTCCGGCTGCGAGGTGCACTACGCGAAAGCCTCGTTCCTCCAGCCGCAGAGCTGCCTCGGTGAGGAGGCGCCTGCGCCAGAAGAGGGTGACGAAGGTGTTCAGCATGAAGTCGATGCCGGGCAGCCCCGTCGTGCGGACTGTCTCGGCGGGTGCGGGCGCGATGTCATGCCGGAAGGCATCGAGGAGGACGAAGAACTCGGCGACCGGGGTGCTGTGTGGAGGTGTGATGCGTTCGATCTCGGCTGCCCAGGTCAGGGAACTGGATGTCCCACGTCGCTCGTGGAGCCATTGGGTGAAGCGCTCTCCGGGCCAAAAGTCAAACGGTTCGTCGATGCCGTGCACGCCGAGCGCGACCCGGTAGCCGGTGAGGATCGACTGCAGGTGGAGGAGCGACCCGTCTGGCAGCCACATCTCGGGCCTGAGCCGAACCTGCTCCAAGAAGTCGTACACGTCCGCGCAGTCCTGCCAGTGCTTGACTGCCTTCTGCGGGGTCTGCTCAGTCGACATGGCCGGAGCCTACGGGTCACGCGCATTGCGCGATGAACCCGGAGCCCAGGGGCATAACATGCGGGTCTCATTCCTGTCTGGACATCCGAAGCCGAACGATGACCTGACAAAGTGTTACCAGAGCGCGGAATAATCAAGGTGCCACGCAGTGCGGACGCCGAACGCTCCAGGTCGCAGCGCCGGCAAAGGTCAGCAGAACGCGGAACCTACACGCCGGCGGTCCTGGCAACGGCGGTCCTGGAGACGGCGGTCCGGACGCCGCGGGTCACTCCGTGACGGGCAGGCACGCGCGACCATCGTCAGGCCGTCAGCCGGTATGTGATCGGGCGGGTGGTGACCGTCGTCATGGGATCGGGCCCGGTCAACGGGTGGTGAAGGCGCCGCCGTTGACGTGGAGGGTCTGGGCGGTGATGTGGCGCGCGCCGGGGGAGGCGAGGAAGAAGGCGGTCTCGGCGATGTCGTCGGGGGTGCCGGGGCGCTGGTTGTGGGTCTCCTGGACCAGGGCGGTGTGGCGGGCGTCGGTCATGCCGCCGCGGAAGAAGTCCGTGCCGGTGACGTAGCCGGGGGAGATCACGTTGCTGGTGACGCCATGCGGGGCGAGCTGCGCGGACAGGGAGGTGTTCCAGGCGCCGAGGGCCGCCTTGGCCGCGCCGTACGATCCGCCGCGCCGCTCGGCGCCGATCGAACCGATGCTGATCACCGCGCCGCCGTCCGTGAGCCTGTCCCGCACGGAAGCCGTGGTCAGTACGGCGCTGAGCAGGTTGCGGCTGAGGCTGGAGCTCCACTCGGCGAGCAGGGCCTCCAGCGGCGGCACGCCGTCGGGGGCCGGTGCGGGCAGGCCGCCGGCCGCGTTGACCAGCACGTCCACCGTGGCCAGTTGCTCGGCGAGCGCCGCGGTCTGGGTCGGGTCGGTCGCGTCGCAGACCACGCCGCGCACGCCCAGGTCCTTGGCGGTTCGCTCCACCGTGTCGGCGTGCCGCCCGGTCACCACGACCTGGGCACGGTCGGCGGCGAAGCGCGCGGCGATGGCGCGGCCGATGCCGCCGCTTCCTCCGGTGACGAGCACGGTACGGGTCAAGGGATCGCTCCTGGTCGAGGTGTCGGGATGCGGTGTCGAGCTGCTACGTTTAGAGCTAAACATAGCGCGAGGCGCACCGGCAAGAGGGGAATCCGCCATGGCCGACGACGAAGCCGACGCGCCGGCCGCTGCCGATACCGGCGGCGGCCGCAGCAGTGGAAGCGCCTACGTATCGGCCGACACCCCTCCGGGCGCTCCACCCGGCGCCCCACCGCCCTACCCCGCCGCCGACATCGCCGCCGCCTGGCAGCGTGAGCGCCCGGGCACCCCGATCACGTCGATCGAGGTCGTCACCCCCATCTGGCGCCTGGCGAAGCTCTTCGCCGACGATCGCGCCCGAGTGCTGCGCGCCGCCGGGATCGACGCGGCCACCCTCGACCTGCTCTCCGTACTCCGCCGCGCGGGACCGCCCTACACCCTGTCCACCCGCGAGATCGCCCGCCGCACCCTGGTCACGGCCGGCGCCGTTTCGCAGCGGGTCGCACGCGCGGAGGACGGCGGCCTGGTCAGCCGCGGCCCCGCGCCGACCGGCGGTCGTACGGTCCTGGTCGCGCTGACGGCCGAGGGGCACGCCCTGATCGAGCGCTCCGTCGACGCGGTGCTCGGGCGCGAGGCCGCGCTCGTGGCGGGCCTGTCCCCGCAGGAACGCGCACTGCTGGTCGGACTGCTGGACAAGCTATCCACTGACGTACGGGCGCGGATGAGCTGAAGCGAGGGCACCCCCGCGGCCCGAGCGGGTCGCGGGGGTGCCGTTCCGGCAGGTTCAGGCTGCCGTCAGGTGGCCGTCCAGACGAACGTCGCGGAGCCCTGGGAGCCCGCCGCGTTCCGGCCGGTGACCGTCACCGTCCAGGTGCCGGCCTTGTCGGCCGCGCCGGTGAAGGTGCCTCCGGCCGAGAGCGAGATGCCCGGCGGCAGCCCGGTCGCGGTGTAGCTGACGCCCTTGGCGTTCTTGTCGTACGTCCAGTCGACCTGCTTGTGCACCGGGCTGCTCATGCCGTACGGGTTGGGCACGGAGAGCGGCGCGGCGGTCGCGGCCGGGCCGGAGGCGGCTGCCTTCGGGGTGACGGTCGCGGCCAGGTTGCCGTTGACAGTGGTCGGCACGTTGAGCGTGCCGGTCAGCGGCAGGTTCCGCGAGGAGTCGCCCACCAGGATCTGGTAGTCGCCGGCCGCGGTCGTCCAGTTGCTGTTCGAGGTGTTCCAGTAGGCCAGGTCGTGGGTGCTGACGGTGAAGGTCACCGTCTGCGACTGGCCCGGGGCGAGCGTGACGCGCTGATAGCCGCGCAACTGGTGCACGGGCTCACCGGTGGACGCCGGGTCCCCGACGTAGAGCTGCGCGACCTCGCTGCCGGCCCGCGACCCGGTGTTGGTGACCGTGGCGTGCACGGTCGCCGTCCCCCCGCTCAGCGCTCCTACCTGGAGATTGCTGAAACCGAAGGTGGTATACGACAGGCCGAAGCCGAACGGGAAGAGCGGGGTGATGTTCTTCGCGTCGTACCACCGGTACCCGACGTCCAGACCCTCGCTGTACTGCACCTGCCCGTTGGTGCCGGGCCACTGCGCGGCCGTGTTCGCGGGCACGTCGGCGAGCGACTTCGGGAAGGTCACCGGCAGCTTGCCGGACGGGTTGACGTCGCCGAAGATCAGCGCCGCCATCGCCGTGCCGATCTCCTGGCCCGGGTAGAAGCCCTCGAAGACGCCCGCCACCTGGTTGAGCCACGGCATGTTGATCGCCGAGTTGTTGTTGAGCACCACGATCGTGTTCGGGTTGGCCGCGGCCACCTGGGCGATCATGTCGTTGTCGCTGACCGAGCTGCCGCCGTTGGCCGGCAGGTCGAGCGTGGTGGTGTCGTGTTCCTCGTTTCCGTAGTTGTCGGACGCGTAGACGATCGCCACATCCGAGCTGCGGGCCAGCGTGACCGCCGAGTTGAGGTCGGTCGCGTCGTTGTACTGGACAGTGGTGCCGGTGCCCGCGACCCGGTTCTGCATGCCGGTGATCGGCCAGACGGTGCCGGAACTGGTCGTGGTGCCGCTGCCGCCGCCGATGGTCTGCACACCGGCGCCGCCGTCCCAGCCGATCACCGCGATCGACTTGGTGGTGGACGTGGACAGCGGCAGGATGCCGTTGTTCTTGAGCAGCACCGCGCCTTCCTCAGCGCCCTGGAGGGCGACCTGCTGGTGGGCGGGGGTGGTGACGGTGGCGCCGGTCGAGCCGCTGGGCGCCTTGTCGAAGAGGCCGAACGCGAAGTACTGGGTGAGCAGCCGGCTGGCCATGGTGTCCAGCGTGGCCTGGCTGACGGTGCCATTGGCCACCGCCTGGGCGAGGAAGTCGGCGTAGAAGTACCCGTTGGGCATCTCCACCGTCAGCCCCGCGTTGGCGGAGTCCTGCGTCGAGTGCGTGCCACCCCAGTCGCTCGTGATGAAGCCGCCGAAGTTCGCCTGCTGGTAGAGGCCGACGTTCATCAGCGCGGGGTTCTGGCAGGCGGGCACGTTGTTGACCACGCTGTACGCGCACATGGCCGCCGCCGGCGAACCCTGCTCGACCGCCGCCTGGAAGGCGGGCAGGTAGAGCTCCTGAAGGGTGCGGTTGTCGACGATGACCGTGCCTGCCGGGTTCTCGATGTTGTAGACGGCGACGTGCTTCATCTCGGCCATCACGCCCTGGCTCTGGATGCCCTTGATATCGGCGGCGGCCATCTGCCCGTTGAGGTACGGGTCCTCGCCGAACGTCTCGAAGGCACGGCCCCAGCGCGGGTCGCGGACGATGTTCAGCGTCGGGCCGAGCGCCACCTGCGCGCCCTTGCCGGCGAACTCGGCGCCGATCGCGGCACCGTACTGCTGCTCGAGCGCGGTGTCCCAGGTGGCCGCCGAGGCGTTCGCCGAGGGCATCTGGGTGACCCCGCCGAGCCCGTCGCCCACCCCGTGCGGGCCGTCCTGGAGCCCGAGAGCGGGGATGCACAGCGACGGGATGCCGTTGATGTTGCCGATGTACGGCGAGGCGTTGTTGTTGCCGTGCAGGATCGACACCTTCTCGGCGTTCGTCATCTGCGCCATCACCTGCGACACGCGGTCCGCGACCGGTGCCGTCGAACCGACCCAGGGGCAGTCACCGTCGCCGCCGGTCGGCGGGGTGCCGGTGCCGCCCGGGGTGAGGACGGTGAACTCCCAGAGCGAGTAGCCGTACTGGGTGGCCCGCTGGGTGCCGTACATCCGCACATAGCGTCCGGTGCCGGTGAAGGAGAGGTTCTCCGTCCCGCCGGCCCCGGTCGTCGTGGAGTACACCGTGTTCCACGTGGAACCATCGTCGGAGAGCTGGATCTGGTACGCCGTGGCGTACGCCGTCTCCCAGGTCAGCTGGGCGCCGCAGATGCTCTGCGAGGAGCCGAGGTCGACCTGTATCCACTGCGGATCGGAGGCCGCGCTCGACCAACGGGTGCCCGCGTTCCCGTCGAAGGCCGCGGCCGCGGGGGTGCCGTCGTTCTCGGTCGACGAGGCGCTGGACGGCTTGCCGAGTGCCGCGTTGGTGTCACCGCACGTCGCCGGCGGGGTGCTTCCACCGCCCGAGCCTCCGTAGACCTGGAACTCCCAGAGTGAGTAGCCCCATTGGGTGGCCCGCTGGGTGCCGTACATCCGTACGTAGCGGCCGGTGCCCGTCACGTTGAGGGTCTGGACGCCGCCGGTGCCGGTGGTGGTGGAGTAGATGTCGGTCCAGCTCGTGCCGTTCTCCGAGGTCTGGATCTTGAACGACTTCCCGTAGGCGGTCTCCCAGTTGAGCACCACCTGGGTGATCGGCTGGCTGGAGCCGAGGTCGACCTGGAGCCACTGCGGATCGGACGCGGCACTGGACCAGCGGGTCCCGGTGTCCCCGTCCACCGCCGCGCCTGCGGTGAAGGCGTCCTGGACCGAGGAGGCGGTGGCCGCCTTGCCCTGGGAGAGCAGTTGCGGTGCGGCGGCGTGGGACGTGGTCGGGTTCAGCGAGAGGTACGCCGAGGCGATGAGCACCAGGGCGAGGAGGACGATTCCCTGCGGAGATCGTCGGAAACGTTTACGGCCTGGGTTGGAGAGCCCTTGTGGGGTGACCCTCATGTGTACTCCTGTATGACGGGTGGGGGCTTGCGTCTTGGGGGGACCGACAGATGGTGCGGAGGGAGAGAGCAGTGGTGTGAGAGCGCTCTCTGACCGACGTGATGGTCACGCTCGCCCATGGGGGGTGTCAACCTTTCTGACAAGTCCGACCGGGGGAAACTGCTTGATTTGCCCGGTAGTTGACATGGCGGCGACGCGGGGGGATGAGAGGCTGGCGCCATGGGCGACGGGGATGAAGCGAGCGGTGGTGCCGCGGACGGTGGCGGGACGGGCGGCGACGAGCCGGCGGGCGAGGTGACGGGCGAGCCGGCGGGCGAGGTGCGCGGCGCTTTCGCCGGGCAGGGCGCCGGCCGGATCAAGGTCGAGTTGGACGGTGTGCCGGCGACGCTGCTGTGGAACCTGGCCCATCGCGCCGCCGAGGCCCGTCGACCACCGGGGAACCGGCTGCTGGACGACCCCTACGCGGTGGACCTGGTGGACCGGATCGACTACCCCTTCGACCGCTTCGGCAGCACGGTGATGGCGCAGTGGCACGCGCTGCGGGTGCGCGCCTTCGACGACGAGGTGCGCCGGTTCGTCGCCGAGCACCCCGGCGGTACCGTCGTCGCGCTCGGCGAGGGCCTGGAGACGCAGTTCTGGCGGGTGGACGACGGCCGGGTGCGCTGGCTGACCGTCGATCTTCCGGAGACCGTCGCGGTACGCACCGCCCTGCTCCCCGACGCTCCGCCACGTCGCCGCACGGTGGCCCGGTCCGCGCTCGACCTGGAGTGGATGGACGAGATCACCGCGGCCGACGTGGCGAAGGGCGTTCTCGTCACCGCGCAGGGGCTGCTGATGTATCTGCCGGAACGCGATGCGAAGGGGCTGATCGCCGCGTGCGCGGAGCGGTTCCCCGGCGGGTGGTTCCTCTTCGACGCGCTGCCGCGGGCCCAGGTCGCACAGAACCAGGCGGGCAGGCTGGATGCGCGGGACGGCAGCTACCGGGCGCCGCGCTGGGAGTGGGGGATGGACTACCGGGAGTACCCCAAGGTCGCGGCGGCGTCTCCGCTGATCACGCAGGTGCGCAGCCTGCGGCTGGGACGCGGCCGGGGCCTGTATGCGATCGCCCCGTTCTCGCACCGCATCCCGGGGGTACGGTCGATGCGGATGTCGATCATCTCGGTGCGCTTCGGCGCGGCCGGGATACGCAAGCAGGACGCGGGCGAGTAGCGGCGCCCGCCGGCGGTGGTGTCGCTGGTCGCGGTCATGCGCGGTGGCGGTACGACCGGCGGCGGGCGCCGCTCCCCGTCCGTGACGGCGCCGGGCAGGGACCCGGCAGAAGGGCAGGGGACGTGTGACGACGAACGACTCTCCTCAGGCGTACGACGGGGGACTGCTGCCCGCCACGACCCGGGCGCTGATGCACCGGGTGGCGGTGGAGCAGGCCAGGGGCCGCACACCGTCGCTGGTCGGCGGGGTGGTGCGGGACGGAACGCTGGTGTGGAGCGGGTCGCGCAGCATGATCGAGGGGCATGCCCCCGACAGCGACACGCAGTACCGGATCGGGTCGTTGACCAAGACCTTTGTCGCGGTGCTGGTGATGCGGTTGCGCGACGAGGGCCGGCTGGCGCTCACCGATCCGCTGGAGGAGCACCTGCCCGGCACGTCGGTGGGCGGGGTGACGATCGGTCAACTGCTGGCGCACACCTCGGGTATCGCCTCCGAGACACCGGGGCCGTGGTGGGAGCGCACTCCGGGCGACCTGCGGCCCGAACTGGCGGATGTGCTCGGTACCGCACCGGTCAAGCACCCGGCGGGACGCAGGCACCACTACTCCAACCCCGGCTTCGCCCTGCTGGGTGCAGTGGTGGCCAGGCTGCGCGGCAAGCCATGGGGTGACGCGCTCCAGGAGGAGGTGCTGGACCCGCTCGGGATGGCCAGGACCAGCCTGCTGCCGAGGCAGCCCGCCGCCGGCGGTTTCGCCGTCCACCCGTGGGCCGATGTGATGGTGCCCGAGGCGGTGCAGGAGACGGGTGTGATGGCGCCGGCCGGTGAGCTGTGGTCGACGGTCGACGACCTCGCGCGGTGGGCGGCCTTCCTGGCCGGCGGTCACCCAGAGGTGTTGGCCGAGGAGACCGTGGCGCACATGCGCGAGCCGGCCGCGCCCGCCGAGGCGGACGAGCCGGGCACGGGTTACGGCCTCGGCATCCAGATCATGCGGCACCACGGCCGTACCCTGATCGGCCACACCGGTTCGATGCCGGGCTTCCTGGCGACGGTGTGGGTGAGCGTCGAGGACCGGCTCGGAGCGGTCGCCCTGGCCAACTCCACCTCGGGACCCAGGGTGGGCGGCCTCGCGGCCGACCTGCTGGCGATCACCGCCGACGCCGAACCCGCTTTCCCCGCTCCCTGGCGGCCCGCCGATGCTCTTGACCCGGCTCTGCTCGACCTGGCGGGGGCCTGGTACTGGGGCACTCAGGGGTACGGGCTGCTGGTGCTGGCGTCGGGTGAGGTGGAGCTGAAGCCGTTGACCGGCCAGGGCCGTGGCACACGGTTCCACGTGGAACATGACGGCACCTGGACCGGACGCACGGGCTACTACGCGGGCGAGACGCTGCGGGCAGTGCGCCGGGACGACGGCACGCTCAGCCATCTCGACCTGGGCTCCTTCGTGTTCACACGCGAGCCTTACGACCAGCAGGCCCCGGTGCCGGGCGGCTTCCCCGGCTGGAGCTGACGCCCAGCTCATCCGGGTCCGCCGTGCCGGTCGGGCTCTGCCCGGCCGGCGCCTGTCCCGCCGGGGTGCGCAGCAGCACCCCGGCGAGGACGGCCGCGGCGGTGAGCAGTCCCGCCGCCACGACGAAGGCCAGGTGGTAGCCGTCGGCGAGTGCCGTGGTCGCGGTCCGGCCGGCGGCCAGCCGGTGTTCGGTGCGGGTGCCGGCGATCGACGCCAGCGTCGCCAGTCCCAGCGCGCCGCCGATCTGCTGCGCGGTGTTGAACACCCCTGACACCAGGCCGGAGTCGGCCGGTCCCGCCTCGGCCATGCCGAGCGTCAGCAGCGAGGGCATGACCAGCCCGAACGCGACCCCCATCAGCAGGATCGGCGGCAGGATGTCGGCCACGTACGAGGCGTGGCTGCCGGGGCCGCCCGACGGTGTGCGGGCCAGCAGCAGGAAAGCGCCCGCGAAGAGCACCAGGCTCGGCAGGAGCACCGCCCGCTGCCCGAAGCGGGCTCCCAGCCGGGCGGACAGGACCAGCGACATCACGCCGATCGCGACGCCGGTGGGCGCCAGTGACAGCCCGATTTCCAGCGGGTCGTAGCCCAAGACGTGCTGGAGGTAGAGCGAGGTCATGAACTGGAAGCCGAACCCGCCCGCGACCACCAGTACCTGGACCGCGTTGGCACCGGCGACGATCCGGGACCGGAAGATCCGCAGTGGCATCAGCGGCTGCGCGGCACGGGCCTGGCGGACCAGGAAGGCGGCGAGCAGGGCGAGGGAGGCCGCGCCGAACCCGGCGGTGGGTGCCGAAGTCCAGCCGCGGTCGGTGGTCTTGACGATGGTGTAGACGCCGAGCATCAGGGCGGCGGTGACCAGTACCGCGCCCGGTGCGTCGGTACCGCGCAATCCGCCGCGGGCGGTGCCGGTGCCGGTCCCGGCGGTCCGGTCGGCCTGATCGTGGCCGGTGCGGGAGGGGCGGTCGTCGGGCAGCAGGCGCAGGCTCAGCAGGGCCGCGGCGAGGCCGATCGGCAGGTTGACGAAGAAGATCCAGTGCCAGTTGATCGCCTGGGTGAGGATGCCGCCGGCAAGGAGGCCGAGGACACCGCCCGCGGACTGGGTGAAGCTGTAGATGCCCATCGCCCGGGCCCGGCCGTGCGGGTCGGGGTAGAGGGCGAGCACCATGCCGAGCGCGACGGCCGAGACCATCGCACCGGCCGCGCCCTGCACGAAGCGGGCGGCGATCAGCAGGCCCGCGGAGTCCGCGATGCCGCACAGGAACGACGCGGCGGTGAAGGCGGCAAGCCCCGTCACCAGGACCCGGCGCCGGCCGAGCAGGTCGCCGAGCCGGCCGGAGAGCAGCAGCAGACCGGCGAAGGCGATCAGATACGCGTTCACCACCCACGCCAGATTGGCCTGGGAGAAGCCGAGGTCGTGCTGGATGGACGGAAGGGCCACGTTCACGATGGTGCCGTCGAGGATGATCATCAAGGTGCCCGCGCTGAGGACCGCGAGCGCGGCCGCGCGCGACCTGACGGCCTGGGAGTCCGGTGAATCGGGGACAGACATGGGGTCGCCTCCTGGCGGATCGGTATGCCAAGAGTGACCGTAGCAGATGGTTTTGTTGGAGACTATCTTTTACGGGTCTATCGCCGAGGCTTGGTGGCGCCTGTTGCGCGGCGCCTCACTTGCGCGACTGGCGCGGCCTGCGCACCCCCTGGCCGCCTTCCGGGGAGTCGGCGGGGGTGGCCAGGTGGCCACCGGCGAGCCGGTTCAGCGCGGAGACGAACGCTGCCCGCTCCTCCTCGGGCAGTGCGCCGAGCACGTCGCCGTGCACCCGGTCGACGATGTCCTGGCCGGTCGTCACGACCTGCTCGCCCTTCGGTGTGACCTTGATGATCCGGGCCCGGCGGTCATACGCCGAGGGCACCCGCTCGGCCAGGCCGTCCCGTTCCAACTGGTCGACGGTGACCACCATCGTGGTCTTGTCCAGGTCGGAGAGTTCGGCGATCTGGGCCTGGGTCCGCTCAGCCTGGGCGGCATGTGCGAGTACGCAGTGTGCGCGCGGTGACATGCCGATCTCCCCCAGGGCTGCCGCCATCTGTGTGGCCAGTACGTGGGCGGTGTGGTGGAGCAGGAAGGAGACGTCGGTGGTCGTCGCGGGTGCGGGCGTGGTCTCGACGGTCATGGGTCGAGGGTAGCAAAATAGTTCCGCTACGGGATTGTTTGCTGGCGGACCTATGTCGGGGTCGGAGTTGGTCACGCGGAGTGTTCCACGTGGAACACTGGCGGGGTAGACGAGTGAGCGAACGGACGAACGGGCGGAGCCTGTCGACGCGGGGGTGCGTCGGCATGAAGGCCGGGCCCGGTCGGCCGCGCATGAAGGAGGGGGACAGGATGGCGCGACTGCACATCTTCGACATGGACGGCACGCTGATGCCCGGTACGTCCGCCGCGATCGAGATCTCTCGGCAGATCGGTATGGTCGCCGAGTTCCGGGAGCTGGACAGAGCACTGTCCGTCGGTGAGATCGACTCGTACGTATACGCGCGGCGCGCCTACCGGATGTGGTCAGCGCTCACCGAGAGCCATGTGGCCGGCGCTTTCACGAGTGCGCCCTGGCTGAGCGGGATACGCGAGGTGTGGGCCGACATCACCGCCCGCGGCGAGCACTGCGCGGTGATCTCGCTCTCCCCCGACTTCTTCGTGACCCGGCTGCGCACGTGGGGCGTCCACGACGCCCGTGCCTCGGTCTTCCCCGCGCTCCCCTTCGTGCCCGGAGCCGCCTTCGATCCGTCCGGCATCCTGATGCCCGAGTCCAAGGTGACCATCGCCGACGAACTGTGCGCCCGCTACGGGGTCGGCCGCGCCGACTGCGTGGCCTACGGTGACTCGCTGTCGGACACCGCGCTGTTCGGCGTGGTCCCGGTCTCGGTCGCGGTCAATGGCGACGACCATGTCAGCGGCCTGGCCACCCATGCGTATGCCGGGGACGACCTGCGTGAGGCGTACGCCCTGGTCGCCGACGCCTGAGCAGCCCGTGGCGCGGCGCCGACCGGCCGGATCAGCTCAGATCGGGGCCGAGCAGCCCGAGCACCCCTTCGATGTTCGCGTCCAGGTAGTGCCGAAGGGTCAGCGGCACGATCTCCACGGAGGCGAGTCCCATCCGGGTGAAGGGCACCCGCACCACCTCGTAGCTGCCGCACGGTGCGTCGATCTCCGGGCCGTGCCGCTGGTCGAGGTCCATCGACTCCAGCCGGCAGGCGAAGAAGTACTGCACCTTCACGCCGTGCGACCCGTCGTCCGCGATGTGCTCGACGGTGTCGACGAAGGCGGGCACCGCGTCGGTGATCTTGCCGCCGAGCTCCTCGTCGATCTCGCGGTGCAGGGCGGCGAGCACCCCGGCGTCCTCCTCCTCGACGCCGCCGCCGGGTGTGACCCAGTACGGAGCGATGCCGGGTTTGGTCCGCTTGATCAGCACAAGCCGGTCGCCGTCGAGGATGATCGCGCGGGCCGTACGTTTGATCACCGGCCGGGTGGAGGGGCTGGGGTGCGAGTCCGGAGGCATGCCTGAGATCTGCCGCGACGAAGCGCCGAGCAAACGTGTCCGCGGCGGCGAAATCAGCGCCGTCGCGTCATCCCGTGCTCCTCACGCGCCTGCCGTGTATCGGTCACGACCGTGCCGTGCACCGCTCACGCGCCCGCCGCGTACCGCCAGAAGTCCCGTAGCTGCCGCGCGGGCACCGGGCTCGTCGCCGCGAGCTGGGTCAGCAGGATGTGGACCGAGCCGGTCGCGGGCACGACATGCGCCGACGTACCCGTGCCGCCGACCCAGCCGTAGCGACCAGGGACGTTCCACGGGTCGAGGGGCTCGACGTCCACGCAGGCGCCGAAGCCCCAGCCCTGCCCCTCCAGGAAGAGCCGGCTCGCCGCGCGCTGCGCCCCGGTGAGGTGGTCGGCCGTCATCAGCCGCACCGACTGCGCCGACAGCAGCCGCCGGCCGTCCGCGGTGGCGCCCTCGGCGAGCAGCATCCGGCCGAACGCCAGCCAGTCGTCGGCCGTCGAGGCCAGCCCGCCGGCGCCGGACGGGAAGGGCGGCATGCTGCTCCACTGGCCGTCCGGCCCGTCGGCCACTTCCAGGCCACCGGACGCGTCGGTCCGGTAGTAGCTGGTGAAGCGGTCCCGCTTCGCGGCCGGGACGACGAAGCCGGTGTCCCGCATGCCCAGCCGCTCGAAGATCCGCTCGGCCATGAAGTCGGGCAGCGACTCGCCGCTGACCCGCTCGATCAGCACGCCTTGCAGGTCGGAGGAAGTGTTGTAGAGCCACGCCTCGCCCGGCTGGTGCAGCATCGGAATGCCGGCCAGCGTCTGCAGCCACTCGTCGGTGGCCAGGAAGCGCTGCGGTTCGCGGCCGTCGGACTGCACGCCCTCGGCGAAGAGCGGCCGCACGGCGGGCAGTGCGAAGTCCGGCGCGAAACCGTACCCGGTGCGCGAGCTGAGCAGGTCCTCCACCGTGATCGGGCGGGTGGCCGGCACCACGTCGTCGAGCGGGCTGTCGGGGGTGCGCACCACGCTCGGCGCGGCCAGCTCCGGCAACCACCGCCATACCGGGTCCGCCGGATCGAGCCGGCCGTCGTCGACCAGCACCATCACCGCGGCGGCCGTGATCGGTTTGGTGATCGAGGCGATCCGGAAGATCGAGTCCCGGGCCATCGGCGACCGGCCCCCGGCGTCGAGAGACCCGACCGCCGCGAACTCGACGTCGTCGCCACGCGCCACCAGGCCGACCGCGCCGGGCAGGGTGCCGTCTTCCACATACGGTCGCAGGACGTCGCCGAGGCCCGCCGGGGCCGACCCGTTCGCTGACTTGGTCATGCCCTCACGCTAGCCGTGCGGTGCGACAGCGCTACTGCTGCCGCGCGGCCTCGTCGAGCGCACGGACCACGTCGGCCACGATGTCGTCCGGGTCCTCCACGCCCACCGAGAAGCGGATGAAGCCCGGTGCCACCGCGTCGCCGCCCCAGCGGGCCCGGCGCTCGGCGGTGCACTGCACGCTGCCGAAGCTCGTCGCCTCCGAGGTCATCCGCAGCGCGCCGAGAAAGCGCTCCGCGTGCTCCCGGTCGGGCAGCGTGAAGGAGACCACGCTGCCGAAGCGGCGCATCTGTGTCACCGCCACCTCGTGCGAGGGGTCGGTGGGCAGCCCCGGGTGCCGTACCCCCGTCACCTCGGGCCGCTCCAGCAGGGCGCGGGCGAGCGCCAGCGCGTTGTCCGCCTGGCGGTCCACCCGCAGCGCGAGCGTGGCCAGCGAGCGATGCGCCAGCCAGGTCTCCATCGGCCCCGGGATGGCGCCCACCGTCTTGCGCCACTTGCGTACGGAGTCGGCCAGTTCGGCGTTCCGCGTCGTGACGTACCCCATCAGCAGGTCGCCGTGGCCGTTGAGCGCCTTGGTGCCGCTGGCCACGGAGAAGTCCGCGCCCAGGGCGAGCGGCCGCTGGCCCAGCGGCGTGGCCAGCGTGTTGTCCACGGCGACCAGCGCGCCCGCCGCGTGGGCGGCGTCGGCCAGCCGCCGGATGTCGCACACGTCCAGTTCGGGGTTGGACGGGCTCTCCAGCCACACCAGGCGGGCGCCCTCCAGCAGCGGGAGTTGCGCGTCGCCGGCGGTCGGCGCCATCCGCACCTGCACGCCGTACGACTCCAGGCGCTCCACCAGCGCGCGTGTCGTCTGGTAGCAGTCCGACGGCAGGACGACCACCTCGCCGGAGCGCACCTGCGACAGCAGCACCGCCGAGATCGCCCCCATGCCGGAGGCGAAGGAGAGCGTGCTGGCGTCCGGGTCGCCGGGCGCCTCCAGCTCCGCGATCGCCTGCTCCAGCAGGTCCCAGGTGGGGTTGTCGTCCCGGCCGTAGACATACGGACCGGTGGGCTCACCTGGCAGGTGGTAGTGCGAGACGAAGACCGGACCGGGCAGCGACGGCTCGTACGGCCGGGCCTCGGGGCGGCCGGCGTGCACGCTGCGGGTGCTGTCGCCGACCTGGTCCTCTGCCATGCGATCCTGCGTCATGCGGTCCTCATCCTTCATGTCTCCTCGCTGCTCGCTCGGGTCGGTGCTCAGTCGTCCTCGTCCGGGAGGACGAGGTGCAGCGCCCACGCGACGACGCTGACGATCAGGCCGCCGAGCACGGCCGTCCAGAAGCCGTGCACGTGGAACTTCAGACTGAGCTGGCCGGCCAGCCACGAGGTCAACAGCAGCATCAGCGCGTTCACCACGATGGTGATCAGGCCCAGGGTGAGGATGAACAGCGGAAACGACAGCACCTTGACGACCGGCTTCACCAGCCAGTTCACCACGCCGAAGACGAGGGCGACGAGTATGAGCGTCAGTGCTTCGCGCCACGCCGAATGACCGGTGAGCGTGATGTCCTTGAGCAGCCACACGGCAACGCCCAGGGCCCCGGCGTTCGCCAGGGTCTTGACGACGAAATTCTTCATGGTGAGATCGTCGCAGGTCTGATCATCGGGACAAGAGACGGAACAGAACCGTGGCCGTACCGCAGCGGAGGAGCGATCGATGAAGGTGTTCCGGTTGGACGATCTGGACGCGGAGCGTGCCGCGAACCAGGGTGCGTACCTCCGCTTTCTGCGGGAACGCAACATGTCAGCGGGGCTGTACGCCCTCAAGGCCGGCGAGAGCGACTCGCAGCAGCCGCACGCGCAGGACGAGGTCTACCTCGTGGTCAGCGGTCGGGCCGCGATCACCGTGGGGGACGAGACCACCACTGTCGCGCGCGGCAGCGTGGTCTACGTGCCGGCCGGTACCCCGCACCGCTTCCACCACATCACCGAGGATCTCAGGGTCATGGTGGTCTTCTCGCCGCCGGAACCCTAAGGGGCGGATCAGGGTCGGATGGGGTCTTCCCGGCCTTCGCCCCGGCGCCGGGTGGACCTACAGTCGAAGTACGGCACAGTCGGAGTGCGCGCCCCGCGCAGCGACCTAGGAGCGAAAGAGCGTCATGGAGAATCTGCTGAAGAGCCTGCCCTGGTGGGTCAAGTGGATCGGCATCCCGGTCATCGCGCTGGTCGTGTTCGGCACGCTGATCGCGAGCCTGGTCAGCATCGTGATCGGCCTGCTGTTCAAGGTGCTCGTCTTCGTGATCCTGGTCGGCGCGCTGGTCTTCGTCGTGAAACGCGTCACGTCGGGGGGCTCCGGCAAGAAGCGCGACTGGTGACGTCGGCGTCCCGGCCGAGGCCGGGACCCCGGAATCGGCCCCGGACCGCGCGCAGCGCGCGCACCAACCGGACCGGCGAACGGCTCAGACCGTTCGCCGGTCCGCGTCATTTCACCCGGCGATGGCTGCGGCCCGCGCCGGCCGGGCGGGACGGGCCCGGGACCGTCGCCGCCTCGCCCTGACCGGCGCGACCGCCTGGGCCGCTCTGACCGCTTGCCTCGCCCCGGTTTCCGCGGTCGGCGCTGACCACCAGCGCGGCCAGCGCCGTCGTCAGCGGCACCGACGCCACCAGACCGATGCTGCCGACCAGGGTCCGTACGATCTCCTCGGCCACCAGCTCGCTGCTCGCCACCTGGAACACCCCGCTGCGGGCGATCGAGAAGAGCAGCAGCAGCGGGAGGGCGGCGCCGGCGTACGCCATCACCAGGGTGTTGACGACCGAGGCGATGTGGTCGCGGCCGATCCGCATGCCGGCGCCGTACAGCTTGCGCCAGTTCGCTGTCGGGTCGGCGTCCTTCAGCTCCCACACCGCCGCGACCTGGGTGACCGTCACATCGTCCAGCACTCCCAGCGAGCCGATGATCACCCCGGCCAGCAGCACCCCCTTGATCTCGATGTTCGGGTAGAGGGTGTGGATCAGGCCGGTCTCGTCGGAGGTGTTGCCGGTCAGCCGGGCCCAGGCGATGAAGACCGAGCCGAGCGCGCCGATCAGGAACAGCGAGCACAGCGTGCCGAGTACCGCCACGGACGTGCGGGCGCTGACGCCGTGGCACAGGTACAGCGCCATGAGCATGATCGCGCTGCCGCCCACCACAGCGACCAGCAGCGGATTGTCGCCGCGCAGGATCGCCGGGAGGATGAAGAACGTCAGGATGGCGAACGAGATGGCCAGGGCGACCAGCGCCATGAGCCCGCGCAGCCGCCCGATCAGGACCACGACGAGCGCGAATCCCAGTGCGAGCAGCGCGACCGGCATGCCGCGGTCCACGTCGGTGACCGAGTAGCGCAGGTTCTTGGGTGCGTCGGGGGCGTAGGCGAGTACAAGCCCCTCGCCCTTGGTGTAGCGGCGGGTCTGGTCCGGCTGCACGATCTCGGTGAACCTCGTGCCCTTGTCCGGGCCCGACATCACCTCGATCGTCGCCTTCTGGCAGGCGTCACTGGCGGCCGACCCCGCCGTCGAACCCCCGCCCGAGCCCGACGTCCCGCCCGCGCCGCTTCCGGTGCCGCCCGAACCGTCGCCCGCCCCATCGGCGTTGGGCAGCGCGCCGACCTGCTTGCAGGACACGTGCACGAGTTGCACCACCTTGCCCGGCCGGGTCTGCTGGTCGAAGCCGACCCCGCTGCGCGCGTGCGCCGGCGCACCGCCCGGCCACAGCAGCACCATGCCGGCCACCACCGCGGCCGCGAACGGCACGAGGACGGCCGCGATCACCTTGCGCAGATGCCGGGAGACCGGTGGCACGGGCCCGTGCGCGTGCCCATGGCTGTGTCCGTGTCCGTGTCCTTGGCCGTGTTCTTGTCCGGGTTCCTGGCCGTGGCCGTGGTCGGGAGACGCGGCGGAGTGCGGGCCGTGCTCGCCGGCCTGGGGGGAGTCCACGGCCCGATCATCGCAAGGGCCCTGGTGAATGTCCGTACGCAGCCGCTACCGTTGGCAGCACCTTTGCAAACGCGGGAGCTCGGAGCACCGGGCTGAGAGGGCGCTGACATCGCTTGAGGCGAGCGCTGCGCCGACCGCTGAACCTGTTACCGGGTAATGCCGGCGTAGGGAGTGGGTCTCACATGACCATGCAGGATGCGCGCACGCGTGAAATCGGCTGGCACAAGTCGTACGTCACCGGTCCCACCGGATCACGGCCGGACCTGCGGGTGCCGGTTCGCCAAGTGCATCTCACCAACGGCCGCGACGTGACGCTGTACGACACGTCCGGCCCGTACACCGACCCGTCGGTCGACACCGACGTCCGGCGGGGCCTGGCGCCCCTCCGGGAGAACTGGATCATCGCCCGCGGCGACACCGAGGAGTACCCCGGCCGGCCGGCCCGGCCGGAGGACGACGGGCTCAAGCACACCTCGCCCCGCGGCGGACTGCGCAACCTCGACGCGGTCTTCCCCGGCCGGCCCCGGCTCCCCCGCCGCGGCCGCCCGGGCCGGCCGGTCACCCAACTCGCCTATGCCCGGCGCGGCGAGACCACCCCGGAGATGGAGTTCGTCGCGCTGCGCGAGAACGTCCCGGTCGAGACCGTGCGCGAGGAGATCGCCGCGGGCCGGGCCGTACTGCCGGCCTGCGTCAACCACCCCGAGATCGAGCCGATGATCATCGGCAAGCGGTTCCTGGTGAAGGTCAACGCGAACATCGGCAACTCCGCGGTCACTTCCTCCATCGAGGAGGAGGTCGAGAAGATGACCTGGGCGACCCGCTGGGGCGCCGACACCGTGATGGACCTGTCCACCGGGCGCAACATCCACACCACCCGCGAGTGGGTACTGCGCAACTCCCCCGTCCCCATCGGCACCGTGCCGCTCTACCAGGCCCTGGAGAAGGTCGACGGCCGCGCCGAGGAACTGACCTGGGACGTCTACCGGGACACCGTCATCGAGCAGGCCGAGCAGGGCGTCGACTACATGACGGTGCACGCCGGCGTGCTGCTGCGCCATGTGCCGCTGACCGCCCGCCGCAAGACCGGCATCGTCTCGCGCGGCGGCTCGATCATGGCCGCCTGGTGCCTGGCACACCACCGCGAGAACTTCCTCTACGAGAACTTCGACGAACTGTGCGACATCCTCGCCGCCTACGACATCACCTTCTCGCTCGGCGACGGACTGCGACCTGGCTCGATCGCCGACGCCAACGACGAGGCGCAGTTCGCCGAACTGCGCACCCTCGGCGAACTCAACACCGTCGCCAAGCGGCATGACGTGCAGACCATGATCGAGGGCCCGGGCCATGTGCCCATGCACAAGATCAAGGAGAACATCGACCTCCAGCAGGAGATCTGCGAGGAGGCCCCGTTCTACACGCTCGGCCCGCTCACCACCGACATCGCACCCGCCTACGACCACATCACCTCGGGCATCGGCGCCGCGATGATCGCCTGGTGGGGCACCGCGATGCTCTGCTACGTCACTCCGAAGGAGCACCTCGGCCTGCCGGACCGCGACGACGTCAAGACCGGGGTGATCACCTACAAGATCGCCGCGCACGCCGCCGACCTCGCCAAGGGGCACCCCGGCGCCCAGGAGTGGGACGACGCGTTGTCCGACGCCCGCTTCGAGTTCCGCTGGGAGGACCAGTTCAATCTGGCCCTCGACCCCGACACCGCGCGTGACTTCCACGACGAGACGCTCCCCGCCGAGCCGGCCAAGACCGCGCACTTCTGCTCCATGTGCGGCCCGAAGTTCTGCTCGATGAAGATCTCGCACGACATCCGCCGTACCCACGGCGGCGGGGACCAGGGCGCCGAGCAGGACCCCACGCAGACGCCCACGGACGGCCCCGCGGAGGTGAGCGAGGCGGAGATCCGCGCCGGGATGGCGGCCAAGTCCGCGGAGTTCGCCGCGTCCGGCAACCGCGTGTACCTGCCGATCGCGGACTGAGCGTCCTGGGGGGACCGCCCCGCCCGCTGACCGAGGCGGCGGGGTCCGGCATGTCGCCGGGCCCCACCGCTCGGGGGCCCGGTGGAGCCCGGCGGGACGCTAGTTGAGGGTCGGTCCGATGTTCGCCGGGACCGGCGGCGGCCAGCCGACCGTGGAGAAGCTGTGCCACAGGCCCGGGGTTTCGGCGACTCCCGCGCTGAACGTGGTGGACAGGTAGGTGCTGGGGCGCCCCACCGGGTCCGTGCAGTTCAGCCCCTTGTGCAGCCAGATGTCGACACCGGTGTTGTTGGTGACGTGGTCGACGCCCAGCGGGGCGAACCGGTGGCAGGTGCCCTCGCCCTGGGTGGGGTTGGAGATGGTCTGGCTGAAGGTGAGACCTCGGGTGCCCGTCACCTGGCCCGCTGAGGAGTCGGAGCACCCGGTCGCCGCGAGGGCGAGCGGGATGGTCGTGCACAGAGCAGCGAGCGTACGGCGGCGGACGCGCATGGGCCTCTCCCGTTCTGGGCGGGTACGGGAGCAGTCAAGCAACGGTGCGCGGCCGCCGCGACCTGGGACGTCCATCCGTGCGGTCAGGGTGTTCGGACAGGCCGTTCGTGCAGGTCGTCCGCGCAGGTCGTCCGGACAGGGCAGTTCGGCCTTTCACACAGGGCGGCGGCCGGACCGCTCCAGCCGCCGCTCATGCCCTAGTCCGGCCGGTGGTCCGGGCCGCCGAAGTCCGGGCTGGTGAAGTCGGGCGAGGCGAACCGGGGCGTCGCGCGGTGCGGGTCCTGTGGCGAGGAGAAGTCGGGCCGGGTGTAGCCGAGGCGGGGCATCCGCGGACCGGAGGCGGGTGCGGTGGGCGGCGGCATGGTCGCTCGACCGGCCAGCGCGTCGTCGAGGAAGGGCAGCAGCCCCCGGTCGAGCAGCGCCCGCCGCCACGTGTCACGCGCCTGCGCGACTTCCGGCGGCAGCGACTCGGGCGCGTCGTGAATCGCGGTGGAGCCGTCGCGCAGCGCGGTCAGCAGCAGGCCGATACCGCCGAGCACGATCGCGGCGGCGGCCACGGCGGCGAAGAACCAGCCCGCGGTGCGCAGCGGTGAGGCGATCCCGGGCTCCGGGGACACCGCCTGGAGCGCGTAGCCGATCAGCAGGAAGATCAGTGCCGCGGCGCCGGCGAGCAGCGGGGTGAGCACGGCCATCATCGCGAGGATGCCTGCTCCTGACCCGGTACGGTCCGCGACGCCCATCGCGGCGTAGCTGAACGTCCGGCTGTCGCGGGCCCGGGCGGACTCGCGGGCCGCCGCCCGGCTGTCGGTACGGACCTGGCGGTACACCTCGTACTCCTCAGCGGCCCGCGCCCCGATCGACTCGGCGGCGGCGAGCGCCATGGTGCGCAACTGCTCGGCGTTCAGCAGGGAACCGGCCATGCCGTCCCCGGCTGCCGCGCCCTCCATACCGTCCATGGCGATACGCAGCGCCTCGTCAAGGACATGCTCGAAGTCCTGGCGGTCCTCGGTGAGCAGATGTGGAGCGCTGGTCATGTGCATCCCCCGATGCTCCGACTCTCCGTGCGCGGCAGGTGTTCCACGTGGAACAAGCTCTGCCTGCCGGATGCCCAGAGAGCGGTGGGACTACGGATACTGCCGATGGTAGGGCTGTACGGGGGGCCCTGACAGGGTGCAACCAGGAAATGTAGGAGCTAGCCCACCAGCGGGAGTTGGGCAACGAGCAGCCGCCCGTCCATCGTGACGCCACCGTCCATCGCCACCGCCAGGTTGTCGGCGTAGACCATCGGACCCTGCACCGCGTGCGCGGCCGCCTCACCGTCCGCCGGGTTCTCCCCGCCGACCTCGCCGAGCAGGTACGGGATCGGGCTGTGGCCGTGCACGACCCGCTTGCCCCCGTAGGTGCCCAGCAGTTCGCGGGCCGCCTCGGCGCCGCCGTCGCCGCGGAAGGCGAACCGCTTGGTGAACTTGCGGAACAGATCCCAGCATTCGTCGGCGTCGGAGCGCTGCAGCACGCTGGTGACCGCGTCGTTCATCTCCTCGATGCTGTTGCCGTAGTCGAGGTAGGCCGTGGTGTCGGAGTGCACCAGCAGGTGGCCGTCGGTGAGATGGGCGGCGTCCAACCGGGAGATCCAGGTCAGATGCCGGTCCTCCAGGCGCTCCATGTCCGACGGCTGGCCGCCGTTGAGCCGCCAGGCGGCGAGGAACGAGGCGGTGCCGCCGGTGGAGTTGACCGGGGTGTCGCCGAAGCGGTGGGCACCCAGCAGCAGCAGTTCGTGATTGCCCATCAGGGCGCGGCAGTAGCCGCCGGCCGCCGCGGCCTCCGCGGAGAGCTGCATCACCAGCTCGATCACGCCGATGCCGTCCGGGCCGCGGTCGGTGAAGTCGCCGAGGAACCACAGCCGGGCGCTGCCCGCGGACCAGTGGCCGTCCTCGTCGACCAGCCCCGACTCGCGCAGGGCGGCGAGGAGTTCGTCCAGGTAGCCGTGCACGTCGCCGACCACGTAGAGCGGGCCGGGACGCTCGCCCGGCAGCGCCGCGTCGGTGATCACGGGCAGGTCGTGCGTGGTGGGGGTGTAGCCCGGCGGTACCAGCGGCGTGTCGGGGCGGGTCGGCTCATAGCCGGGCGGTGCCGAGGCCGGAGGAGCCGCGGGCGGCGGGGTGCCGTCGTAGGCGGGCGCCGCCGACGGGTAGCCCGGTTCGTACCCGTCGGCCGGCTGGAAGTCGGGCGCCGTCCCGTAGCCGGGCGCGGGCTCGTACCCGGTGTCGGGCTCATACCCCTGACCTGCCCCCTGAGTCATCGACCCCTCCACGCTCGCGCCGCCATCCGCCCATCATAGGAATGCGGCTGGCGCGTTGTGACATACCCAGGCACCTCGTTTTCATGGGCCCTGGACAAACCGCCACGTAGTCACCTGGTCGGGCCGGTACTTCGGCGCCTGCCGTCCGTGCCGCCGCACCCTCCCGTGTCGGGCGAGGCGCGGCGATGGACGCGAAGCGAGCGGCGTTCGGCACTGATCGGCGGTACGTGGCATTCTGCGGGCGATCCGCGGCGGTGCGCGGCGGCGTCCCGTGGTTCACGCCTCATCACGGGCCGGACCGCGCGGTGGGCTGACGGTGGTGCGGTGCGCCCGCCGCTGCGAGGACGCCCGCACGATCAGCTCGGTCGGCATGACCTGCTGCACGGGATGGTTGGGCCCGATCCCCTCGATCGCGTCGATCAGCAGCTGGACGACGGCGGTACCGATCCGTCGCGGCTGCAGCGACAGCGTGGTGATCGGCGGGTCGGTGCCCGCGTAGCCGCCGCTCTCGCTGCAGCACACCAGCAGCAGGTCGTCGGGGACGCGCAGGCCGTAGCGGCGGGCGGCGGCGAGCAGGTCGGTGCCGTTGGGGTCGAAGAGTCCGTGCACGGCGTCGGGGCGGTCCGGACGGGCGAGTAACCGGTCCGCGGCGACGGCTCCCGCGCAGGGATCGTGGGCGGGGTACGCCTCGTACACCGGTTCCTGGCCGACGCGTTCGCACCATTCCAGGTAGGCCGTGGTGGACAGCCGGGTGTACGTGTCGGTGCTGGTGCCGGTGAGCAGCCCGATCCTGCGGGCGCCGGCCGCGGCGAGGTGGTCGAGGATGCCGAGCACGGCCTCTTCGTGGTCGTTGTCCACCCAGGCGTGCACCGGCAGGCTGCCGGCCGGGCGGCCGTCGCTGACCACCGGCACGCCCTGCCGGACGAGTTCGCCGACCACCGGGTCCTGGTCGGACGGGTCGATCACCACGGTGCCGTCCAGCGCCACGTTGCCCCACACGTCGTGCCGGGAGGAGGCGGGCAGGATGACCAGGGCGTACCCGCGGGCCAGCGCGGCGGAGGTGGCGGCTCTGGCCATCTCCGCGAAGTACGCGAACTCGGTGAAGGTGAACGGTTCTTCGCCGTATGTCGTCACTGTCAGGCCGATCAGGCCCGATCTTCCGGTGCGCAGAGTGCGGGCGGCGGCCGACGGGCGGTAGCCCAGCCGGTCGGCGACCTCGCGGACATGGCGCCTGGTGGTGTCCGGTAGTCGGCCCTTGCCGTTGAGCGCGTCGGAGACAGTCGTGATCGAGACGCCGGCGGCGGCGGCGACGTCCCTGATCCCCGCGCGCTCCAGCCGGCGTCCGATGGGTCGGCTCGCCTGGTGATTCCCTGCTGCTGTCATGGCGAGCCGATAGTAGGGCGGCACTGGTCCGTACGGCTGCCAGCCATGGGGGCCTCAGGAAGAACGGTTTCTGCAAGATCCAAAGCCGTATGCAAGGTGGAATATGCAGGCGGCAGGGCGGCAGGCCGGGCGGATAGCGGCCCGGTTGTGGTCTTCGCCCGGCCATTGGTCCGCCGAGATCGCTGTCGGCAACTCACTCCTACGGGGGACGCGCGCCAGGGCGCGCGCTACCAGCGCGCACGGTGACGTAGCGCACCTCCCCCGTTCGCGGCGGCCCTCGTAGGGTGTGGCCATGACCACCCCCAAGCTGCGCGCGGAACTGGACGGCATCCCGACGTACAAGCCCGGGCGACCCCCGGCCACGGAGGAGGACGGCGCCTCGGGGCCCGCCTTCAAGCTGTCCTCGAACGAGAACCCGTATCCCCCGCTGCCCGGCGTGCTGGAGGCGGCGGCCGCCGCCGCGGCCTCCTTCAACCGCTATCCCGACCTGTCCTGTGCCGCGCTGACCGCGGAACTGGCGACGCGGTTCGACGTACCGGTCGGACACATCGCCACCGGCACCGGCTCGGTCGGCGTGGCCCAGCAACTGCTCCAGGTGACCTCGGGGCCGGGCGACGAGGTGATCTACGCCTGGCGGTCGTTCGAGGCGTATCCGATCATCACCCAGATCAGTGGTGCCCGGGCGGTGCAAGTGCCGCTGGACGCGGCCGAGGTGCACGACCTGGACGCGATGGCGGCCGCGATCACCGACCGGACCCGGCTGATCTTCGTCTGCAACCCGAACAACCCGACCGGCACCGTGGTGCGCCGGGCGGAACTGGAGCGCTTCCTGGACCGGGTGCCGGCCGATGTGCTGGTCGTCCTGGACGAGGCGTACCGCGAGTTCAACACCGACCCCGAGGTGCCCGACGGCGTCGACCTCTACCGTGACCGCCCGAACGTCGCGGTGCTGCGCACCTTCTCCAAGGCGTACGGCCTGGCCGGGCTGCGGATCGGTTTCGCGATCGCGCATGAGCCGGTGGCCGAGGCGCTGCGGAAGACCGCGGTGCCGTTCGGGGTGAGCCAGCTCGCGCAGGACGCGGCGATCGCCAGCCTGCGGGCCGAGCCGGCGCTGCTGGAGCGGGTCGCGGGTCTGGTCGTGGAGCGCGCCCGGGTCGCCACGGCGCTGGCCGATCAGGGTTGGACGGTGCCCGAGACGCAGGCGAACTTCGTGTGGTTGCGGCTGGGGGAGCGCACCGCAGACTTCGCGGCGGCCTGCGAGCGGGCGGGTGTGACGGTCCGGCCGTTCGGTGCCGAGGGGGTGCGGATCACGATCGGGGAGACCGAGGCCAACGACATCATGCTGCGGACCGCTGAGGCGTTCCACAAGGAGCTGTAGCCGGAGCCCCACCGGGTAAAAAGTGCTTTGACCTGCTAATTCGCCCCCTCTCACCCCCCGGTGGGAGGGGGCGAACGCATGTGCGCGATACTCCTTGTGAATGAGTTCACGTTCACAAGCAGAACGCGTATCGGCAGTAAAGGAGACGTATCGTGCAGCTCGCTTTGGAGCCACTGAGCGTCGCCCGGTGGCAGTTCGGCGTGACGACCGTCTACCACTTCCTCTTCGTCCCCCTGACGATCTCGCTCTCCGCGCTCACCGCGGCACTGCAGACCGCCTGGGTGCGCACCGGCAAGGAGAAGTACCTCGGAGCCACCAAGTTCTGGGGCAAGCTCTTCCTGATCAACATCGCCATGGGCGTGGTGACCGGGATCGTGCAGGAGTTCCAGTTCGGTATGAACTGGTCTGACTACTCACGCTTCGTCGGCGATGTCTTCGGCGCGCCGCTCGCCTTCGAGGCGCTGATCGCGTTCTTCTTCGAGTCGACCTTCATCGGCCTGTGGATCTTCGGCTGGGACAAGCTGCCCAAACGCATCCACCTCGGCTGCATCTGGATGGTGTCGATCGGCACCATCCTGTCCGCGTACTTCATCCTGGCCGCCAACTCCTGGATGCAGCACCCGGTCGGCTACCACTACAACCCGAAGACCAAGCGGGCCGAACTCACCGACTTCTGGGCGGTGCTCACCCAGAACACCGCGCTCGCGCAGTTCTTCCACATCATGTCCGCGGCCTTCCTCACCGGTGCCGCGTTCATGATCGGCATCGCCGCCTACCACCTGGCCCGCAAGCAGCACATCGCGGTGATGCGCTCCTCGCTGAGGATGGCGCTGGTCGTCGCGGTGGTCGCCGGGGCGCTCACCGCGATCAGCGGCGACACCCTCGGCAAGGTGATGTTCAAGCAGCAGCCGATGAAGATGGCCGCGGCCGAGGCGCTGTGGGACGGCCAGAAAGGCGCGCCCTTCTCGGTCTTCGCGGTCGGCGACGTCAACAAGGGGCACAACGAGGTCGCCATCGACATCCCCAACCTGCTCTCCTTCCTCGCCACCGACGACTTCACCAGCTACGTCGGCGGCATCAACGACGTGAACAAGGCCGAGCAGCAGAAGTACGGTCCCGGCGACTACCGGCCGAACATCCCGGTCGAGTACTGGGGCTTCCGCTGGATGATCGGCTTCGGTGTGGTCTCCATCGGGGTCGGTGCGGCCGGGCTGTGGCTGACCCGCCGCCGTTTCTGGCTCGCGCCGGATCGGCGCACCGGCGAGGACGAGGTGCCGCACCTGATGCTCACCCGCACCCTCGGGCTCGGCTCGCGGCTGTACCGCTGGTACTGGCGGATCGCCCTGCTGACCATGGTCTTCCCGCTGATCGCCAACTCCTGGGGCTGGATCTTCACCGAGACCGGCCGCCAGCCCTGGGTGGTCTACGGCGTGCTGCGCACCAAGGACGCGGTCTCCCCCGGGGTGTCCGTCGGCTATGTGCTGACCTCGCTGATCGTCTTCACGCTGCTCTACGGGCTGCTCGCGGTGGTCGAGGTCCGGCTGCTGGTGAAGTACGCCAAGCAGGGGCCGCCCGAGCTCACCGAGGCCGACCTGAACCCCCCGACGAGGATCGGCGGCGGTCCCGGAGGCGACAGCGCCGGCGCGTCCACGGACGCCGACCGGCCGATGGCCTTCTCGTACTGACGGACTGACGACGGAAGGGAAGGGATACGGGACATGCATCTGCACGATGTCTGGTTCGTCATCATCGCCATCCTGTGGACGGGCTACTTCTTCCTGGAGGGCTTCGACTTCGGGGTCGGCGTGCTCACCAAGCTGCTCGCCCGCGACCGCACCGAGCGGCGGGTGCTGATCAACACGATCGGGCCGGTCTGGGACGGCAACGAGGTGTGGCTGCTCAGCGCGGGCGGCGCCACCTTCGCGGCCTTCCCGGACTGGTACGCCACGCTCTTCTCCGGCTTCTACCTGCCGCTGCTGCTGATCCTGGTCTGCCTGATCGTCCGCGGGGTCGCGTTCGAGTACCGCGCCAAGCGACCCGAGGAGCGCTGGCAGCGCAACTGGGAGCACGCGATCTTCTGGACCTCGCTACTGCCCGCCGTGCTGTGGGGGGTGGCGTTCGCCAACATCGTGCGGGGCGTGAAGATCGACGCGAACAAGGAGTACGTGGGCAACCTGGGGGACCTGCTCGGCGGCTATGCGCTGCTCGGCGGGCTGGTCACGCTGGCGCTGTTCACCTTCCACGGCGCGGTGTTCACCGCGTTGAAGACGGTCGGGCCGATCCGGGACCGGGCCCGGGCGATGGCCACCAGGGTCGGCCTGGTCACGGCGGTGCTTGCGGCGGTCTTCCTGGTCTGGACGCAGGTGCACAGCGGCGGCGCCCGCAGCCTGCCCGCCCTGGTGGTCGCCCTCGTGGCGATGCTCGCCGCGCTCGTCGCGAACCGCGCCGGGCGGGAGGGCTGGTCGTTCGCCTTCTCCGGCGTGACGATCGCCGCCACCATCGCGATGTTCTTCCTCTCGCTTTTCCCGGACGTGATGCCGTCCTCGCTGAACGGTGCGTGGAGCCTGACCGTCGGCAACGCCTCCGCGACCCCGTACACGCTGCGGATCATGACCTGGTGCGCGGCCATCGCGACTCCGCTGGTGATGCTCTACCAGGGCTGGACGTACTGGGTCTTCCGCAAGCGGATCGGCACCCAGCACATCGCGGAAGCGGCGCACTGATCATGTCCCGCCAGGTCAAGCCCCCTCTGCTCATGTTCCACGTGAAACACGAAAGGGGATGTTCCACGTGAAACCGATCGATCCCCGACTGCTGCGGTACGCGCGGACCACTCGGATCTTCCTCGCCGGCTCGGTGTTGCTGGGCCTGGCGGGGGCCGGGCTGATGGTCGCCCAAGCGGTGCTGATCGCCGACGTGGTGGTCGGCGGCTTCCAGCAGGGCCGCGGGGTGGGTGCGTTGCGCGGCGACCTGATCGCGCTGGCCGCGGTGGCGGTGGGACGGGCGCTGGTGGCCTGGCTCACCGAACTGTGCGCGCACCGGGCCGGCGCGGCGGTCAAGTCGCAGCTACGGCAGCGGCTGCTCGCTCATGCCACCGCGCTCGGCCCCAACTGGCTGACCGGGCAGCGCGGCGGCGAGCTGACCACGCTCGCCACCCGCGGGGTGGACGCACTCGACGACTACTTCTCCCGCTACCTGCCGCAACTCGGGCTCGCCGCGGTCGTGCCGCTGGTGGTGCTGGCCCGGATCGCCACCGCGGACTGGATCTCCGCGGTCACCATCGTGGTGACGCTGCCGCTGGTGCCGCTGTTCATGGCGTTGGTCGGGTGGGCGACCCGGGACCGGATGGACCGCCAATGGCGGCTGCTTGCGCGGCTGTCCGGGCACTTCCTCGACGTGGTCGCCGGACTGCCCACGCTGAAGGTCTTCGGCCGGGCCAAGGCACAGGCCGACAACATCCGGAAGATCACCGACGACTACCGGCGGGCCACCCTGCGCACCCTGCGGATCGCCTTCCTCTCGTCCTTCGTGCTGGAACTGCTCGCCACCATCTCGGTCGCGCTGGTCGCCGTCGGCATCGGCATGCGGCTGGTGCACGGCGAACTCGACCTGCGCACCGGGCTGCTGGTCCTGGTGCTCGCTCCGGAGGCGTATCTGCCGCTGCGGCAGGTGGGTGCTCAGTACCACGCGGCGGCAGAGGGGCTGGCGGCGGCGGAGGAGGTCTTCGAGGTGCTGGAGACCGCGCTCCCGGGCGCCTCGGCCACGGATGCCGGCCGGGTGCCCGCGCCCGACCTGCGGAAGGCCACGGTCCTCGTCGAGGGCGTCGAGGTGGCGCGGGACGGGCGGTTGGCCCGGACCACGCTGGAACTCGCGCCCGGCCGGACGGTCGCCGTCACCGGGCCGAGCGGCGTGGGCAAGTCCACGTTGCTGCGGGCCCTGCTCGGCTTCGTCCAGCCGTCCACCGGGCGCATCCTCGTGGACGGGATCGACCTCGCCGACATCGACCGAGCCTCCTGGCACCGGCAGATCGCCTGGGTGCCGCAGCGGCCGCACCTTTTCGCCGGGACCGTCGCGGAGAACGTGCGGCTGGCCCGGCCCGACGCGAGCGAGGCGGAGGTACGGTCCGCACTGGCCGCCGCCGGGGTGGCCGGATTCGCCGCTCCCGACGACGTCATCGGCGAGGACGGCGCGGGACTGTCGGCCGGTCAGCGGCAACGGCTCGCCCTGGCCCGCGCCTTCCTCGCCGACCGGCCCCTGCTGCTGCTCGACGAGCCCACCGCCAACCTGGACGGGGACACCGAGGCCGAGGTCGTCGCGGCCCTGCGCGAACTGTCCGCCACCCGCACGGTCCTGCTCATCGCGCACCGCCCCGCTCTGCTGCCGCTGGCCGACCAGGTCCACTCCCTCGCCGCGGCGGGACCTGCGCAGTCCGCGCTTCGCACGGTCTCCGAGCCGCCCCAGGCGGCGTCCTCGTCCGAGCCGTCGCCGGCCGTGGCACCGGCTGAGCCGGCCGCGGCACCCTTCGACGATCCGGCCCCCGGCAGGCGCCTTCGGGGCATCGGCGCTTTCGTCGAGGCCCGCGAGACCCGCGGATTCCGGGTCCGGTTCGCGGGTGCCTGCGCGCTCGGGGTCCTCGCCCTCGGCTGCGCGGTCGGCCTGATGGGTACCTCGGGCTGGCTGATCAGCCGCGCCGCCCAGCAGCCGCCCGTGCTCTACCTGATGGTCGCCGTCACCGCGACCCGTACCTTCGGCATCGGTCGCGCCGCCTTCCGGTACGGGGAGCGGCTGGTCGGCCACGACGCGGTCTTCCGCGCGCTCGGCGGCGTACGGGTCGCCGTCTTCCGCAGGCTGGAGCGGCTGGCGCCCGCCGGGCTCGGCCGCACCGGTCGTGGTGACCTGCTCTCGCGGCTGGTCGCCGACGTGGACGGCGTCCAGGACCACTACCTGCGTTGGCTGCTGCCCGCCGTGACCGCGGCGGCGACCGGGATCGGTGCGGCCGCCTTCACCGGGTGGCTGCTGCCCGCGGCCGGTGCCGTGCTCGGCGCGGGACTGCTCCTCGCGGGCGTGGCCGTGCCCGCGCTGTCCGTGGCGGTGGCCCGCCGAACCGAGGACCGACTCGCGCCCGCCAGGGGCGAGCTGTCCGCCCGGGTGCTCGGGCTGTTCACCGGCACCGCCGAGCTGACCGTGGCGGGCGCCCTGCCCGGGCGGCGCGCACGGGCCGCCGACGCCGACCTGACGCTGCGCCGGATCACGGCCCGCTCGGCCGCCGCCACCGCGCTCGGCGCCGGACTCACCGCACTGGTCACCGGCCTTACGGTCACCGGATGCGCCTGGGTGGGTGTGCGGGCGGTCGCCGCGCACCAACTGCACGGCGTCGTGCTCGCCGTACTCGTGCTGCTCCCGCTGGCCGCCTTCGAGGCCGTCGCAGGGCTGCCGTCGGCCGCCCAGCAGCGGCAGCGCAGCCGCAGGGCGGCACAGCGCGTACGGGACGTGCTGGACGCGCCTGTGCCCGTACAGGAGCCCGAGCGGCCGCGGCAGGTCCCCGAGGCGCCGTATCCGCTGGTGCTGAGCGGGCTGACCGCTCGTCACCCCGGCCAGGGGCGGCCCGCGCTGGACGGCGTCGACCTGACCCTGACGCCAGGCCGCCGGATCGCGGTCGTCGGGCCGTCGGGCGCGGGCAAGACCACCCTGGCGCACGTGCTGCTGCGGTTCCTCGACGCGGAGCGGGGTTCGTACACGCTGGCCGGCGAGGACGCCGCGGCACTCGACGGCGACGAGGTGCGGCGGCTGGTCGGTCTGTGCGCGCAGGACGCGCATGTGTTCGCCAGCACCGTGCGGGAGAACCTGCGGCTGGCCAGGCCAGGCGCACCCGACGGCGAGCTGCGGGAGGCGCTGGCCGCGGCACGGCTCGCACTCGACCTGGACGCGGAGGTCGGTGAGCACGGCGCCCGGCTCTCCGGGGGCATGCGGCAGCGGCTCGCGCTGGCCCGCGCGCTGCTGGCCGACTTCCCCGTCCTCGTCCTCGACGAACCCGCGGAGCACCTGGACCTGCCCACCGCGGACGCCCTCACCGCCGATCTGCTGGCGGCCACCCGCGGCCGTACGACCGTGCTGATCACCCACCGTCTGGCCGGGCTCGCGGACGGCGCCGTGGACGAGGTCGTGGTGCTGTCCGGCGGGCGCGTCGTGCAGCGCGGCGGGTACGACGAACTGGCCGCCGTCGAAGGGCCGTTCCGCCGCACCCTGGAACGGGAGCGGAGCACGGAGACGGCCCGTGCCGCCCGGGAGCCGGTGGGGGTCTGACCCCGGGGCTGCGCGGGCCGGGCTGTCCGGGCTGTCCGGGCGATTCGGGCCGTCCGGTCAGCGCAGGTCGCGGCGCGGGAGGTCGACGGGGTCGCGTTCGAGAGCAGCGCGTTCGGCGCGTTCGGCGCGGGCGGCGAGGACGCGTTCGATGACGCGGGCCACACCGTCGTCGTCGTTGGACTCGGTGCGGTACGTGGTGGTCGCCAGCACCTGCGGATGGGCGTTGGCGACGGCGTAGGATGTGCCGGCCCAGCTCAGCATCGCCAGGTCGTTCGGCATGTCACCGAAGGCGACCACCTCGGCGGCGGTCACCCCGCGTTCGGCGCAGCACTTGGCCAAGGTGGTGGCCTTGCTGACACCCGTGCCGCTGATCTCCAGCAGGGCGGACTCGCTGGAGCGGGTGACCTCGCCATGCCCGCCTGCCACCGTGAGCGCGATGGCAAGGAACTCGTCCGGGTCGAGGGAAGGGTGCTTGGCCAGCAGTTTCAGCAGCGGCTGGGCGCGGTCGGCGGCCAGGAGTTCCTCGATGCCCGCGCGGGGCACGGAACTGTCGGCTTCGATCGCCGGATAGTCGGGCTCACGCCGGAAGCCGAAGGTGCGCTCGACCGCGAAGGTCGTACCGGGGACCGCCGCACGCAGCGCGTGCGCGATCGCCAGCGCGTCGTCCTCGGGCAGCGGGAACGCCTCGATCAGCGTGCCGGCCCGCAGGTCGTAGACCGCGGCACCGTTCGCGACGATGGCCATACCGTGCCCGGCGAGGTGCTGGGCGACCACGCCCATCCAGCGCAGGGGGCGGCCGGTGACGAAGAAGACCTCGACGCCTGCGTCCTCGGCGGCGGCCAGGGCGGCGGTCGTCCGCTGCGAGATCGTCTTGTCGTCCCGCAGCAGCGTGCCGTCCAGATCGGTGGCGATCAGCCGCGGTCCGGGGTCGGTGAAGGTCTTTTCGTAAGTCTGTTGGTGGTGCTGCTGGTGGTGCTCGTGCCTGTCGTGCTCGTCGTGCCGGCTCTGTCGGCCGGGTCCGTCGTGCCTGTCGTCCTGCGTGTCCTGCTGGTTCTGCTGCTTGTTCTGCTGGTGGTTCTCGGGCCCGGTCCTGGGGTCCGTGTGGGCCTCGGGCCGGTGGCGGGCGTCGGAAGACTCGGCTGGCTCGGTGGCTGGGGTCACTGCCCCATCCTTCCGCACCGCAACCTTGTCCCGCTCGGTGGTGCGCAGATCCGCTCAGCGGAGCCGCTGGTTCAAGCCGTGGCCGGTGTCCGTCGAGGGATCAACCGCGTTGCCACGAAGGGGTTTTGCGGGTGAATCGGGTCGAACGCGTTCATCGGGTGAAAAAGCGCTGGATCAGGCGGCGCGGGTGAAGAGCTCGCGGGTGGCCTGCGCGGCGCCGGACCGGCTCGGGGCGTTCTCGCGGTGCGGCTGGGCGCCGAGGTCGGTCGAGGCGGTCGAACCGGTCGAACCGGTCGACGCGGCGGCAGCGGGTGCGCCGGCCGCGGCGGCGAGGGCGCCGAGGTCACCGAACTCGTCCAGCCCGTCGGCGGTGCGCAGGCTGCGGGCACTGGGCGAGGTGCCGTGTGCTTCGGCGCCGATCCGCTGCTTCATGGTGGGCGGCAGCGTCCGGCCCCGGCTCCTGCGCACCAGGCGCGACTCGGCCGCACGCGGTGCGGGGATGCGGGCGCCCGCTCCTCGGCGCTTCGGCGGCGCCGGCGGGCCGACCGGGGCCGGCACCGTACTTGTCGGGGTACCCGCCGCCACCTCCGCTCGTGTCCCCACCGCGGCCCGCGCGGTGTTCTCGACGGTGGCGGCGGTGATGTCGGCGGCGACAGCCTGCCGACGGGCCGCGGTGCGGTCCGGAGTGGCGAATCCCAACGCGGCGATGCACTTGAGCAGCACGCTGAGCAGCGCGCCCCAGAACGTCTTGATGTCGGCAGCCATCGACCTCTCGCTTCCTGTTCTCGTCATGCGGTGAACTGACTAATCCGATGATGCGGAAACGAGCACACAATGCGTGGAGCCGCACCTTGGGTTCGGCGATATTCACATCAACGCCACCCGGATGGTGCAACCACGGCATTCCGGACCAGGGTCCGGGAGGCGGGCGCCCTGCCCGCACAGCCCTTGTCCCAGGCCGCCGACGACGGCTCCGACCAGGTTTTTCGGCGAGCCCGACACGACGTTCACCCGCCCGGCACACCGGCACCGAAGATCCGGGCCCGGACCCTCGCCGGTTGCCCACAGGCGGCGCCGTATCCGCCCGCTCCCAGGGAGATCCAGGGCGGGCCTCGTACTTACCGGATCGGATCGATCCCCACCCGTAGGCTCTGCCGCATGAGCATGCGCCTGAGCACTGTGATTCTGCCGATCTACCGTTGGACCGAGGGTCGGAAGGTGTGGGAGGGGGCGGAGGAGCTGGGGTTCCACGCGGCCTACACCTATGACCACCTGTCGTGGCGGACGTTCCGGGACGGGCCCTGGTACGGGGCGATCCCGACGTTGACCGCTGCCGCCGAGGTGACGTCGACGATCCGGCTCGGCACGATGGTGACCTCGGTCAAGCCGTGTCCACGCATCACGGGCTGACCTGGGGAATCGCACTCTCCAAGCCCACAAGGCTGCTGGCGCTGCGTCTCAAATGGCTCGTCGCCCCGAGTGGGACTGCTCTCCTGGGCACCAGGCAGTCCGTCCACCGACACCTGACGATCGGCCACGCTCGCTGAGAAGCCCCGCGGACCATCGCAAAGTGATGAAAGTGCCCCCACTTCTGTCCGAGTCGGCCTACGCTGCGGGACTACCGCGCTTCGGACTGCAACCGACCGAAGCGGAGGTGGAGGTGACATGGGCGGAGACCCGGGCTCGTACGTTCCTGTAGCGGTCGACGAGCGTAAGAGGCACGTGACGGCAGCGAGGGCTCGTGGCACAGCTCAGCCACCTGATCCATACGGGGATCGGGCTCTGCTGACCTCCGCCATGACGAAAGGCTACGAGGCCGTACCCGTCGCGGAACGGGATCGGTTGCGGCGTTATCTGGACGCCGTCGTGGAAGTCCGCTCAATGCCTGTGCACACCAACGTCGCCTTCAACGCACTGTATTTCGGATACGAACTCGGCGGCGACGGCTATGGCGGCAGTCCGCTTCGCCTCGACGATTTCCCCGTGATCACCTTCGGTGAGTCTGCCCCTGCGCTTCCTGTCGGAGCGATGGTGCGGGTGCACACCGGCTCGGACCCGCTGTATGCCGAGATCGTCTACAGAGAGGGGGCCCACCCTGGGACGCGTGCCCTTGGAGACGTGCCCGCCTGGGTCTCGGGTGCACCGGTCGGAGCCGACGGCCCCGGGAAGCCGGGAAACGGTGGGGCGGCACAACGTCGGGAGCTCTTAGTCCCGGACTTCCACGCCTTCGGTCCAGCTCTGAGCTTGTCGCAGGCTCAGCTCCATCGTCTGCGCACGCGCCAGCGCTGGATCAATGAGGACGCACACGTTGTCGTGAATGTCGGCTACGTGTCATCTGATGTGGCTGGGCACGATGAGTTGGCGGCGTATGCGGACCATCTCCTGACAACGGCACGGGAACAGTTGCTCAGTCCGTTCGTCCCCGTGTCACTTGCCGCATTGGTAGATAGCACGCACGACGGTGACTTGCGGGCGGGGCTGCTCGGGCTCCTCGACACGGTGCGGGGGGTGCTCAGGTCCAGCGACGTCCTCCGCACGTGGCAGGGCTACGCCATGACCCGAACCTCCCTCGCGGCCTGTTGGCGGGACACTGGGCCGCTGGGCGGTGGTGACTTGCGGTCGCTTGCTGCGGCGATCGAGAACGCAGCCACGCCAGGTAAACGGCGCTACGGCCTCACGTCGCCGATTACCGTGTACACAGCGGTCGGACCACGGCTTCGCGGGTTCTCGGGCGCCGAGGGACTACTCACAGGTACTGGGTACGCGACAGCGGTGTGTCGGGCGAACCTCGCACTCGCTGACACCGTACGAGGGGACAGCGACCAGGGCCTGTTCGAGAATGGCTCGCGGATTACACTCGACGACGCCTTCGAAGGTGGAGGTGTGTGGCGCTCACACCACCCCGGCGATGCTGAAGCCACCGGAGATCCGCTGGCTCCCAGCGGACGTGGCTGGGATTCGACGCTACCCACGCCGCTGGAGCAGGCGCGGGAGTGGGCACCGGTCGACGCCCCTCTGGCCGACGGCGCCTCTCTCGGTCCCGTCGCTCTTTTGCGGAACGACATGGAGCAGGTCGTCTGGCGGGCCCCCCTTCGGTTGGACCAGCTCATCAACGGTTGGTTCCCATTGCCTCCCCTTGTCATGGAGGAGCTTCGCTGGTCGCAGGACAGGACTTCCGCAGTCCGCCTCGAAGTCAAGCACGCCGGCCAGAAACTGGGCGAGAAGTTCGCGGTGCAGGACGTCACCACCGAACTGGTTGACAGATCAGGCCGGATAACGGGAATCGCCTGGCCTGAGGAATTCTTTCCCGGGCTGATGCTTGAGTCGCGTCTACGCCGCGGCGAGCAGGTGATCCGCATCACGACGATGCCGCTCGGCGAAAAGGTGCTCATCGGTGATCGCGAGACAGGGCACTGTTATGACCCGCAGGTGCTCACCAGAGAGGACGCTCCGGGGAGTGACCGCTACGGTGACAGCGCGATCGGGCTCGGCCCTCGTCAGCTGGTCATGCGTACGGTGCGCCGTTGCGGTCTGCTCACCTTGGACGGCCACGCGTTGATGGACCGGGCCGCATTGCCTAGCGCCATATACGGACGGCGGCCAGCCCAATCGCAGGCGGCTGCCCTCAGTGCAGCCATCTCGGAGCTGCTCGCAGGGCGACTGCTGGAATCAGTCCTCGGCAGTCGAGACGGCTGGGGGCAGGCGCATTTCCCACCGCGGGACGGTCAACGGACCGTTCCGCTCCTCGGCTATCGCCCTTCCCAACCACGAGTGATCCGCCCGTGGGCACACACAGAGCCGGCCGTTGAGGAGCCATACGGTGTCGTCCAATTCGTCCCCGGCCATCTGCGCCGACTGAGACCTGGCCACTCACCGAGTGAGGCTCAGCGTACGGCCTTCCGAGAGCATTGCCGCAGGCTCGGCAAGGCGGATGGCTGGGAGCTGCCCTACGGCTACACGTTCGTCACTGATCACACCCGCTGTCGCTGACGCAACACATTCGAGCGTCGGGCCAGTCCGGTCTCCCCGATTCGTTCAACAAGAAACGGAGTACGTGTACATGCAGGATCGCTACCGAGTCGTCACGGGGCCACCGCTGTCTCCGGCGAACGTCTCGGCCCAAGACCTCGAAGGCTTGGCTGCGGCACTCAACGCCTTGGACACCCCGGCCATCGCGGCCCTGAACGACCTCACGGTCGATATGGTGGAGCTGGCCTTCAACTCGTTGCGGCCGCGAGACCGGCAGGAGCTCCTCCGCAACCTGGGCATTCGCATGGCGGCTCCTCGACGGGTGAGCAAAGCCCTGTGCCGAGACGTCCTAACGAGAATGCGCCGCGAATCCCGGCAACACGCCTGCACGTGCGGGGTCGGCAGCCTCACAGCCACCGTGTTAGATCAACTGGTCAAGTCCGTCTTCGCACAGGCCGGAGAGGTGGTTCCCGACCCGGTGGCCCGTTGGGGCCCGACGCTCGTTCGGGCAACAGTGTTTGCGTGGTGCAACGCTACTGTCGCCGACGCGCACATTCTTACGTGGACGGCCGAGCAGGACTGGTTCGGGCTGTCGAACGACGAGATACAGGCAAGCCAACTCGCTGCAGTCGGTACCGAAGCCCGCTTGATCGTTGATGCCTACCCGGACTTCGCCCCCGGAACGCAGGAGGACGACGAACTTTCCCTTGGACGTGGCGGCGCACCCGCGAGCACCGCCGCCATAGATCCGAAAGGCACAGGCTCCGGCACTGCCACGTCCTTGCCGCCCGGAAGCCCCACCTTCGACGAAGCGGCCTCTGTGGCGTCCCCCAGCCCCCGAAGCGACGAAGAAACAGATGCAGAGGCTGCGTGCCGCCAATTGGAGTCGGCCCTCGCGCAAGCCCGGCAGGCCGCAGACAAGGTAACCCGCGCCGTCGTGGACGGTCGCCCGCCGCAGGAGGAGGACCTGGTTCCGCTCGCGGCGATCGGCGCCGTCTTCGACAGCGTTGATGCGGCATTCCACGCGGCAGGAATCGAAGGGGTGCCACGCCGCTTGGAAGATCTATCCCGAGCCGCACGCGCCCATCGCGAGGCGCGCGAGCGTGACCTCCAGACGCAGGAAGGGTTGCGCGAGTTGATGGCCATCGCCTCCCGCCCGGATGGCTCGGCTGCTGCCGCTCTTGCCGCCGACGCCGTACGCGATGCGACCCGCCGCCTGCTGGAGACACAGCCCTGGGCCGAGCCGCAACGGGAGGAAAGCGCCGCGCTCGCTGCCCTGGCCCGTCTCGTCCGACTTGGCAGGCGGGCAGACGCCGCGGCGGAGATCCTTGCCCTGCAAGAGAAGGTGCTGCGGGTGCTGCCACCTGCGTGTGCCACGGCGGTGGTCCTAGCTCATGAACTGGTTATGTTTCAGGAGGACGCCGACCGTGCGCCGTCCGATCCTGAGGGGAGCGGTCCTATCGACGCTCCCGCGGACGAGAAGGCCGCAGAGCCCGCGGCCGAGCAGCTTGTCGAATCAGCGGCGGAGACCGTCGACGCCTCGCTCGAGAAGGCCCCGCTCCTTTCCGCTTCCCGCAGGAATGCAGCTCCGCCTGCCCACGCGACGGTGCACGAGCCGGTCTCCACTGGGGATACGCAAATCACACCCAGCGTCGACACCGGCAAGGTGTCCGATACGGGCTCAGAAGGTTCTGTCCCACCGCTTGTCGAACCGGCAGACCTTCTCACCATGGGGAAGTCCGTCCGGCAGATAGACGTTCCCGGAGTGGACCATACGTTTGAGGCCGCGGTGGAACAGGCCCTGGCAAAGCTCGTCGCTGACCGACGCTTCGGGCTCGCGCACCATCTCACGCTCGTCGCCGGCGGCCCAGAGCCCCAGGTAGCGGCGCTCCGCCTCGCAGGTGCCGCCGCGTTGCTCACCTCTGGTGACAGCCAGAGCGCTCGGCTGACATCGGACCTGCTCCAGGACTACGGACGCTACGCCGGCCAGGACACCGACGGCGCTGAGCTCATCTTGCTGCCTGCACTGCTGCGTACTGCACTGATCACTGGCGACCACTTGGCAGGCGCGCAACTCAAGGCACTTGTGCCTCGGCTTCCAGACCGGCTCGGGGAGGCGGCGACCGCCGTCGCCGACCGTGCCCTCAGTGGTGCCTTGATGATCGCGTCCCCCCTTGCGGCCGACACATCTCAGAACGTGGTCCGGCTGCGCGAGCTGCGCGAACACAGCCGCCTTCTGCTCACACCACAGAGGCTGCGGTTCGCACGGGCCACGGAGATCGCCAAGCGCTGGCTTGCCCCTGTCGATGGGATGCTCGGGCGGCTGCTCGCGACAGTGGCCGACGACAACCGCGACTCTCTCCAGGATGCACGGGAGCAGGCCGAACGGCTATCGAAGCTGGCCGAGATCAACAGCGAGATCGATCGTATGGACCGCAAGCACCGCGCATCCAGCGGCAAGCCGTTGCAGGGCTCGGGACGTCAGGATCTGGTGCATCTCGTGGAGCGCGCGGTCGGCCTCGTCAAAGAATGGTGCCTGGTGGTAGACGGCAGCCGCCGCAGCGGCCGTTCCGACAGTGATCGAGCCGCCAAGGAGATCTCCGCTCTGCGCCAATCTCTGCTGGACGGCAAGGAGGATGTGCTCGCCGACCTGAAGCGGCTCGCACGGAGCTCGGACGCCATATCAGCTGCGACGGCTTGGGCGGCGCACTCTTCGATGGAGGAGCTGTTCGCCCTGCTGGCCGGTGACTCTGCGGCCTCACGGTCCGACGGTCCGGTCGACCTGGAACTCGCGCTGAACGCAGAACTACTGAAGGTGTGTGACTCCATCGATGAGCGGCCTTCGCTCGACGGGCTCCTCGCCGCTGTCGACCGGAGCTGGCATGATGCCTTCGACGAACGACTCTCACATGACGCCTTCACCGCGGCACGCGCCATCATCGACCTGTCCGTGCGCGGACTGCTTCCCGCAGCGCAGGCCGTAGAGTTCGCACCGCTATCAGACACCCAGGTCGACGACCGGGAAGCCGATCGGCGCGTAGAGCTGCGCGAGAGCCACCGCACTCTCATCGCCGAACTACACCGTGCCCAGGCTGATGGTGCCGTGACCGAGGACCAGGACCTACGCCTCCAGGAGCTACTGGCCGACGCACGCGATCGCCTTGAGGGGCCCGGCGCACACGACCTGAGGGAAGTGCGTCGCGCGCTGGACACGGTACGGAGCGACCTACCAGCTTTTCGGCGGCAGGCGGCCGATCGAATCCGTGCCCGACTTGACGCCTTGGACCTCGCCACCGAAGAACGGGACCAGGTACTGCGGCGTCTGGAGACAAACGACCTGGCCACCGCTGCCGACCTCGTGTACTTCCTGGAGATCGGCGAACCGGTCCCGGAGATCGAGGGAGGAGAGTCCCACCTGCCCGACTTCTTCCCGGCCGTGCCCGACGGTCTGCCGGGAGGTATCGACGACGGCCTGGTGGCTCTGGTGCGGTCCGGTGGGAAGCACCCTTCGCTCCCTGTCCTGGACTACGGTGACCTCTCCACTGATGAGGCGGCACTCGCCGCCGATGCGCTTGAGGAGTGGCGTGTGCTGGCCGGCGCCGAACGGAACGACCGGCTTCACGTGGCTCCGACGAGACAGGTACCGCCACTTCTCAAACTCCTCGGCTACGACGCGAAGAGCGCCAGAGTGCTCGATGACGGGTCACAGCACCGCAGAGAGTACCGACTCTTCGAAGCAACCGGAGTAGAGGTCAATGGCAGAGCCAAAGCGCCCGCGTTCGGCTCCGAGATCACGGAACAGGGCGGCAATCTCAGGGTGATGATGGTCTGGGGTCGACCGCACACCAAGGTTGTCATGAGCTGGGCGGAGCGTGACACCAGCGACGCGAGCCTCCTTGTGCTCTACTTCGGCACGTTGAGTTGCGAGGCACGCCGGGAACTCGCGGTTGGTTCGGCCCGGTTGCAGTCGTTGTTGGTCGTGGACGACGCCGCTCTCGCGTATCTCGCCGCCCGTGGAAACCGACAGGTCAGCACCACCACGCAGACACTGCTCCCCTTCTCGGGCGTTAACCCTTATATCAGGGAGAAGCGCGGTCGTATCGGTGGCGAGATGTTCTACGGCCGGGAGGCTGAGCGCAAGAGCATCCTTGACCCGCGCGGCACGCAGGTGATTTACGGAGGCCGAGGGCTCGGCAAATCTGCTTTGCTCGCCGATGCCGGCGAGCGGTTCACTGAGCAGCGCCCCGGCTATAACTTGGCGGTGTACGTGAACCTCGATCAGGAGAACATCGGGAAGGGCAGTTCGTTCGGGCCAGAGACGCTGTGGAGCGTTCTGGAACGGGAACTGACCGCAGCGCAGGTACTCGACGACAGAACGCAGGGGCGCAGAAAACGACAGGAGATCTCGGAACGGGTGCGTGCCGGCATCAGGACATGGCTGGAAGGCGACTCGCGCCGCAAGCTGCTTATCCTGCTGGATGAATGCGACCAGTTCTTCGAGGCTGACGCTCCTCGCTTCGATCAGACCAAGAGACTCAAGGGCCTGGGGTCTGATACCAAAGACCGCGCCAAGGTCGTCTTCGCTGGCTTACATTCCGTGCAGCGCTTCTCCAAGCTCGCGAGTAACGGACCCTTCGGTCACCTCGCACAGACTCCGAAGGTGATCGGCCCGCTCGCTCCCCAGTCCGCGGCTGAGTTGCTGGTCGAGCCAATGCGGGCACTTGGGCTGGAATTCAAGGATCTGGATCTCGTCAACCGTGTTCTTGGTTTCTGCTCCTATCAGCCCTTCCTGCTCCAGATGTTTGGACATCGGCTGGTTGAGCTGATGCAGCGCAAGCGGGCACGGCGAGGAATCGAGGGCCCGCCATACGAGGTGGAGGTGGCCGACATCGAGGTGGTGGAATCGGACGCCGCGCTCAGGGACGGCATCTCGGCAGCCTTCAAGGACACGCTGAGTCTCGACCACCGCTACGACGTGATCGCCAATGTATTGGCCTACCACGCTCGCCATCACGGCCTGGAAGTGCGTTTGAGCGACACCGAGCTGCGCGACGAGTGTGAGACGTACTGGCGTGAGGGGTTCGAGCAGCTCGACACCGAGGGCTTTCGCGCATACCTCTCCGAGATGGTGGGACTCGGCGTCCTGGCGCCCAACCACGATGGTCTCGGCTGGCATCTTCGCGGTCCGAATGCCCTGCGCATGATCGGTACCTCCCACGAAGTGGAGGCCCGCCTGCTGAGAGCCGAACAAGACTGCGAACTGCAGGAAAGCATTGTGCAGGAGGGCCGACCGGAATTGCCGGACGGTCGACCGGCCCCGCTGACCAACACCCAGCTCGATGACCTTCTGGGAGAGCGGTCCAACCGGACCAGGATCGTTCTCGGAACCTCTGCCACCGGAGTCACCGACGTCGCCGGAGCCCTGCGTACGATCGCCGGGTCCGTCGACGGGTGGAGCCTTCCAGCGGTCGGCAGGCCCAGCGTCTACCGGCAGGAACTCACTGGGGGACGCCCTCAGGAGCGGCGTGTCGTCATCAGTGACTTCGTCAACTACCGCGACCCGGTACGTCCGGAGACCTGCCGAGAGGCGGTTGACCTCGCAGAGACCCTGCTGCCGACGACTCCTGGGGTCACCCGCGCGGCCGTCATCATCGTCAATACCGTGCAGCTACCCCTGTGGCGCAGCCTGCTGACGGGGACCGAATCCACCTCGGCCGCGCCAGTGGTGTTGCGCCGCCACGATCGCCGCAGCCTGCGCAGTTGGGCTCAGCGTGTAGACATGTTCCACACCGAGGACCGTCTCGATCTACTTCACGAGCTGACCGGCGGTTGGCCCAGCTTGGTCGGCCAAGCACACCGGTTGCACAGCGAACTGCGGGACGCAGACCAGGCCTTGCGCCGCATGACAGAGCTCCGCATGAGTCCGGCTGAGACCCGTGCCTTTGCCGAGTCGACCGGTGTGTACGAGGACCTGCTGCTCATCGCGGCGTATCGGGCCCTCGACGAGGAATTTGAGGATCGCTCGTTCGATCTGGAGAGCGCGGTGACCGCTGTGGCTCTCAAGATCGAGGATGAGGACGAGGCGCGCTGGATTGTCGATTGCCTCGACGCCCTTCAAGTGTTCGACCATGAAGACGGTCACTTGCGTCTGGAACCGCTATTGCGCCGGTGCGTGGCGCTCAAGGGATGACCGTGGGGAGGCTGGGCTGGGCCGCCCGCACGTCTTGGCAGCCAGCCCAGCCTTCCGCAAGCGGTCAAGAGACCGAGGGCCGTGGTTCTCACGCGGTGTCCGACGGTAGGGCGGGCTGCTGGAGGGCTGAACTCAAGCGGTGATTTGCCCTGGGGCCTCGATGGCGATGCGTTCGAAGGTGGCGTGGTCGTAGGCGAAGTCGGAGTCGGGGATGGGCCAGTGGATCACGATCTCGGTGATGCCGGCCTCCGCGTGGCGGCCGGCGAAGTCGACGAAGGCGTCCAGGGATTCGAAGGGGGTGGCGCGGTCGGGGGTGAAGCCGGTGAGGAGGATCTTGGGGACGCTGTCGGGGTCGCGGGCGGCGTCGCGCAGGGCGGTCGAAAGGCGGTCGACCTGGCCGCGGATGGCGTCCAGGGACTCCTTGGGGCTGCCGGTCTCGTACAGGGCGGGGTCGCCGGTGGTCACCCACGCTTGCCCGTACTTCGCGGCCAGGCTCATGCCGCGCGGGCCGGTGGCGGCGACGGCGAAGGGCAGGCGGGGGGTCTGCACGCAGCCGGGGACGTTGCGTGCCTCGACGGCGGAGTAGTAGCGGCCGTTGAAGGTGATGTCTCCCTGCACCAGGAGGCGGTCGAGGAGTTCGACGAACTCGGCGAAGCGGTCGGCTCGCTCCCTCGGAGTCCAGGGCTGCTGCCCGAGGACAGTCGCGTCGAACCCGGTCCCGCCGGCTCCGATCCCGAGCGTCACCCGGCCGCCGCTCACGTCGTCGAGCGTCATCAACTCCTTCGCCAGCGGCACGGGATGACGGAAGTTGGGTGACGTAACGAGGGTGCCCAGCCGGATGCTGTCGGTCACGCCGGCGGCTGCGGTCAGCGTCGGGATCGCACCGAACCACGTCCGGTCCCGGAACGGCACCCGCCATGAGAGATGGTCGTAGGTGTAGGCGGTGTGGAAGCCGAGTTCCTCGGCTCCCTGCCATACCTTTCGACCTTCGGCCCAACGGTAGATCGGCAGGATCACGGTGCTCAGGCGCAGACTCATGTCCGGGAGCTTATGGCCGCCAGCACCCGTCCAGCGGTCCTTCGCGCTGCGTGGCGGGCTTGAGCCGGTAGACCTCCTACGCGTTGGTGGTCGGCCCTGTTTCGTCGAGGGCGTGGAGGTGGGCTTCGAAGTCGTGGGTGAGGCTGGTCAGGACGGCTTTGCCCTTGGCTGCTGTGGCGTGGGAGGGGTAGCCGATGACGCCGGTGTCGGTGTAGGCGCGCATGCCGTGGGTGAGGAGGAAGGGGCGGTCGGGGGCGGCGTGGTCGGCGGTTTCGTAGCCGGGGCGGACGAGGTCGGGTTCGGCGTGCAGGAGGATCGAGGTCTCTATCTCGCCGGCGTGCATGTAGTCGTGGGAGTTGGTGGCCAGGCCCGCGTGTTCGCGGGCGCGGGTCCATTCGGCCGGGGTGGGGAAGAGGGTCATGCGGGGTTCGGTGAGGTTGGCTTCCTGGACGACGTTGCAGGCGCGCCGAGGAGCGAACCAGGAACTCGCGGACTCGGTGGATCGCCGATCGCGAAGGGGCTTCGGCCAGCTCGATCACCAACACGGGTCCGCTCATGGCTCGGAGCGTATCCAGAGGGGATCGGCGACCCCAACGGAGCACCCGGTGTGCGCCCTTCGCAGAATCCGAGACGGAGTGCGAGGTGGTCACGGCTCGGGCTCCATGGTCCGTGCACGCGCGCCGCCGGTCAGATCCCGAAGAGGGGTGCGTCTTGTGGCGGGGTCGGAGGGTCGAGGACATCACGGAGGCGGGTGATGTCCTGGCGCCACCTCCGTCCCTCCGCAACGTCGTCCCATAGCTCGGCGAGTTCGGACAACTCGGCGACCACCTGATCCAAGGCTTCGACGGCGAGCGTCCAGAGGTCCGCAGGGAACTCGGGCAGCGGCTCCGACGGACCGTAGTTCGAGCTCGTGGGTACGCCGTCAGGATGTTGCGCGGCAACCAGGGCTGCCGCGGCAACGGCTCTCTCGGCGTCAGGGGTCTCCAGAAAGTCCGTGGCATCGGCGGCGCCTTTGAGGGCTCTGCGAATCACGGGCTCGCGTTTTTCCACGGCTGCCTCGTCCAGGTCGCCGGCGAAGTCGGCAGCGGTGTCGTTGTCGAAGGGGCCGATGTCCCAGGTGCCCATGTGATCTCCTCGCTTGGTGTTCTGGGGATCTTCGCACCGGCCACCGACAGCTGAAGCTGGCTGATGACAACGTCAACGCACGGCGGCATCGAGGTGCTGGGTGGTCGCTACGCTCACGCCATGTCTGACGATCTCGGCTTCACGTGCCCACACTGCGGCGACCACCACGCTCAGCTCCCCATGAGCTACTCGACCAAGGCTCCCGATGTCTGGGGCCCTGGCTTCGAGACCGATCCGGACAGCATGCTGTCGTCCGACCAGTGCGTGATCAAGGGCCAGCACTTCTTCATCAGGGGCCTGATCGAGATACCCGTGATCGGCAGCGAGGACGTCTTCTCGTGGGGCGTCTGGGTCTCCCTGAGCAAGGACAACTTCACCCGCGCCCTCGAAGTGTGGAACACCCCAGAGCGCGAAGCCGAGAAGCCGTACTTCGGCTGGCTCAGCACCGAACTCGCCCTCTACCCGGAGAGCACCACCAACCTGAAGACGAACGCTCACACCCGACCGGTTGGCAACCGCCCCTTCATCGAGTTGGAGCCCACCGACCACCCCCTCGCTGTCGAACAGCGCAACGGGATCACGCCTGACCGCGTACGCGAGATCGCCACTGCGGTGCTGCATCCGGCATGACCCCGCGTTGTTGACCGACTCATCCTCCGGTCCTCGGGACGACTATCAGGTCTGATGGTCTATCCGCTTGATGGCGAGCGTTAGTTCCTCGACCAGCGACTGGTGTTGACCCCGTTCGACGTGACGTGCCGGGCTCGTCAAGACCAATGTCTTCGCCTGCCCGAGAGCCTCGGAGCCCGCTCCGAGCAGTTCGCGGGTAACGATGATCGAGTCCATCACGCCGACGCCCCGAGCGCTCAGTATCTGCTGGATGACGGGCATGTCCATACCCGTCGCCAGCATGGAGCGAAGCTCGGCGACGAGTACCGAAAGGCGTGCAACTCGTTCAGGGGCGAGTCCTTTGAGAGCCATCTGTCAGGTCTCCTCGGCTGTCGGGTCGGGCTGCTCCACAGTGCCGCTCATGTTGAGGCCGGCGCTGACGGCCTGCTGGTCGTCGATCCCGATGTGGTGGATGAACGCCCAGGCGTCGAGTTGGCGACAGGCGAACACGGGATCGTATGCAGCAGAAGGCAGTTGAGGGATGCGCTTGCAGCCGGACTCGTCCAAGCGGTACGGCGCCTGGAAAGCGGTGTTCCACTGCAGGAGAGCAGGGGAAAATTGTTCCTCGGCCATGTCAGCTCTGATCCCGAGGTACGCGGCGACCTGCTCCCAGGAACTTCCACGCTCTACCTCGTAGATGATCGCCGAGACCAAGGCTCGCTCGGCCAGTTCGACGAGCTGTTGGGCCTGGCTGACTCGCCCTCCGAGGCCGGTGTCGGCATCTTGACGGGTACCCACGAGGCCGGCGGCACTGGTAGCTACGTCCTGGGCTTGATCGGAGAGCACGAGCCGGGCGAGTCCCTGGCGGGAGTACTTGGCACGGTCGTCGTCGTAGGGGGTCGACTGGCTCATGCAGTACAGCGTTCCATGACCTGCTGGCGCATCCCAGCGCGCGAACGCCCTCACCTACTCGCGTATTGGAGGCGGACGGCAGAATCAGGGGCCAGCAGGACCGTTGCGCTGCCGACGGAAGGTCGGTGTCCGAGGCGCGGCCTAGGGTACGGTCTCGTGGACGCTGCTGATCTTGACTACCGGGCCCGGACGCTTTCCGGCTGCATTCCCCCGCACCTGGTCTCCCGCCTTCTCGAACTCGGTCATGCCGAAGAGGTCAAGTTCCAAGCCGGCCGCGGGGAGTGGTTCTGCGCGCGAGAGCAGGCGCGGCTGCTCGGCGGGCGGGCTCGGCAAGCAGAGGCTCGGGAAGTCCTCGCCCCGTACATCGCCACCGGGTGGTGGACTGCGGTCGAGGCCGCAGCAGAGCTGTTGGAGCAGTGGGGGCGGGTCGAAGAGGCGATCGCGCTGGCCCGTCCGTATGCAGAGGGTGGCGACCGGCTGGCGCTGAAGTTCTTTGCCCTCCTGCTCGCCCGGCACGGTCGTGGTGATGAGGCGTTTACCCTGCTCAGCCCGCACGTTGCCGACTGGTTCCTGGCCGCCGCCCTGGTCGATGTCGCCGAGGGCACGGGTAGGGACGAGGAAGTCGCCGTACTGCTGACGGATCGCATCGAGGCGGCGCCCGGCTGCGGAACCCCGGCGTGCCGCCGCCACGGCGTCGAACCCGGCAATGCTGTGGGCCTGCTCGCGACGATCCGCGAACGACAGGGCCGGGTCGACGAAGCAATCGGCCTGCTGGGCACCAGGGACACCACCTCGGTCAACGGTGGCGACCAGCTGGCCGACTTGTTGGCCCGCCACGACCGGGTCCAGGAACTGCGGACGTATGCCGCGGCCGAGTACCACGGGCATGCCGCGCGGCGCCTCGCCGAGGTACTGGAGGAGGGGGGTGACATAGAGGGTGCGATCGCGGTGTATCAGCAGCCGGGGGACTCACCGGCCCGCCGCTACCACGGGTCCGTACAGCTCGCGCAACTCCTCGTGCGCCACGGGCGAGGCGACGAAGCCCTTGCGGGCATACGCGCGCTCGCTGACTCGCCCGGCGGCGAGGAGGACTGGATCGTCGACATGCTGTGCACTCTGTGCGCAGATCAGGGCCGCGCCCAGGAGGGCCTCGCCTACCTCGACGCCCTCGCAGCGCGCCGAGGCGAGGAGAGCTGGGATTTCTTCAGAATGCGGCTCCCGCTCATGGTCGCCTGTGGCCTACGCGAGAACGCGATCGAGCGGGCTCGGGCGCACCCCGAGGGAGGCACCTGGTACGCCGCCGAGTCCATCGCCGGGTTGCTGGCCGACGCCGGACGCACCGAGGAGGCCGTCGCCGTCCTCGAACGACACGCCCCTGACAGCAGCGTTCTGGCCTGGCATCTCCTCGACCTCGGTCGTGTCAAGGATGCTGTGGCGGTTCTCCAGCAGCGTGCGACGAAGTCGGCCGCGCCGCCGTCGACGGGCACGCTCGCCGATGCGCCACCTATCGGAACCCCATGATGTTCCAGCTACCTCGGGGGCTCGACGCCAGACGAGACGCGTAGGCGCTACAGCGGGTTCTGCTCGATGCTGATGCGGTCCCAGTCGAAGACGCCGCTGGGTTTGGTCGACGCGCCGATGACGACTCCGGCGAAGAGGAAGCGCATCACGGCGTTGCGCCGCTCGTCCGTCATCTCTTCGGCTTCCCACGCCTTGCTCGCCTCTGGCCCGGTGAGCCCTTCTAGCAGCTTCATCGGCCGGACGACCAGGCGTCGCTGTGCCTTGGCGATGCGGTCGGTGATCTCCTTGCGCATGCCGCGGTACTCCGCTGTCGTGATCTCCTTCGCGGTCCACATCTGGTTCAGCTCGTCGAGTTGCTGCTGATCGGCTTCCACGGATCGGGAGGCCGCGTCCGGCAAGGAGGTCGAGGCGAGCTGGCCGGAGATGGTTAGCCTGCGCAGGAGGTCGATGGCCGCATCGGTGACGAAGCCCTCCAACTTCACTGCCGCGATGCGTCGTACGCACTTCTTGTCGCCGTTCCGGCACAAGTACGACGGCACAGCACCCACCTTCGTGCCGGACATGAGGGTGCCGCAGCGCCCGCACATCACCAGCCCTCGGAGCAGGTAGAAGCGGCGCAGCTCCAGGTTGGTCTGGTGGACGGCGGACCGGTACTCGCGCCGGGCACGCGTCTCCTGCCAGATGCCGGGCTCGATGATCGCGGGCCACTTGCCCGGCCCGACCTCTTCGCCCTGGTGCATGCGGATGCCGGCGACGTGCCGCGAGTCGAGGAGGGCCCGGACGGTGCCCTGGGACCACTCTTTGCCGTAGACGGTCTTGATGCCGCGCTTGTGGAGGAGAAGCGCAATGGCGCTCGGGCTCTGGCCCTTCAGGTAGCGGTCGAAGACCTCACGGACGATCTCGGCCTCGTCCTCGCGGATGGTCATGCCGTCCACCTCGTAACCGAGGCGGCGCTTGCCGGAGTGCGGGAGGCCGGTCTCGGCCCGCTCCTTCAGAGCCGACTTCAGGCGGCGCGAGGTGTCGTCCGAGGAGCGGCAGGCGTGGGCGACCTCGATGCGCAGGATGAAGCGGTCGTCGGGGTCGGAGAGGTTCCGCCGGTTGGCTTCGCCGTGGAGCAGGATCTGGTGGTCGTCCGAGACTTGAAGCAGTTCTTCGAGGTCTCGCGGCTGCCGCATCAGGCGGTCGGGGTGGTAGGCGATGATGTGCCGGAACTCGCGGCGGTGGGCACTTTCGAGGAGTTGGTCCCAGCCTGGCCGCTTGCGGTTGCGCCGCCATGCCGAGCGGCTGTTGTCCACGAAGACGTGGCTCGGGTCGATGACTAGCCCGCGGCGCTCGGCGATCTCCCGGCAGATGCGCTCCTGGCGGTCGACGCCGGTCTGGTCATCGTCGTCCGCCTGGGATATCCGGCAGTACAGAGCCGCCGGTTCACCTGGGGTTATTGTCATTTCCTGTGCCTCGTGTCGCCGCATGAACCGATTGTATGAACGAGGCTTTGGCTCGCCGAACTTCCGGCATCCGGTGACGCTTGCGAAGGAGCTGATGACGCTCGACGACGTCAGCGACGGGCGGGTGACGTTGGGGATCGGGTCCGGCGGGACCGGGTTCGACGCGCTGGTGCTGGGGCAGGAGGAGTGGTCGCCGCGCGAACGGGCGGACCGGTTCGCGGAGTTCGTGGAACTGCTCGACCGGCTGCTCACCCAGGGCGACATCACCTTCGGGGGCAGCTACTACTCCGCCGTCGAGGCGCGGAACATCCCCGGCTGCGTGCAGACGCCGCGGCTGCCGTTCGCGGTGGCGGCCACCGGACCGCGGGGCATGCGGCTGGCTGCGAAGTACGGCCAGGCGTGGGTGACCACGGGTGACCCGGCGCTTTACGAGACGGGGACGCCGGAGGAGTCGCTGGCGGCGATCCGCGGCCAGATCGAGCGGCTCGGCTCGGCGCTGCGGGACGCCGCCCGCGAGCCGGCCGGCGTGCCCAAGGTGCTGCTGACCGGCTTCACTCCGGACCGGGCCGCTCCGTTCAGCTCGCTGGACGCGTTCGTGGACTTCGCCGGGCGGCACGCCGAGGCCGGGATCGACGAGATCGTCGTGCACTGGCCGATCCCGGACTCCGACTTCGGCTACGACCATGCGATCTTCGAGCAGATCGCGATCGAGGCACCGGGTCAGCTCGGCTGAGCCGCCCGCCGCGCGTGCCGACCGGGCCGCCACCACCGCGGCACGTGGCGGCCCGACGTCGTGCCGTGGAGCCCGGGACGGCGCCGCACCGCTCGCGTCATGGAGCGGCGGGTCGGTCGGCCAGCGCGTCCATCCGGCGGGCGGCCACCTCGCGGTCGGCGGCGGCGGCGACGAACGCCTGCACCCGGTCGGCCCCCACCAGCTCCTGTACGGCGGCGACGGTGGGCGCGGGCAGCGGTACGAGTACGGACAGGGGCGACGGGGGCGTGGACGGGGGCGCCGCCGAAGGCACGGTGCCGGCGGAGGGCGCGGGCGCGGTGGCCTCGGGCGCGGTGACCTCGGGCGCGGTGGCCTCGCGCGTCGCGCCTTCCGCGCTGCTCCCGCGCCCCGCTTCCGCCCCGGACCCGGGCGGCTCCTGCTCGGCCGGCGGCGTGAACGCGGCCGCGTCTCCCAGATGGCGCCGGATGTGCTCGGTGGCCCGCAACCGCATCGCTCGGGCCAGCTCGGCGTCGACGGTCTGCTGGGCGAGCGGGCGCAGCCGCCGGATGAGGTCGGTGGCCTCGGCGGCCTCCTCGTCGGTCGGCGGGTGCTGGAGGAAGCGCTGGAAGACGTACTCCGTGGTGAACTCCAGGAACCGCTCCGAGATGTGTTCGACATGGCCGCGCACCTCGCGCAGATGCCCGGTGATCGCGGCCAGCGGCACCCCTGCACGGTGCAGTTCGGCAGCGACGGCCAGCTCGCTGGGGCTCGGCGCCAGGAATTCGTCGTCGTGTCCGGGCACCGCCTCCAGGACACCCAGCCGCAGCGCCTCCTCGACCGCCGTCAGGTCCATCACGCCGCCGAACGCCTCGGTCAGCTCGGCCAGCGCTATCCGGGCCGGTGCCTCGTCGGACCACGGCCGGTCCACCTCGCCGACCAGTCCGAGTACGCCGCCGAGCCCGGTGCCCGCGTCCCAGGCGGCGAGCAACTCCTTGATGCTCGCCAGCGTGTAGCCGCGCTCCAGCAGGTCGGCGATCTGCCGCAGCCGGGCCAGATGGGTGTCGTCGTAGACATTGGCCCGGCCCTGCCGCTCCGGTTTGGGCAGCAGGCCGCGGTCGGTGTACGCCCGGATCGTGCGGACCGTGGTGCCACTGAGGTGGGACAGGTCCTCGATCCGGTAGGCGCGCTGCTCTTCCGCGGTGGTCACGGACTTGCTCCTCGCTGGTCTGCTGTACGGGGGTCAGGAGGCGACGGCCGGCCCTTCCGCCGCCCCGCCGCCGGCGGACGTCCTGGGCTGGACGGCCTGCGCGGCGGGGGACACCGCCAGGTACTCCACCGCTTTGCTCAACGATCCCTCCTGCGACGGATGGTACGACCGCCGCAGGTAGCGGGGCATGGCCCCGTGCAGCGAGGCCCAGGAGGGGACCAGGCCGCGGCGGGCGGCGGCGCGGTGGTCCTTGAAGCGGTAGCGGCCCCGGTCCAGCTGCGGGTCGTGGCGCAGCAGATAGCGGGCACCGGCCACCCACAGGTAGAACAGCGTGGGCCAGGCCAGCGCCATGCCCTCGGCGCGGCGCAGGTAGCGCACCGCGCCCTTGCCGCCCGCGTGCTGGTACATGTCGAAGGCGACCGACCGGTGTTCGACCTCCTCGGCGCCGTGCCAGCGCAGCAGGTCGAGCATCACCTCGTCGCTGTCCGCGCCGTCCAGCGCGTCCGCGTCCAGAATCCAGTCGCCGAGCACCGCGGTGAAGTGCTCGATCGCGGCTATCAGCGACAGCCGGAAACGCAGCCACTCGCGGCGCGGCACCGGCAGGCCCCACGGCGGGCGCTCGCCCAGCATCACGTCGAACATCCACTCCACATGGCGGGTGTACGCCTCGGTGTCGAGTCGCTGCTCGGCCAGGTGCTCCAGCACATACGCGTGCTGGACGCTGTGGGTGGCCTCCTGGCCCATGAAGCCCTTCACGTCCTTGAGCAACCGCTCGTCCGTGACCAGGGGCAGCGCTTCCTTGAACACCTTCACGAACCACCGCTCGCCCGCGGGCAGCAGCAGATGCAGCACGTTGATGACGTGGGTCGCCGTCGGCTCGCCCGGAATCCAGTGCAGCGGGGTCTGCTTCCAGTCGAACGTGACCCGACGGGGCTTGATCGCGTGGCTCACGGGTGTGGCCTCCTTACGGGGTTCTGCGGGTGGGGATCGGGACGGACGAGGACGGCGGCGTGGCAGGTGCCCGGCCGGGCTGACGGGCAGCCGGCTACATCGGCGGATCGACCCGGGCGAGCGCGCGCAGCGCGCCCGGGGACATCCGCGACAGCAGCCGCGCACCGCGCGCCTCGGGTGTGACCGGGACGACCGCGGTGTCCCGGCGCACCGCGCGCACCACGGCTCGGGCGACCTTCTCCGGCGGGTAGTTGCGCAAGGCGTACAGCTTGGCGCTCTTGGCGCGGCGCCGCTCCTGCTCCTCGTCGCTGACGCCCGCGTGCCGTGCGCTGCCGGTGATCGCGGTGTTGACCAGGCCGGGGCAGATCGCGCTCACCCCGATGCCGTGCGGGGCGAGTTCGGCCCGCAGGCACTCGCTGAGCATCAGCACGGCGGCCTTCGAGGTGCTGTACGCGGGCAGGGCGCGGGAGGGCTGGAAGGCGGCGGCCGACGCGGTGTTGACGATGTGGCCCCCCTGGCCGCGCTCGGCCATCTGGCGCCCGAAGAGTCGGCAGCCGTGGATGACGCCCCACAAGTTGACGTCAAGTACCTGCTTCCAGTCCTCCGGGGTGGTGTCGAGGAAGGCGCCGGCCAGCCCGATTCCCGCGTTGTTGACCACCACGTCGGGCACCCCGCGCAGGTCGGCGGTGCGGGCGGCGAACTTCTCCATCGCGTCGGCGTCCGAGACGTCGACCACCTCGGGCCAGGCGTCGGGCGCGCCGGCCCGGCGGGCGGCCGCCGCGGTCGAGGCGGCGCCCTCCGCGTCCCGGTCCACCGCGACCACCCGCGCACCGGCCTCGGCGAAGGCGAGCGCGGTCGCCTTCCCGATGCCGCTGCCGGCGCCGGTGACCACCACCAGTTGCCCGGCGAACCGCTCGCGTGCGGCCGGCAGGCCCCGGCCGAGCACGGTCCGCGCGGCGGGGCCCGGTCCAGCGTCGTCGAGAGCGGCCTCACCCTCGGTGGCGGCCACGAAATCAGTGATCCAGCGGGCCAGTTGGTCCGGCCGGGACCGCGGCACCCAGTGCTTGGCCGGCAGGGTGCGGCGGGTCAGCTGAGGCACCCAGCGGTCGAGGTCGTCGTAGAGCCGCTCGGACAGGAAGGCGTCGCGGGTGGGGGTGATCAGCAGGACCGGGACGTGGGCGACGGGGTCGGGGCGCGGGTGGCCGAGCCGGCGCCGGATGTTGTCGCGGTAGAGCCAGGCGCCGTGCGCGGCGTCCTGCGGGAGGGAGGCGGTCGGATAGCCGTCGGAGGGGACCTTCTCGGCCCGGGCGAGCATCTTGGGCCACTGCTTGCCGAGCGGTCCCCGCCAGGCCAGCTCGGGCAGCACGGGGGTGTGCAGGGCGCCGACGTACCACGACTTGGCTCCCTGGCCGAGGAGTTGGGCGACGCGGCGCGGGGTGGGGCGGTGCAGGCGGCGGTTGATCCAGTGGCCGAAGTGGTCGAGGCTCGGGCCGGAGATCGAGGTGAAGGAGGCGATCCGGCCCTCGGCGGCGGGCACGGTGGCGAACTCCCAGCCCTGCACGGAGCCCCAGTCGTGGCCGACCAGGTGCACCGGGCGGTCCGGGCTGACCGCACGGACGACCGCGAGGAAGTCCTCGGTCAGCTTCTCCAGGGTGAAGCCGCCCCTGAGCGGGCTCGGAGCGGAGGAGCGGCCATGCCCCCGCACGTCGTAGCTCACCACGTGGAAGCGGTCGGAGAGCCGCTCGGCGACCGGCGACCAGACCTCCTTGCTGTCCGGATAGCCGTGCACCAGCACCACGGTCGGCGGGCCGCCGGGCGCGGCGGCCGCACCGCGCTCGGTCACGCACAGCCGCACGCCGCCGGCGCCGGTCACGAACCGCTCCCGCACCGGGCCACCCGCCTGCTCGGCGCCGTCCGACTCCGTGTCAAGGCCCGCGTCCGCGTCAGCGCCCGCTGCCCGGCCCGCGTCCTCCGCGCCGCTCCCGCCGTCCGTCCCGCCCGTTCCGTCCGTCCCACCCATGCCGTCCACGCCGTCACCGCCCCCAGCACCGATCAACACTGTCAGTGATCAATGTGACATCGACTGATGGCAGCGTCAAGACCTCCGACCCCGACCCGTAGGCACTTTCATCCGATCGGGTGCCGACCCCTACGGGTGGTCAGCCGTGAGTCGTACACGAAGCACCGCCCCGCGGGCGACGCGGGGGCCTTGCGTTTACCACTACGGTCGAGCCGTGACTGTGATCGCTACCGAGAGCCTGAGCAAGCGGTACCCGAGGGTGACCGCGCTCGACCGGCTGACCGTGGACATCACGCCCGGTGTGACCGGGCTGGTGGGCGCCAACGGAGCCGGCAAGTCGACCCTGATCAAGATCCTGCTGGGACTCGCCCCGGCCTCCGAGGGCCGTGCCACCGTGCTCGGCCGCGACGTGGCCACGGACGGTGCCGAGATCAGGGCCCTGGTGGGCTACATGCCCGAGCACGACTGCCTCCCGCCGGACGTCTCGGCGACCGAGTTCGTGGTGCACATGGCCCGCATGTCGGGCCTGCCGCCCACCGCGGCCCGCGAACGCACCGCCGACACGCTGCGGCACGTCGGCCTGTACGAGGAGCGCTACCGCCCGATGGGCGGCTACTCCACGGGCATGAAGCAGCGCGTCAAACTCGCCCAGGCGCTGGTGCACGACCCCGAGCTGGTGCTGCTCGACGAGCCGACCAACGGCCTCGACCCGGTCGGCCGCGACGACATGCTCGGCCTGATCCGCCGCGTGCACAGCGACTTCGGCATCTCGGTGCTCGTCACCTCGCACCTGCTCGGGGAGTTGGAGCGCACCAGCGACCACATCGTCGTCATCGACGGCGGCAAGCTGCTGCGGGCGTCGTCCACCAGCGACTTCACCCAGACCACCGGCTCTCTCGCCGTCGAGGTCACCGATCGCGAGGACGACCTGCTCGCCGCGCTGACCGGCGCGGGGCTGACCGCCCAGGGCGCCGGCCACCTGCTGATGGTCGACATCGCGGGCGACGAGACGTACGACACCGTCCGCGACGCGGTGGCCGTCCTCGGCGTCGGCCTGGTCCGCATGGAACAGCGCCGCCACCGGATCGCCGAACTCTTCGCGGACACGGACGCCGCCACCGACACCGACGCGCACGCACCCGTCCCCGCGGGCACAGGAAGGAACGCCCGGTGACCCAGCCCGACCTGACGCCCACGGACGTCATCCACGACATCGGCTACCGGTCGTACGACGGGCCCCGCCTCGGCCGCGCCTACGCCCGCAAGTCGCTCTACGTGCAGAGCCTGCGCGGCGCGTACGGCCTCGGCCGCAGCGCCAAGTCCAAGGTGCTGCCGATGCTGCTGCTCGGCGTGATGTGCCTGCCGGCACTGATCCTCGTCGCGGTCACGATCGTCACGAACCGCAACGACCTGCCGCTCCAGTACACCCGCTACGCGATCGTGCTCCAGGCGGTCATCACGCTCTTCGTCGCCTCCCAGGCACCCCAGGCCGTCTCGCGCGACCTGCGCTTCAAGACCACCCCGCTGTACTTCTCGCGGCCGATCGAGGCCGTCGACTACGTGGCCGCGAAGTTCGCCGCGCTGGCCTCGGCGCTGTTCCTGCTGACCGCGCTCCCCCTGCTGATCCTCTACATCGGCGCGCTGCTGGCGAAGCTCAGCTTCGGCCACCAGACCGCCGGGTTTGCGAAGGGCCTGGTGTCCATAGCCGTCCTGTCCCTGCTGTTCGCCGGCATCGGGCTGGTGATCGCGGCCGTCACCCCGCGCCGGGGCTTCGGAGTCGCCGCGGTGATCACCCTGTTCGTGATCACCTACGGCGCCGTCTCCGCGGTGCAGGGCGTCGCGTTCAACCAGGAGAAGTGGCACGTCATCGGCTGGCTCGGGCTGTTCTCGCCGATCACCCTGATCGACGGCTTCCAGACCTGGTTCCTGGACGCCACCTCCGCCTTCCCGCATGCGGCGGGACCGCCCGACGCGGTGGCCGGGATCGCGTATCTGCTGGTCATCATGGCGATCCTGGCGGGCAGCTTCGGGCTGCTGATGCGCCGCTACCAGAAGGCGGGCCTTTCATGACCACCATCGGCATCAACACGGTCTCCCGCTGGTTCGGCAACGTGGTGGCGGTCAACGACATCACCATGACCATCGGCCCGGGCGTCACCGGACTGCTGGGCCCCAACGGCGCGGGCAAGTCCACGCTCATCAACATGATGGCCGGCTTCCTCGCCCCCTCCGGCGGCAGCGTCACCCTCGACGGCGCCGTCATCTGGCGCAACGAGCAGGCGTACCGCGAGATCGGCATCGTGCCCGAACGCGAGTCGATGTACGACTTCCTGACCGCACGCGAGTTCGTCGTCGCCAACGCCGAACTGCACGGCCTGGCCGACCCCGGCGCCGCCGCCCAGCGCGCCCTGGCCACGGTGGAGATGGAGTACGCCCAGGACCGGCGGATCGAGACCTACAGCAAGGGCATGAGGCAGCGCGCCAAGATGGCGTCGGCGCTGGTGCACGACCCGTCGGTGCTGCTGCTCGACGAGCCGTTCAACGGCATGGACCCGCGCCAGCGGCTGCACCTGATGGACCTGCTGCGCGCCATGGGCGCGGACGGCAGGACCGTGCTGTTCTCCTCGCACATCCTGGAGGAGGTCGAGCAACTCGCCCACCACATCGAGGTCGTGGTGGCCGGACGGCACGCCGCCTCCGGCGACTTCCGCAAGATCCGCCGGCTCATGACCGACCGCCCGCACCGCTACCTCGTACGCTCCAGCGACGACCGCGCGCTCGCCTCCGCGCTCATCGCGCACGGCTCCACCGCGGGCATCGAACTGGACCGCACCGAGCGGGCCCTGCGCATCCAGGCGATCGACTTCGCCGGCTTCACCGAGTACCTGCCGCGGATCGCCCGCGACCACGGCATCCGGCTGTACGCGGTCTCGCCGTCCGACGAGTCGTTGGAAAGCGTGTTTTCCTACCTGGTCACGGCGTAAGGAGCGACCGACATGTCCACCACCTCCGCGCTCCCCGACGCGCCCGCCGCCAAGCCGGCGGCCCCCCGCACCGGCGGTCCGGTGTTCTACCACCCCACCGTGGCCAGGCTCACCTACCGCGCGCTGCTCGGCCGCCGCCGCGCCCTGCTGCTGTTCGGGCTGCCCGCGCTGCTGCTGGTCATCTGCGCCGCCGTGCGCGCCCTGGCCGGCGCCGACGACGGCACCGCCAACGACATACTCCAGGGCTTCGCGCTCAGCTCCATGCTGCCGCTGCTCGGCGTCATCGCCGGCACCGGCGCGATCGGCCCCGAGATCGACGACGGTGCCATCGTCTACCTGCTCGCCAAGCCGATCAGGCGCTCCACGATCATCTGCACCAAGCTGCTCGTCGCCATCGGCGTCACCCTCGTCTTCTCCGCGATCCCCACCCTGCTCGCGGGTTACCTGCTCAACGCCAACGGCCAGAACATCGCGGTGGCCTACGGCATCGCCACCGCGGTCGCGTCCGTCGCCTACTCGGCGATCTTCCTGCTGCTCGGGGTGTTCACCCGGCACGCGGTCGTCGTCGGCCTGGTCTACGCGCTGGTGTGGGAGACGGTGATCGGCAACCTCGTGTCCGGCGCCCAGACGCTCAGCGTGCAGCAGTGGGCGCTCGCTGTCGGGGCGAAGGCCGCGCACGGCGACCTGGTCAGCTCGGCGGTGTCGCTGCCGACCGGGATCATCCTGCTGATCGTGGTCACGGTCGCGGCCACCTGGTACGCGGCGCGCCGGCTGAGCACCCTGAAGCCGGTGGGCGACGAGTAAGGCGCCGAACGCACCCGCCCTGCCAGTGCGTCCATCCGGCGGCTCACAGCGAACCGTCCGAGACTGGAGGGGATGGCCCAGGACTCCTCGCACAGCACCCCGCCGCCTCAGCGCCGCGCCGCCGGATCGGTCGCCCCGTGCCACCGGGTCACACCCGGCGACGCGGGGCGCGCTGCTGTCGCCTGGGTCCGCTCCACCCCGGGCACGCACATCTGGCTTCTGATCATCCTGCTCACCAGCGGGATCGCCGCGCTGCTGCCGGCGGACGTGCGCTCGCACGTACTCCACCAGGTCAGCACCAACCTGGTGGAGCTGCGGGCGCACCCGATCCGGGTGCTGATCGCCAGCGCGCTGTGGATACAGAGCCCGTCCGGTCTCGCCGTGTACGTGGTGCTCTTCGAGGTGGTGCACGCCACCGCGGAACGCTGGCTCGGCACCGCGCGCTGGCTGGCGACCGCAGCCTTCGCGCACGTGGGCGCCACCCTGCTCAGCCAGAAGGCGGTCTTCCTCGACATCCGGGACAACCGCCTGCCGCACTCCCTGGCGTACACCGTGGACATCGGGGTCAGCTACGGCCTCGCCGGGGTCGCCGGGGTCCTCACCTACCGGCTGCCGCGCTGTGTCCGCCGGCCCTACGCGGTGGCGCTGCTCGGCTTCTTCGGCTACCGCCTGGTGACCGGTGACACCTTCACCGACCTCGGCCACTTCACGGCGGTGCTGATCGGGCTGTGCTGCTACGCCCTGACGCCGCTGCCGCCCACCCCTGCCGCGCACGCTCCGGTATCCGACGGCGGTACGACCGACGGCGGTACGGCCGACGGAAGGGCGGCCGGGTGGGAGGACGGCCGCCGGGACCGCCGGTAGGCGCTCCCGGCAATCCCCTGCGTACGGACCCGGGCCGCGTGCCTCAGGAGGCGGCGGCGCCCATGAGCCGCTCCAGGACCACCGCGATGCCGTCCTCGTCGTTGGAGAGCGTGATCTCGTCGGCCACGGCCTTGAGGTCGGGGTGGGCGTTGGCCATCGCCACGCTGTGCCCGGCCCAGCGGAACATCGGCACGTCGTTGGGCATGTCGCCGAAGGCGATGGTCTGCGCCGCGGTGACGCCCAGCCGCCGGGCGGCCAGCGACAGCCCGGTCGCCTTGGTGAGACCGAGCGGCAGCAGTTCCACGATGCCCTGGCCGGCCATGACGACGCCCACCATGTCGCCGGCGACCGCGCGGGCCGCCTCGGCGAGCGCGTCGTCGTCGAGTTCGTGGTGCTGGATGTAGAGCTTGTTGATGGGCTCGGCCCACAGCACGTCGGTGCCGGTCATGTGGATGACCGGGAGTTCGGGGTTGTAGATGTACCCGTTGCCGACCAGCACCTCGCCGTCGAGGCCGTCCCGGCTGGCCGCCAGGGCGACCGGGCCGACCTCCGCCTCGATCTTGGCCAGTGCCACCGCGGCGAGCTTGCGGTCCAGCGTCACGGAGGTGAGCAGCCGGCCCGTGCCCGCGTCGTACACCTGCGCGCCCTGGCCGCAGACGGCGAGCCCCTGGTAGCCGAGGTCGTCCAGGACATGCCGCGTCCAGGGCACCGAGCGGCCGGTGACGATGATGTGTGCCGCGCCCGCGGCGGTCACCGCGGCGAGCGCGGCGCGGGACCGCCGCGAGACGGTGCCGTCCTCGCGCAGCAGGGTGCCGTCCAGGTCGGTGGCGACCAGCTGGTACGGCAGCGGCCCCGTGGCGGAGCCGCCGGCCGTACCCGGCTCGGAGGCGGTCACTTGGCGGCGGGGTTCGCGCCGGTGGCCGGGGGTTCCAGGATGTCGCGCCCGCCCAGGTACGGCCGCAGGACCTCGGGCACCCGGACCGAGCCGTCGGCCTGCTGGTGGTTCTCCAGCAGGGCGACGATGGTGCGGGTCACCGCGCACAGGGTGCCGTTGAGGGTGGCCAGCGGCCGGGTGCCGTCGCTGTCGCGCATCCGGATGCCGAGCCGCCGGGCCTGGAACTGCGTGGTGTTGGAGGTGGAGGTCAGCTCGCGGTACTTGCCCTGGGTCGGAATCCACGCCTCGCAGTCGAACTTGCGCGACGCCGAGGAGCCCAGGTCGCCCGAGGCCAGCTCGATCACCTGGAACGGAAGCTCCAGCGACGTCAGCCACTGCTTCTCCCACGCCAGCAACCGCTGGTGCTCGGCCTCGGCCTCCTCCGGCGTGGTGTAGACGAACATCTCGACCTTGTCGAACTGGTGCACCCGGAAGATGCCGCGGGTGTCCTTGCCGTACGAGCCGGCCTCCCGCCGGTAGCAGGCGGAGAAGCCCGCGTAGCGCAGCGGCAGCCTGGACGCCTCGATGATCTCGTCCATGTGGTAGGCGGCGAGCGGGACCTCGGAGGTGCCGACCAGGTAGAGGTCGTCCTTCTCCAGGTAGTACACGTCGTCCTCGACCTGGCCCAGGTAACCGGTGCCCGCCATGGCGGCGGGCCTTACCAGGTTCGGGGTGAGCACCGGGGTGAAGCCTGCGGCGGTGGCCTGCGCGATGGCGGCGTTGACCAGGGCCAGCTCCAGCAGCGCGCCGATGCCGGTGAGGTAGTAGAAGCGCGAGCCGGACACCTTGGCACCGCGGTCGGTGTCGATGGCGCCGAGCAGCTCGCCCAGCTCCAGGTGGTCCTTGGGGGTGAAGCCCTCGGCGGAGAAGTCCCGGGGGGTGCCGACGGTCTCGATGACGACGAAGTCCTCCTCGCCGCCGATCGGGGCATCCGGGTGCACCACGTTGCCCAGGCGCAGCAGAAGCTGCTGGGCCTGCTCGGCGGCCTCCTGCTGCTCGGCGTCCGCGGACTTGACCGAGTCGGCCAGTTCCTTGGTGCGCTTGAGCAGCTCGGCCCGCTCGTCGCCCTGCGCCTTGGAGACCAGCCGGCCGAGTTGCCTCTGCTCGGCGCGCAGCTCGTCGAAGCGGGTACTGGAGGACCTGCGCCGCTCGTCGGCGGAGAGCAGCGCGTCGACGAGCGCGACGTCCTCTCCACGGGCGCGCTGCGAGGCGCGCACTCGGTCGGGGTCCTCACGAAGCAGACGAAGGTCAATCACGGTCCACAGGCTACCGGGCGGCGGTCGGATGCGGCGACAACTTAAAGGCGTAATGCGAGCAATGTCCGGTTCGCTGGAAAAGCGAAAGAAAGGAGAGAAGGTGGCGATAACGTCGTTCGTCAACGCAATTCCGACCATCCCTCCCCGGGGTCAGCCGGCCTGTGGAGAACCGGAGTTGATCCACGGCGAAGGGTGGCGCCAGGGGCCTTCCCGGCCCCTCTCCGGCCGAGTTATCCACAGGGAGTGGGGAAATCCCGGCCGGTTGTCCACAGGGTGTGGGGAAGATCTGTGGAGAAGTGGCGAGATCATTTCCCGGGCTCTGTGTTCGGCTATGGATTCCCCGCGCAAACCCGTTCCACACTCCCTTTCGAGTGAGATGCGTTCCCCCGGGAGGATGGCGAGGGGGATTTGGGGTGACGCGGGGTGAGGTGTCGCACTCCGGGGCGACCTGGTGTCTGTGTACCAATTTGTCGACTTGGTCGGCTTCCTCTGTCGACTTGTCCCCAGTTACCCACAGGCCGTGCGCCGAGCCTGTGGATAACTCGGTGGACAACTCGCAAGATGGCTGGTGGGCAAAGCCAAGGCGAACGCCAGGTGACCGGGTCGGCGGTCACCTTCCGTCATGTCGGGGCCTGGGTTTTGGCGGCGGGCCTGCCTCAGGCGCGCCCGTCGAGCGCCCGGTTCAGCCAGTCCGCGGCCTTGCTGAACTCCTCGTCGCTCGCGCCGCGGCGTACCTCCGGCGCGATCTCGTCGGCCCGCGGGTACGACCCGAGCAGCCGCACCTTCAGGCAGCGCCGGTGCAGCCCGAGCAGCGTTTCGCTCACCCGCCGGTCGGTCAGGTGGCCCTCGGCGTCCACCGAGAAGCAGTACTGCCCCAGGCCCTCACCGGTCGGCCGGGACTCGATCCGCATCAGGTTCACCCCGCGGATCGCGAACTCCTGGAGCAGGTCGAGCAGCGCGCCGGGGTGGTCGTCGCGCAGCCAGAACACCGCCGACGTCTTGTCCGCGCCGGTGGGCGCCGCCAGCCGGGCCGGCTTGCCGACCAGCACGAAGCGGGTGGTCGCGTTCGAGGCGTCGTGGATCTCGGTGGCCAGCGGTTCGAGGCCGTACGTCGGGGCGGCGAACTCGCCGGCGAAGGCGCCGTCGTAGCGGGACTCCTGGACCAGCCGGGCGCCGTCCGCGTTCGAGGCCGCCGACTCCCACACCGCGTCCGGAAGGTGCTTCGACAGCCACTGCCTGACCTGCACCTGGGCGGCCGGGTGGCCGGTCACCGTCTTCACGTCCGACAGCTTCGTGCCCGGCCGGACCAGCAGGGCGAACGCGATCGGCAGCAGCACCTCGCGGTAGATCATCAGCGGGGCGCCGAACGCCAGCTCGTCGAGGGTGGTGGTGATGCCGCCCTCCACCGAGTTCTCGATCGGCACCAGCGCGCCGCCCGCCTCACCGGTGCGTACCGCGTCCAGCGCGGCGGCCACCGACACCATCGGGACCAGCTCGCGGGTGGCGGACTCGGGCAGCGTGCGCAGCGCCGCCTCGGTGAAGGTGCCCTCAGGTCCCAGATACGTGTAACGGCTCGCCGGCGACATGAGTTCAGCCTAACGGCCCACACGGGCGGCCCCGTCCGTCTCGTAAGCTTGTTCGCAAGGCCCCGCACGAACGTACGAGACGCGCGACCGCCCAGCGCCGGGCCCTCGCGCGTCAGCCCTCCCGCCTTGCGGGGCCGGTCCGCCGGCGCGTCAGCTCTCCAGCAGGCGCTGGCCGACGTACTCCCCCTTCCCCGCCCCGCCCGGCACCGCGAAGAGCCCGCTCGTCTCGTGGCGCAGGAAGCGGGACAGCCCGTCGGCGCCGTCGAGCTTGCGCTGGACCGGCACGAAGCCCGTCAGCGGGTCGGCCTGCCAGGCGACGAAGAGCAGCCCGGCGTCCGGGGTGCCGTCGGTGCCGATGCCGTCGTGGTAGGAGAAGGCGCGGCGCAGCATGGCCGCGCCGCTGTTCGACGCGGGGGCGGCCAGCCGGATATGGGCGTCGCCCGCGATCGCCAGCGACCGGTCCGGGTTGATCTTGTCGAGCTGCACCGGTGTGGTCTCGACGCCGCCGGACAGCGGTGCGCCGTCGGACTTGCGGCGCCCCACCACCCGCTCCTGCTCGGCCACCGACAGGTGGTCCCAGGTGTCCAGCAGCATCCTGATCCGCCGGACGACCGCGTACGAGCCGCCCGCCATCCAGTCGGGAGAGCCGGTCGCCGGCACGAAGATCCGCTTGTCGAAGTCCGGGTCGGACGGCTTGGGGTTGTTGGTGCCGTCGATCTGCCCCATGAGGTTGCGCGGGGTGCGGGGCCGGTCGGTCGCGCCGGGGGTGCGGTTGAACCCGTTCATCTGCCAGCGCACGGTCGCGGTGCCGCTCGCCGCCTTCTGCAGCACCCGCAGCGCGTGGAAGGCGACCAGTGCGTCGTCGGCGCCGATCTGCACCCACAGGTCGCCGTTGCTGCGCTTGGGGTCGAGGTGGTCCGAGGGGAAGTCGGGCAGCGGCGCCAGCGCGGCCGGCAGCTTCGACGTCAGCCCGGTCCGCCCGAAGAAGCTGCGCCCGAACCCGAAGGTGACGGTCAGCGAGGACGGCCCCGCGTCGTCGGCGACCTGGTCGTCGTACGCCGCGGGGGTGGCGGGGCGACCGGCCGCGGTCATCTCCCGCACCGCGTCCGACCAGCGCCGCAGCAGCGCGGCCGCCGCACGGCGGTCCGCGCCGGTCACCAGGTCGAAGGCGGCCAGATGGCCGCGGGCCTGAGCGGGCTGCACGATCCCGGCCTGTCGGGTGCCCTCGAACGGGATGTGCGCCGAGCCGACCGTCGTCAGCGCGGTCGGCTCGTCCCGGGTGCCGGCCGCCACGGCGGCGCCCGCACCGCCGCCGACCACGAGCCCGGCCGCCCCGGCCGCGCCCGCGGTGCCCAGCAGCCGCCGACGGCTGACCCCGGGCCGTGCCGCGTCCTGCTCGGAGCCCTGCCCGGGGTTCTGCTCGGCCGGCCTGCGGACGGCGTGTCCGGCGGTGCGCCCCGCCGACTTGTTCGTGGCACTCACGACGTGACCTTCACATTCTTCGTCTCCGTCACCTCGTCGATGTCCGAGGTGCGGACGGTGACCGACATCTGCCAGGTGCCGGGCAGCGGCAACTGCGCCGCGCTCGCCGTCCACTTGCCGGTGCCCACGTGCGTGAGCGTGATCGGGATCGGGCCGAGGTTCTGTGCGGGCAGCGTGAACGCCAACCGCACCTCGGGCACGTCGACCGGGGTGCCGGCCGCGCCGTTGATCACCAACTGCACCTGGTTGGGGGTCGCGGCCTGCCCGGGGGTCACCGTGACCTCCGCGGTGCCCTTCCCCTTCGGGCCGCCGGTGTCGTACGGCACCGTGACCGCGATCCGGCCCTGCCCCGAGGGCGCGGTGCCCGTGCCCGAGGACGCGGACGGTGCGGGTGCCAGGGCCTTCTGCTCCTCCGCGGCCCGCCCCGGCTGGGAGCCGGACAGGATCGTGGTCACCCCCAGCAGCACCACGGCCACCGCCGCCTCGGCCAGTACCGAGCGGCGCAGCGCGCCGCGGAAGGGGTCGGCGTCCAGGACCTTCCTGGCCCGCGCCGCGCTACGGGCGGCCTGCTGCCGGCGCAGTTGCGCGGCCCGGGCGTTGTCGGCCCCACCCGCGCCGCCGCTTCCGGACGCCGCACCCGCCTTGGCGTCCGCGGTCGCGGCGGTCCCGTCCGTACGGTCCGTGGCCGCCGCCACCGGCTCGCGTACGCCCTGCGCCACCACGGTGCCGGCCGAGGCCGTGGCCGCCGCGGAGGCGGAAGCCGTGGTCGAAGCGGACGCCGAAGCGGAGCCCGAAGCCGAAGCCGAAGCCGTGGCCGGTGCCTGCCCGAGCCGCGCGGTCCAGCGCCGGGAGAACCAGGCGATGGCCACCAGCGCGCACACCAGCCCGATCTTGATCAGCAGCGTCCGCCCGTAGGAGGTGTCGGTGAAGGCCCGCCAACTGCCCATCTGCCGCCACGCCTGGTAGACGCCGGTGCCGACCAGCAGCGTGATCGCGGTGAGCCCGACCAGCGAGAAGCGGCGCACCGCGTACGCCTCGATCGGGCGGCTCGCGACCGAGGGCGCCCACAGCGCGGTCAGCAAGGTGGTCAGACCGCCCAGCCAGACCGCCATGGACAGCAGGTGGACCACGTCGACCGGCATCGCGACCTGGTGCTGGATACCCACCGAGGCGTGCTCGGCCATCGCCCAGGTCGCCGCGATGCCGACCCCGATCACGGTGCCGCCGATGCCCAGCCCCCAGGCGAGGTCCGCGCGTTCCTCCGGGTCCTCCCGTCTGGCGTACGACCCGAACAGCACCGCCAGGAACACCGCGGCGGCCGCGAGCAGCAGCAGCCGGGACAGCAGCGCCGCCCCGGGTCTTGTCTGGAGCTGGTCGCGCATCACCCCCAGGTCGAGCGCCTGCCCGAGCCCCTTGCCGTTGACGTACGGCCCGCGCAGCAGCAGCAACGCGATGGTGGAGGCGGCCATCGCCACCCAGCCGGTCGCCGCGATCCGCTGGAGCGGACGCAGCAGCGCGCCGCGCGGCCAGCACACCGAGAGGAACACCGAGGCGCCGACCAGCAGCGCGAAGCCGGCGTACGCGACGTAGCGGCCGACGCCGTACAGCGTGCCGGCCGCGCCGCCGCCGCGCGCCGCGACGCCGGACAGGTCGACGTCCGTCCTGGAGGGGGCGCCGATGGAGAAGGTGAAGGCGCCGGCGACGGGGTGGCTGTCCTGGGAGATCGCCCGCCAGGCCACGGTGTAGGTGCCGTCGCCCAGGCCCGGTTTGAGGGCGACGGTCGAGGTGGCGCCGGAGTCCTTGCCCTGGGCGTGGCCCGGGGTGCCGACGGCGACGTCGGTGCCGTGCGGGTCGAGCACCCGCAGCGAGTCGTCGGACAGCAGCACGCCCTCGGAGTAGGTGAGCACCACCCGCTGCGGCGCCGTCTTGACCACCGACCCGTCGGCCGGGTCGGTACGGATCAGGGCGGCGTGCGCCGAGGCGGGCACCGCCGTGCCGAGCAGCAGCCCGACCAGCGCGCCGAGCCCCACGAGCAGCGCCGCCGCGCGCCGCGGCCAGGACCAGGCCGCCCGCGCCGCGAGCGGACGCGTCCCGACCCGACGCCACCGCGACCCGGGTGGCCGGGCGCCCGGTTGCCGTACGTACGACCGTGTGTCCATCGGCTGTTCAGCCTCCTGGGTGGTACGTCGTCGGACGCACCGGCACGGTGACGGTCACCGTCGCCGGGGTGGCGTGCGCGAAGTGCAGGGTGAGCGTCACCTTGTCGCCCACCGCCGGCTTGTGGGTGAGGTCCTCCAGCATCACGTGGTTGCCGCCGGTGCTCAGCGTGAGCTTGCCGCCGGCCGGCACGGGCAGGGACATCACCTGCTGCATGGTGTCGCCGGCGGTGCGGTGCAGGGTGGCGTGCGCGGCCAGAGCACTGGTCACGGAGGTGAGTTGGGCCGCGGTGCCGCCGGTGTTGGTGACGGTGAAGTACGCGGCGGCCATGTCGGTCAGCAGCGGCTGCGGTATGTACCCACCGGTCACCGCGAGTTCGGCGGGGCTCGCGGACCTGGCGCCGGCCGCGGCGGCGGAGGTGTCCGCGGAACCCGCGGAGCCCGGCGAACCCGCCGAGGACGAGCAGCCGGTGAGCGCGATGGTGCCGCCGGTCGCCACCGCGGCGAGGGCCACCAGCGCGGCCGCGCCGGCCCGGGTGCGCCGCCCGGCGGACCTGGTCGCGGTCACGACTTCTCACTCCTGATGATCTTCGGCAGCTCGCGCGTGTACTGGTCCGCGGTGGTACCGGACATGTACACCACGTGCGCCTTGTTGTCCTTGGGCCAGAAGCCCAGCACCTCGGCGCCGTGGGTGACGGTGATGCTGCCGTCCTTCTCCTTCACCGGCGGGTCGATGCCGACGCCGAGCGAGCGGGCGGCGGCCTGGATCGTGCTGAACTTGCCGGTCAGGCCGATGAAGCTCTTGTCGATCGCGCCGAGCCAGGCGTTCAGCCGGGCCGGGGTGTCGCGGTCGGGGTCGGAGGTGACGAAGACCACCTGGAGCTTGGCCTGATCGGCAGGGGACAGCTTCGACTTGGCCAGCGCGATGTCGCTCATGGTGGTCGGGCACACGTCGGGGCAGTGCGTGTAGCCGAAGTAGAGCAGCACGGGATGCCCGGCGGTCTGCTTGACCAGGTCGAACGACTTGCCGTGGTTGTCGGTCAGTACCAGGGAGGGCTTGGCGAACGGCGAGTCCAGGGCGACGCCCGGTCCCTGCGAGGCGTGGGTCGACACGACCGCGGCGGCGTTCGAACCGCTGCCGGACGACGAACCCCCGCACGCGGTGAGCAGGAGGGCGGCCGACGCGGTCACGGCGACTGCGCCGAGTTTGACGGTGGTGCGCATGAGAGAAGTTCCTGTTCGCGAGTGCTCGAAGGGGCCGGGCGGCCGCGGTCCTATGGTGCGCGCACCGCGACCGCCCGGCGGAGGCCGGTCAGGCCGAGGGCGCGGAGGGGCCGTCGGAGGCGCCGCCCGCGGCACCCGCGGACGAGGAACCCGCGGACGAGGCACCAGGTACCCCGGCGCCGGTCGCGGGCGTACGCCGCCGGCCGCCGTACACGCCGAAGCCGACGCCGATCACGCCGACCACGATCCCGGCCACGCCCAGGGCGCGAGCGGTGTCGTCGCTGCTGCTCGCCGACGCGGTGGTGGTCGCCGCGCCCTTGCCGCCGGCCGGCGGGGCGGCCGCGGGGCTGCCGGTCGTGGCGGGAGCGGCGCCGGAGTCGCTGCCCGCCGCGGTGAGCTTCAGGGTCGGTGCCGGGTTCTGCGGCTCGGGCTGCCCGGCCTGCGGGATCTCGATCCACCGCACCACGTTGCCGTCGCTGTAGGTCTGGAGCGCCTTGAACGACAGCGAGTCGGCGTTGTCCGGCAACGGCCCGAAGGAGACCGGGAACTGCTGGAACTGCCCCGGCTCGATCTTGCCGCCGGTCCAGGTGATCTTGGTGACGGCCGAGGTGACGGTGCCGTCGTCGGTCTTCAGCGGGGTGGTCAGCTTGGCCGTGGTGACCTTCGCCGTCCAGCCCGGCACGGGCTGGATCGACACCGAGGCGATCGGGTGGTCGGTCGGGAGGTTCACCTCCAGCTTGACGGTGGAGGCGTTGTCCTCCTCGCACGGCACCTTGAACGCGACGGTGCTGTAGCTGCCCTTGGCGGCCGAGCCCGGCTGCACGGTGACATGGGCGAAGGCGGGTACGGCGGCCAGCAGGACGGCGGAGCCGGCGAGCGCGGCGACGGTTGCGGCACGGCCGCGCATACGGGAACTGCTCATGGCAGGGGTATCTCCACGATGAAGTGGTGCGCTGACGGTGGACCGCGCACGGCAATGTGCGCGGGGGGACGCGGGCAGCCCGCCCCGGACCCGCACGCGTACCCGTACCGGGGACCCCGGCTGTACGCGTGCGCGTACGGGCGTGTGATGCGGGGGACCGTCAGGGGTACGAGGGGTGCTCGTGGGAGGGCGGCCGGGCGACCCGCGCGTCCGTCGGCGCTCCCGGTGGGGAGCCGACGCCGCGTCAGGCCGCCAGTGCGACCACCGGAGGACCGCGCCTGGCCAGGCAGTGCCGCAGCCAGACGGTACGGTGCCGGGCCGGCGCCGACCACGTGGCGCCCCGTATCGGGCGGCGGGCGCAGGGCACGGCGGCGGCGAGCGCCGCCAGCAGGACGCAGGCCCGGCGCAGCGCGGACGGCGCCAGCGAGGTCAGCCCCGCGGCGCCGCGCACCGACAGCCGGACCAGCCGCCACAGCGCGGCCTCACCGCGGCGCAGCAGCAACCCGGCGACCACGGCGGCCAGCAGGTGGCCGAGCAGCATGGGACCGGAGAACATCGACAGCAGCATGCAGGGCAGCGACGCGTGGGCGCCGTGCGCGCCGGAGGAGCCGGCGAGCGTCGACATCCCCGGCATCAGCACGTCCCGCGGCTGCGTGGTGCCGCCGACCGCGGCGGGGTCGATCCCGGCCCGCAGCACGATCTGCCGCGCGGCCCCCGGGGAGAGCGCGGAGCTGCCACCGCCGCCGCACACCAGCCGGGCGGCGACGGCGATCAGCTCGTTCGTGGAGCCGCTCCGGGAGGAGCCGGTGACGGAGGCGCACATCTGCCCGGTGCTGAACACCGTGTGCAGGGCGAGTTGTCCGACGGCGAGCAGCGCGGTGATGCCCGGCAGTCCGCGCTCCCGGCCCGCCAGCGGCGCGACGACCGCGAAGGCCGCGAGCCAGCCGAGCGCCAGGGAGCCGACCGGAACCGCACGACCCGATGCCATGGCGTGCCCGATCGCGGCGAGCAGCACGCAGACCGCGGTGAACACCGCGGTCCGCAGCAGTCGCATCCCGGCGCCCGCGCGCACGGTGGGCGCGGGTCGGCAGGAGACGGAGGAAGGCGCAGCCATGACGGCGGTCATCATCTCACTGCCCGGTTCGCCCGCCTACGGCGCCCTTGCCGCCGCCCGCCCGCCGGGACCGCGCCGGGACGCTGTCGGCACGCCGCCGATGACCCGCCGACGCCCTGTCGACGACCCGCCGCGGACCCTGCTCGGGACGCCACCGGCGGGGCGATCCGGTACGCGGTACGGCCGTTGCCCGGGTCGTCCGCGGCGGCGCCCGTCGGCGCCGGCGGTCTTGACAGCCGCGCCCCCTACACCGCCGCGTGCGGCTCCCGCATCCGCCGAATGAGCGGCATCACGTCAACATCACGCTTACGCCCGGGCTTTCGCGGCAATACGTAACCGTATGTCGAGCCGCAGCCAGGAGGCTGGAGCATGAGCATCTGGTGGTCACTCCATTTGCGGCGCGAGGCTGCGAGCGTTCCGCTGGCCAGGAGACTGCTGCTGGGGACCATGGAGACGGCCGGGGTCGACCCCGACATCTCCTTCGATCTCTCGGTGGCCCTCTCCGAGGCGTGTGCGAACGCCGTGGAACACGCCGGTTCTGCCACGGGCTACAGCGTCACCGCCCAGATCGACGGCGACTGCTGCCGTATCGAGGTCGCCGACTCCGGGCCGGGCCTGCCCCACGACCACTTCCGCCTGCCGGCCCGGGCGCTGACCTTGCGGGGCCAGCAGGCCGAGCACGGCCGCGGACTGTTCCTGATCGAAGCCCTCGTCGACCATGTGCAGTTCCACGACCGCCCTGGGCACGGCACGGTCGTGGCGTTCGACAAGATGCTCAAGTGGCGGGAGGACGCCCTGCTCAAGGCGTCCTGACCCGTCGCCGAAGCGCCCGTCCCACAGCGCCCATCCCACAGCGCCCGTCCCGCAGCGCCCGTCCCACAGCGCTCGGCCCGCAGCGTCGGGCCCCCTGCGTCCGGCCCGCCCCGCTCCTGCGCGGGGCGGGCCGACCCATGACCGGTCAGCCCTTCAGCCCGGCCATCCACTCCTCGACCTCGTCCGAGCGGCGCGGCAGTCCCTCCGACAGGTTCCGGTTGCCGCTCTCGGTGACGAGGATGTCGTCCTCGATCCGCACCCCGATGCCGCGGTACTCCTCCGGCACCGTCAGGTCGTCCGCCTGGAAGTACAGCCCGGGCTCCACGGTGAGCACCATGCCCGGCTCCAGCGTGCAGTCCACGTATGTCTCGGTGCGTGCCTGGGCGCAGTCGTGCACGTCCAGGCCGAGCATGTGCCCGGTGCCGTGCAGCGTCCAGCGCCGCTGCAGGGCGAGTTCGAGCACCCGCTCCACCGGCCCCTCCAGCAGGCCCCACTCGACCAGCCGCTCGGCGAGCACGCGCTGCGCCGCCTCGTGGAAGTCGCGGTAGGCCGCGCCGGGCTTGACCGCGTCGATGCCGGCCTGCTGCGCGTCGTGGACCGCGTCGTAGATCTTCTTCTGCAGCGGCGAGAACCGGCCGTCGATCGGGAGGGTGCGGGTGACATCGGCGGTGTAGAGGGAGTGGGTCTCCACGCCGGCGTCGAGCAGCAGCAGTTCGCCGGCTCGGACCGGGCCGTCGTTGCGCACCCAGTGCAGGGTGGTGGCGTGCGGGCCGGCGGCGCAGATCGAGCCGTAGCCGATGTCGTTGCCCTCGACGCGGGCGCGCAGGAAGAAGGTGCCCTCGATGTACCGCTCGGAGGTGGCCTGCGCGAGGTCGAGGACCTTCACCACGTCCTCGAAGCCGCGGGCGGTGGAGTCGCACGCCTTCTGGAGCTCGCCGATCTCGAACTCGTCCTTGATCAGGCGGAGTTCCGACAGGAAGACCTTCAGCTCCGTGTCCCGCTCGGCGGTGACCTTGTCGGTGAGGGCCGCTTCGACCCCGGCGTCGTAGCCGCGCACCACGCGGACCGGGCCGGTGGCCTCGCGCAGCACATCGGCGACCGTGCGGACGTCCTTGCACGGCAGCCCGAGCAGCTGCTCGCCCTCGGTCAGGCTGTTGCGCCGGCCGACCCACAGCTCGCCCTGGCCGTCCAGCCAGAACTCGCCGTTCTCCCGGTCGGAGCGCGGCAGCAGGTACGCGGTCGCGGCGTGGCCGCCCTCGGCGATCGGTTCGAGGACGAGGACGGCGTCCTGGGTCTGGTCGCCGGTGAGGTGCACGTACTCCGTCGAGGCACGGAAGGGGTACTCCGTGTCGTTGGCGCGGGTGCGCAGGTTCCCGGCGGGCACCACGATCCGCTCGCCCGGGAAGCGGGCGGACAGCGCGGCACGGCGGGCCGCGGCGTACGGCGCTTGCGGTATCGGCTCCAGGCCGCTCCGCTCGGTGTCGGCCCAGCCGGACTTCATGACCGCGGTCAGCTCGTCGGACACCGCGGGATACAGCCCGTTCTTGCGCTGCTTGATCGGGCGGTCCTGCCCGTCGGACCCGGCCTCGCCCGCCTCGGCGGACTCCTGCGCATCGAGCGCTTCCTCCTGCCGGCCCCCCGCCGTGTCCTGCCTGTCCTCGGCCTTCGCCACGTCCTGCCTCCTCAAGAATGAACCGTTCGTCCATCGTATGGGCGCGGGACGGCGACCGGTCGGGGCGCCTGTGGATAACCGGGGGCGAGAGGGGGAGAAGGGGCGGAAGTGGAAGAAGAGTCACATGGTGGCGGTATGAATCGTATGAACGGGACGGAACGGTCGGAGTGGGAAGGGCGGGGCGGGCGCGGGGGACGGAACAGGTCTGCCGGCGGGCCGCCGTCAGTCGTCGAAGCGCACGGCGAGCAGTACCAGGTCCTCGATGTGGTCGGCCCGGTCCCGCCCGTCGGGGAAGAGCGTGCGCAGCACGTGGTCGGCCAGCTCCTCCGGGTCCGCCCGTACGCTCCTGGGCGCGGTCTGCGCGGCTGAGTGCAGCCGGGACAGCGCCCGGTCCGCCGGCTCCCCGGTGCGGTGCAGCAGCCCGTCGGTGTACAGCAGCAGGCTCTCGCCGGGCCGGACGGCCAGTTCGGCGCAGGGCGCCTCCCAGCAGCTCAGCATGTTCAGCGGCGCGGAGAGCGAGGTCTCCACGTACTCGCAGCGCCGGTCGCCGACCACCAGCGGCGGGTAGTGCCCGGCGCCGGCCATGGTCAGCTTGCGGCCGCCGCCCGGCAGCGCGGTGGCGTACGCGAAGAGCGCGGTGGCCGAACGGGCCGGCTCGGTCAGCCGCATCAGCAGTTCGAGGTCGGACAGCACCGCGACCGGGTCCTCGCCCTCCATCACGGCGTACGCCCGCAGGGACGCGCGCAGCCGGCCCATCGCGGCGACCGCGCCAGGCCCTGAGCCCGTCACCCCGCCGACGGCGAGCCCGAGCGAGCCTTCGGGCAGCGGCAGGGCGTCGTACCAGTCGCCGCCGCCGCGCGGGCCGGTGGTGTGGCGTACGGCCATCCGCAGACCGGGCACCCGCGGCAGCCGGGCCGGCAGCAGTTCCTCGGACAGCGCGCGGGCCGCGGCGCGGGCCCGGTCCAGGGTCAGGCAGCGGGCCACGTGCTCGACGGCGAAGCGCAGGTAGAGGCTGACGAGGCGGCGCTGGCGGTCGGTGGGCTCGGCGGGTTCGTCGTAGAACCAGACGGCGGTGCCGAGGCGGCCGGCGGGGTGGTCGGTGGGGAATCCGGTGCGGGGGCCGGTGCGGGGCCCGGTGCGGGGCCCGGTGGGGTGGCCGGCGGCGTGTTCGGCCCCGTCGCCCGCGCCGGTGCCGCTCTCGGCGGCGGCCTCCGCGACCAGCGGCACCGCGTAGCTCGCGGCCAGGCCGAGCTGGGCGGCGACCTCGCGGTGCCGGGTGGTCGGACCGGGGCCGTGCAGCAGGTCGGGGAGGACCGCCTCGGCGGACTCGGCGTCGAGCGGAACCGTCTCCAGGGTGCCGAGGTCGCTGCGCCCGAGACCCAGGCCGACGCTCGTCGCCGGGCCGAGCCGGTCCGCCGGGTCCAGGGCGATCAGCCCGCGCCGGGCGCCGACCAGCGTGGCGCCCGCCCGCAGCACCTCGTGCAGGGCGTCGTCGAGCGCGGCGGTACGGGCCAGCCGCTCGGTCAGTTCGTGCAGCAGGGACAGGTCGCACACCCAGGCGGCGAGCCGGTCCTGGACGGCGAGGGAGTGGTCGGGGGTGCCGCGGGGCGGCATCACGCGCGGGGCGGAGGCCGGCGAGGGCGGCACCGGGACAGGGGCGACGGGTGGTGCGGAACCGGCCGCGGTGGCGATCGTGGCGGCTGTGGCCGTACCGGGCGCGGGGGGAGCGGGGACAGGGGCGTCAGTGTCCGCCTGGACGGGAGTGGACGGCTCGCTTCCGGCCACTTTTCTGACGGGTGCGGGGCTCATGGCCGGATACTTCCGGCCGGTTGCCGGCGAGCGGGGCAATCGGTGCTTTTCGTCCGCAATGCGCGGCGCATCTGCATGAATAGCATCGCAAACCCCCATGTCGTGCTGCGCTGCTGTCAAGACCCCACTTCTACACGCACGATCGTGGGCATGTCCAGGATTGTCCCGGTACACGGAGTGGTGTCGGCAGCGTGCCCCGGACGGCCCTGTTTCCGCGATGTTGGCCGAAAAGCGCCACCCCCGGTGTATGCGCACGATCGACTGGGGCCAGCCAACAGCGCGTCATTTCGCGGGTGGTGGGTAGGAACCCGAAGTCCGGCTCAAGCGTCGTAGTACGTATACAGTTGACGGCCGACCCAACCCCGAGTGGCGAGGGGTGCGGCGTCCGACGCGGACCATGACATATGGCCCGCGACCAGGGCGCAGTGAGTTCAGTGCGAGTCCAAGAGCGCCGGTTGCGCGCCACCCTCCGCCACGTTCCACGCTCGGCTGGCAGTGCGATGTGCTGCCTCAAATGCGGTGTGCTCGACAGTTACGTTGTGCAGTGGGCAGATCCCTGGGCGTTAACGGAAAGGAACGAGCGCTGATGCGCGAGATCCTCGGAAGGCGACGCAAGATCTCTCTTCGGCGGAAGGAGCGGACCGCGTATCTGGACGCGGCGCTGACTTACGCCGAGCGGTGGCAGTGGCGCGTGGTCCCCGGCGTGGGAGTCGACGGGCCGGGTGCGCGGCGCCCGGCCGGTGCCCCGGCCTGTGGCTGCGGGCGCCCCAACTGTCCGGTGCCCGGAGTCCACCCGGTCGAGCCCGGACTCCTCGCCGCGACCCGTGACCCGCGCATGGTCCGCTGGTGGTGGACCCGCCGGCCGGACGCGCCCGTGGTGCTGGCCACCGGCGACCGCGTCTCGGCGGCGAGCCTTCCCGCGGTCGCGGGAGCGCGCGCCCTGGAGGCGATGGAGTCGCTGGGCTGCCGGCTCGGCCCGGTCGTGGCCACTCCGACCCGCTATGTCTTTCTCGTCGCCCCTTACTCCCTCGCCGAGTTGGGCGAACTCCTCGACAGCCAGGACTGGGTGCCGACCTCGCTGCGCTACCACGGCGACGGCGGGTACGTGGCGCTGCCGCCGGCCGGCGGCCAGCCGGGCCCGCTGAAGTGGGTACGCCAGCCGGTCGTGCCGATCGTCCCGGTCGCGGCCGTCAGGGCCGCCCGGATGGTCGACGCCGTCAAGGCGGTCAGGAACGCCGAGCGGACGCCGTGGCTGCCGCGGATCGACACCCTCGTCGACGCCCTGGTTCGTGCCGGGCGCACCGCCCCCGACGGGGACCGACTGCGCTACTGAAGGTCCTCTGACGGGGTACAAGCCGGGTGTCGCCGGAACCACCGGTGGATTGCGAGCGTTATGTTCGCCCGGACCCCTGATGTCGAGTGCAGGTGAGCCCTTTGAAGTCACAGCAGCCGTCGGACGCTTCGGACCAGCGGGGGCGCTCCCGGTCTCAGGACCGGGAGCACGACCAGGACGGGGCTCGGGCGGACGGGCTGCGCAAGGTCGCCGCGGCGAGCGCGGCCGCGCTCGCCGCCGTACTGGCTCTCGCGGTGGCCACCGCCGGCTCCGACCACGGTGTCCCCCACCGGGGCAACGCCGGCCACAGCACCGCGCACGCCCACCCGTCGTCGGACGACGACTGAGGCGCTCGCCGCGGCCAGTAGGGCGATGACGACCGGTATGACGTGTACGACCGGTTTGGTGACGGTGTGTGCGATGACCGAGCCCGGGCCGCGCGCGACGGGATCAGTACCCGGGAAGCGGCGCCACAACGGATTGCGTCGATGCGGATCGGTCGGGGCATGGAAACGCCCGGTCGCTGGCGACGGGGGATGCACCAGCGACCGGGCTGCTCAAACGGTAACAAGACTTCGGCTGTTAGCAAATTCCCCGTTCGGGGGAGCTGCCCCATGACCCGGTGTTTCCAAGGCAGTTGTGATCGGAATCACTGAACGACCGCTTGGTCGGGACCCTTGCGGCGGACGCGCGTTCGACCTCGTTCGCCCGGTGTTCGGCGGCCGGCGTCGGTCAGCGTCGGTCAGGGGCGGCCGGCAGCGGCCGGCGGCGGCCCGCGGGGTGGCCGCCGACCGCCGACGGCCGTCAGCTCAGCGTGATCTGACGGTTGGTGAAGCCGCTGCGCGCCCTGCGCTCCTCCGCGGTCAGCGGACCGGTACGGGCCAGCGTCTCGGTCAGCCGCTCCTCGAAGGCCGCGGCGGGCTTCTCCACCTCTTCCGCGGACATGCCGACCGGCAGGTCCCACACCGGGACCATCAGACCGTGCGCCCGGAAGGACCCGACCAGCCGGGTGCCCTCGCCGAGCCCGGAGGCTCCGGCGGCGTGCAGCCGCGCGAGCGCGTCGAGCAGGCCCTCCTCCGGGTGCGGCATGACCCAGCGCAGGTGGTTCTTCTCCGGCGTCTCGCACCAGTACGCGGCGTCCACGCCCGTCAGCCGGACCGTGGGGATCGCCGCCTGGTTCGCCCGCTCCAGCGACGCGGCCACCTCGCCGCCGGCCGCGTTCGCGTCCTCCAGCCAGAACTCGAAGCCGCTGTGCACCTCGGGCTCGAACGGCACGGACAGGTCGAGCAGGTCCTGCAACCGCGGTCCGTCCGGTGCGGGACGGCGGCCCTCCACCGGGTTGCCGGGCGCCGCGTCGAGCGCGCGGGTCAGGGTGTCCGCCAGGTCGCGGCTGATGTCGCCGCTCGACGCGTCGTTCTGCAGGCCGAGCAGCACGGCGCCGGTGTCGCGGCGCAGCGCCGGCCAGGCCATCGGCAGCACGGTGCCGAGAGTCACCGACGGCACGCCCGCGGGCAGTTCGCCCTTGAGGGTGAGCGGCACGGTCGCGGCCGGCACCAGCTCGCGCAGTGCCACCCAGTCGCACTCCCCCGGCAGGCCCTCGAACGGACGGCGTACCAGCTCGGTGACGGCGTGCGCCGCCTCCCGGCCGTGGCACGCCTTGTACCGCCGCCCCGAACCGCACGGGCACGGTTCGCGCGCGCCGACGACAGGAACGGCATCGCCTGCCGCCGCCTGCTGGTTCCTGGACTTGGTGGCGGTCGCGCGCTTCTTGGCCATGCTCGGTGTCTCCCGGCCTCTCCCGGTACGGCGTTCTTCCGGCCTGCGAGCCTAGCGGTCGCCGGGCCCCGCCCCGGCCGCAACGGACCTCGCGCCGCGCACGGGCATGCTCCGTTCGGCACGCGTACGCGCGAGGCCGTACGAACCCGGACGACCTCGCGTGCCTCGTACGAGCGGGTCGGCGGGAGGGAGCCGGTAGCCGTACGGCCGGCGGGAGGAGGGAACCGGCCACCGAACCGTGCGTGGACCTGCCACCGGACCGTGCGTGGGGCGGCCACCGGACCGGCCACGGAACAGACCCCCGGACCGGTCACGGAACAGACCACCGGACCGGTCACGGAACAGACCACCGGACCGGTCACGGAACAGACCACCGGACCGGCCACCGAACCTTCGGCTATCCCAGGTCGTCCAGGGACTCGGCGAGGTCGAGCGGAAGGCCGAGGGGGACGCCCAGGGGGAGGCCGATGCCGGTGCCCATCGAGTCGTCGCGGCGGGCGTGCCTGCCGCGGACCGGCAGCAGCGCCCAGACCGTCACCTCGCCCGGCGCGTCGCGCACGCCCCAGCGCAGGGCGAGGCTGCCGACGATGCCCAGGCCGCGGCCGCCGTGTGCGGTCAGCGAGGGGCTCGACGGGCGCGGCCGGGTCGGGCCGCCGCCGTCGGTGACCTCCAGGACGAGGACGCCGCCGGCGTCCACCGACCAGGCCGCTCGTATGCCGCTGCGCTGCTCGGGGGTGTCCGCGCGGTCCGCACGGTCGGTGTGGGCGGCGCGGACCGGATGGTGTGCGGGCGTCTGCGCGCCCACCCGGCCCTCCGGTGTCCGCGGGTCGCCGCCGAATCCGCTGATTCCGTTGACACCGATCCCGCCGGCATCCGCGATCCCGGCGATCCCGTCGGAGCCGTCGAGTCCGATGTCGTCCAGCGGACGGGCGTGCCGGCAGGAGTTGCTGATGAGCTCCGAGAGGATCAGGACCGCATCGTCCACGACCGGGTCCGGCACTCCTCGCGCGTACAGGTCGGCACGCAGTCTGCGTCTGGCGTCCGCGACGCCCGTCGGACCATGGGGCAGGGCCATGGTCGTGGACGTCGGCACCTCTTGCGCCACCATCAACGACACCCCCGAGACCTCCTTGTTCACCCCACGCCACAGGGTGGATGCCCCTTGGCACTCGAGCGGAAACAGGCCAAGCGCGATCTTTTACGGCACACTGACGGCTGATATGGAACACGTCCATGCCCAACGCACGATCCGGCGCGTGGCGTAACGATTCAGCCCGTGAGGCGTGCGCCTCGCGTGCGGCGGCGGCGGAAGCCCCGCCTGCGACACGGCGAAGGCGGTGGTGGCGGTGACGGTGGAGGAGACGGCCGCAGGCCCGCGCGGAGCCGTGGCCGGGGGTGGGGCGTCAGCCGGGGCCGCGGGGGCTGCGGGGGCCGCCGGGGCCGCGGGGGCCGGCTCGGCCGCCGCCGGGCGGTCAGCGGCCGAGCTGGGCCAGCACCCTGCGCGGGCGGTTGGTGATGATCGCGTCGACGCCCAGCCGCGCGCACAGCTCGACGTCCTCGGGGCGGTCCACGGTCCAGACGTGTACCTGGTGGCCGGCGCGGTGCAGGCGCGCCACGTAGCCGGGGTTGGCGCGGACGATCCGCATGCTCGGCCCTGCGGTGCCCACGCCCGCCGGCAGCCGCCCGTCGCGGTGCCGCGGGGAGACGTACTGCATCAGGTAGACCGTCGGCAGCGCGGGCGAGGCGAGGCGGACCCGGCGCAGCGAGCGGGCGGAGAAGCTCATCACCCGCACCTGGGAGGGCGCGCCGGGCGCCGGGCGGTCCAGGCCGAACCGGCCCAGCAGCTCCAGCAGCCGTTCTTCCACCTGTCCGGCCCAGCGGGTCGGGTGCTTCGTCTCGATGGCCAGCTCGACCCTGCGGTCGGTGTCGGCGACCAGTTCCAGCAGCCGCTGGAGGGTCAGCACGCGGCTGCGCTCGCCCGGGTCGTCCGGGCCGGTGCCGAGCCGGTCCTGGGCGAACCGCTCCGGCGCCTCGTGGTCGGCGTTCTGGCCCTTCCAGGAGCCGAAGTCGAGCGCCGCGAGGTCGGCCAGCTCCATCGACGACACGGCGCCGCGGCCGTTGGACGTGCGGTTCACCCGCCAGTCGTGCACGCACACCAGCTCGCCGTCGGCGGTCAGCCGGACGTCGCATTCGAGCGCGTCCGCACCGTCCTCGATAGCCTTCCGGTACGCGGCGAGCGTATGTTCTGGTACGTCCTCGGAGGCGCCCCGATGGGCGACGACCTGGACCGGCCGTCCCTCCGGGTACGGCTCCGGGGCCACGCGCGCAAACGTCACCGGGCCATGGTGCCACCGTGCGGCCGGCGGCCACGCACCGTACGGCGGCCGGCCGCGCCGCCAGGCGTACGGGTCCGGGTGCGGGCTCCGTACGGCGGGCTCGTCAGTGCCGTAGGGCGGATGCCGTACGGCGGGTCGCAGGCTCCGTACCGCAGGCCGCGGGCTCCGTGCGGCGGACCCGCGCATGGCGCACAGCTACCCCTTACGGCGGTCCGACACGCCGTAGGAAATGCTATGGGCACGACGTGATCCGTCCCCTTGTCTTCTGTCGTTCGTCATGACCCTGAGGAGAAATGCTGTGAGCACCGAGAACGAGGCCGGGTCGTCCGTACCGGCTGCGGAGTCGGCGGCCGCGCCCGACGGTGCCCCGGCTGCCCACGTTCCGCCGGCCCCCTCCGCGCCGCCCGCCGCCCCGGCCCCCGCCGACCAGGTGCCGTCGCAGGCACAGGAGGCGGACGTCGAGCCGGGCCGGGCCGCGAGCCCCGACGCCTCCTCCTCCGCTGGACCCGCCCCCGAGGCGGTGCCGACGCAGGCGCCCCCGCCGGTCGGTCCGCCGTCGCCGTACGGCCCGCCGCCGAGCGCGCTGGTCGGTGGCGGCCAGGCTCCGTCGCCGTACGACGCACCGAAGACAGGTGCGCCGTCGTACGAGGCGCCTCAGGCACCGCAGGGCCCGCACGCACCCCAGGCCCCGCAGGCGCAGGCTCCTCAGCACCAGCCGCAGCCGCCTCAGCCGCAGTACCCGCAGCCGCCGGCCGCTCCGGCGCCCGCTTACGGCGCTGCCGCGCCGGCGTACGGCGCTGCACAGGGCGGCCAGCCCGGGCAGCCGGGTCAGCCCGGTCCGCAGGGGCCTGAGCACCAGGGTGGCCAGGAGCCCGGTGCCCAGCAGCCCAATCCGGTGCACGACCCGTACGCGGTGCCGTCCACCCCCTCGTACGCCACTCCGCAGCCCGGCGCGGGCGGCCCCGGCTCCCCCGGCGGCCCGGTGTGGGGCACCCCGATGCCTCCCGGCTCGCCGTCCGGCGACGGGCGTGGCAAGCGCCGCATCGGCAGCATGGTCGCCGCGGTCCTGGTCGCCGCTCTGGTGGCCGGCGGGGTCGGCGGCGGCATCGGCTACTACGCCGCCAAGCACAACGACGACTCCGGCTCCACCACCATCTCCGCCGCCAGCAGCAGCAAGGCGCTCAACCGCGCCCCCACCTCGGTGGCCGGCATCGCCAGCAAGACGCTGCCCAGCGTCGTCACCATCAAGGCGCAGAACAGCCAGGAGAGCGACACCGGCACCGGCTTCGTCTTCGACAAGCAGGGCCACATCCTCACCAACAACCACGTGGTCGCCCCGGGCGCCGACAGCGGCAAGCTCACCGTCACCTTCTCCAACGGCAAGACCTACGACGCCTCGATCGTCGGCCGCGCCCAGGGGTACGACGTCGCCGTCATCAAGCTGAAGAACCCGGGCGCCGTCAAGCTCACCCCGCTCCCGCTCGGCAACTCCGACAACGCCGCCGTCGGCGACGCCACCATCGCGGTCGGCGCGCCCTACGGCCTGTCCGGCACCGTCACCACCGGCATCGTCTCCGCCGTCCACCGCCCGGTCGCCTCCAGCGACGGCGAGGGCAGCAGCGCCTCCTACATGAGCGCCATCCAGACCGACGCCTCCATCAACCCGGGCAACTCCGGCGGCCCCCTGCTCAACGCCAACGGCGCCGTCATCGGCATCAACTCCGCCATCCAGCCGGGCGGCACCTCGTCCCCCGGCAGCCAGGGCGGCAGTGTCGGCCTCGGCTTCGCCATCCCGATCAACCAGGCCAAGCGGGTCGCCACTCAGCTGATCAAGACCGGCCAGCCGGTCTACCCCGTCATCGGGGTCACCCTCAACACCCAGTACGACGGCGACGGCGCTCAGATCTCCACGGATTCCAACTCCGCGATCACCCCCAACGGCCCCGGCCAGAAGGCGGGCCTCAAGCCCGGCGACGTGATCACCAAGTTCGACGACACCCTCGTCGACAGCGGTGAGACCCTGATCGGCGAGATCTGGCAGCACGAGCCCGGCGACCAGGTCACCCTGACGTACACCCGGGACGGCTCCACCCACACCACCACTCTCACGCTCGGCCACCGCACCGGAGACAGCAACAGCTGACTCACCCCACCCCCGCCCGACGACCCGATACGCTGTCCCCCACGGCGCCCCCGCCCCCGGGGACACCCGTGGAGGCTTGCCCGAGCGGCCGAAGGGAACGGTCTTGAAAACCGTCGTGGCAGCGATGTCACCGTGGGTTCAAATCCCACAGCCTCCGCAGAGGTAGTTGTTTGCGCACGTCAGAGCGGGTGCCCCAGATCCTGGGGCGCCCCCTCTGCGTGTGCGGTGTCCCGCCCTGGGCCGCTCGTGTCCCGCTGATGACCAGTGCGTGTGGTCAGCCTGTGGTCAGGTTCCGGGGCCCCGGTCGGCTGCCACGCTCCGTCATCCGCCCTGGTCGGTGAGGGCCCGGTTGATCAGTTCGTTGGCGTGATGCTGCACGCCTCGCAGGATCTTGGCGTAGAAGCGGAAGAGCACGGCGACGCTGTGCCCCGCGCGCCGGGCGACTTCGACGGGGTCCACTCCCGCCTTGATCCAGCTCGCGCGGGGAGCACCGTTCACCGCCCGTATGACGGTCGCCGTCTGCGGGAACAGCCCCGCTCGCGCGGGGAGCACTTCCACCAGGGGGCCCGCGGCCGCCATCCGGCGGGAACAGCCCCGCTCGCGCGGGGAGCACTTCCACCAGGGGGCCCGCGGCCGCCATCCGGCGGGAACAGCCCCGCTCGCGCGGGGAGCACACTTCGCGACCTGCGGTTCTAGGAGCCGAGGTTGCGGTTTTTACTCACTTGCCGAGATTCCGGCATATCGGGCGCCCCTCGTGAGAAGTGAGCCGTAGAGCCCACGCGAACAGGGGCGGGCGGCGCTTCACCTGTTGCCGAACTTCCGGCGCTTTGCGGCTTTGCTCCAGCCCGTTGCCGGGGGAGGCGTGGAGCGGGAAGGGGTGTCAGACGGGGTGGGGCGGTGGATGAGGGTGAGGCCGTCGTGGTTGGTGGGGTGCCATGCGTGGTCGTGGGTGGCGAAGGTGTAGCCCTGTTCGGAGTCGGTCTGGTGGGCGAGGAGGGCGCGGCCCTGGTGGGCGTAGGCGCGGACTTCGGCCCAGAGGGCTTCGCGGATGCGGGCGGAGGGGTTGCCGAGGAAGACACCGGGGGAGATCTCCAGGAGCCATCGGGTGAGGTAACCGCGCAGGCCGGCAGGGCAGTTGGTGAGGACGATCACGGTCATGGCGGAGCCTGCCTCACCAGATGATCTCGGAGGCGTGGTTGCGGCCGGACTCGACCTCGGCGCCGTGGTCGGACTGGAGCGTCACGCGGTCGCTGTCGGAGGAGGAGGCCGCGGCGGTGTCGTCGTAGCGCAGCAGGTCCTTGATGTCGCGGACGCAACGGTCCAGCAGGTGGGTCTTGTTGATGCGGTCGCGCAGGGCGCGGCGGGTGCGCGCGGCGACGTCCTCGGGTCCTTCCACGGCGGAGTCGAAGGCCGCAGGGATGGCTACTTCCGTCTTGTAGAGGTCGGCGATGTCCATCACGAAGGACCGTTCGTGGCCGGAGTGGACGAAGCCGAGGGCAGGTGAGCAGCCGAGGGCGGTGACGACGGCGTGCGCGATGCCGTACATGCACTGGGCGGCAGCGGTGATGCCCTGGTTGGGGGCGTCCCCGGCGGCGAAGTCGTCGCGGTGGTATTCGCGGCGGCGCCACGGCACGCCTGTGCGGGCGGACTCGGCGCGGTAGCAGGCTTTGAGGCGGTCGCCCTCCATGCCGAGGAGTTGCTGCCTGGTGCGGCCGGAGGGGTCCTCGTCGGGGAAGCGCAGGCGGTACATCGCGCGGGCGACGTCCAGCCGGGTACGGCGGTTGGCCCACGCGGTGGCCTGCGCCTCGACGAGCGCGGAGGAGCGGGTCAACGCGCGCCCGCCGGCGTAGAAGCGGACGCCGTGTTCGCCGACCCACGCGACGCCGGCGCCGCACTCGCCGAGGACGCTCATCGCCTGGTGGGTGACGCGGGTGTCAGGGCCGAGCAGGAGGGTGCCGATGGTGGCGGACGGGATGTGGGTGACCCCGTCGGCATCGGTGGCGGTGATGGCGTTGTCGGCGCGGTGGACGACGCAGCGTTCGAGGTAGACGAACGACAACCGGTCACCGACGCGGGCGAGTTCACGCGGAGCGGCGGCGCCGCGACGGGCGACGGTGCTCACGGCCGGATCACCGCACCGGTGCGAGGGTCATGAGGCCGCAGCCGTACGCCTTGGCCTTGCCGAGCCCTTGGACGAGAGTGCGTCGCAGGACGGCGGGTTCGGTGACGGTGAGCCGCCCGTCGTAGGTGACCGTGGTGAGCGACACGGTCCTGCGCTCGGCTGCCTTGGCGAAGCGCAGATCCCTCTTGTCCCGGACGACGAGCTGGAGTTCGTCACCCTGGTCCAGCACACGTTTGCCGGGCGGCGTCTCGGTGATGGCGAAGCCGGCGGAGTCCTGCCTGCTCAGCAGCCAGGCGGCCTGGTGCTTCGGCGTGATGTGCGCGGTGCGCTTGGTGGGTTCGTCGGCGGTACGGCGGATGCTGTGCACGGGGTTGGCGGTGAGCCGGAACGACCACGTGCTGCCCTTGGTGAGCTGATCGAGGAAGCTGCCGTAGTCGTACGTCTGCCAGCCGGGTGTGTCCGTGGCCGCGGGCCAACCCGCCTGATCCACCAGGTGTGTCATGTCCGGGCGGCCGGGGCTGACGACGAACAGCACCACCTCGGAGGCGGAGTTGCGGTCGACGCGCCACAGGACGCGCGGGCCGGAGCCGTCGCGCGCGGGGGGATCGGGGAACGACATGTTCACGGCCGCGTGCATGCGGTGCGGGGAACCCAGGAGTTCGCGGCCCTCCCGGCGGGCGGTGTTGACGCGGAAGCGGGTCAGGTACATCAGACGGGTCCCAGGACGGAGGTCGGGTCGTGGTCGAACATCGGCCGGGTCGGCGGCGCTTCGGGCCGGGGGACGTTCGCGGAGGTGATGCCGCGCAGGCCGTAGCGGCGGTGCCGCGGGTCGAAGCTGAGCGGTGCGTCGCGGAGGGTCTGCTCCGGTGCCTCGCCGGGCAAGCTGTCGAGGAGGAGGGTGAGTTCGGTTCCCTCGCGGTGCCGGTCCCGGTACCAGGGCGACGCCTGCCACGGAGCCTGCTCCAGCGCGGTGGCCAGGTCGGCGTCGTCGCGCACGCCGAGGTCGACCGGTGCGGCCGGAGGGCAGGAACGGCGCCCCAGGTACGGCAGGTAGACCGGCTCCCGCACGGCCGAGTACAGCCGCCGTACGACATCGGCCTCCCCTTCGACTCCGGCGACGAAGACCGCGTCGGCGAGGTAGAAGCGCTCGGAGAGCGGCATGGACTTGTCCGTGTCGAAGTGGTGGGCAGTCTGGAAGTCCCTTACCCGGGTGCCGGGTTGGTCGATCCTGACCCCGAAGCGCAGCGCGGCCAGGTCGGAGAGGTCTGCCTCGCGCGCCCTTCCTTCCGCGGCGGCGAGCATGCCCAGCACACCGCTCTTGGTCGGGGCGTTCTCCGTGGTGCGGCGTACGAAGCGGGCGGCCGACCCCCATGCCTGGAGCGGGCCGGACAGCCGCAGCAGGAGCACGCTCATGCCCCGGACCCCACCGGCTCGACGGGACGCTCGGCGGACCCCAACTGCTCAACGACGGCGGCACCGACCGTCGAGATCAACTCCTCGATGCCGACCTCCCGGCCGAGGCCGGCCAGCGGTTCCGCGTCCTCGCCCACCCGCACCACCCAGGTGCGGTCCGCGTCCGCGACGCCGTACGCCTTCTCCAGGTCGGGGACGTAGCGGGCGAGCCGGGCACATGCCTCGCGGACGAAACCGCCCTCGTCGCCCTGCCGGATGGCCCGTTCGAAGGCGGCGACGAAGCTGATCGGGCGCTTGGTGCGCAGCTTGACGATGACCGCGGTCGGGAGGGTGTGGTGACCGAAGGTGTTCACCTTGCCGGTGGGCAGGGAGGTGATGAAGCCTTCGAGGAACGCTTCGACGGCGCGCCGGGTCGGGGCGGCGGCCTGTTCGGAGTCGTCGAGCCCGGCGCCGAGGTTGGCCTGCAGCCGGTTCACGTCGACGGCCGCGTAGCGGTACAGCGTCGCGGAGTTGAAGTCGACGACGCCGATCATGCCGGCACCGGACTCGGCGTCGGTGTTCCGGTCGTCGACGGCGGTGTAGTAGTCCGACTCGTTGTCAACGGCGTGCACGCTGATGGCGTGTGCGACCTGCGTGGCGGCCTCGACGTTGAGATCGGTGGCGTCGGCGACCATGCGGCCGAACAGCGCGATGTCCACGGAGTGCCGGGTGTCGACGAGTTGGCGGGCGGCCGCCTTGTTCTCCTTGGCCTTGAAGAACTCCTTGAGCGCCTTCACGTCTCCGTTGCCGTCGCTGCCCTTGATCGTCAGGGCGGCGAGGCCGTCGAGTTGGGCGGCGCTGAGGAACATCAGGTACGACGATTCCGGCGCGGGGTCGGGCTCGCCGTCCTTGACCTTGCGCTTGGGCGGCTCGATCTTGGAGCCCGTGGCGGTGCGCAGTGCCTCGGAGGCGAGTTCGAGCGCGGCCGTGCGGTCCAGCGACGGGTCGAGCGCAGCCAGCCGATCGGCGAGCGCTTCGGCGACCTTCTTCGTGCGGACGCCGAGCTCGGACGGGTCGAGGAGTTCCTCGAACTTCCGCCGGGTCGCCCGCTTCCACGCCTGGCTGGAGACTCGGGAGCGGCGCACGCCGCCGTAGACGGCGGTTTTGGGCGAGCCGGTGTCGTCCCGGTTGATGTTGCTCGGCGGCACGGTCTGGAGCACATGGACGTCGAGAATGGTGCGCGTCACGGGCGATCGGTTCCTTCGCGAAGCGGGGGCGGTAGGGGTCGGTGCGGTGGACCCTCTGGTCAGCTGTCGGTCGCGGTATGGGCACGTACGGCGCCCGCCAGGTGGAAGTCCCGGCCCCACTCGCGCCGGATGCCGGCCTGCGCGGAGGGAAGTTGCCACCAGTAGAGCTGCTCGGCCAGCAGTGCGTAGTCGAGCGGGACGCCGTCCTTGCGGAGCAGAAGCACGATCTCGCGCAGCCGCTGGCCGAGGATGTCGAGTGACGTGGCGGTACCGACCCGGACGAAGCGTCGGCGCACCGGTCCGTCCAGTTCGGGCGCGGACTTCACGGCCGCGGCTCCGGCGCCTTCGGCGGCCGGCGCCGCCTTGGACATCAGCGCGCGGACCGAACGGCCCAAGCCGTAGCCAGAGATGTGCGTGTCCATGTCGCGGTGGGACTGCTGGTGCAGGGCCCACATCGTCACGGCCAGGTGCAGCGCCTCCTCGGCGCGGTCCTGGTCGATCGGGCGCCGGCCACCGCGGGAGGTGTCGCCCGGCGATTCGTCCGCGATCTCGGCGAGCACCATGGCGAGGTCCTCCGTCCCGGTCTGGCCCCACAAGTCGGGGAGGGAGTTCGCGGGCTGTCCGGCCCCCCGACGCAGCCGGGCGAGGGTCGATACGGCGGACGGGCGGTCCTCGCGGTAGCCACGCTGGAGGCGGCGGATGAAGCGGTCGGCGCTGGTGCCCACCGGTCCGATCGCACGGGGGCCCGAGACGTAGGGGGCGGTGGTCGTCATTCCGGTTGCTCCGTCGGTTCCTGGTCGGGGGCCTTGTCGGACGGGCGGCTTTCCTGGTCAAGCGGTCCGTCGGCAGCGGCGGACGCGCGGGGCAGGAGCGTCAGTACCTTGTTGAGGCGTCCGCGGAACCACACATCCGCCTGCGCGTCGTTGACCCATCGGGCCCCGCTGCCGTCGCGCTGCTCCACGTAGCGGCCTTCGGAGGCAGCCGGGCCGGCGGCGTCGAGCAGACCGCGGCCGAGGTCGCGGATGATCTGGGACACGGTGGCCTGCCACTCGCCTCGGTACACCGCCGGGTCGGAGTGTTCGCCGAGCTTGCGCAGCCACTGGCGGTACGGGCCGTCCAGAGCCGCGTAGCCGAGGTCGTGGGCGGTGTCCGTGGGCGGGCCCGGCTCCGCGCCGACCGCGCGGGCGAGGTTGCCCGCCAGGTAGCCGAGGGCCCGCACCGCGTCGTCGGCGTCGGCGACCGCGTCGACTGCCGTGCGCCCGTACTCGGGTTGCGCGGTGTGCAGGGCGACCACGGGCAGCACGACCTCGTCGTCCACGATCTCGTCGATCACCGACTGCTGCGTGCCGTACGACGCGCCGACGATCCGGGTGCGGAGCAGGCCGAGCTTCGGGAGGTAGCCGCCGTTCGTGAGCCTGGCCAGCCACTCGACCACGCCGGACGGCAGGATGGCCGCGGCCTCCTGCCGCTGTTCGGCGCTCTCACGGGCCTGCCCCTGCGCGGGCAGCAGCGCGGCCAGACCTCGCCACGCCGCCCGGCTCGGGTCGTGCGTGCGCGGCATGTACGCCTGCGGAACGCCTTGCTTCTTCGCCTGCTGCGGGCTGTCGCGCCAGCCGGTCATCGGCTCGCGCAGGTGCTTGTTGAACGGGAGCAGTGTGTCGCCGTACGCCAGGACCACACCCGTGACGGCGCCACCCGAGTGGTGCAGGCGGACGCGGCGGCTCTGCCAGGTGTAGAGGTCGCGCGGGCCGGACGGCCGGGGATCGTCAGGGTCGGGCTCGAACGGTTCCGGGCCGACGATCGGGCGGCGCCACGCGGGACGGTCGTTCTTCTTGACCTGGAGGAAGTCGTTGTCCGCCGCGATGAGGTTGAGCAGCAGTGTCTCGCGCAGCGTGGTGCCCTCGGCGAAGATCCCACCGAGGTTGCCGGTCCAACCGACGCCTTGGGGATAGCCCTTGCCACCCTTGACCCTCGGGTCGCCGACCGCGCCGGATTTGATGCCGGACACGTCGAAGGCGTGGGCATGCACCAGCCAGCGGGCCGCCTCCGCGAACTCCATTCGATCCGGGCCGGGTTGCCGCATGCTGAAGAACGGGTCGCCGTTCGGCACATCGGCGACGATCCGGTTGAGCGGGCCCACCTCATCCTTCTCCGTGTGCAGGTCGGCCACTTGGAGGAACGGGTGGTGCGGGTGCAGCAGGTCGAAACGGTCGCGATGCCGTTCGAGATAGTCGGGCACGTCGGCGAAGGCATCCTCGCCGGCCTCCCACAACTCACCCCACTCCTCGATGTCCTCGGGCCCTTCGAGCGCGTCGTACAGGACGGCCACCAGCAGCCGCAGCAGCGCGAACTCCTGCGTGGGCACGTCGCCGACCAGACGGCGCAGCTCTCCCGCGTGGGCGAAGGCGTCCCGCAGGGACAGCTCGGCTGTCGAGCCGTCGAGACGCTGCACCGGCAGCCAGGGCCGGGCGACAAGGTCGAAGTCGGGCACGCGGTCCACCACTCTTGAGTGACGTGCGCCGGCAGGCGTCACGAGGAGCCCGTCGGACGGGCTGTAGGTGAGGTCGTAGCCTGCCAGCCGGGTCCGACAGTCCTCGTCGAGGACGAGGAACAACTCCCCGGCCAGCCAGGGGCATTCCTTCGCCTGCCACGCCGCGACCTGGAACTTCTCCAGTTCCGCGATGGTCCGGTCGATCACCCACGGCTTGGAGAAGTGCCAGGGAAGGGTGAGGGCGCTGGCGGCCGCCGCTGCTGCGGCCCGCGGCGGCGGCACGGCGTGCTCGGGCAGCTCCAGGCCGCCGCGGTTCCTGTCCAGCCACGGCACGGTCGCCAGGGTGCCGTCGCTGTGGCGTCGGATCACCAGGACCTCGACACTCTCCTCGCTGTCGCGCACCTGGGCCCTGCCGGTACCGCTGTCGTCCGCGTCTCCGACGCCCGCGTCCACCCAGCCGATGACCGGCCTCCCCGGCTTGCGGACCGGGCCGAGACGGAAGACCTCGGCGCGCTCGCGCTTGGTGGCCAGGAGTTGGCGGTACGCGCGGCGGGCTTCGTCCATCTCCGCTGCCCAACTGCTCGGGCCGAGAGGGGCGTTACCGTAAACCGCCTGCACCAGAGGGCTGATGTCGTCGGGCAGCCGCAACGGCTCCGCGTCCAGGTGTGGTTGGAGGGCCGCGAGCGTCCGCAGCAGCAGGTGCTTCCCCTCGTAGACGCCGACGGTTCCCTTCGCGGGGATCGGCGGGTCGCTCGGCGGGTCGATCGTCCACTCCGTGCCCGTCACCAGGCATCGGGCCGTTCGGAGCCGGGGAGGCCGGTCGCGTACGTGGCGATGCAGGCGGCCCATGCGCTGCAACATCAAGTCCACCGGGGCGAGGTCGGTGACGAGAAGGTCGAAGTCGATGTCGAGTGACTGCTCCACGACCTGGCTCGCGACGACGACGTGCGCTCCGGTCGGCCGATTGCCATTCGGGCCGAACCGCTCCAGCAACTCGGAGTCCTTCCGCGCCCGGTCGGCGGCCAGGAAGCGGGAGTGGGCGACAGTGACGTGGTCCTCGCCGAACCGCTCCCTCAGCCGCTCGGCCGCCTCCTGCACCCGGTCGACGGTGTTCCGTACGACCAAGGCGCAGCCGCCATCGGCGAGTTCGGCTGCCAGGCGATCGCCGAGCGCGGCAACGTCGTCTTCCCACGGCTCCAGCCGGACGTCGGTACCGCGCCCGGATGCCGCGGACGGCTGCGCGATCATGGCGCTCCCGTCCCGCGATACGGCCGTCAGCAGCGGATACGCGTCCGTGGGCGCCTCCGCCGTCGGCACGGCCTCACCCACGTACGCCTCGACGAGCGCGCGTCGCCTTCCCGCCGGGAGCGTTGCCGACAGCAGGACGACCGGGACGCGGTAGGCGGCCAGCCACTCCAGGACCCGCTCCAGGTACGTGCTCATGTAGGCGTCGTACGCGTGGACTTCGTCGATGATGACGACCTTGCCCGCGAGTGCCAGGTGCCGCAGGGCGAGGTGACGGCTCTTGAGTCCGGCGAACAGCACCTGGTCGATCGTGCCCACGGCGAACGACGCGAGCAGTCCCTTCTTCCTCCCGCGCAGCCACTGGTGGGCCTGGAGGCCGGACGGCCGTCGCCGGGTCTTCGCACTCGGCCGCGACACCTCGTCGGGGCCGTCGAGGTCGACGGCCGCGATCGTACGGCTGCCGTCGCGTGCCAGACCCGCCCACGTGTCGTTGAGGGCGGCTTTGGCGTGGGCGAGGAAGACCGAGCGCGGGCCTTCGGCCGGCAAGTGGTCCAGCCAGTCGAGCAGTCGCGCGAACATCGCGTCCCCGGTCGCTCGGGTCGGCAACGCCACCATGCAGCCACCCGCGCCCGTACGCGCGGCAAGGATCTCGGCCGCGGCCAGGGCCGCCTCCGTCTTGCCCTCGCCCATCGGCGCCTCGATGATCAGCAGGCCCGCCGGGTTCATCTCCCGGGCGACCCGTACGGCTTCTTCCTGTACGGGGCGGATCGACGCGCCGTCCGGCAGGTCGAAACGGCGGGCGAACAACTCCGCGGCGGGGGCTTCTGGTTCTTCCGGCTCCCACGGAGCCGGCAGGTCCAGTCCGCGCCAGGCTGCTGCCAGCCTCTGTTCCGTGGTGCGCCGGTCACCGCCCTCATCGACCGTCTGATAGGGAAACAGCTCCGCCGAACTGGCGATCCAATCGGCCAGGATGACCAGCGCGGTCAGCGTCACCTGTGCTATTTGCGGCAGTTTCACAGTCTTCCACGCGCTGAGCCGCTTCTTCACGTCCGCGGCCTGCGCGCACGCGTCCAGCAGCTCTAACTGCACGGCCTTCCACGCGGCTTCGCTCGCACCTCTCGTTCTGAGTAATTCCGGGTGCAGCGCCAGGTCGTGAATTCGCTGATGCCCCGGGTGCACCCCATGGTGGCCCCCGACCACGATCGCGAACTGTCCGCTGATCCGGTCGGTCCAGCCGTGCTCTTCAGCGAGCCACTCCTGCATGATCAGTTGCCCGGCCAGCCCGTGTGGCCCCAACTTCCGGTCCTCTCCGAACTGTTTCTGGTCCGGCATCGCCAGTCCGGCATCCCGCATCGCGTTCGCCAGGGACTCCACCTGACATGCGAACGCGGGTGTCGCCTTCCCGACGTCGTGGCTTGCGGCGAGCCACACGGCGAGCCGCCGCCCGTCCTCGATCCCCCCGGGCAACGCCTCGCTGACCAGCACCTTGACGTTCCGCGGCAACCACGCGTCCCACAACCGCCCCGCCACGGCCCCGCTGTCGGCCATGTGCCGCCACAACGGCAGCCATCCATCGGTGGGGCGATCGTGCTTCCCCCACGCCGCCCGCGCCGCGACCGAGAGGCCATCGAACGCCTCATCGAAGGTCGGGCCAGTGCTGTTCACGGCAGTAGTGCACAGCATGGCGCCGCCACCAAGGGCGGCAAGTCGTAATCTGCCCGATGTTGATCTCTTATGAGCGTTTGCTGGAGATGGGATCTACCCGAGGTATGGCCGTGACGAACGGCCCCGCACGGGCGGGGAGCACACGGCCGACACCGCCGGCAACGAGACCTCGAAGGGAGCAGCCCCGCATGCGCGGGGACCACGCCGCGCTCGACCTGTGGAACAGCCCGAATGCGGGAACAGCCCCGCATGCGCGGGGACCACTCGGTCGTGGCGATGTCGAGCAACTCGGCGACGGGAACAGCCCCGCATGCGCGGGGACCACCCAGTTGTAGACGCCTGGCTCGTCACCGTTCAGGGAACAGCCCCGCATGCGCGGGGACCACTCGGCGAGCGTCATCCGCGCCATCGGCGACGCGGGAACAGCCCCGCATGCGCGGGGACCACCTGCACCTGCCGAACGTGCTCACCCTGATGTGGGGAACAGCCCCGCATGCGCGGGGACCACCGGTAGCGGTAGACGGGCAGGGTCACCGGGTCGGGAACAGCCCCGCATGCGCGGGGACCACGGGTAGTCGATACCGGCCGCTCGAAGGGCGTCGGGAACAGCCCCGCATGCGCGGGGACCACGAGCCGATGACGGCTTGTTCGGCGGTGGTGTCGGGAACAGCCCCGCATGCGCGGGGACCACTACGGCCCGCTGCACAAGGTCCGCCCGGGCGGGGGAACAGCCCCGCATGCGCGGGGACCACTATCGCCTGGCCGACTTCGGCATGAACGGCGCGGGAACAGCCCCGCATGCGCGGGGACCACACGAGGCGGCCGGGTTTGGGGCCGGCACGGATGGGAACAGCCCCGCATGCGCGGGGACCACCCGGTACAGGGCCGCGCGCTTGCCCGCGCCCGGGGAACAGCCCCGCATGCGCGGGGACCACTGGTCCGGCGCGCGGGCCGGCGATGTCAGGTGGGGAACAGCCCCGCATGCGCGGGGACCACAGCCCCCGCTTCCGCGACCTGGACGACCAGCGGGGAACAGCCCCGCATGCGCGGGGACCACTGGAACCCGGGCCGCGCGCTGATGGTGTGGACGGGAACAGCCCCGCATGCGCGGGGACCACGCCGGGTCCATGTACCCGCAGGACGCCGAGCGGGGAACAGCCCCGCATGCGCGGGGACCACGACGTCGCCCCGCAGCCGCGCTACCCGTTCGAGGGAACAGCCCCGCATGCGCGGGGACCACGTGGGATTCGTCCCGAAGCTCGGTGACTCGCGGGGAACAGCCCCGCATGCGCGGGGACCACAGGTGAGGGAGCTTGTTGACGATGGTTCCGCGGGGAACAGCCCCGCATGCGCGGGGACCACTTTACGTCTTTTTCGGCCTTGCTCAACGGGCCGGGAACAGCCCCGCATGCGCGGGGACCACATTCCGTGGCCTGCGGTTTTATGGAGCGGGAGACGTGTTTTTACTTACTTCTGCAGATTTGGTCATTTCGGGCAATTCTGCTGGAGTGAGGCCGTCTTGGTGGGCCGGGTGCTGGTGGGCAGCGCCCTTGCTGAGTTAATCACGCGGCCTGTCGGGTGCATCTGCGCGTGGGTTCATGAAGTGGCTTTTGTGTGAGTGCGGTTGGGTGTTCAGGGTGTGCCCGCTGCTTAGGGTGTCGGCGTGCACGGGGGAGCTGGAGGCGCGGACGAGGTTCGCGTTGTCTGGGGGCTCGGCGTGGTCGACCTGTGGCCCGCGCGAGGGGGTATGGACGGTGGTCGGGAGTGTTTGCGCAGGTCGGGGCCATTGCGCCTCGGGCCCCGGTCGTTCTGGCTGCCCGCTGCCGGGGGTTCGCGATGCTTGACGCTATCCTCGACGCGGAAGCTCCCACCCACTCGTTCGCGAGCGGCTGGCGGGCGGGTGTGGATCTGGCCTCCATGGACAACGGCGCGGGTGACCAGTACGCGATCGTGTTCGACCCGGCGGGAGTGTTCCTCTACGGGTTCGACCACGAGTGCGACGTGACGCCGTGGCGGGAAGAGCCTCGCGCGCACTGGCCCGGTCTCCTCGACGGCTTGCCGGCCTCGCTCGCGCACTACGCGACGACTCCGGAGTTCCAGTTCGACGGCTTCTTCGACGCGACGGTCTGCGTGTGGCGTGAGGCGGGTGCGCCTGCCTGGGAGTGCGGGCCGGTCGAGTTCGCGGACGACGAGTCGGACGGGGCGGGCTGGCTGTTCGGCCTGCTCACCGAAGGCAGCCCAGAGGCGTACGTGGGCTATGCGCAGGACTACTACGGGAGGCCGGTCGACCTGGACGCCGTGCGCGCGGTGCTCTCGGGCGACCCACTGGCCCGCCGGACGGTCACCGCGCTTTCTGCCACGGCGAACTTCGAGGCCCTCACCCCGCGGGCCGGCGCGCTGGGCTACCGGGTCCAGGACGAGCCCGGCCGCGGGCTGGAGGATCATGGGCGTGGCAGATCAGTCCGAGGGCCGGTCGGCGGCTGACGTGAGGTCGGCCGTGGTGGGCCGCCTGCACGAGTGGAAAGAGGACAGCATGCCTCTCAGTGGTGAGTACCAGCCGAGCCCGGACGCGTTCGTGCGGGATCAGGTCGCCCTGTACGAGAGTTCCGGGGGCACGGAGGGCACGACCCTGGAGGGGGTGCCGGTGATCGTCCTCACCAGCCTCGGGGCCAAGAGCGGCAAGGTCCGCAAGAACGCGCTCATGCGGGTGGAGCACCAGGGGACGTACGCCGTGGTGGCCTCCCAGGGGGGCGCGCCGAGCCATCCCGCCTGGTACCACAACCTGGTCGCGCACCCGCTGGTCGAGTTGCAGGACGGCGCCGTGCGCCAGGACATGACGGCCCGCGAGGCCACCGGCGAGGAGCGGGAGCTGTGGTGGCCCCGCGCGGTCGAGGTCTGGCCGGCGTACGCCGAGTACCAGACGAAGACGGACCGGGTGATCCCCGTTTTCGTCCTGGAGCCGGCGGCCCGCGCCGACTGACGCCGCTCCGATCCCGCGCTCCCGCCCGCCCCAGGGCGGGAGCCCCGCGTCGAACCGTGAGAAGTCGAACCGTGAGAGCACGGGGTCGCTCGCGTCTGCCCGTCGTCCCTCCGCGGGGGCACCGCGCCGGTCGGACGTGCGCATGCTCAGCCCGCGCGGGAGAATGGCGGGGTAGGGATACGAACAGGGACGGCTGCGGGCCGATGAGGGTGCGGTCGCCCATCGGTGAGGGGTGCCGGGTCACGCCGCGCGGGCATGGTCTCGGACGGCGTGGCCGCGTACTCCCGGAGCCCTCGAAGCCCTCGAAGCCCCTCGTGTCCGCGTACCTGGCGTGCGACGCCCACCGCGCCGATCCCGCGCCTTGTGCGGTCGGCCCGAGCGCCGCCGGCGATGCCTGGAGGTTCGTCATGAACTCACCGAGCACTCACGCTCACGGAGCGGTACGGGTCGGGGCCGGCAGGGGGCCGGCGGGTGGCGGGTCGGCGCGCACTCCGCGGCTGCGATGGCCGGTCGGCTGGGCGGCCACGTTCTTCGTCCTGACCGGCCTGCTCGCCTGGGGCGCGGCGGAAACAGACACGGGTGACACCCAGAACGTGATCGCCGTGCTGTCGACGGCCTGCTTCGTCTTGTTCTGCATGACGCTGGTCCACGTCGTACGGGTGGTGCGGAGGCGTTGACCCGGAGATGGCCCGGGGGCGCTGACCCGGAGGCGCTGACTCCGAGGCACTGATCCGGCGGAGCCGACCTATAGGCTGACGGGCTTCGAACGGGTGCCGGTCGGCCGGAAGGCCCGCGGGGGCGGACTGCCCGGCCGGGGCCAAGGACACGGTGACCGAGCTGTACCGCATGCAGGCCCCCCCGTGCCGTCCAGTTCGCGCCGCCGCGCACCGCTGGAGGAACACCTGGAGGAGCCCCCGGAGGAGCCCCCGGGGGAACAGCCGGGGGAGCAACGGCGCCGACATCCAGCCCTGTTGAGCAACTCGTCTCCATGCGGCGCGATCAGGCGGCGCACTACATGGCGCTGAAACGGTCCCTGGCGGCGACCTGCCCGCAAACCACGGTATCCGCGCCGGGGTTCAGGCCGATGGCTCCCCAGACGCTGCGATTCCGCCTGACCGATGCGGAGTTGGGGGACGAGGCGTTCGTCGAGGAGACCACGACGTGGGACGGCGGGAGCGACACCCCGTCGGCCAGGCCGGACGACGGTACGCGGACGTACACGGTCTACGCCCGCATGGGCAGCGTCGTCGTCATCTACGGAGAGTTCCCGACGGAGCAGGCGGCCGTGGCGGGTGGGGCGAAGGCGGCGGCCCGCGCGCGGACCGGGCTCGTACGTGCCGCCACCGCTGCTCCCGCTGCCGGCACTTCCGCCGCCGGCGCGTCCCCCTCCGGCCAGGCCGGTTGAGTCCTGGGCGACGGCTGGGCGGCGCGGGAGCAGGCGGCCGGGCGGCTCGGGAGCAGGCCGGGCTGGCGACCCGGGGTACCCGGAGGGGATGGCCTGGGCGACGGTGGCTTGTTCACGCGGCATTGACACCCTGCGCGGGCCGTCACCATCATGTGCGCGGCATCCCTGATCGGGTATGTCGCGAAAACCTCCTCAGCGCGCACGATCGCGCAGGCATCTCCGCCTGAGCCGCCCCCACCGGACCGTCAGGAGAGCATTCGTGCCCAACGTCAACCGTCGAAGGTTCCTCCAACTCGCCGGCGGCACCGCTGCCGCGTCCGTGCTCGGCGGCGGCATCGCCAAGGCCGCCGCGATCCAGGCCGCCGCCGGAACCGGGACGTTGCAGGACGTCGAGCACGTCGTCGTCCTCATGCAGGAGAACCGTTCGTTCGACCACTACTTCGGCACCCTGCGGGGCGTCCGCGGCTTCGGCGACCCGCGCCCGGCCACCCTGCCGAGCGGCAGCACCGTCTTCCACCAGGCGGACTCCTCCGGGCACGAGACGCTGCCCTTCCGGCCGGACGCCGACAACCTGGGCCTGCAGTTCATCCAGGACCTCGACCACAGCTGGTACGGCACCCACCAGGCGTGGAACGGCGGCAACTACGACGACTGGATTCCCGCCAAGGGCACCACCACGATGGCGTACCTCACCCGCGAGGACATCCCCTTCCACTACGCCCTCGCCGACGCGTTCACCGTCTGCGACGCGTACCACTGCTCGATGCTCAGCTCCACGGACCCCAACCGCTACTACATGTACACCGGTTACGCGGGCAACGACGGCAGCGGCGGCGGCCCGGTGCTGGGCAACGAGGAGGCCGGCTACGGCTGGACCACCTTCCCGGAGATCCTGGAGAACGCGGGCGTGTCGTGGAAGGTCTACCAGGACACCGGCACCGGCCTGGACAGCGGCGGCGGTTGGGGCTGGACCAGCGACGCCTTCATCGGCAACTACGGCGACAACTCGCTGCTCTACTTCGACCAGTACCGCAACGCCGTGGCCGGCGACCCGCTCTACGACAAGGCCCGCACCGGCACCGATGCCAACGGCGGGGACGGCTACTTCGACCAGCTCAAGGCGGACGTGCTGGCCGGGCGGCTGCCGCAGGTCTCCTGGATCGCCGCCCCCGAGGCGTTCTGCGAGCACCCCAACTGGCCCGCGAACTACGGCGCCTGGTACGTCTCCCAGGTACTCGACGCGCTCACCGCCGACCCCGACGTGTGGAGCCGTACCGCCGTCTTCCTCACCTACGACGAGAACGACGGCTTCTTCGACCACGTGGTCCCGCCCTTCCCGCCCGCCTCCGCCGCCCGCGGCCTGTCCACCGCCGACGTCACCCAGGACCTGTACACCGGCGGCGTGTCCGGGTACGCCGCCGGGCCGTACGGACTCGGGCCGCGGGTACCGATGCTGGTCCTCTCGCCCTGGAGTACCGGCGGTTGGGTCTGCTCCCAGACCTTCGACCACACCTCGATCGTGCAGTTCATCGAGAAGCGGTTCGGCGTGCACAACCCCAACGTCTCGCCCTGGCGCCGCGCGGTCTGCGGCGACCTCACCGCCGCCTTCGACTTCACCCGCAGCGACTCCGCCGCGCCCACGCTCCCCGGCACCGGCGGCTACGCCCCGCCGAACCACGACAACCCCGGTGACTACGTCCCGACCCCGCCGTCCACCGGTACGGTGCCGGCGCAGGAGGCCGGCCTGCGCAACGCCCGCGCGCTGCCGTACGACCTGGCCGCGGACACCGAACCGGTCGACGGGCGGATGCAGTTCACCTTCGGCAACTTCGGCGCGGCGGGTGCGGCCTTCCTCGTCACCTCCGCGGTGCGCTCGGACGGCCCCTGGCCGTACACGGTCGAGGCGGGCAAGACCCTCACCGACACCTGGGCGATGCCCGGCGCCTCCTCGCCGTACGACTTCTCGGTCCACGGGCCGAACGGCTTCCTGCGCCGGATGGCCGGCACGGCGGGCTCGGTCGGCCCCGAGGTGACCGCCCGGAACGACGCCTCCGCCGGCCAGGTCACCCTGGTCTTCAGCAACCCCGGCACCGACCCGGTCACGTTCACCGCGACCGACGCGTACGCGCCCGACGACCACTACACGTACACCGTCGCGGCGGGCGGCTCGCACAGCGTCCCGGGCTGGGGCGTGGCCGCCGGCAACCACTGGTACGACGTCACGGTCACCTCCGGCGCCGACGCCGCGTACGTGCGGCGCTTCGCCGGACACGTGGAGACCGGCGCCGCGAGCACCAGCGACCCGGCCACCGTGACGGCCTGACCGCTCACCTTCTGCCCACCCGTCCGCCGGCCGGGCCCGTCCACCCTGGGTAGGGGGCGGGCGGGCCGGCGGGTGCGGGTACTCATCGGGGGTTGAGTAGCTGAGCCGATGAGGGATGATCTCCGGCCGGGCAGGCTGTTCCCATCGACCATAGGGAGCGGATGATGATGACGACGAAGGACAGCCGGAGCCGGAGCGGCGCGGTCAGGGCAGCGGGGCGGCGCGGGATACGGGCGTCGATGGTCGGGGCGGTGCTGGTGGGCGCCGCGGTCGTGGCGGTGAGTACGGCGTGCGGCGTGGACCTGCGGGATCGCGAGTGCACGTCGAACGAGTATCCGGTCCAGGCGGTCGGGCCGGAGGGCGGCGGCCAGTGCGTCACCAAGGGCAAGGAGCCGCCGGCGGGCACCGTCCGCTACCCGAAGGGGCAGGTGCCGAAGCGCGTCGGCGACAAGTGGGACCTGTACTGGCAGGACCACGGACTCGACGCGAACGGCAAGCTGATCAAGAAGTGACGCCGGGGTCCGCGCCGCGGGGGGTGGCAAGGATCGCACGGCCGCGGTCCGGGGTGATCAGCTGGGCCAGGACGGGGTCGGCGAGCAGGGATATCGGGGCGATGTGGTCCTCGCTCAGCGGGCGCCACAGGGCCAGTGCCGCCCGGAGTTCGGGCCACGCCTCCTCGCACAGGGCCTCGCGGGCCGCTCGGACCTGGGCGGGGCTGGACAGCGGGCCCGGTTCGGGGGTCGGGCCGCCGCGCGTCGCGTAGAGGGTGACGACGATCGGGCCCCTGTCCACCGGCTGCTCGTCGGGGGTGCGGAAGGCGGGGTGTGCGGCGAGGCGGTCGGCGACGGCGTGCACCGCGGCGTCGAACTCGGCCCCGCCGAAGGTGAGTCGGAAGCCCGGCTCGGCGGCTCGGGCTTCGTGGTCGCGGATGAGCGCGCGCACCGGTTCCGACGCCTGCTCCTTGAGGCGTGGCAGGGGCCGCAGGTCGTGCGGGTGGGCGAGCTGGTCGTGCCGGACCAGCAACGGCAGCAACTCCGTGGCGAACAGCGGGCCGAGCAGGAGGTCGTCGCCGCCGGGGACGTGCCACAGCAGGTTCGCGATGACGCCGCGCCAGTCGCCGAGCAGCGCCGTCATCTGCGCGCTCAGCACATCGGCGCGCTCGCTGCCGTACTCGTGCGCCTTGGCGAACAGGGCGAGCGGCTCGTCCACCGCGCCGGCCAGCGCCTGACGACGGGCCTGTTCGACCTGCGCGTCCCAGTGGTCGCGCGTGGCGCCGGGCGGCTTGCGCAGGGCGTGGAAGGACACCCACTGCCGGCGCATGAGGTCGTGGAACGAGTCGTACCGCTCAGGACCCATGCCGGACCAGGACGCGAGCCAGTACGCCGCCCACTCGCCGTCCTCGTCCACGTCGTCCGGGTCGAGCAGCATGACGGCGGCGTCGCCGTCGAGGGACAGCCGCAGCGAACGCGCGAGGACCTTCGCCTCCGCGACCTCGAACGGCTCCTCCTCGTCTTCCTCCTCGTCCTCGTCCTCTTCGTCGTCCTCGTTGTCCTCGGCGCTGTCGGCCGCGAGGTCCTCGTACACCTCGATCCAGGTGCGGTCGTCGGTGTCCCGCAGCCACGCCAGCTCCTCGGTGCCCGCCAGCCGGTAGATGAAGTCGCCGGCGTCACGCCACCCGTTGGTGACGAGCAGGAACTCCCGCAGCGAGGGCGGCAGCCGGCGTCCCAGCCGGGCCTCGGCGGCCGCCACCTCGGCCTCGCCCGCCGGCGCGAAGCCGAGCCAGGTGTCCCGGACGACCTCCTCCGCGAGCGGCAGGTGCTGCTCCGGGTCGTGCGCCGCGACCCACTCCGCGCTCCACTGCTCCAGGAACGGCCGCCACTGCGTACGCTCGCCCATCGCCCCCACCGTTCCTCACCCGTTGTCGTCTGATGCCACCTCACCACAGGGGTACGACAACGGGCGTGGCGGGTCGGCGCGGGCGGGCCGCGTTGTCGTAGGTGCGTGCTACGCATGGGGTCATGGACGTGGAGAACGCATCGCGGGAGGAATTGGACGCGCTTCGGGCGGCGTTCGAAGTCGACGACGGGGGAGCGTCGGCGCTCGGGTGGGAGGGGGTGCGGGCGTTCGAGGCGGAGTGCGGGGTGGTGCTGCCGGAGCCGTACCGGACGTTCGTCGCCGAGGTGGCGGACGGTTCGTCGCTCGGGCCACCGGAGTTCGGGCTGGTGAGCCTCGGCGGTGCGGGCGGCGACGACGGGCGGAGCGGGCAGAACGGTCGGAACGGGCAGAACGGGCGGCGGGAAAGGGAGTTGGGGCGGCCGTTTCCGCTGACGGACGCGTGGGTGTGGGAGGACGATCCGCGGCCCGTGGCGGAGATCGACCCCGTCCTTGAGCGGGTGTTCGACGACGGTTCCGTCGTGCTGGGGACGGACGGGTGCGGCATGTACTGGCACCTGGTGGTCTCGGGGCCGCAGCGGGGACACGTGTGGCTGATCACCGGTGAGGGCGCGGTGCCCTTCGGCGCGGAGTTCGGACACACCGGCGGTGACGCGGGTTTCGCGGGGTGGGTACGGCACTGGGCCGCGGACCGGCCCTGGTTCGACGAGGGTTGAGGGGGCGGGCGGGCCGCTGCCGGGCGGTGGATCGCCCCCGGACAGGGCCTAGGTTGGGGGGTGCACGCGGCCACGCGCGGTGCCGCGGTGGAGGAGGAGCCCCGGTGGTGGACGGATCGATGCCGTACGGCTGCGAGTTGGCGCGGCTGACGGTGGTGCGGCACGGGGAGAGCGCGGCGAACGAGCTGTTCGCGCGGGCCGTGGAGACCGGGGACGCGGACCTGCGGGTGGCGGAGCCCACCGACGCGCAGGTGCCGTTGTCGGCGACCGGGGTGCGGCAGGCGGAGGCGCTCGGGCGGTGGCTGGCCGGGCTGGGAGCGCGGGAGCGGCCGCAGTCGGTGATCTGCTCGCCGTACGCGCGGGCGGTGCGGACGTGGGAGGTGATGGCGTCGGTCGCGGGCGCGGCGGGGGCGTCGTACGGGCCCGCGCTCGTGGACGAGCGGCTGCGGGACCGGGAGATGGGCGTGCTGGAACTGATGACGCCGCCGGCGGTACGCGCGTACGCCCCCGCGGAGGCGGATCGGCGCGAGCGGGTGGGCGAGTGGTTCTACCGGCCGCCGGGCGGCGAGTCGTTGGCGGATGTGGCGTTGCGGGTCAGGGACTTCCTGACGGAGTTGGGGCCCGCGGCGGCCGGACGGCGGGTGCTGCTCGTGGCGCACGACGCGGTGGTGCCGGCGGTCGGCCGCGTGCTCGCGGGGATCGGTGGGGCGCGGGCCGCGACGATGCCGGCGCAGGTGCCGAACGCGTCGCTGAGCTGGTGGGTGCGCGACGGCGTGGGGATGCGGCCGGTGGTGATCGGCGGGACGCCGCACCTCGACGGCTGATCCCGGCGCGGGGTGGTGCGAGCCCGTACCGAGTGCGTCAAGTGCTGCGGAAAAGGGCGGAAGACGGGTTTATCGACAGATCGTCACGCGTGCGAGGGAAACGGATCATGGTGGGGCATTACGGGCGATCGGGTGGGCAAGTTTGCTGATGGCGACGCCGAACAAGCCGGCGGAGCGGTCGGCCGGCCGCTCCCCGAACCTCAGAGAGTCTGTCCCCTGGGAGGGAACACCATGGCAAGCATCCGTACCGTTCGTGTCCTGGCCGCCGTCGCGGCACTGCCCCTTGCGGGAGTGCTGTTCGCCGGCACCGCCGCGGCCGACAACGGTTCAATTGCGGGTGGCCACTCGAACGCGACGGTGGTGAGCAACTCCGGTGGCAACGTGGGCGGCGGCAACTTCGGGAACGTGACGACGACTCAGCAGGCCGCCACAGGAGCCGGCGCCTCGAACGTGAACAACACGGCCAACGTGGCGGGTTCGGCCTTCACGTCCGTCGACCAGAACACGGTGGGCATCCACTTCTCGCCGCTGTGGTGAGCTGCGGACCGGGTGCGCCTGCCGCACCCGTCCGCTGAGGAGGGGCCTGGTCACACGGGACGCGCGGCGGCGCGAGAGTGCCGTCGCGCGTCCCGGACCCTCGGGGAGGGCGGCGACGAGGGCGGGGTGGGGCCATGGGCGCGGCGGACGTGGGGAGCGGTGGGCGGTCACGGTGCGCGGGACGGGCACGACGCGGAGGGGTGAGGAGGAGGTTGGCGAGTGGGGTGAGCTGATGTGAGGTGACGCGAGGTGATGGGGTGGGGCGGTGAGGTGACGTACGGCGGGCGCGGAATCGGGGTCGGCGGTGAGGTGGCGCTGTGCCGGGTCGGGCGGTGGGCGATGAGAGGGGGATCGCCCACGTGGTGGCCTGCTGGTGCGCTGCGGGGGATGCCGGCCCGGGAGGGGCCGCGGGGAGGGCTCGTGGCGGCGTGGCCGAGGGCGGTGCGGCGCTCGCGGTCGAGTGGAGAGGGCGGATAAGGCGGAGGGAGTGGAGGGGCGGTGCTCGCGTGGGGGTGCGAGGGGCGACAACTTGTCCACAGCCTGTGGACAAATATCGGCCGGGGCTGGTTCTCCGGGCCACCGTCGGGTCACTGCCGGGCCCGGGCTCGCTGGTCCGCGCCGACCCGTCTCACTCCGCACGGCCCCGCATCGCCGCCCGCTCTACCCCCGTACAGGGGCGGCAGGGGCGGACGGGCGGGCGGCTTTCGTGGCCTCCCGGCGTGTCTGCGCGGTGCGGCGGCGTGATCATCGTTGACTCAACGAATGACCGAAACCAGTGCTTTTATCCGTTATTTCCTTGCGGGTGCCCTCGCGCTGACCGGGCTGCTGCTCCCGGCGGTGCCCGCGGACGCCGCCATTCCGTCCGACGCTCAGCACAACTTCAGCGGGCAGGCGTTCGACACCTGCCAGGCCCCCGACCTCGCCACCATGGACGCGTGGATCGCCCACTCCGACTACCGGGCGGCGGGGATCTACTTCGGCGGCCGGGCCAGGGCCTGCAAGTCGCAGACCCATCTGACCCCGGACTGGGTCCGGCAGACCACCAAGGCCGGATGGAGCCTGCTGCCGATCTACGTCGGCTCGCAGAGCCCGTGCGTGACGGGCTCCAACAAGAACCCTTACCGGATCGACACCAAGCAGCCCACGTCCCAGGGCACGAGCGAGGCCGCCGACGCGGTGCAGCAGGCGGACGCCCTCGGGCTGGACCCGGGCAGCGCGCTCTACCTCGACATGGAGGCGTACGACATCGGGGACGCTTCGTGCGCGACGGCCACGTTGAAGTACATCCAGGCATGGGACAAGGGCGTGGCGGCGGCCGGATACGTCTCCGGGTTCTACAGCAGCGCCGACTCCGGCATCAAGCACATGGCGAAGTCACGGCTGGCGGGCGTGTCCGACCTGCCGCAGGTGCTCTGGTACGCCCGCTGGGGGGTGACCCCGACGCTGACCGACGAGCCGTCGCTCGGGTCCGACGCGTGGACCCCGCACGCGCGTATCCACCAGTACCACGGCGCCGTCTCCGAGTCGCACGGCGGGAAGAAGCTGAGCATCGACCGCGACCTGGTGGACGCCCCGGTCGCCGTCGTCGGCTGAGCCGTAGCGGACCGCCACCCGCGTGCCGGCCGGGCGTACACGCCCGACGTACCAGCCCCGCGTCCCGGCCCGACCCCTACTCCCGCGAGCCGATCCCCTGCGGGACGGCCACCGCCGGCTCCACCCCCGGGGGGTGGGGACAGCCCCCGGCCTACGACCTGAGGGTGATTCCGTGTCGGCACCTGCGGCCGATCCGCCGACCGTGCCCCGGCTCCTACCTTTGAACCATGACCACGCCAGTGTGCACCAGCGCCAATACGACGCAGTTCACGGCCTACGTCCGGAGCAAGGGCCCGACGCTGCTGCGCACCGCGCGCTCCTTGACCCCCAACCCCTCCGACGCGGAAGACCTGCTGCAGACGGCCCTGACCAAGACCTACCTCGCCTGGGACCGGATCGACGACCACCGCGCGGTCGACGGCTACGTCCGCCGTACCCTCGTCAACACCCGCACGTCGCAGTGGCGCAAGCGCCGGGTGGACGAGTTCAGCACCGACGAACTGCCGGAGCCGGCCACCATCGGGCCCGACCTCATCGAGCAGCAGGCCCAGCGCGACGCGCTGCTGCGGGCGATAGCGCGGCTCCCGCCGCGGCAGCGCGCCATGGTGGTGCTGCGCTACTACGAGGACATGAGCGAGGTGCAGACCGCGGAGGCGCTCGGCGTCTCGGTCGGCACCGTCAAGAGCGCGGTCTCCCGCGCCCTCGGCAAGCTCCGGGACGACGCAGAGCTGGAGCTGTCCGTCGCCTGACCGCACCCGGCGACGGACCGGCGGAATCCCCGCGGGGTAGTGACATACCTAGCGGTATGGACGCAGAATCGCGGGCACACCCCTCGTAGTCGCCCGGAGGCCCGCGTGCTCAGCACTATGCAGGACGTTCCGCTGACCGTCACCCGCATCCTCGTGCACGGCACGCTGGTGCACGGCCGGTCCACGATCACCACCTGGACCGGCGGGGACCAGCCGCAGCGCCGCACGTTCCGGGAGACCGGCGTCCGTGCCGTCCAGCTCGCGGGCGCCCTGCGCGACGAACTCGGCGTCGGCCGCGGCGACCGGGTCGCGACCCTCATGTGGAACAACGCCGAGCACATGGAGGCGTACCTCGCGATCCCCTCCATGGGTGCGGTGCTGCACACCCTCAACCTGCGGCTGCCCGCCGGCCAGCTGAGCTGGATCGTCAACCACGCCGCCGACCGGGTGATCCTCGTCAACGGCACCCTGCTGCCGCTGCTCGCCCCGCTGCTGCCGGCCCTGGAGAGCGTCGAGCACCTGGTCGTCGTCGGCCCCGGCGACCGGTCGCCGCTGGACGGCGTCCGCCCGGCCGTGCACGACTACGAGGAGCTGCTCGCCGGCCGCCCGGCCAGGTACGACTGGCCGGAGCTGGACGAACGCGAGGCCGCGGCCATGTGCTACACCTCCGGGACCACCGGCGACCCCAAGGGCGTGGTCTTCTCCCACCGCTCGGTCTACCTGCACTCCCTCCAGGTCATCTCCGCCGAGTCGATGGGCCTGACCAACCGCGACACCTCGCTGCCGGTCGTGCCGATGTTCCACGTCAACGCCTGGGGCCTGCCGCACGCCGCCTTCATGTCGGGGATCAACCTGCTGATGCCGGACCGCTTCCTCCAGCCCGGCCCGCTCGCCGAGATGATCGAGAGCGAGCGGCCCACCCACGCCGCCGCCGTCCCGACCATCTGGCAGGGCCTGCTCGGCGAGCTGACCGCCAAACCGCGCGACGTCGGTTCGCTCAAGCAGGTCACCATCGGCGGCTCGGCCTGCCCGCCCGCGCTGATGAAGGCGTTCGACGAGCAGCTGGGGGTGCGGCTGGTCCAGGCGTGGGGCATGACCGAGACGTCCCCGCTGGGCACCATCGCCCACCCGCCGGGCGGCCTCACCCCGGAGGAGGAGTGGGAGTACCGCATCACGCAGGGCCGCTTCCCCGCCTCCGTCGAGGCGCGGCTGATCGGCCCGGACGGCTCGCAGATGCCGTGGGACGGGCAGTCCGCGGGCGAGCTGGAGGTGCGCGGCCCGTGGATCGCCGCCGCGTACTACGGCGGCGCCGGCGAGGAACCGCTGCGGCCGGAGGACAAGTTCAGCCCGGACGGCTGGCTGCGCACCGGCGACGTCGGGGTGATCTCCGACGACGGCTTCCTCACCCTCACCGACCGCGCGAAGGACGTCATCAAGTCCGGCGGCGAGTGGATCTCCTCGGTCGACCTGGAGAACCACCTCATGGCGCACCCCGACATCGCCGAGGCGGCCGTGGTCGCCGTCCCCGACGAACGCTGGGGCGAGCGCCCGCTCGCCACCGTCGTGCTGCGCGAGGGCGCCACCGTCGACTACACCGAGCTGCGCGACTTCCTCGCCGAACGGATCGCCCACTGGCAGGTGCCCGAGCGCTGGGCGATCGTGCCGACCGTGCCGAAGACGAGCGTCGGCAAGTTCGACAAGAAGGTGATCCGGAAGTCCTACGCGGACGGCGAGTTGGACGTCACCCGCCTCTAGCGCCGGCCGCGACGAGCGGGACCGCACCGGCCGAACGGTACGGACCCGCGCCGCGGTTGCGGTGCCGCGCCGACCAATGACGGTGCCGCGCCGCGGTTGCGGTACCGCGCCGCGATTACGGTCCCGCGCCGTCGTCACGCACCCGCGCTCACCCTTTCGCCTCCGCCCCGATCCGCGGGAACAGCGGGCGGGCCGGGGGCAGCACCCCGTCAACCGGGGTGACCTGCGCGGCGATCCGGGCCGCCGCCCCCGGCAGGAACGGCTCGACCGCCACCGCCAGGGCCACGCACCCGCGGTGCAGCGCGGCCAGGACCGCGTCGAGCCGTGCGCCCGCCGCCGGGTCACCGCCGCGCTCGGCCTTCGCCGACTCCCAGGGACGGGTGGCCTCCACCGCGCGGTTCGCCTCCTCCACGATCGACCTCACCGCCGCGCCGGCCCGACGGAAGTCGAACGCCTCCAGCGCCGCGTCGATCCGCCCGGGCGCCGCCTCGCACGCGGCGGCCAACTCCTCCGCGCCGGGGGGCTGTTCGTCCGACTCCGGCACCCGGCCGCCACGGTAGGAGTGCACCATGGTGACGATCCGGTTCACCACGTTGCCCAGACCGCCCGCGAGGTCGGCGTCCGCGCGGGCCACCAGACGTTCCCGGGTGTAGTCCGCGTCCCCGATCCGGGGCACGTCGAGCAGCAGCCACCAGCGCACCGCGTCAGTGCCGACCTCCGCCGCCAGTTCCGCCGGGTCCACCGCGGTCCCCGCCGACTTGCTGATCTTGCGGCCGTCGACGGTCAGATAATCGTGCACCAGGACGTCCGTCGGCAGCGGCAGCCCGGCCGACAGCAGCATCGCGGGCCAGTACACGGCGTGGAAGCGCAGCACGCCCTTCCCCACGAGGTGCACCCGCCGCCCGTCGCCCGAGCCCGTACCTGTTTCCGCCCCCGCGGCCGTACCCCCGGCCGCCTCCGCGCCCCACCACCGTTCGAAGTCCGTTGCCCCGCTGCCGTATCCGAGGCTCGTGACGTAGTTGCCGAGGGCGTCCCACCAGACGTAGACGACCTGGTCGGGGTCGCCGGGCACCGGGATGCCCCAGCCGCGGGCGCGGCGCTGCGAGCGGGAGACGGAGAAGTCGTGCAGCCCGGAGTCGATCAGGGCCAGCACCTCGTTGCGGCGCGCGGCGGGCTCGATCCGCAGGGTGCCGTCGGTGATCAGCGCGCGCAGCCGGTCGCCGTAGCGGGAGAGCCGGAAGAACCAGTTCTCCTCGGCGACGAGGTGCGGCCTGGTCAGGTGCTCGGGGCACAGGCCGTCCGCGGTGAGCTCGTCCGGTGTGTAGAACTGCTCGCAGCCGACGCAGTACAGCCCTTCGTAGTGCTTGCGGTACAGGTCGCCGGTCGCGGCGACCCGCTCCCACAGCCGCTCGACGCCGACCCGGTGCCGGGGGTCGCTGCTGGTGCGGATGAAGTCGTCGAAGGAGAGCGCGAGGGGCTCGCGCAGGTCGGCGAAGGCGGTCGCGTTGCGGTCCACCAGCTCCTGCACGGGGACGCCCTCGGCCTCGGCGGCGAGCACGTTCTTCAGCGAGTTGTCGTCGGTGCCGGTCAGGAAGCGGACGTCCCGGCCGGCCTGGCGGGCCCGCCGGGCCAGCACGTCGGCCTGCACCAGCTCCAGCGCGAAGCCGAGGTGCGGACGGGAATTGACGTAAGGGATCGTGGTCGTGACGTAGAAGCGCGACATCGGAACCTCCTGCGATCAGGGCGGCGGGGCTCCGACCCGCGACACGCGAACGAGGCCCCGACTCGGGGCCTCGGATGCGTCACACGTTCGCGTCAGCGGCCCCTGCGGGGCATCATCGCGAAGGCGTGTGCGGTCATGGGCCGACCCTAGCAAAGCGCCTGGAGCGGTCCGAACGAATTACCGCCCCCGGGTATTCCGCACCCGCGCTCGCCCCGTACGCAGGGTCCGGTGCCGCTGACGCCTGACGCCTGACGCCTGACGCCTGACGCCCGACGCCTGACGCCCGACGGCCTGGTGCCTTCCGTCCGGCGGCCCGCCGTCCGCGCTCGCCCCGCTACGTGCCGATCTTCCCCAGCAGGTCCACGATCCTGGACTGCACATCCGTGCTGGTCGACCGCTCCGCGAGGAACAGCACGGTCTCGCCGGACGCCAGCCGCGGCAGCTCGGCCGGGTCGATGTCCGCGGAGGTGTAGACGACCAGCGGCGTGCTGTTGAGCCGGGAGTTGCCGCGCAGCCAGTCCACGATGCCCTGGCGGCGCCGCCGGATCAGCATGAGGTCCATCACCACCAGGTTCGGGTGGATCTGGGCGGCCTTGGTCATCGCGTCGGCCTCGGAGTCGGCGTGGGTGACCTGCATCCCGCGCCGCTCCAGCGTGGCCGAGAACGCCATCGCGATCGGGTCGTGGCCCTCCACCAGCAGCACCCGCGGCGGGTGCTGCTCGCTGTCGCGCGGCGCGAGCGCCTTCAGCAGCACCGCCGGGTCGGCGCCGTACGCGGCCTCGCGGGTCGCCTGGCCGAGGCCGGCCGTCACCAGCACCGGGACCTCGGCGGCGGCCGCGGCCTGGCGCAGCGCCTGGAGCGCGGTCCGGGTGATCGGCCCGGTCAGCGGGTCCACGAACAGCGCGGCGGGCGGCTCGGCGACCTGCGCGTCGACCTCTTCGCGGGATCGTACGATCACCGGACGGTAGCCCCGGTCGGTGAGCGCCTGCCGGGTCGAGACGTCGGGCTCGGGCCACACCAGCAGGCGGCGCGGCTCGTCCAGCGGTTCCTCGTGGCGGTCGTCGGCGGCCTCGCCGGCGGGCACGTCGGTGACGTCCACCGCGCCGTTCGGCCCGTCCAGCAACTCCGGTCCCTCGGCCGCGCCTGCCGCGGGCGCCCCGATCGCGTACGACCGGCCCGGCGGCTGCGGTTGCTGCTCCTCCAGTGGCGGCACGGGCCGCAGCAGCGCGGTGTCGCGCTCGCCGCCGGCCTGGCCGCGGCCGCGCGGGTCCGGCTTGCGCACCGGGAGCTGGCCGCTGTCGGGGTCGGCCTGCGGGTGCTGGCGGGCCTGGTGCTCGCCGCCCGGGCCGGGCTGCTGGTTCGGCACCAACGGCTGCGGGCCGGGAGGCGGTTGGAGCTCCTGCGGTCCTTGCGGGTTCTGCGGCTGGGGTGCGGCGAGCCTGCGCCGGCGCCCGGAACCGCCCGCCGCGACCTGCGCGGGAAGCCCCTGCGGGTGCTGCGCCTGTACGGCCTGGGTGGGCGTCTGCTCGCGCGGGTCGGTGCCGAACGGCACGCCCTGGCCGAGGGTGCGGACGCTTATGGCCCGGCTGTGGGCCTGCTGCGACGGGTCCTGCTGCGGGCCGCCCCGGCTGCCGGGCGTGCCGTCGTGGGCACCTTGCGGGTCCTGGTGCGCGGCGCCCTGGCCACCGGCCTGCGGCCAGGAGGTGGGTCCGGGGCCGGCCGCGGGGTGGCCGGGGTGGTCGTTCGGCGCGGACGGCGGTGCGGGCGCGGGCCGTTCGGGGTCGGGCCAGGTCCGGGGGGCCGGCTGCTGCGGGGGCGCCGCCGGTTCGGGGGCGGGCGCGGGGCGCGGCTCGGCCCGCGCGGCGGGGTCGGTGCCGGGCGCGTCGGGACCCGGCTGCGGCCAGCTCTGGGCGGGCGGGCGCGGGTGACCGTTGTCCGGGGGGTCCTCCCGGTAGGGCATCCCGGGTACGGGCGGCTGCTGCGGCGCGGCTTCGAGGGCGCGGCGACCGCGGCGGCCGGTGCCGGGGGCCGGGTCCTGGCCGCCCTGCGGGTTCGCCGGGTTCAGCTGGTTGCCCGGGTTCGGGGCGCCGTCGCGGCCCGCTCCGCCGTCGGCCGGGGGCAGCGCGTTCGGGATGCGCGGCGCCGGAAGCTGCCGCAGCTCGCCGCCGCCCTCGGGGGACTGCTCCTCCACGGCCGGACGTCCCCTGCGGGCCCTGCGCCCGGTCGGCCGTACGCCCTCCGCCGGGTCGGCGCCCTCGGGTCCGCCCGGTCCGCCCGGACCGCCTGGCCCGATCTGCGGAATCTGCGGCGACGGTGACGGCGGCTGCGGCTGCGACTGCGCCTGCGGTGACCGCGCGCCGGCCTCCGGCTGCGGCTCGGCCGCGGCCTGCGGCTGGTCCTGCTGCCCGGCCTGCGGTTGCTCCTGCCCCTGCGGGTGTTCCGGACGGCCGACGGGCCGTCGCAGCGCACGCCGGCGCCCGGTCGGGGCCTCGGTCTGGTCGGCGGCCGGCGGGATCGACCACGGCGCCAGGACCGTACCGGTGTCGTCGCCGGGGTGGGGCGGCTGCGGGCCCGGCTCGGACCGATCCCCCCGCTCCGCGTCCGTCCCGCCGCCGGGTGCCGCGTGCGAACGGCGGGCAGCACGCCCGCCGGGCACCGGACCGTCGGGCCCCGCTCCCGTCGCCGCTCCCGCGGTCGTACCCGCGCCCGCGCGCGGCGCGTCGCCGTTCCCGCCGGAGTGCGCGCCCCCGCGCGAGGACGCGCCCGTACCCCTGCCGCCGGCGGCTCCGGAACCGCCTTCCGCGGCTGCCGCCCGGGCGGCGCGCACCGTGTCCGGGTCGAGGCCGAGCGGCACTTCGAGGACGTACGCGCTGCCCTGGCCCGGCACTTCGTGGGTCTGCAGCACCCCGCCGTGCCGTTCGATGACGCCGCGCGCCAGCGGCAGGTGCACCGGGTCGCCGCCGGCGCTCGGTCCGCGCACGTCGATGCGTACGACGTCGCCGCGCTGGGCCACCGCGACCACGATGGTGGAGTCCCCGGCGTACGCGATCGCGTTGCCCGCCGAGTCCACCCCCGCCACGTCGGCGACGAGGTGGGCGAGCGCCTGGGCCATCCGCCCAGGGTCCACCGACGCCTCGATCGGCGCCGCGTGCACGGCGAACTGGGCCCGGCCGGGCCCGATCAGCTCGACCGCGCCCTCGACGGCCGCGGCCACCACCTCGTCCAGGCCGATCACCGAGCGGTGCAGCTTGTCGTCGCCGCGGTCCAGCCGCTGGAAGTCCAGCACGTTGTCGATCAGGGTGGTGATCCGGGCGTATCCGGCGGAGAGGTGGTGCAGGATCTGGTTGGCCTCCGGCCACAGCTGCCCGGCCGGGTCGGCGGCGAGCCCGGTCAGCTCGGCGCGCAGTTCGGCCAGCGGTCCACGCAGCGAGGTGTCCAGCAGCGCGCGGAGCTGCCCGGTGCGGGCGGCCAGCGCGTCGTACTGGGTCCGGTCGGTGAACGTCATGACCGCGCCGACCAGTTGGTCGCCGTCGCGGACCGGCGCCGTGGTCAGGTCCACCGGCACCGCCCTGCCGTCCTTGCGCCACAGCACCTGGCCGCGTACCCGGTGCTTGCGGCCCGAGCGCAGCGTGTCGGCGAGCGGGGTCTCCTCGTACGCCAGCGGCGAGCCGTCCGGGCGGGAGTGGTGCACCAGCGGGTGCAGTTCCTTGCCGCCGAGGTCGGTCGCCCGGTGGCCGAGGATCTGCGCGGCCGACGGGTTGACCAGCACGATCTTGCCCTCGGTGTCCACGCCGACCACGCCCTCGGCCGCGGCCCGCAGGATCATCTCGGTCTGCCGCTGCTGGCGGGCGAGTTCGGCCTCGGTGTCCACGGTGCCGGACAGGTCGCGCACCACCAGCATCAGCAGTTCGTCGCCGGTGTAGTGCGGCATGCCGTCGCCGAAGTCCGCGTACGCGGTGCGGCTGTCGTCCAGGTTCGCGCTCGTCACCTGGGCCGGGAACTCCGAGCCGTCGGTGCGGCGCGCCTGCATCCGGGTCGGCTTCGTCCGGGTGTCGTCGGCCGCCGCCTCCTGCGGGCTGCGCATCGACCCGGGGATGCGCTTCGGGTCGAACGACGGCAGCAGGTCCAGCAGTCCGCGCCCGACCAGTGCCGTGCCCGGCGCCTCGAAGGTCTCCAGCGCTATCGCGTTCGCGTTGACCACCGTGCCGTTGGCGTTGACCAGCAGCAGCGCGTCCGGGAGGGCGTCCAGTATCGAGGCGAGGCGAGCAGCGCCTCTGGATGGCCTGCTGCTCACGAGACGCGTCCTCCCTGTTACCGCATGTGCTGTTACACGTGGCGCAGTACCCGGTGTGGCGCGCAGTGTCGGGCGCGGCGTCCGGACGAACTCACCTGAGTCGTACGGCGCTGTCGGCTGACGTCACGGGCGGCCCATCTTGCCGCCGCCCACCGGGCCATGTCACTAGACCGAGTGTACGGGTCGGGGTTGCTCCTGTGGCGTTGGACGGTCATGTGCCGTCACGGGGTGGGGGGTTGGGGGTTGTGTGGTGAAGGTGTGGTGTACGTCACGAAAGCGGGAACGCGGGGGTTCCGTGCCTGGCCGGCGGGGTTCCTCGCGTTCTTCGGGTTCTTCGGGTTCCGCGGGTCTTCGGGTTCCGCGTGATGTGCCGTTCAGCTTCGTACGGGGGCGGCGCCTTGGCGCGAGGCGTCGGCCACCGGGTTGGGCAGCGCCGGGACCATGCGGTTCCAGCGGGCCACCTCGCAGCCGTTCGTCCTGCGGTAGGACTCCCGCACCGCCTGTCCCTGCCAGACGCCGGTCACCCGGGCGGACTGCGGGCCGCCGTAGATCATCGAGCACATCTGGCCGGAGGGTACGGCGGGGACCGGGCCGCCGATCTCGGCGAGGTGAGCGCAGGCGGTGGTCGGGTCGGGGCCGGGTGCGGGCACCGGAGTGGGTGCGGGAGCGGGTGCCGGGGCGGGGTCGGGTGCGGGTGCCGGAGCAGGAGCGGGTGTCGGGGAGCAGCTCAGCCGGTAGCTGCGGGTGTGGCCCGCGCCGTCGTCGTACGCCACGTCCAGGCTCGTGCCGGGCTGTTCCGAGGTCCAGATGGCCGGCACCGAGTGGGGGGACACCGAGGCGATCGGGTCCGGTGGCCGGTGCGACGGCCGGTGCGGCGGGTTCCCCGAGCCGTACGCGACGCCCGTCAGCGCCGCGGTCAGTACGGCCGCGCCGGTCAGCGCCGTGGCGCCCGGGCGGGCGAGGCGGGCCCATCGGGCGGGCCGAGCCGGTCGGGCGGGCCGGAGGGGGGCGAGCGGCGAAGAGTGCATGCCCTTCTCCTACCGCCGGCCCGCTCCTCCCCCCGGCCAACCACCCCTTCGTGGGCGCGTCCAGGGACCCGCCGACCGGCCAATCCCTTTGCTCTGCCCGGTCGCGGCCTTGTACCGTACTCTCGGATTGGTCGCAGCCCTCCCGGCTGTGCCATCATTTCCCCACGCGCCCGCTCACCCGGGCACGTACCAGGAGGCGTCGCCTAGTCCGGTCTATGGCGCCGCACTGCTAATGCGGTTTGGGCTTTACCGTCCATCGAGGGTTCAAATCCCTCCGCCTCCGCCACCTCTCCCGGAGCCCCGCCGTCCCACCACGGCCGGGGCTCCTTCCTTTTCCCGCACCTCCCCCCGGGCTCCCGTCCCCCGGGCGCCCCACCTCTCCCGCGCACCTCCTCCACACCTTCCCCCCACCACCCGCACCCCCCACGGCGCCGCGTTTCCCCAGCTCACCGCCCCTCTCCCTTATCGATTTCACCTCCCGCGCCCCCTCATGTAATGTTGTTCCCGCGACGCCGACCGGCCCCGAAAAGCCGCGAAGCCCCCCGCACTCGTAGCTCAACGGATAGAGCATCTGACTACGGATCAGAAGGTTGCAGGTTCGAATCCTGCCGAGTGCACAGCAGGCCAGAGGCCCCGTGGATCACTCCACGGGGCCTCTGACGTTTGTCTCGACGGCGCGCTTCGACGGCAGCCGCCTCACCAAGCGGGCGCGGGGTTCCATGGCCGGCAACGCGGCATCTGGAGTACGTCCTCCTCGTGACGCTGCCGGGCATGCACGCGGGAAGGGCGTTCGAGTCCCCGACGTGATTCCTCCCGCTGGTGCCATCCCGACCGGGCGAAGCCGAGCAGGCGGACAACCGCTGATCCCGGCGGACGGAAGGCGCCATCCCGTGGCGCCGGATCGAGCGGACCACCCGTTGCCACGCGGGGTCGTGGCTGCGGGCGGGCGGAGTCGCCGACGCTTGTTTTCAAAAGCCTCACAACTCCTCTGCGAGCTCTGACGTTTCAGCTGTTACGGTCATGCGCCTGCCCTTCGCGCGCAGAACGTGGACATGCCGGCGGCCTTCGGCTGCGAAGTCAGCACAGGGAGACCGCGGATGGACTACTGCTACACGTGCCAACGGATACTCAACGGTGTGCTGGTGTGCCCGGGTTGCGGCGCCTACGCGACCGAGGCGGAGTCGACCGCCGCCATGGCCGGTGGACCGCGCGACGGCGCGTACCCGACCGGTCACCTCCGCCGCACCGAGCCGAGCGGTTTCCAGCCCGCGGGGTACTCCGCGGCGCCGGCCCCTCTGCCGGAATACGTGCCCACCGGCTACGCCGACCCGGCCCCGTACACCTCCACCGGGTTCAGCCCGGCCGCGGCAGCGGAGACCGAGGAGGAGCCGGCGGCGGAGTCCGTGCTCGGGCCCGCGTCGATCGCGCCGACGCTGCACCGGGGTCGCGCGGCCCGGCGCCGCCAGATGGCACGGTGGAAGAAGAGCAGGCGCCGTGCGGGCGTTGCCACCGCCTTCGCGCTGTTCAGCGGCGGCGTGACCGTGGCGTCGATGCACGCCCACGGCAAGGGCGGCGCGACCACCGCCTCGTCCGACACGGTGGCGCCGGTGAACCTGCGGACCCAGACCTCGCAGGACGGCGGGCCGTCCTCGGTGTCCCCGCAGCAGGCGGGGACCCCCGCGCACCACGCCACCGCTTCGCAGCAGCGGAACGCCGCCGGCACCCCGTCCCACCCGACCGCGCAGGCCACCCACACGGTGACCGACAACGCCGGCGCGGTGCGCATCTCGGACGGCTCCCCGACCGGGCAGACCTCCGTCCAGCACAGCCGGACCCCGCAGACGTCCACCACCACAGCTCCGACGACCGGCGACTCCGGTACAGGCACGAGCGGTTCGACGGGCACGAGCGGTTCCACGGGCACGACGACCACGGGTGGAAGCACGGGCACGACCGGAGGCGGCACCACCGCCACGTCCCCACCGACCGGCTCCACCCCTTCCACCCCGCCGACCACCACCTCACCGACGACGCCGGCCCCCCAGCAGGGCCTGTGCATCCTGATCCTCTGCATCGGTTGAGCTGATCCGAGGGTTGCAGGTTCGCACCCTGCCGAGTGCACAGCAGGTCAGAGCCCCGCCCGGGTCACCCGGAGCGGGGCTCTTTCGTTCCGTACGGCAGCGAAGTGCGGCAACGGGCCCGGTCGGAGCCGGGGGCCGGCCCGGGAAAGCGGTCGCCCGGGTGCCGGCGCCGTGGAGTGATCCAGGAAGCCCTTGGTGCTCGGGGTGGGGCTCAGACGGGCGGTGTGATGTGGGTGGTGGTGAGGTGCTGGTCGAGGAAGGCGGCTGTCAGGTGGGACTCGGCCTCGACGGCGCAGCGTTCGCGCCGGGTCAGGACATCCATCTCGCGCTCTCCTCAGGCCGCCGCGCGTTCCGTGGTGGGGCGCCGCCGCCGGTCGGGAACGGTGAGTGAGGGCGGCTGGTAGGCGACGTCGACCGGGCCGAGGTCGGTGCCCGGTGGCACGATCTCGTCGATCCGGTCCAGCACCTCGTCGTCCACGACGGTCGAGGCGCCCGCCAGCAGGTCGTCGAGCTGGTCGAGGGTGCGGGGACCGATGATGGCCGAGGTGACGTCGGGGTGGGCGGTGGCGAAGGCCAGGGCCAGGTGGGTCAGGGACAGGCCGGCGTGCTCGGCGAGGGGGATCAGCCGCTCGACGGCGTCGAGCTTGCGGGGGTCGGTCAGGTGCGCGGGCACCCAGCGCATGCGGGCACTGCCGCTCGGCGCGTGGGCTTGGCGATACCGGCCGGTGAGCAGGCCCATGGCCAGCGGGCTCCACACGAGCACGCCCATGCCGAAGTGGCGTGCGACGGGGAGGACTTCGCGTTCGATGCCCCGGTTGAGGACGGAGTAGGTCGGCTGCTCGGTGCGCAGCCGGTGCAGTCCGCGCCGCTCGGAGACCCAGTGGGCCGAAACGATGTCGCTCGCGGGCAGGTTGGAGGAGCCGAACGCGCGGACCTTGCCGGCCCTGACCAGGTCGGTGAGCGCGGACAGCGTCTCCTCGATGTCGGTGCCCGGGTCGGGGTGATGGATCTGGTACAGGTCGATGTAGTCGGTGTCCAGGCGGCGCAGCGAGCCTTCGACCGCCTTGGTGATCCAACGGCGCGAGCTGCCGCCGTTGTTGGGTCCCTCGCCCATGGGGCCGTTGAACTTGGTCGCCAGGACCACGTCCTCGCGACGGCCCTTGAGGGCGCGGCCGACGATCCGCTCGGCCTCGCTGTACCCGTAGACGTCCGCCGTGTCGACGAAGTTGATGCCGCCGTCCAGAGCCCGGTGCACGATGCGGGCGCACGCGTCGTGGTCGGGATTTCCGTTCGGGCCGAACATCATGGTGCCCAGGCAGTAGGCGCTGACCTCGATGCCGGTGCGGCCGAGCGGGCGCATGCGCATGACCGTGTCCACTTTCTGTACGTGCCGATGTACGTGCCGATGTACGTGCCGATGGGGCGACGTGGAGGGCGGCGGGTGTGGCGGTCAGCCGGTGTAGGGCGCGGTGACGTCCAGGACCCAGGTCACGCCGAAGCGGTCGGTGAGCATGCCGTACAGCGGCGCCCACGGCGCGGGCTCCAGCGGGCGCAGCACGGTCGAGCCGTCGGCCAGGCGCTGCCACAGGGCGCTGACCTCGTCGGTGTCCTCACCGCGCACGGACACGAAGAACGGGTTGGCGCCCGGCTCGTACGGCATCGCCGAAGGCACGTCGTAGGCCATGACGTGGAAGCCGTCGTCGGCGGACACCTCGCCCCACATCACCCAGTCCGCCTCGCTCTCGTCCTGGACGTTGCCGGCGTCCTTGTAGGTCACGGCGGCGGTGCGCCCGCCGAAGACGGACCGGTAGAAGTCCAGCGCTTCGCGGGCCGAGCCGCGGAAGTTCAGATGCGTGGTGGTGGTGACGGACATGGGCTGCTCCTCGCCTGGGTGGGTGCCGGGATGTGCGCACGGACAAGCCGCACGGACAAGCGCACGGATGCGCGCCGGCCGGGGCGACCGCGAAGCGGCGGCGTGAGAAGCCCTGCTCCGCGGTTCGGTATCCACCGTCGCACCAGTAGAGGACAGGTGGTGTCCGCTACTGCGGCCATCATGGAGACATGCAGAAGACGTCCTCGCGCCTCCTCACCCTGCTCTCCCTGCTCCAGGCCCGCCGGGAGTGGAGCGGCGCGGACCTGGCCGAGCGGCTGGAGGTGACCGTGCGTACGGTGCGCCGCGACGTCGACCGGCTGCGTGCGCTGGGCTATCCGGTCGCCGCGGCCAAGGGACCCGCCGGCGGATACCGCCTGGAGCCCGGGTCGCACCTGCCGCCGTTGCTCTTCGACGACGAGCAGGTCATCGCGCTGGCGGTCGCCCTTCAGACCACCGCGCACCGCGCGCTCGCGGAGGACGCCGGCCGGGCGCTCGCGACGATCCGGCACGTGCTGCCCCCGCGCCTGCGGCAACGCGTCGACGCGCTCCACGTCACCGTGGCCGGGCCGCCTGGGCCGCCTGGGTCGGCTGGACCGTCTGGACCGGAGACCTCGGCGCCGGCCGAGGACCTGGAGGTGCTCACCGTGCTGAGCGCCGCGATCCAGCGCCATGAGGAACTGCGCCTGGACTACGCCCCGCACCGCGACGCCGCACCGCAGCGGCGCCGGGTGCAGCCGCACCACATCGTGGCCTGGCGCACCCGCTGGTACCTGCTGGCCTGGGACCTCGACCGCGACGACTGGCGGATCTTCCGCACCGACCGCCTGACCCCCCGCGCGCCGACGGGCCCGCGCTTCGCCCCGCGCCAGGTGCCGGGCCACGACGTCTCCACGTTCGTCGCCGGCCGGTTCCGCGGGTCGGACGGCACCGGCGCCGCCTGGCCCTGCCAGGGCGAGGTCGTCATCGACCTCCCCGCCACGAAGGTCGCCCCGTACGCCGACGACGGCACGGTCGAACCCCTCGGCCCCGCGCGGTGCCGGCTCGTCGCCGGGTCCTGGTCCTGGACCGCCCTCGCCGCCGGCCTGGGCCGCTTCGACGCGGACCTGCACGTCGTCGGACCGCCGGCCCTGCGGCGAGCCTGCGCCACGCTCGCCCGGCGCTACGCGGGTGCCGCGGCCCCGTACGCCGAAGGCCCCGCGGACGAGCCCGCGTAAGGAGCCCGACCCGGCCCCGACCCGGCCCCGACCCGGCCCCGACCCGGCCCCGACCCGGCCCCGACCCGGCCCCGACCCGGCCCCGACCCGGCCCCGGGTCAGGCCGGATCAGCCCGGGTCAGTGGGGAATGGCGAGGATGATGTCGGCGGCGCCCTGCCGGAGGAGGTCCGCGGCGGCGCGGGCGCCGAGGGTGGCGGGGGTGTCGGTGGAGCGGGCGGTGAGGTGGGTGTGGACGGAGGTGGAGCCGTCGGCGGAGAAGACCATGCCGCGCAGGGTGAGCGCTCCGTCGGGCGCGGTGGTGCAGTGGCCGGCGATGGGGCTGTTGCAGTGGCCGCGCAGGTCGCGCAGCATGGCGCGTTCGGCGGTGATCTCGGCCGTCGTCCGCTCGTGGTCGAGGCGGGACAGCAGGCCGGCGGTGGGGCCGTCGTCGTGGCGGCACTCCAGGCCGAGGGCGCCCGAGCCGACGGCCGGGAGGATCTCCTGGACGGTGAAGACCTGGCGGCCGCGGTGGGTCAGCTCCAGCCGGGCCAGGCCGGAGGACGCGAGGATCATGGCGTCCGGCCGGCTGCCGGTCTGCTTCCTGCCGTCGAGGGTGTCGATGCGGGTGCCGACGGCGCCTCGTACCCGGACGACGTCGAGGTCCGGGCGGAGCCGGTGGAGTTGGGCCTTGCGGCGTACGGCCGAGGTCGCCACGGTGGCGCCGGCCGGGAGGTCGTCGAGGGTCCGCAGCTCGGAGCCCTCGGGGAAGAGGAGGACGTCGCGGACGTCGTCGCGCGGGAGGTGGGCGGCGAAGACCAGGCCCTCGGGCAGCGGGGTGTCGCCGGGGACGTCCTTCACGCAGTGGACGGCCAGGTCGACCTCGCCGCGCTGGAGCATGACGTCGATCTGCTTGACGAACAGGCCCTTCCCGCCGAGCTTGGACAGGTCGCCGTGCCAGCGGTCCGCCTCGGTGGTGACGGGCACCAACTCGACCTGGAGACCCGGCTGTTCCTTGCGCAGGAGGTCGGCCACGAGGTTGGCCTGGGCCAGCGCCATCGGTGAACTACGGGTGCCGATCCGCAAGGTCCGGTCGGCCGGGAAGGTGTTCATGGGGCCAGTCCTCTCGTTCCGGCTCCTACGGTAGAGGGTCGGCCGGTCGCGCCGGGGCTGCCCCCGGGCACGGTACGTCGCCGAGATCGCCGAACCTGCGGACCTCCGGCGCCAGCACGGCCATCGCCGTGGCCAGCCGGACCGGATCGAGGTCGCTCAGGGTGGTGCCGCGCCCGAGCCGCACGACGCCCCGGAAGGCGGCGGCGTCGCCGGGGTCGACCTGGGTGGCGAGGTAGGCGTCCAGCTCTTCCAGACCGGGAACCGGGGGAAGGGCGGGGACCGGACGGGCGGCGCGGCGGTGCACCGTCAAGCTGCTGGTGCGGCCCCAGAAGTGGTCGTCGCCCGACCAGTCCACCGCCACGACGTCGGCCCAGGGCACGAACTCCGGTGCGCGGAGGGGCAGGAGGCGGTGGAGCGTTATGCCCCGCTTGTCCACCCGGACGGCCTTGCGGCGACTGGAGCAGACCGCCGCGGTCCACAGCGCGAACGGGCTGAACACCAGCTCGATGTGGTCCAGGTCCGGGGGTTCCACGTGCGGGAGGAAGCCCACCCCGATCAGCAGGGCCGTGACCGCGAACCAGCTCGCTCCGGCACGTGTCCAGCCGTGCCGGACGACGTACGCCCCGGTGAAGCCCCCCATGGCCACCACGATGGCACACCTCCGCGCAGCTCGCCGCCGTCGTGCCGGTCCCGGTGCCGGTCCCGGTGCCGTGATCGGGTTGGGGGCGGGCGGCGGTCTCTGGGAGGGTGGGGGCGGCTGGTCGGCGGCTTGGGGGCGGGAGTCGGAGTTGGAACGCATTGGTGGGTACAGCGTGGTGCGGCGGCTCGGCGAGGGCGGCATGGGGGTGGTGTGGCTGGCCAGGTCGCGCGGCGGGCGGCTGGTGGCGGTGAAGGTGGCCCGGTCGGAGCTGGCGGCGGACGCGGTGTTCCGGGAGCGGTTCCGGGCGGAGGTGGCGGCGGCGCGCAGCGTCGGGGGGTTCCACACCGCGCAGGTGGTGGACGCGGACCCGGACGCGGAGGCGCCGTGGCTGGCGACCGCGTACGTACCGGGGCCGACGCTCGCGCGGCTGGTGGCGGAGCAGGGGCCGATGGACGAGGCGCGGCTGCGCGGGCTGGGGGCTGCGCTCGCCGAGGCGTTGCAAGCGATCCACCGCTGCGGGCTGGTGCACCGGGACCTGAAGCCGGCGAACATCGTGATGGCCGAGGACGGGCCGCGGGTGCTGGACTTCGGCATCGCGCGGGCGGTGGAGAACACCCGGCTGACGGTGACGGGCACGGCCTTCGGCACCCCCGGGTTCCTCGCGCCCGAGCAGGCGGAGGGGCGCGAAGTCGGGCCTGCCGCCGATGTGTTCGCGCTCGGCGCGGTACTGGTCGCGGCCGCGGGCGGCTCCGCGTTCGGCGGCGGCACCCCGGTCGCGCTGATGTACCGCTCGGTGCACCACGAGGCCGATCTCAGCGCGGTGCCCGAGCGGTTGCGGCCGATCGTGGCGGCCTGCCTGGACAAGGAGCCGGCGCGCAGGCCGGATACGGACCGGCTGCTGGACTGGCTCGACCCGGTGGACCCCTCGGACCCGGCGGACGTGGCGCCGGGCGTGGCCGTCACGGACGCACGTACGGGTACCGGTACGGGTCCGGCCCCGGTCGCCGCCGTATCCGTCCCGCCGGTTCCCCCGATGCCCGGCTACGCCCCCGCGCCTCCCGTGCCCTCCGCCTCGCTGCCGCCCTCGCCGTACGCCCCGCCCTCGCCGTACGCCCCCGCGGCCGGCTACGGCTATGCCGCACCGCCGCCGTTCCCCGCCGCCGTGCCCACGCCCCTCGCGGCTCCCGGCACCGGGTACGCCGGGCCGCCCGTGGACCAAGTCCCACCCGACGCGCCCGAGTTCCTCGCCATGGACCGTAAGAACGCGGTCGTCGCCGACGCCGACGGCATCTCCCTCGGGGTCAACGGCCGTGTCGCGGAGTTCCCTTGGCCGGCGATCCACACCGCCTGGTGCGAACGGGCCACCGGGCGCGGCCATGTGCTGCTGGTGGCGGTGGCGCTGAACGACGGAAGCATCCACTCCTGCGAGGTCGGTACCCGTGACCCGGCCGAACTCACCGCGTGGCTGGCCCACTTCACGGCGCTGATGGCGTACTACGAGCCGGAGGACTGACCCGGCTGCTGCGGCACCCCGGACGCGTCGCCCGCGGCACCCGGCGCCGCGCCGCCGCCCCCTTCGACCGTACCGACCGTCCCCGTAGGCCCAACCGCGGTGGCCGGAAGGGCAGTCGGAGCCGTCACGGCTTCGACTGCCGCGGCCCCGACTGCCGCTGCCGCCGCGCCCGCCGCCGCCACGCCCGCACCCGCCGCCGCCACCACCGTCGACACCGGTGCGGGCCCGTTCGGTCCGTTCGGTCCGGCCGGCGCCTCCGTCGCGTCCCGCCGCTGGAACGACCTGCGCAGCGCCCCCGGCAGCATCGCCGCGGCCAGCCCCGACGTCGCCATCCCGAGCAGCCCCACGACGACCGCGATCTTCGTCCACAGCGATACCTGCGGCAGCACGAACACCGCGATGTCCAGGCCGAAGGAGGCCGCGCTGACCACGGTGAGCGCGGCGGCGACCCGGTTGAGCCGGGTGTCGAGGGCCTCGGCCCGCTCCGAGGCGGCGGCCAGCAGCGAACTGCTCACGTAGCCGAGGAGTTTGTCGGCGCGCTCCTGCGTGTCGTCGAGGCCGATGGTCTGCCGCGCGGCCAGGTAGCTCGCGCGGTGCGCCTGGGAGGACTCCACACGGTAGCTGTCGAGGTGGTGGAAGTCGGCCCACAGGCCGTCGAGGAAGCGGCGGAAGGCGTGCACGCCGGTGTTGGCGGGGTGCGCGTGCGCCAGGTCGCCGAGCACCCAGCGGCCGGCGATGAGCGCCCCGGCGAGCAGGGACTGCTGCGCGACCGCGATGTCGGTCGGCTCGGTCATCGTCAGCAGCTCGGCCAGCGCGGTGTCCGGGTCGCGGTCCCAGGCGTAGGTGTACGGCAGCAGGATGCGGCAGTCCGGGCCCGAAGAGACCGCGGGCACGCGGGAGTCCGGCTGCCATGGCGGGTCCTGGCCGACGAAGTGCGCGTTGTAGCGGGCCGATCGGCGGTCGATCGGTGAACTCGGGCCGGCCACCGCCAGGTCGGGGCGCAGCGCGATGCTGCGGAGCAGGCCGCTGTTGACGGCGGCGGACAGCACGGCGGACAGGATCGGCGCGTCGGTCTCGCGCAGGACCCGGTTGATGTCGGCGTCCAGGGCGTCGAGTTCGAGCAGGTCCAACGCGCGCAGGTCCTGCTCGTGGCGCAGCGCGTAGACCACCAGGATGGTGCCGGCGGCCAGGACGCGGGCGTGGCAGGCGACGACCTCCACCCCGGGCAGCGCGACGGCCGGTCGGATCATGCCGGTCATGTCCAACTCGACGGTGATGTCGGGGTTGTAGGCGAGGGAGCGCAGGCTGCCGAGGACCGGCTGTAACTCGCCGTGGCCGGGCACGGTGAAGGCGTCGAGCGAGGTGGTCGGGGTGCGGTGGTGCAACGGGTAGGCGCGGCACTGGAGATGGAGTACCCCGGTGCTCACGCGACCGCTCCGGACGGCCCTGCCGCGCCGATCGCTCCCCGCGTGCCCGGGGTGCCCCAGGACACGGCCACGTACTCCGGGATGAGGGCGGACTCGGGCACCACCACCCGGTCCAGGTAACGACGTTGCAGATCCTCCGGGCCCTGGTCGTCCAGGGGCGCGCCCAGCAGCGCGGCCAGCTCGGCGTGCGTGTGGTGGCTCGCCTCCTCCGGGACGGACCTGCTGCGGAACCAGGCGCGCTGCTCGGCCAGCACCACGCTGCCCGAGGCCGCCGCCGGCCAGTAGCTCACCGCGGTGACGGCGGTCGTGCCGAACTCCGCGCCGAGCGTCACCACCGCACGCGCGTCGGCGGGCGGCAGGTAGAAGACGACGCCCTCGACGACGTACGCGACCGGCCGACCGGCCGCGACCGCCCGCACCTGCTCCGCCACCGCGGCGCGGTCCGCGGGCACGGCCAGGTCGGCACCGATGTGCCGCACGTCGCGCACCGGCAGCGTCCCGTCCGCGGTCAGCTCGGCCGCCCGCAGCCGCTTCGCCTCGGCCATGTGCGGCAGGTCCACCTCGACCGCGACCGGGAAGCGCAGCAGCCAGGGGTACGACGAGAAGCCCGCGCCGCACACCACCAGCACCGTGTCCGGGTCGGCCCGCAGCGCCTCGGCGAGAGTGTCCGCGATGAACCGGCCGCGGAGCGAGACCACCAGGTCGTCGTGCGGGTAGACGGCGTCGGCGAACTCCTGCCACAGCGCCTTGACGCCCGGCCGTTCCCCCTCGGGAATCCACGCGGCCGCCGGCCCGTCCTGGGCGAGGTCGGGCCGGCGGGCCCGCGACTCGTTGACGAGATATGCCGTCAGTCCGACTCCACCCTGCATCGTGTGACCTGCCCCCGTTCGTGACGTGACGTCATCATGGCTGTCAGCCAGTCGACTTCGTACCTTCGTACCATCGCGGGGTGGGGCGGCCGCAAGGGGGCGCCGGTACGCCGATACGGCGGTAAGCGGCCGCGCCGGTACGCCCGCGCCGGTACGCCCGCGCCGGTACGCCCGCGCCCTCGTACGTGCGCGGCCCGTCCCCGCCCCTGCCTCGCCCCGTCCACCGGCTGGTGCACCCCTGCCCCGCTTTACTCCACCGTCACCGGATTCTCAGAGTTTTCACAGAAACGGATTAAGGCTCCTCTCATAGCCGGTGCACAGGGTGTCCCGTATGCCTTCCACTTCATCGGCGGCCACCCGCTCCACCCACCCCGCCGCCCCCGCGACCCACACCGCCCCCGCGTCCGCCCCGGCCGGCGACCTCGCCCGCCCGGACGGCTCCCCGGTCCGCGTCCTCGTGGTGGACGACGAGGCCCCGCTCGCCGACCTGCTCTCGATGGCCCTGCGCTACGAGGGCTGGCAGGTCCGTACCGAGGGTGACGGCGCGAGCGCGCTGCGTTCCGCCCGTGAGAACCGCCCCGACGCGGTGGTGCTCGACGTGATGCTCCCGGACATGGACGGGCTCGAAGTGCTCGCCCGGCTGCGCCGCCAGACCCCCGACGTGCCCGTGCTCTTCCTCACCGCGAAGGACGCGGTCGAGGACCGGATCGCCGGGCTCACCGCCGGCGGCGACGACTACGTGACCAAGCCGTTCAGCCTGGAGGAGGTCGTCGCCCGCCTGCGCGGACTGCTGCGCCGCTCCGGCGCCGCCGCCATCCGCAACGAGTCCGTGCTCGCCGTCGGCGACCTCGTCCTGAACGAGGACAGCCACGAGGTCAGCCGCGGCGGCGACAACATCCACCTCACGGCGACCGAGTTCGAGCTGCTCCGCTACCTCATGCGCAACCCGCGCCGGGTGCTGAGCAAGGCGCAGATCCTGGACCGGGTCTGGTCGTACGACTTCGGTGGTCAGGCCAACGTCGTCGAGCTGTACATCTCCTACCTGCGCCGCAAGATCGACGCCGGCCGCTCGCCGATGATCCACACCCGGCGCGGCGCCGGCTACCTCATCAAGCCGGGCGAACCGGTGTGACCCGCCCCGCACCGACCGCACCCCACGCGGACGGCCCGGCCCCGCAGGCCGGACCGGGCCCCGGCGCGGGGCCTGGCACGGGCCCCGGCGCGACCCCCGGCACTGGCTCGACCCCCGGCACCGGCTCGACCCGCGCCCCCGGTGCGACGGCGCCCCCCCGCCCGCGCGGCCGGCCGCACCGCGGGCGCTGGGCGCCGCGCCGCTGGTCCCTGCGCCGTCGCCTGGTCGCCTCCTGCGTCGCGCTGGTCGCGGTGGTCTGCGCGGTGATCGGCGCGGTCACGATATTCGCGCTGCACGACTTCCTGTACGGGCAGCTGGACGCCAAGGTGCACGACACGGCGGTGCGCGCCGACGGCCCGCGCCCCGACCAGGCCACCCCCGGCCAGAGCGCCCCCGGCGACCGGGGCGTGCTGGGGCCGACCGGCCACGGCAGGGCCACCGACATGCCCCGCAGCATCCCCTTCGTCTTCCTCGCCGGCGGTGGCCAGCCGGGCGAGACGGTCGCCGCGACCGTCAGCTCCACCGGCACCGTCACCGAGGCCGCAGTCAGCGCCACCAGCCCCAGCACCGGCCAGCTCGTCGCCGACGACCTCACCGCGAAGCAGGCCGCGGCCTTCGCCGGCGTGCCGCACGACGGCAAGCCGCACAACGTGACCGTCCCCGGCCTCGGGGACTACCGGGTCGAGTCGGCCGCGCCCGCCGACGACGGCAGTACCATCCTGGTCGGCCTGAGCACCGCGGGCACCGAGGACACCCTGTCCACCCTCCTGTGGGTGGAGGTCTCGGTCGCCGCCGCCGGGCTCGTTGCGGCCGGGCTGGCCGGCGCCGCGCTGATGCGGATCGCCCTGCAACCCCTGCGCCGGGTCGCCGCCACGGCCACCCGGGTCGCCGAACTGCCGCTGCACCGCGGTGAGGTGGCCCCGCTGAGCCGGGTGCCGGAGTCGGACACCGACCCGCGCACCGAGTTCGGCCAGGTCGGCGCCGCCCTCAACCGGATGCTCGGGCACGTCGGTTCCGCGCTGCACGCCCGCCAGGAGAGCGAGACCCGGGTCCGGCGCTTCGTCGCCGACGCCAGCCACGAACTGCGCACCCCGCTCGCCTCCATCCGCGGCTACGCCGAGCTGACCCGACGCGGCCAGGAGCCGGTCGGGCCCGACACCCGGCACGCGCTCGGCCGGATCGAGTCCGAGGCGGCCCGGATGACCACGCTCGTCGAGGACCTGCTGCTGCTGGCCCGGCTCGACGCGGGCCGCCCGGTCGACCGGACCGAGACCGACCTGTCCCCGCTGGTGGTGGACGCGGTCAGCGACGCCCGCGCGGCCGGCCGCGACCACGACTGGCGGCTGGAACTGCCCGACGAGCCCGCGACCGTGCACGGCGACGCGCCGCGCCTGCAGCAGGTGCTCACCAACCTCCTCGCCAACGCCCGCACCCACACCCCGCCCGGCACGACCATCACCGCGCGGGTGCTGCGCCGGCCGTCCGACGTCGTGCTCCAGGTCCAGGACGACGGCCCCGGCATCCCGCCCGAACTGCGCCGGCACGTCTTCGAGCGGTTCGCCCGCGGCGACGCCTCCCGCTCCCGCTCGGCGGGCAGCACGGGACTGGGCCTGGCCATCGTGCACTCGGTGGTCGCCGCGCACGGCGGCACCGTGGAGGTCGCGTCCGTCCCGGGCCGTACGGTCTTCACCGTCACGCTGCCCGCCACCGAGGTGCCCGCGAAAGGCGGAGCGCCGGGAGTGGGCGGGCCGGAAGCGGGCAGGCCGGGTTCAGGTGCGCCGGGATCAGCTGTACCCGGTACGGCGGCACGCGGTCCGGCCGTGTCCGCGCCCCCCGCAGCGGCCGCGCGGGGTGCCGTCGGGCCGCCCGCGCGCGCCTCACGGGTGACGCATGGCACGCACATCCCACCCGCACCAACAGACTCATAGGTGCTGCTCAGCCTCGACACATCACCATGACAGGACCGTTGTCGAGGCTCGTGGCATGCGAACCACTCTCGGCAATCTGCCCGCCCGTCGGCACCTGCCGGTCACGGCCGCAGTACATCCGTCCGACGCCGCGACCCACCCGACCACCGGCGCACCACGCGTGCCCCCCGTGCCCGTCGCGCCCGTGCTCGACGTCGTCGTCCCCGTCTACAACGAGGAGGCCGGCCTCGGCCCCGGCGTGCGCCGGCTGCACGCGCACCTCGTCGACACGTTCCCGTACCCGTTCCGGATCACCATCGCCGACAACGCCAGCACCGACCGGACCCCCGCGATCGCCGCGCGGCTCGCCGCCGAACTGCCCGAGGTCGAGTCGTTCCGGCTGGAGCAGAAGGGGCGCGGGCTGGCGCTGCGCACCGTGTGGACCGCCTCGGACGCGCCGGTGCTGGCGTACATGGACGTGGATCTGTCCACCGACCTCAACGCCCTGCTGCCGCTGGTCGCCCCGCTGATCTCCGGCCACTCCGACCTCGCGATCGGCTCGCGCCTCGCGCAGTCCTCGCGGGTGGTGCGCGGCGCCAAGCGGGAGTTCATCTCCCGTGCCTACAACCTGATCCTGCGTGGCTCGCTCGCCGCGCACTTCTCCGACGCGCAGTGCGGCTTCAAGGCGATCCGCGCGGACGTCGCGCAGCGCCTGCTGCCGATGGTGGAGGACGCCGGCTGGTTCTTCGACACGGAGATGCTGGTGCTCGCCGAACGCGCCGGGCTGCGCATCCACGAGGTGCCGGTGGACTGGATCGACGACCCGAACAGCAGCGTGGACCTGGTGCGGACCGCCACCGCCGACCTGCGCGGCGTCTGGCGGGTCGGCCGGGCGCTGGCCACCGGGCGGCTCGCGCTCGACCGGCTGCGCAGGCCGTTCGGGGAGGACCCGCGCGACCGCGAACTGCCGGGCGTGCCGCCCGGGTTGGCCCGCCAGCTGGTCGGGTTCTGCGCGATCGGCGTGCTGAGCACGGTCGTCTACCTCGCGCTGTACTTCCTCTTCCGCGGCGCGATGGACTCCCAACTCGCCAACGCGCTGGCCCTGTTGCTGTCCGCGCTCGGCAACACCGCCGCCAACCGGCGGCTCACCTTCGGGGTGCGCGGCCCGGCCCGGGCGGTCCGCCACCAGGCCCAGGGGCTGGTGGTGTTCGCCATCGGCCTCGCGCTGACCAGCGGTTCGCTCGCCGCCCTGCACACCGCGGCGCCGCACCCCGCGCACCGCACCGAACTCGCCGTCCTGGTCGCGGCGAACCTCGCCGCCACGGTGCTGCGCTTCCTGCTCTTCCGCGCCTGGCTCTTCCCCGACCGCACCGACCAGTACGGCCGCGACGCCGGCACCGCCTCCGAGAGCCGTGCCGTCGTGGCCGCCCCCGGCGACCACGATGGACGAGCCGACCGTGCCGACCGTGCCGACCCTGCCGGCCAGGCGGACTTCGACGACTTCGACGACCGCGACGACCACGACCTGAGGAGCGCCCGATGACCTCCCCGAGCGACGCACACGCGCTGGACGGCGTGGCCGGCCTGCCCGGCCCCGCACCCGGTCCTGTCGCCGCCCCCGGCGGCCCGCCCCACGCCATCGACGGCCCCCCGGCCGACGGTCAGGCCGCCGACAGTTCGGTCACCGCGCGGTCGGCCCGCTCCACCCGGCGCCTGCTGCACCGCACCTGGCGCGGCCGCCCGGAGGACCCGACCTGGGCCCGCCCGGCCTTCCTCGCCCTGCTGGCCGCCACCCTGGTGCTCTACCTCTACGACCTGGGCGCCTCCGGATACGCCAACTCCTTCTACTCCGCCGCCGTCCAGGCGGGCAGCCAGAGCTGGAAGGCGTTCTTCTTCGGCTCCTCCGACGCGGCGAACTCGATCACCGTCGACAAGCCCCCCGCCGCGCTGTGGCCGATGGGCCTGTCGGTACGGCTGTTCGGCCTCGGCTCGTGGCAGATCCTCGTGCCCGAGGCGCTGATGGGCGTGGCCACCGTCGGCGTCCTGTACGCGGCGGTACGGCGGCGGTTCGGGCCCGGCGCGGGCCTGACCGCGGGCGCGGTGCTCGCGCTCACCCCGGTCGCCGCGCTGATGTTCCGCTTCAACAACCCTGACGCGCTGCTGGCGTTGCTCATGGTCACGGCGATCTACCTCGTGCTGCGCGCCATCGAGGACGCCCGTACCAAGTGGCTGCTGCTGGCCGGCGCCGTCTTCGGTTTCGCGTTCCTCACCAAGACCCTCCAGGCGTGGCTGATCCTGCCGCCGCTCGCCGTGGTCTACGCGGTCTGCGCGCCCACCCCGCTGCGCCGCCGCCTGCTCCAACTGCTGTACGCCGGCGGTGCGATGGTGCTCGCGGGCGGCTGGTGGGTGGCGATCGTCGAGCTGTGGCCGAAGTCCTCGCGGCCGTACATCGGCGGCTCCCAGGACAACAGCTTCCTGTCGCTGACCTTCGGGTACAACGGCTTCGGCCGGATCACCGGCGACGAGACCGGCAGTGTCGGCGGCGGCGGGGGAGGCGGCGTCGGCAACGGCGGCGGCATGTGGGGCGCGACCGGGATCGGCCGGCTCTTCAACTCCGAGATGGGCGGGCAGATCTCCTGGCTGCTGCCGGCCGCGTTCGTGATGCTGATCGCGGGGGTGTGGATCACCCGGAAGGCCCGCCGTACCTCGGCGACCCGGGCGGCGTTCCTGGTCTGGGGCGGCGCGCTGCTGATGACCTTCGCGACGTTCAGCTACATGTCCGGCATCTTCCACCAGTACTACAACATCGCGCTCGCGCCGTACATCGCGGCGCTGGTCGGGATGGGCGCCTCCCTGCTGTGGCAGCGGCGTACCCACATCGCGGCCGCCTCGGTCCTGGCGGTCACGGTCGCGGGCACGTCCGTGTGGGCGTACACCCTGCTGCACCGCAGCCCCGACTGGCACCCGTGGCTGCGTACCGCGCTGGTCGTGGCCGGAGCGGTGGCCGCGCTGGCGCTGCTCGCGGGCGCGCTCCCGGGGATGGCCACCGCGCGGGCCGGCGCCCGGCTGACGGTGCTGTCGGCCGTGGTCGGTATCGCCGCGGTCCTGGGCGGACCGGTGGCGTACACCCTCGACACCGTGAGCACCGGGCACCAGGGGTCCATCGTGACCGCGGGGCCCTCCGTGCAGGGCGGCATGGGCGGGTTCCCCGGCGGGGGCGGCGGCCGTGGCGGCATGGGCCGGATGGGCGGCACCCCGCCGACCGGCACGTTCCCCGGCGGCGGTACGGGCGGAACCGGCGGAACCGGCGGCACCGGCGGAACCGGCGGGTTCGGCCAGGGCCAGGCGCCCGGTCAGGGTCAGGCGCCCGGTCAGGGTCAGGGCCAGGGCGGCCAGGGCCAGGCGCCCGGCCAGGGCGGGTCCCAGGGGCAGGCGCCCGGGCAGGGCACGAACGGCTTCCCGGGCGGCACCACCGGTGAGTCCCGCTTCGGCGGCGGGAACGGCCGGGGCGGCGCAGGCGGCATGGGCGGCCTGCTCGACGGCGCCCAGGTCAGCTCCGCCGTGAAGTCCCTGCTGCTGAAGAACGCCGGCGACTACACCTGGGTCGCGGCCGCCATCGGCTCGCAGAACCAGGCGAGCTACCAACTGGCCACCCAGAAGCCGGTGATGTCCATCGGCGGCTTCAACGGCTCCGACCCGTCACCCACCCTCGCCCAGTTCGAGAAGTACGTGGCCCAGGGCCGTATCCACTACTTCATCGGCGGCGGCGGCATGGGCGGCGGCTCGATGGGCGGCAGCAACGCGTCCTCCGCCATCAGCTCGTGGGTCGAGTCCCACTTCACCGCCAAGACCGTGGGCAGCACGACCGTCTACGACCTCACGGCGCCGAAGTAGGACGCCCGCAAGCCCGAGCCCGCGGACCGGTCCAGCCGGTCCGCGGGCTCGCTGGTGTTCGCGCGCGTGTTCGTGCGCGTCCTCGTCCTCGTCCTCAGGCGAGGCGGGCCGGGAAGCCACCGGTCGCGATCGGCCCCCACCGCTCGGGGGTGACGCGGATGATGGACTTGCCCTGCCGGACCATGGCCTCGCGGTACTCCGCCCAGTCGGGGTGCTCGCCGGAGATGTTCCGGAAGTACTCCACCAGGGGTTCCACGGACTCGGGGATGTCCAGTACTTCGGCGCTGCCGTCGACCTGGACCCACGCGTCGCCGAAGGAGTCGGACAGCACGATCACGCTGACTCGCGGGTCGCGCTTGACGTTGCGGGCCTTGGCCCGCTCGGGGTAGGTCGAGATCACGATCCGCCCGGAGTCGTCCACCCCGCAGGTGAGTGGCGAGCCCTGCGGGCGGCCGTCCGCACGGGTGGTGAGCAGGATGGCGTGGTGCCGCGGCCGGATGAACTCCAGCAGTTCGTCGAGGCCGACTTTGGTGGTGGTGGCGATGTTGGGAGCCATGACGGCACCTTACGTCGCCGCGCGGTGCGGTCCGTGAAGGAAGTGCGGGTCCCGGCGGCGGCCTCGGCCGTCCCCTGCTCCGGTCGCCGCCGGAACCCTGACCCGTGTCGTGCGTACCGGACCTCTCCGCTGCGGGTGCGGGCCGTACGACCGGGAGTTGTCGCCCCTGCCGGGGCGCTGTGCTGTGCGCTACCTGCTCGGTTACCCCGCCTGGCCGTCGCCCACCCGCGCCGGGGCCTCGGCGGTCTTCACGGCCTGCTGCAACCCGCTGCGGTCGCGCAGCGCCACCTCCTTGACGAAGACCACCAGCAGGAAGGCGATCAGCGCGAACGGGGCCGCGTACAGGAAGACGTCGCCGACGCCGTGGCCGTAGGCGCCCTCCACCACGCCGCGCACCGGCGCGGGCAGCTTGTCGACGTCGGGGATGCCGCCGGAGCCGTCGGCCCCGGTGGCCTTGATGTGCAGCGCGGCCAGGCCGGTGGAGGTGAAGTGGGTGACCCGGTTGCCGAGCACCGCGCCGAGCGCGGTGACGCCGATCGCGCCGCCCAGCGAGCGGAAGAAGGTGACCAGCGAACTGGCCGAGCCGAGGTCGGCCGCCGTCACCTGGTTCTGCACGGCGAGCACCAGGTTCTGCATCATCATGCCGATGCCCAGGCCCAGCAGCGCCATGTAGAGCGCCACTTCGGGATACGCGGTGTCGTGCCGGATCGTGCCGAGCAGGGCGCAGCCCGCGGTGACCAGCAGGCCGCCGGCGACCAGGAAGACCTTCCAGCGGCCGGTGCGGGTGATGATCCGGCCGCTGACCATCGAGGCCACGAACAGCCCGCCGATCAGCGGGATGGTCATCAGCCCGGACACGGTCGGGGTCTTGCCGCGGGCGAGTTGGAAGTACTGGCTGAGGAACACCGTGCCCGCGAACATCGCCACGCCGACGAAGAGGCTGGCGAAGGAGGTGAGGGTGATCGTCGCGCTGCGGAACAGCCGCAGCGGCACGATCGGCTGGGCGGCCCGGGTCTCGACGAAGATGAAGACCAGGCCGAGCAGCAGCGCGAGCGGCACCATCACATAGGTCTGGGTGGACATCCACGGGTAGTTCTGGCCGCCCAGCGAGACCCACACCATCAGCAGCGACACGGCCGCGGTGATGAAGAAGGCACCCGCCCAGTCGATCCGTACCTGCCGCTTGACCACCGGCAGGTGCAGCGTCTTCTGCAGGACCACCAGCGCGATGACCGCGAACGGCACCCCGACGTAGAAGCACCAGCGCCAGCCCAGCGCGGAGTCGACGATCACCCCGCCGACCAGCGGTCCGCCGACGGTGGCGACCGCGAAGGTGGCGCCGAGGTAGCCGCTGTACCGGCCGCGCTGCCGGGGCGAGATCATCGCCGCCATGATCACCTGGGTGAGCGCGGACAGCCCGCCCGCGCCGATGCCCTGCACCAGCCGGCAGGCGATCAGCATGCCCGGGCTGTTCGACAGCCCCGCGACCATCGACCCGGCCACGTAGATCACCAGCGCGAGCTGGATCAGCAGCTTCTTGCTGAACAGGTCGGAGAGCTTGCCCCAGATCGGCGTGGTCGCGGTGACCGCGAGCAGCGAGGCGGTCACCACCCAGGTGTACGCGCTCTGGCCGCCGCCGATGTCGGAGAGGATGCGCGGCAGGGCGTTGGAGACGATCGTCGACGACAGGATCGCCACGAACAGGCCGATCAGCAGACCGGACAGCGCCTCCATGATCTGGCGGTGCGACATGGGTGCGGACGTCTCGGCGGTCGGGGTGGGTGTCGCCATCGGCTCGGTTCGCCAGCCTTCCTCTTGGTTGCCTGAAGCAACCATAGGAGGAAATGGTTGTATGACACAAGTGCTGTGAGCCGACTGAGAGCAAGGTCACGACAGAGCAATCGCCCGCCCCCGTGGCGGGAGCGGGCGAACGCTGGTGCGGGAAGGGCGCGCGGGAAGGTGTGCGGGAAGAGGAGGCGCGCGGGAAGGGGTGCCTGGAGCGGCCGCCGTCAGAGGGTGGTCAGGACAGCACAGTGGTCAGGACGACGTGGCGGTCAGGACGCCGCGGCGGTCAGCGCCGCCACCTCCGGGTCGGTGAGCTTCAGCTCGGCCACGGCGGTCAGCGCCGGCACCTGCTCGGCCGTACGCGCGCTGGCGATCGGCGCGACCACCGTCGGCTGCGCGGCCAGCCAGGCCAGCGCGACCGTGCCGACCTCGGCGTCGTGGGCGGCGGCGATCTCGTCCAGCGCGGCCAGCACCTTCGGGCCGCTCTCCGTGTCGAGGAAGCCCGCGGCGCGCTCGGCGCGGGCGCTGTAGACCTCGGTGGCGCCCGAGCGGTACTTGCCGGTGAGGAAGCCGGAGGCGAGCCCGTAGTAAGGGGCGGTGGACAGGCCGCGGGCCGCCACCAGGTCGGCCAGCGGGCCCTCGAACTCGTCGCGCTCGACCAGGTTGTACTTGGGCTGGATGATTTCGTACCGCGCCAGGCCCTCGCGCTCGGAGAAGTCCAGCGAGGCGGCCAGCCGCTCGGCCGAGATGTTGGAGGCGCCGATCGCCCGGACCTTGCCCTCCCGCACGAGGGCGTCCAGCGCGGTGATGATCTCCTCGACCGGGACCTCGGGGTCGTCGCGGTGCGTGTAGTAGAGGTCGATGTGGTCGACGCCGAGCCGGCGCAGCGACGCCTCGGCGCCCCGCTTGATGGTGTCGGCCCGCAGCCCCTTGAAGTCCTGGTGGCTGCCGACCTTCGTGGCGATCACCACGTCGTCGCGGCGACCGCGGCGGGCCAGCCACGCACCGATGATGGTCTCCGACTCGCCACCGGAGTTGCCCGGCACCCAGGCCGAGTACACGTCCGCGGTGTCGATGAAGTCGCCGCCTTGCGCGGTGTACGCGTCGAGGACGGCGAAGGACTGCGCCTCGTCGGCCGTCCAGCCGAAGACATTGCCGCCGAGGGACAGGGGGAAGACGTCGAGCGCCGAGTTGCCGATACGTGCCATGTGCTGATGCAACAGCCGGGGGGTGCGGGTTATTCCGCCGACACGCTAGGGTCAGGCGGCATGTCGAACTCCTCGCCCAACCCTGACAACAACTACGACCCGGCCGGCAGCACCCAGATGTTCCGCGCCTTCGTCGACGAGCAGCCGCCCGCCGTACAGGTGCAGCGTGCCCAGGGCCGCAGCCGCGCGGGCCTGATCATCGGTGTGATCGTGGTCCTGGTGGTGATCGTGGGAGTGGTCGCACTCGCCATGAAGTAGCGGCGGGTCCGCCGGACATCCGGCGACCACTCCCCCCTCCTACGCCTCGCATCCTCTGGTCGGCGTTCCTCCTCGCTCCCTGCGCGGACGACCTCGTGCCTCGGTCGGCCACTCCGGGAGCTCGCTCGTCACGCCTCAGCGGTCAGTCCCACCCGCAGCTGAGCCAAAGTCCGGGTCAGCAGCCGGGAGACGTGCATCTGGGAGATCCCGACCTCCTCGCCGATCTGCGACTGCGTCATGTTCGCGAAGAACCGCAGCATGATGATCTGGCGTTCGCGCGGCGGCAGTTGGGCCAGCAGCGGCTTCAGCGACTCGCGGTACTCGACGCCTTCGAGGGCGCTGTCCTCGTATCCCAGCCGGTCGGCCAGGGTGCCCTCGCCGCCGTCGTCCTCGGGCGGCGGGGAGTCCAGCGAGCTGGCGGTGTAGGCGTTGCCGACCGCGAGCCCGTCGACCACGTCCTCCTCGGAGACGCCGAGGCAGCCGGCCAGTTCGGCGACGGTCGGCGAGCGGTCCAGCTTCTGGGACAGCTCGTCGCTCGCCTTGGTCAGCGCCAGCCGCAGCTCCTGCAACCGGCGCGGGACCCGCACCGACCAGGACGTGTCGCGGAAGAACCGCTTCACCTCGCCGACGATGGTGGGCATCGCGAAGGTCGGGAACTCCACCCCGCGCTCGCAGTCGAACCGGTCGATCGCCTTGATCAGGCCGATCGTGCCGACCTGGACGATGTCCTCCATCGGTTCGTTGCGGCTGCGGAACCGGGCGGCGGCGTACCGCACCAACGGGAGGTTCAGCTCGATGAGCGTGTCACGGACGTAGGTGCGGTCCGGACTGTCGACCGGTAGCTCCGCCAGCCGCAGGAAGAGCGAACGGGACAGCGTGCGGGTGTCGATGGCATCGCTGCGCACCGTGTCGTGCACAGCGTCATGCGGTACGTCAGCGTCGGTTGCGTCGGTACGAAGCACCTTGGGACTGCCCAACTGTACGGACATGCCACCCCCTTGAGGTCGCGGACGGGCGTCGCGAGCGACGGTTGTTCCTCCACTGGAATACCGGAGGTCCGGCCGTCACAAACGCGCTATCCGCAGAATGTCACATGTCGGCAACACGCTGTAGCGTCATGTCGACTTATCTGTGCAGGTGGCTTAATCCCGTTGGGTTACGCTTCGAGCTGGTTTGCGGACCGCAGTCGGGCGAAGCTGCGGGAGAGCAGACGGGACACGTGCATCTGCGAAACCCCCAGCTCCGCACTGATCTGCGACTGCGTCAGGTTGCCGAAGTAGCGCAGCAGCAGGATGCGCCGTTCGCGTTCGGGGAGTTGCACCAGCAGATGCCGGACCAGGTCGCGGTGCTCGACGCCGTTGAGCGCCGGGTCCTCGTAGCCGAGCCGGTCCAGCAGCCCGGGGGCGCCGTCGCCCTCCTGGGCGGCCTCCAGCGAGGTGGCGTGATAGGCGCGGCCCGCCTCCAGGCAGGCCAGCACCTCCTCCTCGGACAGCCGAAGCCGCTCGGCGATCTCCGCGGTGGTCGGGGAGCGGCCGTGCAGCACCGTCAGGTCCTCGATGGCGCCGCTGACCTGCACCCACAGCTCGTGCAGCCGGCGCGGGACATGCACGGTGCGCACGTTGTCGCGGAAGTAGCGCTTGATCTCGCCGACCACGGTGGGCATCGCGAAGGTCGGGAACTGCACCCCGCGCTCCGGGTCGAACCGGTCGATCGCGTTGATCAGGCCGATCGTGCCGACCTGGACCACGTCCTCCATGGGCTCGTTACGGCTGCGGAAGCGGGCGGCGGCGTACCGCACCAGCGGCAGGTTCACCTCGATCAGCGCGGCCCGCACCCTGCTGTGCTCGGGCGTGCCCGGCTCCAGGTCGACGATCTGCTCGAAGAGCACCTGGGTCAGCGCCCGCGCGTCGGCCGCGTTGCTGTTCGGCGTCCGCGTCCTGGCACGCGGATACGTCGTCGCTGACGTTGACGCCGTTCGGGCCGACACCGGCACACCACACCCCTTATCGGTCCACTCCAGCCTGCTGCGACTGCAGCATCCGGCGAACATCCGTCAAAACGTCGGGCAAAGCGGTCATAGCATCACAATTCATGTGTGCTTTGTGCAAGCACCGCATATTGCCGTGTTGTACGAACGGGCCGCGCGTGGACCGGCACGGCGAAGCCCCCCACCGTGGACGGCGAGGGGCTGCTGCGAATGGGTGTGCGATCAGATCTCGTAGTCGGCGACGACCCAGGTGGCGAAGCTCGACCATGGCGCGACCGCCGCCTTGTGCGCGGGGTGTTCGAGATAGCGCACCAGCGCGTCGGGGTCCGGGACGGAGGAGTTGATCGCGAAGTCGTAGGCGATCGGCCGGTCCGACACGTTCCAGCCGCACTCCCAGGAGGCCACCTCGGGTATCCGGTCGCCGAGTTCGGCGAACCCGCGAGCGCCCGCGGCCACCCTCTCCTCGTCCCGGCTGACGCCCTCGTTCAGCTTGAACAGCACCAGATGACGGATCATCGCCACTCCTCGCCTTGCCCCACGGCCGTCAGTTGGCCAGGTCGTGCATGAACTGCCCGATGCTCTTGGCAGCGTTCGAAATCCCGACGAACCCTACCTGCACGAGGTCGGCCGCCCGAGCCGGCTGGTCGATGATCGTATAGAGCACGAAGATCACCAGCACGATGGTGGCGATCTTCCTCGCCTGCGCCATGCTCCTTGGCCTCCCCAGCAGCGACTCGGCACCAGCGGTCACACGTGTGCAATCGCCGAATTCTATCCGCCGTACGGAGTAACCAGACGAGCGGACAGCATCATCATCCGCAAAAACGATGATGATTGCGAGGCTTTGACGGCCGAGCGGACGGGAGGGCCCGCGATGGCCGGACCCGCGGGAGCGGGGACCGGGGGAGAACGCGCGGGGCGGGGGCGTGGCGCTCACCAGGGCCGCGCGGCGCGGCGCGGTGACCGGGCCGGGGCTTTTGCCGGAAGGCCGTCAGGTCGGCATGCGAGCCGCGGCGTTGGGCCTGCTGGGCCCCGGCCCCGACGTGGACGACGTGGTGCAGGGCGCGGCTGGGGCGGAGCGGCCACTTCGGGCACCTGGGGGAACACGGCGAACGGGACCGCCTCCACAGGGGAGGCGGTCCCGTTCGTCCAGCTCATGGCGGTAGCGGTGGGATTTGAACCCACGGAGGAGTTGCCCCCTCACACGCTTTCGAGGCGTGCTCCTTAGGCCGCTCGGACACGCTACCGAGAGAGAGCTTAGCCCACGGGGAGCCGTGGTCAGAAATCGTTTGGGCGGAAGAAGCGGGTGAGGAGGTTCGCGCTCGGGGTGGGCAGCACCTCGGCGATCACCTCGGGGCGGTGGTTGAGGCGGCGGTCGCGGACCAGGTCCCACAGGGAACCGGCCGCGCCCGCCTTCGGATCGGGGGCGCCGTAGACCACCCGCTCCAGCCGGGCCAGCACGATGGCGCCCGCGCACATGGTGCACGGCTCCAAGGTCACCACCAGGGTGCAGTCGGTCAGCCGCCACCGGCCCAGCGCGGCCGCCGCGCGGCGGACGGCGAGCACCTCGGCGTGGGCGGTCGGATCGCCGGTCGCCTCGCGCTCGTTGTGCGCACGGGACAGCACCGAGCCGTCGGGGGCCAGCACGACCGCGCCCACCGGTACGTCACCGGTGAGCGGGGCGTGCTCGGCCTCCGCCAGGGCGATCCGCATGGCGGGCGCCCAGGGGTCGCGCAGGACGTCGGGTTCGGCGCCGGTGTCGGTCAGCGGACGGCCTCCAGCACGTCGGCCGCCCCCAGCGCGTCGGCGATCTCGCCCAGGGCCTCGCCGGTCAGGGCGCCGTCCCCGCTCAACGCGAGCAGTTCGGTGGCGCTCATGCCCAGGTCGGCCAGCAGGTCGGTCTCGCCGAGCGGGCCGGTCGGCACATGGTCCTCGGAGGAGCCGACCACGGCGTCCTCGTCGGTGTCGTCGGTGTCGCCGGCCTCGGTGCCGTCGAGGTCGACAAGGTCGTCGAGGTCGTCCGCGTTCTCCGGGTCGCGGCCCAGCACCTCGTCGGTGAGCAGGATCTCTCCGTACGAGCTGCGGGCAGCGGCCGCCGCGTCTGACACATAGATTCTGGGGTCCTCTTCACCGTCGACGCGGATGACGCCGAACCAGGCGTCCTCCTGCTCGATGAAGACCAGAACCGTTTCCTCCTCGTCGCCGGCCGTGCGAGCCAGGTCGCTCAGGTCGGCGAGGGTTTCCACATCGTCGAGATCGGGTTCGCTCGCTTGCCAACCGTCCTCGGTGCGCGCGAGCAGTGCGGCGAAGTACACCGTGACTCTCCCACAGGTCTCAGGCCGTCCGGACCGGGTGGGCCCACTTGCGGTTCATGAGGGTTCATGACGGTCCCACCCACTCGGCATCGTGGCAGAAACAAGGGCGTCGCGAAGGGTCTTCGACACCGCGACGTGCCAGGACTTGGTCACTTCTCGGGAAAAACGCGATCTTGGCGGACCCCCGACCGGCCGCAGCGGTCACCCGACCGCTCCACATGGTGACGTTGAGCACATCGAGCCGGCGGGCGCGGGGCGCCTCGGCGGTCGCCCGCGGACCACCCTCGGGCCACGCGCGGATCACCAGCGGAAGGTGCGCATCCGCATCTGCTGGCGCATCCGCGCCGCCCGGGCCCGCCGGGGCTGGACCCGGTCGCGCAGCTCCTTCGCCTCGTCCAGCTCGCGCAGGAACGCGGCCCGCTTGTGGCGCCGTTCCCGCTCCCGTTCGTGCTGGGCCTGCGGAACGGTCCGCTCACCGCGTGCGCCGCCGCTGCCGCGGCCCGTCGTGTCCGGCATGGGTGCCACCGTCCCCGCGTCTGTGTCGCGATTCCTCGGGAACCTTCCCCCGAAGGTGCGGTTTACCCGTGCCCGCGCACAGAGGGCGAGGGTGAGGAAGGCGGGGCGCCGGGCGGAGGGCGCCGGATACAGTCCTCCCATGCGTCTCCATGTTGTCGACCATCCGCTGGTCGCGCACAAGCTCACCGCGCTGCGCGACGAGCGCACCGACTCGCCCACCTTCCGCCGGCTCGCCGACGAACTCGTCACCCTGCTCGCTTACGAGGCGACCCGTGACGTGCGCACCGAACAGGTCGACATCGTCACTCCGGTCGCGCCCACCACCGGGGTGCGGCTGTCCCACCCCCGGCCCCTGGTGGTGCCGATCCTGCGCGCGGGGCTCGGCATGCTCGACGGCATGGTCCGGCTGCTGCCCACCGCGGAGGTCGGCTTCCTCGGCATGGTCCGCGATGAGGACACCCTCCAGGCCCAGACGTACGCCACCCGCCTGCCCGAGGACCTGTCCGGCCGTCAGGCGTACGTGGTCGACCCGATGCTGGCCACCGGCGGCACCCTGGTCGCCGCGATACGGCTGCTGATCGAGCGCGGGGCCGACGACGTCACCGCCCTCTGCCTGCTCGCCGCCCCCGAGGGCGTCGAACTGATGGAGCGTGAACTCGCGGGCAAGCCCGTCACCGTGGTCACCGCCGCGGTCGACGAGCGGCTCAACGACCAAGGGTTCATCGTCCCCGGCCTCGGCGACGCGGGCGACCGCCTCTACGGCACGATCGGTTAGCCGCCGCGGCCGAGCGGACCCTCCCGGGTGCCCCTGTCCTGCCGGTTCAGGGACCACCTGCCGGTTCAGGGATCACCTGCCGGTTCAGGGACCACCTGCCGGTAAGGGGCTGGTCGCGCCGTGCCGTCGTGGTGCCGATCTGCTCCCGGCCGCAGGCCGGTGGCGCGCCCCTGGATCTTGCCCGGGTGCTCCCGGGGCAGGCCCGGGTGGAAGCAGCACATACTCAGGGGCGCGGGGAACTCCCCCAGAGGGCATGCCTCCAGCGACCAGCCCCGGACCGCGAGGTCCCGCGAACGGCAGGACGGGGCAGCCGGGTGGATCTGCTCAGTTCTTGGGGCTGCACGTCGGCTTGGGCGCCGGCGGATTCGCCGCGACAACCCGCGCCTCCGCCGCCTGCGTGGGCGTCGCCAGCTTCGCGAAGGCGTTGCCGATGAGCACGTCGACCGTCGCCCCCTTCCGCTTGGGGTCGATCTTCACGGCGGAGCCGACCATCTGTGTACCCGCCTCGCGGGCGGCGGCCTCCCCGGCCGGCCCGGAGATGATCAGCGCGGACTGCGTGATCTTCGCGTTGTACTCGTCGGGCGCGTTGCCGAACTTCGCCACCTTGAAGCCGCGGCCGGCGAGCTGGTCCGCGGTGGACTTCGCGAGCCCGCCGCGCGTGGTCGCGTTGAGGACGTTCATCGTCACCTGCGTCGGCTTCGGCAGGGCGATCGGCTTGCCGGTGGCCACCGGAGCGGGTGCGGGCGAGCAGGACGGATGGCTGGGCGCGGCGTTCGCCTTGGCGTCCTTGCTGTCGCCGCTGAAGACATGGAAGAGCTGCAGGGCCCCCCAGCTGAAGAGGCCGAGTACGACAACCGCGGCGATCAGGGCGGCCACGAATCGGCCGCGCCGCCTGGGCGGACGCATACGCGGATACGAGTTACCCGTTACCCGGTACTTCCCGCCCATCCCGGAGGGGGTCAGCATGCTCATGAGCGCAGCGTAAGCGGATTGTCAGTCCATCTCCAGGACCCGGGCGTGCAGCACTTGCCGCTGCTGGAGCGCCGCGCGCACGGCGCGGTGCAGCCCGTCCTCCAGATAGAGGTCGCCCTGCCACTTCACGACGTGTGCGAACAGGTCCCCGTAGAAGGTGGAGTCCTCCGCCAGGAGTGTCTCCAGGTCGAGCTGTCCCTTGGTGGTCACCAACTGGTCCAGTCGCACGGGACGCGGGGCGACGTCCGCCCACTCGCGCGTGCTGACCCGGCCGTGGTCCGGGTACGGCTTCCCGTTTCCGATGCGCTTGAAGATCACACGGAAAGCCTACCGGCCCGGCTTGTCCGGGCGCAGCCACGCCGCAGGGATGGCACGGGACCGAAAGGCCCATAGCCGTACGAAAGGTCGCCGGACCTGGTTCCGCCGACCGGGTGAGGGCTGCCGCGCCCGCGGGCGCGGCAGCCATTTATTTTTCGAGTAAAACACTTGGTAAGCTTGTTGGATGAACGGCGCTACCCCCACCCCCCGCTCGCACCGGCCGCGCAGGCTCCCCACCGCCGGTGTACTGCGCCTGGGCAGGACGTCGGACATCTGGTTCAAGCCCGCCACCAGCGCGGTGATCGCCTCGGCGATCCCCAACATCATCCTGCTCTGCCTGGGCCGGCTGGATCTGGCGATGTACACCATGGCCGGCTCGCTCTGCGCCACCTACGCGCACAACCGGCCGTATGCCGGCCGCGCCAGGACGCTGATCGGCGTCGTCCTCGGCATGGTCGGCGGCCTCGCGGTCGCCCTCGTCGTCGCCTCGCTCACCGGCAGCGTCATGGTGCTGATCACCGTCGGCGCGCTGCTCGCCGCGCTGCAGAAGCTGCTCTGCGATGCCACCAGGATCGGGCCGCCCGCCCATGTGATCTTCGCGTTCATCAGTTCGGCGGCCCTGTTCGCGCCCCAGACCCTCGGCCAGGTCCCCGGCCACATCGCCCTCGCGCTGGCATCGGCGGCCCTCGCCTACCTGGTGAGCATGGCCCCCGGGCTGGTCCGGCCGCAGGGCCCCGAGCGCCGCGCGGTACGCGGCGCGCTCCGGGCGGCGGCACGGTACGCGGGACTCCCGGCCGGCGACCCGCAGGCGGGGCCGGCCCGCGCGAACGCGGCCGCCGCCATCCAGACCGGCTGGCAGAACCTGATGATCAGCGGTCGGCGCACCGAGGACCGGCGGGCCCTGGAACGCCTGCTGATCCGCGCCGAGGTCGCGCTTTCCGCTCCCACCCCCGACGACCCCGCCCTCCTCAGCGGCTGGGCCGCGCGGCTGCGCGGCACCGGCCCCGTCCCGCGCCCGGCCGGTCCGGTCGACGACACCGAACTCCTCGGCATCGAGACCGAGCTCGCCGCCGCCGCGCCCTCCCTCTGGCAGCGGCTGCGGCCGGGCGGTGTGCTCTTCCCGGTCGCCGTCCGCACCTTCCTCGGCTGCGCGCTGGCCGGCTACGTCTCCTTCGGCCTCGGCGTCGGACGCCCCTACTGGGCCATCGTCACCGCCGCCGCCGTCTCCCAGGCGAACGTCACCCAGTCCTGGCGCCGCAGCATCCAGCGGGTCGTCGGCAACCTGATCGGGGTCCTGGTCTTCGCCGCCGTGGTCCCGCTCACCCACACCGGCGCGACCGCCCTGGTGCTGGTCGCCCTGGCGTTCAACTTCGGCGCCGAGGCCCTCATGCCCCGCAACTACTGGCTGGGCAGCATCTGCGTGACGCCGATGGCGCTGCTGGTCGTCGAGTTCGCCGGGCGCCGGCCGGTCGGTGAGCTCCTCACCGACCGGGTCCTCGACACCCTGGTCGGCGCCGTCGTCGGGGTGCTGGTCAGCATGGCGGTGGTCACCCGCCGCCCCGGCCACCAGCTGCGGACGGCGCTGGCCGGCGCCCGTACCGCGCAGCGGCAGGCACGGTCCGCACTCGCCGCCCCGGCGCGAGGGACCCTGGAGGCCGATGGACGGCGGCTGGCCTTCGCCCTGATCGAGCTGCGCCAGGCCAGGGACATCGCGGCCGGCGAGTGGTGGCAGTCCCCGCTGCCCGAGCAGGAGGTGCTGGACGTGGAGCGGGACGGACACCGTACGCTCGCCGAGACGGTACGCGCGCAGGGGCTGGTGCAGGGGCTGGAGGCCGGCGGCACCGCGACCGGTACCGGAGGGAGTGCGGCGGCATGACGGCAGCGAGCGAGGGTGGGCCGGCCGACGACACCGTGGCCGTGGTGGTCCGCCAGTGGCAGACCGTCCGCCCCGACCTGGACACCGCCCCGATGGAGGTCATCGGCCGGATCAACCGCTGCGCCGCGCTCCTCCAGCAGGCCGAGGACGCCCCGCTGCGCCGGGTCGGCCTGACCCGGGCCGAGTTCGACCTGCTCAGCACCCTGCGGCGGACCGGGCGCGAACTGACCCCCGGCGAGCTGGCCCGGGAGACCTTCTCCTCGGGCGCGGCCGTGACCAAGCGGCTGAAGCTGCTCGGCGAGCGCGGCTGGGTGGAGCGCCGCAGCGACACCAGGGACCGCAGGGTCGCGCGGGTACGGCTCACCCGCAGCGGCGGCGAGCTGATCGACTCGGTCGTGCCCGACCAGCTGCGCTACGAGCGGGTCGCGCTCTCCGGCCTCCCGGACGGCGACCAGCGGCAGGTCGCCGCGCTCCTCGCCGAACTGCTGGTCCAGCTGGAGGGACGGCTCGGGGTGCCCCCGGGCTGACCCGGGCGGCTCCGGGCCCGATGACGACTCCGGCTCAGGCCCCGGTCGTCAGAGTCCCGGCCGTCAGAGTCCGGGCCGTCAGGGTCCGGGCCGTCAGAGTCCCGGTCGTCAGAGTCCGGGCCGGTACCGCAGCGGATGGTCGGCCGGGACCTCCACCAGGACGATGCGATGGCCGTCGGGGTCGGTGATCCACATCTCGATCAGCCCCCAGGGCTCCTGGCGCGGCTCCCGCACGATCTCGGCGCCCCGGGCCCGCAGCTCCCGGTGGGCGGCCTCGACGTCGGGAACCTGGAGCCAGAGGCGCAGGGTGTCGGCGGGAGCGGCGTCGCAGCGCCCGGACACCTCCAGGAAGCCGCCGCCGAGGAAGTAGACCGTGCCCCGCTCAGGGCCCTCGCCGAACTCCCGGTACACCTCCAGGCCCAGGACGTCGCCGTAGAAGCGGCGGGAGCGGTCCGGGTCGGCGGGCCGCAGAAGGGTCCGGCTGCTGAGTACATGCACCATGCCGCCACCCTAGAGACCGGTACGCCGGAGAGCCGTACGCCGCGGGCGTCCGCGCGGACCCGTGTGCCGAGGGCACCGCGCCGGGCCCCGCTCCGTACGCACCCCCTTGAATCGCCGATCCGGCGACCTGCGGGCAGGGTGGAGCTACGACCCGACCCGGAGGAGGGACGCCGATGCAGCCCGACGTTCCGGGGCCCGGCAGCGCGGTGTGGCAGATGCTGCTGGACGGCACGCAGGCGGGTGTGGCGCTGCTCGACCCCGATCTGCGGTACCTGTACGTGAACCCGGCGCTGGCGCGGATGAACGGGGTGGAGGTCGACGCGCACGTCGGGCGGCGGATCGTCGAGGTGGTGCCCGGGGTCGATGTCGACGAGGCGATGATGCGCGCGGTGCTGGCGGACGGCCGGCCGCGCGAGCTGGACTCCAGCGGCCAGACCAGGGCGGGCTCCGCGCACGCCCGGCGGCACTGGCGCGGCAGTTGCCACCGGGTCCTGGACGGCGGGCGGGTGCTGGGCCTGGGCCTGGTGCTGATGGAGGTGAGCGCGGACCGGGAGACACGGCGGGAGCTGGAACGGGCCAGGGAGCGGCTGCTCGTGCTGGACGCGGCGGCGATGCGGATCGGCTCCACGCTGGAGATGGAGCAGACCTGCGAGGAACTGGCGGACCTGCTGGTCGAGGTGCTCGCGGACATGGCGACGGTGGAGGTGCTGTCCAGCGGGACCCGGGACGGCCGCCGGCCGCCGCCGGACGGCACGGTACGGCTGCGCCGGTCCGCGATGAGCGCCCGCCCCGCACTGCGCGAGGTGGCGCCGAGCTTCGGCGCGCCCGGCACGTACGTCGACTACCAGCCCGGCTCGGCGATCCCGCGCTGCCTGGAGACGGGCCGCCCGATCGTGATGAACCTGCTGCCCGACGAGGAGCTGAGCAGGTCCGCGCCGAACGCCGAGCGGGCCGCGGCCTACCGGGCGGCGGGCATCCACTCCGGGCTGATCGTGCCGCTGGCCGCGCGCGGCCGGCAGATCGGCACGGTGACGATGATCAGGGCCGGGTCGTCGCCCGGTTTCGACGACGAGGACGTGGCCGTCGCCCGCGCGCTCGCCGAGCGGGCCGCGATCAGCCTGGACAACGCCCGCCGCTACACCCGGGAGCACGGCATCGCGGTGGAGCTGCAGCGCGCGCTGCTGGCCGCGCCGAGCACGCCCAACCCTCGGGTCGACGTCGCCACCCGTTACCTTCCGGCGGGCGCCAACGACCTCGTCGGCGGCGACTGGTTCGACACCCTGGCGCTGCCCGGCGGGCTGACGCTGCTGGCGATGGGCGACGTGATGGGCCACGGGGTCGGCGCGGCGGTCGAGATGAGCCACTACCGGTCCATGCTGCGGGTCGGCGCCGGCGAGGGGGACGCGCCGGACCGGGTGCTGAGCCGGATCGACCGGCTGCTGGCGGCCGGGGGCGCGGAGCGGCCCGCGACCTGCCTGCTGGGGATCGCCGATCCGCTGCGCGGCGCCGCGTGGTTCGCGAGCGCCGGCCACCTGCCGCCCGCGGTGATCGCCCCCGACGGCAGCGTGACGCTGCTGGACGTGCCGCCCGGCCCGCCGCTGGGCGCGGACCTCGGCGGGGAGTACGACACGGTGTACGCGCCCTGGCCGCCCGGGCACACGCTGCTGCTGTACACCGACGGGCTGGTGGAGCGGCGCGGCGAGGACATCGACGTGTCGCTGGGCCGGCTGGCGGGATTGCGGCTGCCGCACGCGGGGGACTCCCCGCCGCAGCCAGGGGGAGGGTCGTTGGACGCGCTGCTGGCGCGGGTGGTGCACCGGCTCGCGCCGGCCGTGGCCGAGGACGACGTGGCGCTGCTGGCCGCGCGGGCGGTGCCGGGACACGGGCCGAGGACGGAGAGGTCGTAAGGCCCGTACCCCTGGAGGCCACCCCTTACCGCGCGGCCGGGTGGGCTTGTTAGCCTCGAAGGTGCACACCGTTGGTGCCCGGCGACCCCGAGTCGAGGCGTATCGAGGAGTGGACGCATGACCGAACGCAAGCCGCCAGGAGTCTCCTTCGAGACCTGGGCCGACCGGCAGATCCGCGAGGCGGAGGAGCGCGGCGACTTCGCGAACCTGCCCGGCCGCGGGAAGCCGCTCGCCTCGCTGAACACCCCCTACGACGAACTGTGGTGGGTCAAGGGCAAGATGCAGCGCGAGGGACTGTCCTTCCTGCCGCCGTCGCTGGTGCTGCGCAAGGAGGCCGAGGACGCGGTCGCCGCCGTCGCCGAGGCGCGCTCCGAGCGGCGGGTGCGGCAGATCATCGCGGCCGTCAACGAGAAGATCGAGGCCGCGATCCGCCGCCCGCCGCAGGGACCGCCGCTGAACCTGCGCCCGTTCGACATCGAGCAGGTCGTGGCCGAGTGGCGCGAGCGCCGCGCGGGCGACGGGGGCACCGGCGACGGCGGCGCGGGCGACAGGGGTACGGGCGACGGGCGGGGGCCCGCGGACTGAGCCCGGCGGACGGGGTGTTCCGGCTGCCCGTACCGCCCTGATAGGCATGGCCCGTGCGATTCGACGCGGTACCCAAACCGCCGCCCGTCGAGGCCAGACCGCGGGACGAGCGCGGCTATCCCGTGCCCGCGATCACCCCGTGGCAGGACGAGCGGCCGCAGTTCGCGCTCACCGACCACGAGCGCAGCGCCGACTGCGCCCGGCAGCGGCTGTGTTCGGTGTGCGGCACCCGCATGCCGCGCGGCACCGTGTGGCGAGTGGTGGGCGCCGCCGAGGCCGAGGCGATCGCCGACGCGCGCGCGGCCGGCCGCCCGTACCGCAACCTCGCGCCGACCACCGAGGGACCCGGGCACCGGGCGTGCATGCTCTACGCCTCGATGGTCTGCCCCTACCTGGCCCGCCCCAACGCCCGGCGCGGCACGGACGCCGAGCGCCCCGACGACATGACCGCGCATGTCGTACGGGGCGCGGTGCGCGGGGTGCTGGGCGCGGTGGTCGGCTTCGCGGAGTACGAGTTCGCGGTCACCGGGGCCCGGACCCTCTTCCGCTTCCTGGACGTGGTGGAGTTCCTGCCGCACGAGACGGCCGACACCCACCTGGCCGCGCTGCGGGCCGAACTGGGCTCGCCGGCCTAGGAGTTCCGGAAGGCCGGCAGTCCCCGGTAGCCGGAGATCCGCTGCGGGGTGCCGGAGCCGTCGGTGCGGACCTCGACGATGCCGTCCGGGGTGCGGGCGGCGATCAGGTCGCCGGTGGGCGCGAACGCCGGCTCGGTGTAGTCCGTGGTGGCGTGCGGGGTGAGGTCCTTGTACGCCGGACCGCTGTCCGTGGACTCCTCCAGGAACAGGTGGTCGTGGCCGTCCACGGAGCGGACGAAGGCGATGGCCTCGTCGTCGGCCTGCGACATCGCCGGTTCTGAGCCGTCGGTGAGCGCCGAGCCCTGCTGCCGGAGGTTGTCGTCGCGGATGTAGACCTTGCCGCTGTCGGCGTTGGCGTAGGTCGCGGCGCCGGCCGTGCCCGCGTTCGGCCAGACGTTGCCGGTGGTCGGCAGCGGGTCGGGGTGCTCGCCGGCCATCTGGTTGAGGCTGATCGGCCGCGGGGTGCCGCCGGTGGCGGGGACGCTCTCCAGCTTCGTGGTGGAGCCCGACCGCACGGCGAACATCAGGTTGTCCAGCGCGGGCATGCCGTCGGCGGGGTCCGCCTTGCGGGTCTGCCAGGTCGGGTGCGACCAGGTCTGCCCGCCGGGGTTCTTCGCCGCGATCACCCGGCCGGTGCCGTCGGGGTTGCTCACCGCGAGGTCGCCGTCGCCGTCCACGAACGCGGCCCGGCGGCCGTCCGGGGACCAGGCGAGATCGCGCACCAGGGTGCCGAAGTCGACGCGGGTGCCGTTCATGACGACGTAGCGGCTGCCGTCGCTGATGGTCAGGCCGTTGTGCGCGGTGCCGTTGAGCGGCGAGTCGGAGGTGACCGGCTTCGCGGTGACGGTCGGGTTCCCGGTTCCGCCGCTTCCGCCGGTTCCGCTGCCGGTGGTCGCGGGCGGGGTGGTGCCGTCCGCGGTGGGGTCGTCGGGGCCGCATCCCGTCAGCAGCAGGGCGGCGCCCGCGGTGAGGCCCGCGGTCAGGGCGACGGCGGTGGCGGTACGGCGGCTACGGCCGCGGCTGCGGCGAGTGGACGCGGGCATCTCGGTTCCCCCATGAACGATGAGACGGTGCGGCGGTGGTGTGCGAACCGCTGTGAGGGCAGCGTGACAAGCCAACGTCGCCGCGCTGTGCGGTAGTTGTCACGGCCCGGCAACACCGCGGCGCGCCGTGTCCCTCCCGTCCCGCGGGTCGCCGGGGCCCCTCCGCTGTCACCGCCGGCCTCCATCGCTCACCGCCGCGCGGCCGGATGCGGCCGGACGGGTGCGACGCTCCACCTGAGCGGGTGAACGCGGTGGACGGGGGCTGACGGTGGGCGTCCCGAGCGTGCCCTGCGGGCGGGCTCGGACGTTGTACCGGCCATGAACGTATTCCGCATCCTCACCACCGCCGCGGCCGGCTCCTTCGTGCTCGCTGCCGCCGCAGCGCCCGTCGTACAGGCCGCCGACCTCAGCTCCACCCTCTCGAGCACCGCGGTGACCGCCTCCGACACCGGAGTGCAGGCCGGCAGCGTCGCCGGCGGGGTGGTCCAGCAGTCCGGGGTCGGCCCGAAGGTCGCCGCCGTGCAGAAGGCCGTCAAGGCCGGGTCCGACGCGGTGAGCGCGGGCAACCAGCTGGTCAACGGCTGACCGTCGCCCGCAGCTCCGCCCGGGTGGCAGCTCCGCCCGGGTGGCACCGCCACCTCACCGCGTACCTCGTACGATCCGCGAGGAAAGGGGCGCCCCGGTCCGGGGCGCCCCTTTGCGTGGCCGCTCAGCCGCGCAGGCTGCCGACCGGGACCGTGAAGTGGGCCGCGCTGCCCAGCACCTCCTCGTCGGCGGCGAACGCGCGCAGCTCCTCCTCCGTGACCTCGGTGCCCGGGACCGCCTCGGGCCACGGGCGGCTGGCCAGGATCACGTAGACCGACGTGCGGGCGCGGGCCGCGGCCGTCCACTGCTCCGGCACCGGGCAGGTCACCTTCAGGTAAGGCATCGTCAGCACCGCCTTGCCGCCCTCCACGAGCAGCCCCACCTTCACCTTCGGAGCCTGCGCGATGTCCAGGATCGCGCCGCCCACCGGCAACCCGATCTCCTCGGCCGCCTCGAGCACCGCCTCCTGCCCGGCTGCCGGGCCGTCCACCCCGTCGCCGAGGGAGTAGGCCAGCAGGAACGGGGTGTCCTGGCCGTCCTCGTGGCTGCCGGCCCACGGGATCACCACGAGGGTGCCCAGCCGGCTCTGGAGTGACGACGCGGACGCGGTATTGGTCTGGCTCATGGGCCGGACCCTAACGGGCTACCGGCCCCGCACCCCGCCGATGTCACCTCAGCGGGGGACCCCCGGGCACAGGATTCGCCCGTTCGTGGAGCGGTCCGCCCCGGGCGCGCACCCCAACGGAGTATCCCGGCCGGGTGGTGGGCGAATCGCCGAACCCCCCGCGTTCGCAGTCGACTTGCGCCGGTGTCGGGTCGTGGGCCCCGAGGCCGCGAGGACGCTTCGGTTGCGGGAGCAGGTGCCGCTTTCCACGGTGGTCGAGGTAGCAGACTTGCCCCCACGAAGGGAAAACGTTCCATGCACAGCCACCGCACCACTGGTCTGGTCGTCTCCGCCGCGCTCGTGGCCGCTCTTGCGGGCGGCGCCGTCGGCACCGCCTCCGCCGAGACCCCGCACCACCACGCCGCCGCCCAGCCCACGGCACCCAAGGCGCAGGCCGACGCGGCCGCGGTGCTCGCCCAGGCCAAGACGCTCGGCAACCTGGGCGGCGTGCTCGCCCCGGTCACGACGCTGGTCCAGGACGCGCTCGCCACGCCGGTCTCGAAGGACAAGGTGGCCTCGGACGCGACCGCCGCGACGGCCGCGATCACCGCGGCGAAGAAGGCCCTCCCGGCGACCCCGGCCGCCCCGGCGACCCCCAACGCCCCTGCCGCGCCCAACGCCCCCGCGGCGCCCAACGCCCCCGCCGCGCCCAACGGTTCGGCCGCCGCCACCCGGGCGGTGCACCCGCGGGCCGCAGCCGATGTGCAGGCCGACGCCCTGGCCGCGCTCCAGACCGCCGTGGACTCCCTGAGCAAGGCCGTCGCCTCCGGCGACGCGACCGGCGCGCTCGCCGCCGGCACCGCGGTCGTCACCGGCCTGGTCAACGTCGCCGTCGCCACCGTGCTCGGCGGCGGCCTGCCCGCGCCCAACCTGCCGGGGCTGCCGGCCCTCCCCTCGCTGCCGTCCACTCCCACACTCCCCACCACCCCGACCCTGTGACCCCACGCCCGGCCCTCCCGCCGCGCTGACCGCGGACACCCGGCCCGCCGTCCGTCCTCGTCAAAAGGAACGGGCCGCGGGCCGCGTGTGTGCCCGCCCCCGCGTCAATTCACCTCCTCGGCGTATTACGCGGGCGGCGCGCCCCAATTCCCGCGCCGGCCGCGCTTCCAAACCGAGGAACCCTCACCGATTCGGCCCAACCTGCGTGACCATTACCGGTCCCCGGCCGTTGCCCAAGGCGTCAATAGCCGCAGCGTTGCGGCAATTCTCATCTCGTATGACGTCTCAGGGAGATCTTGATGTCGCGTATCGCGAAGGCCGCGGCCCTCACCGCCGCCGCAGGTGCCGCGCTGGCCGCTGGTGCGGGTGTGGCTTCGGCCGACGCCGGTGCCGGAGCCGCTGCGGTCGGTTCGCCGGGTGTCGTGTCCGGCAACGTCGTCCAGGTGCCCGTGCACGTTCCGGTCAACATCTGCGGCAACACCGTGGACGTCATCGGCCTGCTCAACCCGACGTTCGGCAACCAGTGCGAGAACGACTCCTCGCACGGTGACAGCAACGGGGGCAACGGCGGCGGCCAGTACTGAGTTCCTCGCACCGCCGTACGGCCTCCGCCTCCGCACGAGGCGGGGGCCGTACGCGTGATGCGGCAGGTGCGGCAGGTGCGGCCAGGGGCACACCTCGCGCACCCCAGGCCGTCACTCGTAGGTGTAGTACTTGCGGTGGTCCAGTACTACCGACGGCTTCACGTTGAACGGGGGCATCGGCTCGGTGAGGCTGATCACCCGGCCGTGCTCGGGGTCGCCGGCGCTCAGCGGCTTGGCCGGCAGGAAGCCGGACTTCGGGTGCAGCCGCTGCCAGCGGGTCCAGATCAGGTCGATGAAGGCGTGGTGCAACCAGAAGATCGGGTCGTTCGGCGAGGACCCGCCGGTCATGTGCCCGCCGACCCACTGGTGCACCCGGTTGTGCAGGTAGCCGCCCTTGGCGTCGCTGACCACCCACCCCTCCATCTTGTTGCGCAGCCCCTTCGTGCTCGGCGCGGAGTTCCACGGCGCGGTGTCGTAGGTCGCGATCTTCAGCGCGTCATTGACCTCGGCGGCGGTCGGCAGCACGATCGGCCGGTCCGGGCGGCCCATGTCGCGGGTCAGGTACTTCTCCCGCGTGACACCGAAGGTGATCGGCCAGTTGCCGCCCTGGTAGGCGAACGGGCCGGTCATCACCTGCCCGTCGCTGGAGCGGCCGTTGCCTCCCATGAAGTCCGCTTCCCACAGCGCCGACGTCTCGGAGCGGTCCACGGTCCAGTCCCAGTACGGGATGGTGACGTCGGGGTCGATCATCCGCAGTTCGTGCTCGAAGACCAGCAGGAACTGCCGGTGCCAGGGGAAGAACGTCGGGGCCATGTGCGCCACCCGCAGCCCGGTCTCGCCGTCCGCGCTGAAGTACTGCATGTGCAGTTTGACGTACTTGTCGTACCCGCCGTTCCGCTTGAGCTGCAGCACGGCCTGCACGAAGCGCGAGCGCTGGTCGCTGGTCAGATTCCGCTGGTTCATCCGGGTGTACACAGGTGCGGTCCCTCGACGCTCGGCGGGTCAGTGATGGTGCGCGGCGGCCGCATCGGCCAGCTCGGCGCTCCCGATGACGTCGACCGCGCCCCGGGCGGTGGCCAGCGGCGTCGGATACGGCTGGAAGTGGTTGGCCATGCTGACGAAGCTGCCGTCGTACCGGCGCATGGCGCCGAGCGGACGCCCGTCGATCAGCAGCAGCAGACCGCTGGGATCGCCCGAGGGGAAGCCCTGGATGCGGCGGCCGCGGTAGACCTCGTCGAACAGCGGCGAAGCCACCTCGTCCAGCAGGGAGTCCGATCCGTCGCCGTCCGCCCCCGGTCCGCCGCCCTTCCCGTCCTGCCCGCCTGCCCCCTGCGCGGCGGCGCGCGAGGTCGGCTGCCCGGCGGCGAGCATCGGACGCAGCCCGGCCGCGGTGCCCGACACGGCGGCCGCGGCGATCAGCCCGGTCCTGAGCACTCTTCTGCGTGACGGCATGCCCGGCTCCTCTCGTCGGCACTCGGCCGCGGCTCATCTTGCCCCGTGCGGCGGGGAATCCCGGGATCGCGGCCGGTGGTCGGCAACGACGATCCGGAAGTTCACCTGACCGGGTGATATCACCAGCGGCTCCCGGCCGCTATTGACGGATGAGAGGATTCCTTTGTGGGCAAGGGAGTTCGGGGAAGAGGGCGAGAGAACAGGCCCGCCCGAAGTCCGCGGCACGGTCACGACCGAGCTGTCGAATCCGCGCGCGCCATTTATTCGTACGTTATGACTGACGGTCAGGCGGCGCGTCCGGCGCGCCTTTGCCGTCGAACGAGGAGTGGCCATGGCCGAGCGACACCACTGGTGGGTGCGGGGGAGCGTCGCGGCGGCCACGGCCGCGGTGCTGCTGTCCGGGGTGGCGGCGACCGCGCTCGGCGACGACTCCGCCGGGCGGCTGCTCGGTCTGCCCGCCTACGGGAACCCGGTGGCGGTCCCCCTGCCGTCCGCGTCGGGCACGGCGACCCGCACCCCTTCCGTCCCGCCGAGCGCACCCGCGGCCTCGGCCGACGGGCTGCCGCCGATGGGCGCCTTCACCGACTCCGGCAGCAAGGGCGTCCAGAGCCTCGGCGGGCTGGAGAACTGGCTCGGCGGCACCCAGGTGAACGTCGGCCACACCTACCTGCCGGGCGACAACTGGGACAGCATCGAGGGCGACGACGACCTGCTCCAGCCGTGGGCCGCGTGGACCCGGGCCGAGCCCGGCCGGCTGTTCGTGCTCAACGTGCCGATGCAGGCCGACAACGAGGGCCACGTCCCCGACGACCAGGTGCGCGACCTGATCGAGCAGGGCGCGAGCGGAGCCTTCGACGCGCACTTCACCCAGCTCGCCCGGCGGCTGGTCCGGCTCGGCGTCCCCGACACCGTGATCGTGCTCGGCTGGGAGATGAACGGCACCACCTACACCCACCGCTGCGGCCCGGACCCCGCGGGCTGGAAGGCGTACTGGAACCGGGTGGTCACCGCCATGCGCGCCGTGCCCGGCCAGCACTTCCGCTTCGACTTCGCCCCCAACCGCGGCCGGGACGCGATCGCCTGGACCACGTGCTACCCCGGCGACTCCACCGTCGACGTCATCGGCATGGACTCCTACGACCAGCCGCCCGGCACCGACTTCCACGAGCAGGTCACCGAGCCGTACGGCCTCCAGGCCCAGGTCGACTTCGCCGCCGCGCACCGGAAGGCGATCTCCTACCCGGAGTGGGGCCTGTTCAGGAACGGCGACGACGCCGACTACATGAGCCTGATGCTCACCTGGATCATCACCCACCACCCGCTCTACCAGACGATCACCGACTACTGCCCGCACGGCGTCTGGCAGTGCGACCAGAACCCCAACGCGTCGAAGGTGTACCGGGCGCTGCTCTTCGGCCGGAAGATCGCCACCCCCGCGTCCGCGTCCCCCAGCCCGGCCCCCACCCATGGCACCGGTTCCCCCGGCACCGGCACCCCGCCCACGTCCGTGCCCGTCGAGACCTGCGTGCCGATGCCGCTCAGCGAGGTGATGAAGCAGTCCTACGCCAGCGGGCAGGTGTGCGTACGGCTCAAGCCGCGCAGGTCGGCGCCGGCTGCCCCCGCGGCTCCCGCCCCGCCCGCGGCCACCCCGTCCCCCGGGCCGACCAGCGCGCTGTGAGGGGGTCCGGCGGGCGGCCTACCGCCGGCGCCTGCGGCGTACCTCCCGCAGCCGGACCCGGGCCGCGGTCAGGGCCCGGCGGGCCAGGAGGGACGGCAGGGCGCGGCGGGTGCCCAGCAGGAGCCGGGAGTTGGGGACCGAGAGCGGACGCCAGTGGGCTTTGTGCGGTTCGGCGCCCCGCATCATGCTGAGGACGGGGCGGTCGCCGGCCGTGGTGAGACGGGCGCCGTGCCGCATCAGCAGGGTGTTGAGGTCGACCTTCGCCGAGTGCAGGGCGGCGAAGTCGGCGCCGTAGAGGTAGCCGCCGGCCAGGGTCGGTGACAGGACGGTGAGGTTCGCGGCGACCACCTCGCCGCCGATCCGGAACTCGGTGAGCCGGGCCTCGCCGGACTCGGTCATCCGGGCGCAGGCGCGGCCGAGATGGGCGGCGAAGCGGGGGCGCAGGTGCTCGGGGGTGACGCCCCGGCCCTCCCACTGGGCGGTGTGCAGCCGCAGTATCGTGCCGATGGCGGCGGGCACGTCGGCGGCGGGCACGTCGTGTTCCTCGATGCCCGAGGCGTCGATCTTGCGCAGATGGGCGCGGATGCGCTGGCCGCGCGAGCTGCCCACCCGGGCGATCAGGCCGGTCATGGGCCCGCCGGGCAGCTCCAGGCACTCGGAGTCGGCGAGCCGCCGCTTGGGGCCGGGCCACAGGGCGTACACCCGCTCGGCCGCCGCGCCCGCCGGCACCTCGCGCAGGTCCACGACCCCGCCCCGGGCGGCCCGGCGCATCCCGCGGACGAGGGCGGCGGCCACCGGGTCGCCGCGCCGGGCGCCGTCACCCGTACGGTCCGTACGGTCCGCGCCGGGTTCGGTGTCCGCTTCGGTGCCTGCTCCCGCGGTGCCGGGGGCGATGAGCACGTCGGAGTAGTCCGTGATGGCGCCGCCGAGCGGCACGAGCGCGGGCAGCGGGCGGTAGGTGCGCATCAGCGCGACCGCGCCCACCAACTCGCCCTCCCGGCGGCCCTCTTCGGTCCCGCCGCTCCCGCCGCGCCGGACCAGGACGACCCGCAGCCGGCCTTGCCGCCCGTACGACAGCCACCAGGAGTGCAGCCAGGCGTGGCTCTGGAACGGGGTGGCGCGGGGGCAACTGCGGTGCAGCCGGGTCCACTCGGGCGCGAGCGCGGCGAACTCGTCGGGGTCGCGGCAGATGCGCACGTCGAGTGTGCCGAGCGGGTCGGGCGCACCGGCTGCGTCCGCCGCGCTTCTGGGGTGCGGCGGGCGGACGGCGGCCGGCGGCGCCGCGGTGTCGGGGCCTTCCACCGTCACACCGCCGCCCGCTCGGGCCGGGGCTCGGACGAGGACGGCGAAGCGGAGGCGGACGGGGCGGCGGACGGCGACGGGAGCGGGGTGCGGGCCGGGTGGGCGGCGTCCTCCTCGCGCCTGGGCCGGACCAGGAGGACGAGCGCGCCGAGCAGCCCGCCCGCGCTCGCGCCGACCGCGCCGGACAGCGCCGCCGACGGGGAGGATGGCGCGGCGGGTGCGGCGGCGGGCGAGAAGAGGAGCAGGCGGACGCCGGTGCTGTCCGAGTCGCGGTTGCCGGTGGCGGCCAGCGAGCGGGCCACGCCGTTGGCGATGGAGGCGGCGGTGCCGGCCTTGGACGAGCTGCCGGTGACCGAGATCATCGGGGCGTCCGGCGACGTCGCCGCCTGGACATGGCTCTTCAGGTCCCCGGCGGCGGTGTGGGTGGCGGCCTGCGCGCCGGCCAGCACCGCGGAGCCGGTGACGATCCGGCCGTACGCCTGGGCGAAGCCGAGCGCGGTCGGCGAGTCGGTGCCCTGCCGCGGTACGACCATCACGTAACTGGTCGCGGCGTACTGCGGGGTGGCCACCAGGCCGTACCCGATGCCGCCGAGCAGGCCGATGCCGATGCCGAGCGGCAGGGGCAGCCAGCGCGGCACCGCGCGTCGCGGCGTGCGCCGCCCGCGGTCCTGCGGGTCGTTGATGTCGTCCGTGTGGGTCACGGTGTGTCTCACTTCTGCGCGGGTGTCGGGGTGGTGGGTTCGGCGGCGGCCCCGGGTACGGTGCCGGGCGCCTGCCGGGAGGCCGGCGGGGCGGCCTGCTGCGCGGGCGGTTGCGGAACCGGCGCCGCCGCCTGCTGCGAGAGCGGCTGCGCGGCCTGTTGCGAGACCGGCCGCGGCGCCGGCTGGGAACCGGCGGCCCGGGCCGGGCGCGGTACGGTCGCGGCCGGACCGGACCCGCGCCGCCGCAGGCCCCGCCGCTCGCCCGCCTGCGCGTACAGCGCCATGACGCGCTGCGCGGTGCGGGCGATGTGGTAGTACTCGACCGCCGCGGGGGCGGGCAGCCGGCGCGGCCCCGCGCGGTGCTCCGCGGCCAGGGCGGCGGGCAGTTCGCCGAGGTCGATCCGGCAGGCGCCGGGCGCGTCCTCGGCCGGCACGTCCTCCACGGCGGGGCAGGCCGTGTAGAGCGCGGGCAGTCCGGCGGCCAGCGCCTCGACCACCGCGAGCCCGAACGCCTCCTCGGCGGAGACCGAGACGAACAGGTCCATCGCGGCGAGCAGTCCGGGCACCTCCGGGCCGCTGGAGTCGGCGACGTGCACCCGGTGCTGGAGGTTCAGGTGGTGCACGAGCCGCAGCAGCGGCACCCGTTCGGGGCCGTCGCCGGCGAGCAGCAGATGCACGTCCGGGACCTCGGCGACCGCCCGGATCAGCGCGTCGAACCGCTTGCCGGGCACCTGCCGCCCCACCCCGCCGACCACGTACGCGCCGACGGGGATACGGAGCCGGGTCCTGGCCTCGGCGCGCACCTCGGGGTCGAAGCGGAACCGGTCCGGGTCGATGCCGTTGGGCGCGAGGTGCACCCGCGCCTCCGGCACGCCCCAGTACACCAGCCGTTCCGCGACGGTCGCCGAGACCGCGAGGGTGCCGTGGCCGAGCCGCTCGGTGGCCCGGTACAGGGTGCGGGTGCCCAGGCCCAGCGGCCGGCCCTCGATCTGGGTGGCGCCCAGCGAGTGCTCGGTGGCCACGACGGTGTGCACCCCGGCCAGCCGCGCGGCGATCCGCCCGTAGACGCAGGCCCGGTACAGGTGGGTGTGCACCACGTCGTAGTGGCCGGCCCGGATGAAGCGGGTGAGGCGGGGGAGCACGCCGACATCGCGGTTGCCGGTCATCCGCAGGTCGTGCACGCGCACGCCGTCGGCGCGGATCGCGTCGGCCACCGGGCCGGGGTCGGTGAGCGTGGCCACCTCGCACTTGGCGTCCAGGTGCCGCAGCAGCAACCGGAGTTGCTGCTCGGCGCCGCCGACGTTGAGGCCGGTGATGACGTGCAGGACCTTCATGCGTCGCCTCCTTGTGGCACGGCGGGGAGGGTGGCGAGCTCGGCTCGCCGCAGCCGGTGCAGCAGCCGTTTGGCATGCAGCCGGGGGGAGTTGTCGGCCTGGCCGACGTAGGTGCGCGGCAGGGCGTGGCCGCAGGCGACCGGCCCGGGGTCGACCGCGCAGGCGTAGTCGTATCCGGCCCGCCGGGTGGCGAGCGCGGTGCGCGGGTCGACCGCGCCGTAGGGGTGGCAGAAGCCCGCCGGGGCGGTGCCGGTGATGTCGGTCAACAGGCTTCTGCTCTCGGTCAGTTCGAGGTTGAGATCGGCGTCGTCCAGAGCGGTCAGGTCGCGGTGCAGCAGGCCGTGCGAGCCGATCTCCATGCCGGCGGTGTGCGCGGCGCGGATGCCGTCGGCGGTCAGCAGCGGCTTGCGCGGGCCGTCCGGGTCCCAGGCGTTGGTGCCGCCGAGCCGGCCGGGCAGCACGAACACGGTGGCGGTGTGGCCGTGCGCGCGCAGCAGCGGCACCGCGTCGGTGAGGAAGTCGGCGTAGCCGTCGTCGAAGGTCAGCCCGACCAGCCGGCCGGCCCGGCCGCGGGCGCGGGCGGCGAGCAACTGCCGCATGCCGACGCCGGTCAGGCCGCGCCGCCGCAGCCAGCGCAGCTGTCCGGCGAGCCGCTCCGGGGTCACCGTGACCAGGTAGGGGTCGCCGGCCCGGCGGTCGCCCACCGAGTGGTACATCAGCGTCCAGGGCGCCCGGCGGCCGGCGTGGACGCCCGCGGGGGCAAGGAGGTCAGCGGTCATGGGCGGCCCTTCCGTGTGACGGTGGCGAGCAGGTAGGGGACTTCGGGCACCCGGGCGGCGAGCGCGGCGCCGGCGAACACCACCGGCACCGCCACCGCGCAGGCGGCCGCGGCCACCGCCGGGTCCGGCAGCCGGTGCGCCAGCGCCCAGCCGGCGGCCGTGGCGCACAGCGCGGCCAGCGCGATCCGCCCGATCCGGGGCGCCACGGCGGCGACCCGGACGGCGACGGTGTGCGCGCCCAGGCCCCGCAGCAGCAGGGCGGCGGTCACGGTGATGCCCAGCGCGTTGCCGGCCGCGATGCCGTACGCGCCCCACGGCCCGACCGCGGCGGCGTCCGCGGCCGCGGTGACCGCCAGCCCCAGCCCCATCGCGGCGGCCGGGTACCAGGTCGGGCCCGCCGCCGAGAAGTACGGCCGGACCAGTGCCCCGACCAGGCTCTGACCGAGCAGGCCGAGCGCGTAGACCCGCATCACCATGGCGGTGTCCGCGGTGTCGACGGCGGTGAACTCGCCTCGCTGGAAGAGGACTTCGATGATCTGCGGGGCGCAGGCGATGACGTAGGAGGTGCCGAGCAGCACCACCAGGCAGGCGAGCGCGAGGTCGCGCTCGACCCGGCGCCTGGCCTGCTCGCGGTCGCCGTCGGCCAGCGCGCGCGACAGCACCGGGAAGGTGACCGTCACGATCATCACCGACAGTGACATCGGCAACTGGGCGACCTTTTCCGCGTAGTTGAGGTGCGAGATGGCGCCCGCGGGCAGCGGGGCGGCGAAGAACCGCTCGACCAGCACCTGCGCCTGGCGGCTGAGTGTGAAGACGATGACCGGCGCGAGCAGCGCCAGGCCGAGCGGGTTGTCCGGGCGCGGCCCGGCCGGGCCGGTCGGCGTGGACCGCAACACCCGCAGGAAGGAAGGCAGTTGCGCCGCGATCATCAGCGCGCCGCCGACCGCGACCCCGGCGGCGGCCGCCCGTACCCCGAACCTGCCGTGCAGGGCGAAGAGCACGGCGACGATGCCGGTGTTGTACGCCACGTAGATCGCGGCGGGTGCGGCGAAGCGGCGGTGCGCGCGCAGCGCGGCGCTGAGGTAGCCGGCGACGCCGAAGGTGAGGACGGTCAGCGCGGTCAGCCGGGTGCAGGCCACCGCCGTGGCCGGGTCGGCGATGCCGGGGGCGAGCACGTGTACGACCCAGGGGGCGCCCGCCGCGAGCGCCGCGGTCAGCAGCGCCAGGGCGGCGAGCAGGCGCGGCAGGCTGCCGCGGATCAGGGCGTGCGGACCCTCGCCCCGGGCGAGGGCGGCGCTGAACGCGGGCACCATCAGCAGGGCCATGGCGTCCTCGATCAGGACGGTCGCCGCGATCTCGGGGATGGTCCACGCGACGAGGAACGCGTCGCTCTCCGCGCCCGCGCCGAAGAGGTGGGCGATGCCCTGGTCGCGGACGAGGCCGAGGACGGAGCCCGCGATGCTCAGCCCCGCGGTGGCCGCGGCGGCGTGGGCCATCCGGGAGGAGGGCTCCCGGGCCGCGCTCGGGTCGCGCGGCCGGGGCGGCGGTACGTCGATCGGCTCGGGCGGGGGCGCCCACACGTCGGGGGGCTCGGTGCCGGGGTACGCCAACACGGTCGGCGGGCGCGCGGCTTCGGGTGCGTCGGCCGGGTGGGTCCAGACGTCCTGAGGGGTGCCCCGGGCGCCTTTGACGAACCCTGCTTCCCTGTCGTTCATCGGGCGGGCTCGTCCGTGGAGTTGAGCGACCACCAGGCGGTGAGGCCGAGCAGGACGGCGGTGAGGGGGGTGGAGGGGCCACCGATGTCGGCGTAGAGGAAGTCGACGGCCTGCCAGAGGAGAAGGCCGACGGCGGCGAGGCCGGGGGCGATGGCGGTGCGGGCGTGGAAGGCGCCGCGGGCACGGAAGGCGCGCCGGGCGCGGTGCAGGCGGGCGGCGCCGCCGGCCAGGAGGGCCGCCCAGGAGCCGGTGAGCAGTCCGCAGCCGATCAGGCCCTGCTCGGAGAGGGCGAGCAGGTACATGTTGTGCGGCGAGAGCAGGGGCTCGCGGGTGAAGGTCTGCCCGGCGCCGGCGGTGTCGCTCCCGGAGTCGAGGGCGAGCGAGGCGTGGGAGTCGCGCTCGTCGGGGAAGCGCTTGAGGCCGACACCGGTGGCGGGGTGCTCGCGCCACATGGACAGCGCCGCCGACCAGAGGGTGTAGCGGTCGGTGACGGACTGGTCGGGCGCGTCGGTGACCTGCGTGATGCTGGCGAGCCGCTGGGTGATCAGCTGCGAGCCGACGCCGACCCCGCCGACCAGCAGCACCGCACAGGCGGCGAGCACCGCGAAGACGCGTACCGCCTGCCGCCATCCGGCGAGCAGGGTCATCGCGGCCAGCGCGAGCGCGGTGGCGATCCACGTGCCGCGGCTGAAGGAGACGGTGAGCGGCACCAGGAGCAGCGCCGCGCACGCCGCCGCCCCGGTGCGGACCGCGCGGCGGCCGGGCGCGAGGGCGTAGCCGACCGAGATGACCAGCCCGTACGCGACGACCGTGGCCATGCCCATGATGTCGGAGGGCCCGAACGTGCCGACCGCGCGGATGTCCTCGCCCTGGTACGAGGCGCCGGTCGCGGTGGCGTACTGCCACACGCCGATCCCGCCCTGGACCAGGGCGAGGGCGACCACCGCGCCCGCGACCACGGCGAAGTCGCGCCGGTCGCGCAGCAGGAGCACCAGCGCGGCCGGCACGAGCACGAACACCTGGGCGTAGCGCACGAATCCGGTCACGCCGGCACCGGGGTCGGGCGAGGCGATCGCGGCGACCGCGAAGCCGACGACGGGCGCGCCGAGGACGATCGCCGCGGCCGGGCTGAGCAGGCGCCGCCGGTCGCGCAACAGGCGTACGGCGCAGGCGAGTACGAGCACGGCGGAGGCGGCGTCGGCCGGGGTGACCTTGCCGGAGGTGCTGACGTTGCCCGGGGCGACGGGCGCGGCCAGCAGCGCGATGGTGGCGACGGCGGGCAGCAGGTGCGCGTACGACGCGAGATGACGCAGCGTCAGGTGGTGTCGTACGGCGCCGTCGTGGCGGCCGGCGGGGCCGGCGCCGCGGGTGCGGCCGGACGGTGCGAGGGTCAGGGTCATCAGCTACCGCCGAACCGGAAGAGCGAGGTCGCGGTGCGGACGAGGATCGCGACGTCCTGCCACAGCGACCAGCTCTCGATGTAGTGGTTGTCGAACCTGGCCCGGTCCGGGATGGAGGTGTCGCCGCGCAGACCGTTCACCTGGGCGAGGCCGGTGATCCCGGCGGGCATCCGGTGCCGGTCCTGGTAACCGGGCAGCTCGGCGCTGAACTTCTGCACGTAGAAAGGGCGTTCGGGGCGCGGGCCGACCATGCTCATGTCGCCGCGCAACACGTTCCACAACTGCGGCAGTTCGTCGAGCGAGGTGCGGCGCAGCAGCCGGCCGACGGTGCTGGTGCGGCTGTCGTGCGCCACGCTCCACAAGGTCGCTGCCTCGTGGTCGTCGGCGGGGCGCAGGGTGCGGAACTTCAGTACGGTGAACGGCCGTCCGCCCAGCCCGATCCGCTCCTGCCGGAACAGCACGCCGGGGCCGTCCGCGAGGCGCACGGCCAGCGCGCAGCCGGCCAGGATCGGGGCCGCCGCGGTCAGCGCGAGTCCGGCGAGCACGATGTCCAGCGCCCGCTTGCCGTACGGCCGTTGCCGGGTCCTGTCGGTGAACGGGCGGTAGGCGTAGCCCCACAGGTGGGCCGGCTCGATCCGCCCGGCCCCGCCTGGTCCGCTGCCGGGCCGCGGTCCGTCCTGGTCGGCCTGCCAGATCCGGCAGCCCCGCGCGGCCAGCAGCGCGACGGCCTCCGCCGTGGCGGGCCCGGCCGGCCCGACCACGACCACGTGCCGTACCGCGTCGCGCACGGCGACCCGGGCGATGTCCGCGGCGGCGGTCACGGCGAGGCGCGGGATCGACGCGAGGGCGGGGCCGGTGTCGGCGGTGCTTGCGCCGGGTGCGCCGTGGGTGGGGACCGGGACGGTGTCCTGGACGGCGAGGGGGACGGACGGCGAGGCCGAGGGGTGCGGCGGGACGTCCACGCGTGCGCCGGCCGGGCCGAACGAGGCCGTCTCCAGGGTGGGTTCGGCGCCGAGGGCCGCGAAATCGGCGGCGGTGAGGCCGTGTTCGGCGGGTCCGCCGTGGTCCGCCGGGGTGGCGACGGCCACCGGGGCGAGGCCGTACTCGGGGTGGGCGCGCAGTGTCGCGGCGAGTTGCTCGGCCGCGTTCGGGGCGCCGACGACGAGGGTCGGGGCGGGTGCGCGGCGGGCGCGGGTGCGGTGCAGGCGATGGACGAGGGCACGCAGGGCGACGGCCGCGCAGCCGGTCAGCGCGGTGGCGTCGAGGAGTTCGGGCCAGCTCAGCGCGCCGCGCGGCTCGGTCGCGGCGGTCGCGGCGGCGGCCAGGCCCCAGCCGAGCACCGTGCCCAGTGCGATGGCGGGCACCTCGTCCAGCGCGGTGGGTGTGAGCCCCGGCCGGTAGAGGCCGGCTCTTCGGTGGGCGGCCAGCAGCACGCACAGCAGCACCGCGGGCAGCACGGGCGCGCCGAAGGGCCCGACCGCGCAGAGCCCGACCAGCCCGGCGAGGCAGTCCGCCGCGGCGAGCACGCCGCCCGGCGACAGCAGCCGTTCGGCGCTCGACGGCCTTTCCTGCGAGGCGGGTTCGGCCGGGCGTCCGGGGGCGGCGGGGTGCCGGCCCGGAGCCGCGTCGGGCCCGGGCCACGTGCCGGCGGCGGGCCGGATCTGCGGCTGGGGGACGACCACCCGCAGGTCGGCGTCGGAAGCACGGTCGGCCGCCGCGGTCTGCCACCTGCCCGGGTTCATCGCCGTCTGCGACGCCTGCGCTGTCTGACCCGTCTGTCCCGGCTGGGCTGCCTGAGCTGCCTGAGCTGCCTTGGCGGTCCGGCCGGTGCGGGCCGTCCGGGTCGCCGTGCGGCCGTTCCCGGACCCGGCCTGCCCGGGTCCGGCCGGTGCGGCGGAAGGAGCGAAGGCGCCGAAGGGGGCGCCGGGTCCGGCCGTGGCACCGTAGCCCCCGCCGTATCCCGCGTCGCCGTATGCCGTATCGCCGTACGCGGCGTCGCCATAAGCCGCGTCACCGTACGGCGGCAGGCCGGTCTCGGGCCAGGGCGGCGGGGCGGCGGCCTCGGGGAGGGCGGAGTGGTCCGGGGTCGAGGGGCGGTTCACGCGGTTCACCGGGCGGGCACCTCGACCTCGCGGTCCGGGTGGGTGGCCGGGGAGGTCGCGCCGGGCCGCGCCGGGTGCGGTGCGAGGGCCGTGTAGAGCGCGCCGACGGCCGCCGCGGACACGCGTACGTCGTGGTGCGCGCGGACGTGGGCGAGGGCGCGCAGGCCGGCGGCGGCACGGGTCGCCGGGTCGGTGAGCAGCCGCAGCAACGCGGCCGCGAGCGCCGCCGGTTCGCCCGGCGGCACGACGCACAGCTCGGTGTCGGCGGCCGGCACGCTCTCCCGGGCGCCGTCGACGTCGGTGGCCACCACCGGCCGCGCGCACGCCATCGCCTCCAGCGGGGCCAGCGCCATCCCCTCCCACCGGGAGGGCTGCACCACGACGTCGGCGGCCTGGTACCAGGGCAGCGGGTCGGCCGCGTTCCCGGCGAACAGCACACCCGGGGGCGCGTCGCCCACCAGCCGCTGCCGGTCCGGGCCGTCGCCGACCAGCACCAGCCGGGCGGCGGGCAGCCGCGCGGTCACCTCGGGCCAGGCCCGCAGCAGGACGTCCTGTCCCTTCTGCGGGCACAACCGCCCGACGCAGACCACCACGGGCGCGTCGGCGCCGAGGTCCGCGAGCGAGGGCAGCGCCTCCCGCGCGGAGGCCGGCCGCAGCGGCGGCCGGAAGTGCTCGGTGTCGATGCCGTTGGGCACGACCGCCCACGCGGCGCGCACCCCGTGCCGGGCCCCCGAGTCGCGCTCGGCGCCGCTGACGCACAGCACGCGGTGCGTCCAGCGGGTGGCGGCGCGTTCCCAGCGCAGCACCGCCCAGGCGGTCGGGCCGGACACCGCGTCGTAGGACCAGGCGTGCGGCTGGAAGACGGTGGGGACGCGGCCCCGGGCCGCCAGCCGGCCGGCCAGCCCCGCCTTGGAGCTGTGCAGGTGCAGCAGGTCGGGGCCGACCGCGCGGATCACCCGGGCGAGGGACCGTACCTCGGCGGGCAGCGAGCGGCCGGGCGCACGGCGGGCGGGCCAGGCCACCACCTCGGCGCCACCGTCGGCGGCGGCCGGTCCGAGGTCGCCGCCGGGCGGGCAGGCCACCACGACCCGTGCGCCCCGCGCCGCTTGCGCCCGCACCAGGTCGGCGACGACACGGGCCACCCCGCCGTCCACCGGCTGCGCGACGTGCAGCACCGTCAGCCCGTCGAGACGGGCTTCCCCGGCCGCTGCGGTCCCCGTCGTCAACGGGGCCTGGTCGTCATGGTCTTGCGGCATCGCGCGCCGTTCCCTCTCTCCGGGACCCGGGGAAGTCCGAAGTCCGGTCGGTACCACGGCCCGGCGATCGGCTCCGGCTGATCGCCCGGAGCGCTGGACCAACCTTGATCAACGGGCCGCGTGCACTCAACGAATGCGGTGCCTGTCAGGTAATCGCTCTGAATTCTCACAGCACGGTCGCAGACGACCCCGGGTAACGCCCGCAGGACGCGCGGCGCCGCCGGCAGTCGCTCTGAGCTGGCCGTTTCTTATGACCATCGGATTTCACCCACGCGACGAGATGTCAGCATCGGAGATCGGCAATCACCCTTGTGAGGGAATGCGTCCCGCATGGTGACCGGGGCTATCCGTTCGGGTGAAGGTTCATTACCAACCGGCTGTCGCGCTGTTGATCAGACTGGCCCTGGTACCGGGGCCACCCTCTCTTCCCAGAAGGACCTATCGTGATCAAGAAGATCCTCGCCACGGCCGCCGTCGCGGCCTCGCTCGCGGGTGTCTCCGCGACGGTCGCCCCCGGCGCGATGGCCATCGGCGACGACCACGGCACCACCACCGCCAACGGCAACGGCTCCGAGCAGAACTACGGCAACACCTACACCAGCGGTGTGATGAGCCCGTCGTTCGCGCTGATCCAGGGTTCGCTCAACAAGCCCTGCATCGCCCTGCCGGCCAAGGCGAACCTCGGCTCGCTCATCGGTGTCGTGCCGGTCAGCGTCCAGGACCTCAACGTGCTGACGTCGCCGCAGAACCAGCAGTGCACCGAGAACTCCACCCAGTCGCAGGGTGACGAGCCGCTCTCGCACATCCTGGACGGCCTGCCGATCCTGTCCGGCAACGGCGCGGCCAACCACTGATCCACTGATCGGCGCGCTTTCGCCGCCGACCGGATCGCGACCCGCTCACGACCGGTTCCCGACCGGCTCGCTCCGGCCTCGTTCGGTCGTGTACGGCCCCGGCCCCCGATGTCTCCGTCGGGCGGACCGGGGCCGTCGCCGTGCGGAAAAGGGAACGGCCCGGGCGGAATCGGGGCGGCGCGGGATTCCGGGATTTCGGCGAGTTACACCGCCCATTCGGGTGGATAGTGTGCCCCGGTGGCGATCGGGGAGTTTCCTCGACACCAGGGCGCTCGTTGGTCCGGTCGGCAGCGGTGTGCTCGGGCGTGGAATTGCCCGGCGGGCCGTCACGAAAGCCGTGGCGGTGCACGACGCCGTTTCCGGAAAAGGAGTCCACCGTGAAGTACTCGAAGGTCGCAGCGGTCGCCGCCGGCACCCTGATGGCAGCCGGTGCCGCTGTCCCCGCGTTCGCCAGCGCCGGCGCCGGCGGCGTCGCCGCCGGCTCGCCGGGCGTGCTGTCGGGCAACGTCGTCCAGGTCCCCGTGCACGTGCCGGTCAACCTGTGCGGCAACACCGTCAACGTGATCGCGCTGCTGAACCCCTCGTTCGGCAACACGTGCGTCAACGCCGACAGCCACTGACGTCTGCCTGACGGGTCGTGACAGCGCCCTGATCAGGTACCGCCCCGGAGTGCGGCACGGATGATCGCTCCGGGGCGTCTGTCGGGGCCGCGGAAGAGCCGCGCGCCTCTGGAGTAGCAATGCGGAAAGAAGAGTCGATGCGACAGATCCTGAGCCGGAGCCTGCTCACCGTTGCTGCCGCGGGCAGTGTCCTGGCCGTGGCGGGAGGTGCTGCCCACGCCGATGCGGGCGGCGACAGCACCGCGGCCGGTTCGCCCGGCATCCTGTCGGGCAACTCGGTGGACGTCCCGGTGCACGCGCCCATCAACGCGTGCGGCAACACCGTGGACGCGGCCGGGCTGCTGAACCCGGCGTTCGGCAACTCCTGCCGCAACGACGAGTCCCCTGCGCCCACCACCCCCGCGCCCCAGGCGCCGCCGCGCACCGAGAAGGTCCCCCCCGTGTCCCCGGCCAAGCCTGTCGTGGTGCACCAGCGGCTGGCGGAGACCGGGCTGGACAACCGCGAACTCGGCATCGCGGGCGCGGCCGGAGCCGCTTTGCTCATGGGCGGAGCGCTGCTGTACCGACGCTCCCACGCGGCCTCGAATGCGGCGCGCGGCACGGCCCGAACGCGCTGAAACCGTTCCGGTGGCGTATCGAGGAATGCGCGCCGGAAAGGCGATTGACAGCAGGACTGCGCCGTTGTTCTGCCCGTAAGGGTGATTGTCGGCCGATGCGGTGTGATTTCCGTTGCCTGCGGATCGGCGTGGTCGTTGTACACGGCGCCGGACTTCGGCATCCGACGGTGTCCCGCGGCACTCGCCCTCCCCAGGGCCGGGCCGCCGGCTCTCGGCTTAGGAAAGGGTGACAAGTGAAGTACTCAAAGGTTGCGGCGGCAGTGGCCGGATCGGTGATGGCGGCCGGAATGGCCGCACCCGCCTTTGCCGAGGGCGCCGGCGGCGCCCCCGTCTCTGTGGGCAACATGTCGACGATGCCCACGAGCATCAACGGCGGTGTCGACCAGGCGCTGAACGAGCAGCCGCTGCAGAAGATCGCCGACGCGACGCCCGTCGGCTCCGCCCTGCAGACGGCGCAGAACGGCACCGGCATCGCGGGTTCCGCGCTGTCCGGGCTGGCCAAGGCCACCGGGGGTCTGCCCGCCGGTTCGCTGCTCGGCGGGCTGCCGACGAACGGCCTGCCGCTCGGCTGACGCCGCTCATTTGCCGCCTTCCCGACTTTCCCGTCCTTTCCGCCCGCCCGGCTTATCCCCCGTCGGAGTGAAAGGCCGGAACCAAACCTCGTTGGGGCAGTTGACCAGATTGCTCCAGACCTTCCAGAACAGTGCACCAAGCACCTAAAAAAGGACGAAAATGATCAAGAAGATGCTTGCCGGTGCTGCTCTCGCCGCGTCGGTCGCCGCCGTCGGTGCCGCCGCCGCCCCGCAGGCCATGGCCATCGGCAACGATGCGGGCACCACCACGGTGAACGGCAACGGCGCCGAGCAGGCGTACGGCAACACCCAGACCGGCGGCACCCAGAGCCCGCAGATCGGCCTGGTCCAGGGCACCCTGAACAAGCCCTGCCTCGGCGTGCCGGTGAAGGCCAACGTCGGCTCGCTGATCGGTGTCATCCCGGTCACCGTCCAGGACGTCAACGTGCTGACGTCGCCGCAGAACCAGCAGTGCACCGAGAACTCCACCCAGGCGCAGGGCGACGAGCCGCTCTCGCACGTGCTCAGCAACATCCCGGTGCTCTCCGGCAACGGTGTGGCCAACCACTGAGCCACCCCCGGCCGCTTCCCGGCCATCGGCCGGTGACGCTCGCCCCGCGAGCCGAACCGGCCCGCTCCACCCCGCACGGGCCGCCGGCCTTCCCCCCTCGCCGGCGGCCCGTCGGCATGCCCCGCTGTCAGTGCCCGCCGCTACGGTGAGGCGATGCCCAGGACGACGTACTTCACCGCGACGAGCATCGACGGCAGGATCGTGGACGAGGCAGGATCGCTCGACTGGCTCTTCACGGCCGACCACGGCGGGGAGGGCGGGGCCCGTTTCCCCGTGTTCTTCGAGGCGGTCGGCGCCTTCGCCCTCGGCGCCACCACCTACGAGTGGATGCTGGAGCACGAGGAGATGCTGCGGCAGCCCGAGAAGTGGCGCAGCTGGTACGGCGACACGCCCTGCTGGGTGTTCACCCACCGGGAGCTGCCGGCCGTGCCCGGCATCGACATCACCTTCGTGCGCGGCGACGTCCGGCCAGTCCACGACGCGATGGCCGCGGCCGCCGGCGACCGTACGATCTGGCTGGTCGGCGGCGGCGAGCTGGCGGGGCAGTTCGCCGACGCGGGAGTACTGGACGAGCTGGTGCTCGGCGTCGCACCGGTCATCCTGACCGGCGGCGCCCCGCTGCTGCCGCGCCGGCTGGAGTCGGACCGGCTCACCCTGACCTCGGTCGAGCAGTTCGGCCAGTTCGCCTACCTCACCTACGGCCTCGGGCCGGAGCCGAGGGCGTAGCCGCAGGCAGGACCGCGCGGGGCACCGCGGGCGGAGGCTCAGCTGCTCCTGGCGGCGGACCGTGGGGCCGCGGGCCCGGCGCACCCGGCGGGCCGGGGTCGGCGGCAGGTCGGTAAGGTCCTGCTGACCTGCCGCTTCCCCGACCCGAGGTGTCCGCGTGAGCTCCGACCCCACCCCGGTGACCGTCGTCGGCATCGGCGCCGACGGTTGGGACGGGCTGCCCGAGGCGTCCCGTGCCGCGCTGCGCGCCGCGCACACGCTGATCGGCGGCCCGCGCCAACTCGACCTGCTGCCATCGGAGTGCGCCGGGCAGCGGGTGCCGTGGCCCTCGCCGCTGCGGCCCGCCGTGCCCGCGCTGCTCGCCGCGCACGACGGCCGCGCGCTCGCCGTGCTGGCCAGCGGCGACCCGTTCTTCCACGGCATCGGCCGGGCCCTGGCCGAGGTGCTCGGCCCGGAAGCGCTGCGGGTGCTGCCGCACCCCTCGTCGGTCTCCTACGCCTGCGCCCGGCTCGGCTGGCCGGTCGAGGACACCGCGGTGGTCACGCTCGTCGGCCGCCCGGCGTCGGCCCTGGCCGCCGCGCTGCACCACGGCCGCCGGCTGATCGTGCTCAGCGCGGGCGCCGCCACCCCCGGCGAGGTCGCCGCGCTGCTGCGCGACCGCGGCTTCGGGCCCAGCCGGCTGCGGGTGCTGGAGCAACTGGGCGGTGCCCGCGAGCGCGTCGCGGCCGACGGCACCGCCGACGGCTGGCCGCACGCACCCGGCGACCCGCTCAACGTCGTCGCCGTCGAGTGCCGGCGCGCCCCTGACGCTCGGCGGCTCGGCGCGGTGCCCGGGCTGCCGGACGAGAGCTACGACCACGACGGGCAGCTCACCAAGCGCCATGTCCGCGCGGTCACGCTGGCCGCGCTCGCCCCCGCGCCCGGCGAACTGCTCTGGGACGTCGGCGGCGGCTCCGGCTCGATCGCGATCGAGTGGATGCGTACGCACCCCTCCTGCCGCGCGGTCGGTGTCGAGCGCGATCCGGTACGGGCCGCCCGGATCACCGCCAACGCCGCACGGCTCGGGGTGCCCGCGCTGCGGGTCGTCACCGGCGCCGCACCCGCCGCACTGGCCGAACTCCCCGCTCCCGACGCGGTCTTCGTCGGCGGCGGCCTCACCGCGCCCGGCCTCCTCGACGCCTGCTGGGACGCGCTCCCCGCGGGGGGCCGGCTCGTGGCCAACACCGTCACCCTGGAGTCCGAGGCGCTGCTCGCCGCCCACTACCGGCGCCGCGGCGGCGACCTCGTACGGCTCTCGGTCGCCCACGCCGCACCCGTCGGCGCCTTCACCGGCTGGCGTCAGGCGATGCCGGTCACCCAGTGGTCGGTGGTCAAGCCGGCCGATCCAGCAGAAGCGGAAGACGAATGACCGTCTACTTCATCGGCGCCGGCCCCGGCGCCGCCGACCTCATCACGGTGCGCGGTGCGCGGCTGCTCGCCTCGTGCAAGGTCTGCCTGTACGCCGGGAGCCTGGTGCCGCGCGAGTTGCTCGCCGACTGCCCGGCCGGGGCCGAACTCGTCGACACCGCGCGGATGGATCTCGACGGGATCACCGAGGCGCTGGTGCGGGCGCACCGCGACGGCCACGACGTGGCGCGGCTGCACTCCGGGGACCCGTCGGTGTTCAGCGCGGTGGCCGAGCAGATGCGCCGGCTCGACGCGGCCGGGGTGCCGTACGAAGTGGTGCCCGGGGTGCCCGCGTTCGCCGCGGCCGCCGCCGCGCTCAAGCGGGAGTTGACGGTGCCGGCGGTCGGGCAGACGGTGATCCTCACGAGGGTGGCGCAGCGGGCCACGCCCATGCCGCCCGGTGAGGACCTGCCGACCCTCGCCCGCAGCGGCGCCCTGCTCGTCCTGCACCTCGCCGCCGGCTACGTCGACCGTGTCGTCGCCGAGTTGACGCCGCACTACGGTGCTCAGTGCCCGGCCGCAGTCGTGGCATTCGCCAGCCGCCCCGACGAGGTGGTGCTGCGCGGCACCCTCGGCAGCATCGCGGAACAGGTCCACGACGCGGAAATCCGCCGGACCGCCGTCATCATCGTAGGCCGCACTTTGGCAGCCGAGTCCTTCCTCGACAGCCACCTCTACTCCACGGCCCGCCTGCGCGACTGAGCAGCGGGCGAGGTCGGCCGACCGCGCGGCCGGCGAGGTCAGCCGCCCGCGCGGCCGAAGCGGATTGCCGCGGCGGCCAGTTCGACGCGTCGGGCGCGGGGGAATTGTCCGATGGTGATCGGCGGCGATCCCGAGTTGCCCCACCTCGTAAAAGGCTCCCGATTGCCGACCGTCCGGGAAATGGCCGAGTACGGGACGGGAAAAAAGTCCGGATCGCATGGGCGGGTTCCGACACGCCCACCGTGGGTGAGATTGGGCTCTCCATGCTCCAAAGGGTGGATCATGGTGTTCGGTTCCCCATTCTTCGCGCGCGCTCGGAGACATTATGCGCTCTGACATCAGCACGTCACAGGACACATCTGTGCCGGTTCCCCGCCCTGACTCCGGGGCACCTGCCCAAGCGCAGTCGGAGGAAAGGACGTTGGTCTTCGAGGGATTTGCGTATCACTGCCGCATTGTTCGTCAGGACAACCCCCGGACGGAACCGCTGGTGCTGCTGGGCGGTTCGGCGCAGAACCGCTTCGCGTGGCTGCGGCACCAGAAGTGGCTGGCCGAATGCAGTACGATCATCACCGTGGACCTGCCCGGTTACGGCAGTGCGGATTTCCTCCCCGCCAGCTACGGGATGGACTTCCTTGCCGACTGCGTGCACCACATGACGCAGGAACTGGGCATTCACCGGGCGAATGTCATCGGCAGCTGTTTCGGCGGGGCCATCGCTCTGCGATACGCGCAGCACTACTCCGACCGCTTGGTGAAGTTGGGCTTGGTCGGGATGACCACGGCCATCCCGGCGCACTACTCCTCCGCTGTCCCGCGGTGGGCGCGCATGCTCGAACTCGGCGACCGGGCGCAGATCGCCTCCGAACTGGTCGAGCAGTTCATGTCTCCTCCCGGAACCGGTGTGGTCTACAAGCACCAGGCGGTCTCGCGATTGCTCTACGGGCAGTTCATGGCGCAGTCCGAGGATGACATCAACAAGTCGGTGGAGCACAACGCGCGGCTGATGACCCACGACTGGTACCGGGACGAGCCGGTTCCCGCCGTGCCGATCCTGGTGTGCACCGGTGAGTACGACACGCTCTGCACACCGGCGATGGGCCGTGCAGTCGCCGCGGCCCTTCCGCGGGCCGCTTTCACCACCATCAAATACGCCGACCATCTGGCGCCGGTCGAGCGGATCTCGGAGTTCTCCGACCTGATCACCAGGTTCTGCACCGACCAGCAACTCACCGGTCTTTCGTACACCAACCCGATCGAGTGGCTGGGCAGGACCGCGTGACCGTGTTCCGGCCCGCGGTCTGAGGCGCACGCGCAGCGGAGCGCGCGCCGAGGCCGCCGGGGTGCACGACAGATGGCCGGGCCCGGGGACGATCCGGGTCCGGCCATCTGTCGACGGGGACGCGGTGGACGGGGTTCGGCCCGCCGCGCCTCATCCGTGGGGGCGGCGAGTGCCCGCCACGGCACTAGCGTGAGATGTCGGGTGCTTTGAATCCCTCGGGTGCCGGCGCGTGGTTGGAGCAGTCGACGACCGCCCCGATCTGCGTCGTCCCCGGCTGCCCCACCGCGACTTGCGGTGTCTGGGGCTCCTGACGCGACACGTTGGTGCAGTCCTGCTGCTGCTGCAGGTGGTAGGTGCCGTCTTTGCTGGTGTACGTGTTCTCGGACTTGGTGACGCAGGTGTCGTTCCCCTGAGCGTCACGCGTGCAGTTGGTGGACGGCCCCGCGGCAACGGCATGGCCGATACCCACGCAAGCCAACGAGATGCCACCCACGAGCACGGAGAGGGCCGCGCTCTTCGTGTGTTTGAACATGTGCCGTGTTCCTTCGCGGTCGGTGTCACACTCGGACCAGCACCGGTGTCCGGTCTCAACTGATCTCCGTGAGGATGGGCCCCGGCGCCCGAGGGGCCGGGGTTCGGCCGTGGATTCCGGGACCCATCTGGTACCTACTGGGCTGGTCTGGCTCAGAAGGCGCTGTTGCTGCAGCCCATGCTCGAGCCGAGCTGGGAGCTCTGGGCGCCCGGGTTGCCTTCGCCGCCCAGGGCGTTGCCCAGGGCGCCGTTGAGGATGCCGACCTCGCCGAGGACGTCGAGGTTCAGGTCGTGCGACTTACACGAGGTGCTCTGCTGCACGTTGAACTTGTTTCCGCCGGGGTTGTCGGACGCGGCGGCGGTGCCGATGCCGACGAGGCCGAAGCTGCCGAGCATGGCGGCCACGGCGACCGCCTTGTAGATCTTGTGCATGTCATGCTCCATGTTTTGGGTCAGGCACGGTTGACGATGCGCGGTGCGATGGCGCTGTCATGGGCCCCATGCGCACCGGTACTTCTGAAGGGGCGCATGAAAGCGGCGGGCCGTGATGGTGGGGCCCGCCGCGTCCATGGGTTCAGCTACTCCGACAGCGCTCAGAAAGCGCTGTTGTTGCAGCCCATGGTCGAGCCGAGGCTGGTGGCCTGGGCGCCCGGGTTGCCCTCGCCGTTCAGCGCGTTGCCCAGCAGGCCGTTGAGGACGCCGACCTCGCCGAGGACGTCGAGGTTCAGGTCGTGCGACTTGCACGAGGTGCTCTGCGACACCTGGTACTCGCTGCCACCGTGGTCGCCGGCAAAGGCGGCGCCGGCGCCGGCGAAGCCGATGGTGCCGAGCACGGCGGCCACGACGGCTGCCTTCTGGATCATGCGCATGTCTGTTCCTTCGTGTGGTTGATCGGATACTCTCCGTGACCGACTCACGGTGTGATGAAGATAAGCACTGGATGCCGTGAGCCGTGAGAGGCACGTGAGGTGGCCAACCGGTTCTTCGGGGGCCATTCGGTCGAAGCGGAGTGCCCAACACCGTTCGCAGTGAGGGGAGTTGGGCCTCAGTGGTCGCTTGAGTGACGCGCCGCCCGGAACAACCTGATCGGCTCAGCCCGCAGGGTGTTCAGACTCGAAGGGCCGTCGCCTGGAGAGCGCAACGGAGACGGTCCCGTGGGTCCGTTCCCTACTTGTTGAAGGCGTTGTTCACCTGGGTGCAGGTGTCGCCCTGGGTCTTGGAGTCGCCCAGGAGGGCGATCGGGATGTTCGCCTGGAGCACCGTCTGCGGGCTGCACTCCTGGTACGGACGGAAGAGGTTGTTCTGCTCCTGCGGCGCCTCCTGGGGGGCGGCCTGCGGGGCTCCGAGGGGCAGGGCCTGCGGGAGCGTGACGGTCGGCGACAGCTGGGGGGCGACCTGGGGGGAGACCTGCGTCCCTTGCGGGGCCGGCGCGCTCTGGGGAGCTTGCTGGCTCTGGGGGGCCTGCTGCACGCCCTGGGGAGCCTGCTGGCCCTGCGCCTGCTGCGGGGCCTGCTGCATGCCGCCTTGGGGGGCCTGCTGGGCCTGCGTCTCTTGCGGGGTTTGCTGACCCTGCGTCCCTTGGGGAGGCAGTTGGCCCTGCGTGTCGGCGAAACTGACGCCCGCGCCAATGGCGGAAAGGCTGCCGACTGCCATGGCGACGACTGCCAGTTGCTGGAGTTTGCGCATATCCCTGATCCTTCAATTGACGCACGGGGTCGATTACCTACCGTGACTGCGTGAAGGCTAGCAGTAGCCGCCGATTCGGTCGGCCAGCCCGATCAACCGGGCGGTCCTCGTTCACAACTGCGCGACGCAGGTGGGAGAGCCGGGCGGCGAGTTCACGCCTGCGCCGAATCCGACGGGGCACATCTGCGGGGCCGGTGCCGGGAGCGATGTGCCAGGTTCGGCGGCCCGGTGGCGCATCGGCGGCACTGGTTGACCCGATCGCGATTCCACCGCCGACGGCACGCCCGCTAACGGGGTCTTTCGCTTCTCTGCGCTTCACTCGTTCGTGTCATGCGGCGCGGGCGGATCGTCACCGGGTGTCCTTTGTCGGTGTCAGGGGTGCGAATTCCGGTACCGGGCCCGGGGGTTCGCTCGCCGAGGTGTTCGACAACTGAACTGCGTTCGCCCGCAACCCCGTTGACCTGCGGCGCGCCGTCCGGTAGCCGTGGCAGGGAGGGTCGGGAGCCGTGGCGGCAGGCCGGTTCTGGACGGTTCTGGACGGTCGTTCGGCTGAGTTCGATGTTGTCGTCACCAAGGTCGACCAGTTCCGTCGACAGGGTGGGCATGGGCGTTATGCGCTTTCCCGGACCGGGGTGGTGATCGACCGGCTCGACGGCAAATCGGAGGGCGCCTTCCTGCCCGGCTTTGGAAGCTCAGTAGGCGCTTCGCGGAGATTTCCGGAGATTCTCCGGCCGGCGGCCTGCCATCTTCACCAGCCGCGCGTTCGACTCGGCGACCGGCCGGAACGAGCGGAATGGCGTGAGCAGTTACCGGAATTCCCGCCCGTGCGCGGACGGCACCGGGAGCACCTGCCGGCGGGTGGGCCGTCGACCGTCACGGTGGGGTGGGCCGGGAGGAATGTTTCACGTGGAACGTACGATGCGGGGTCGAGGGGCTGGTGGGAAGGGGTGCGGTGTGCGGCATGTGCTGGTTCTCGGGGGGACCGCTGAGGCGAGGGAACTCGCGGGGGTGCTGGTCGCGATGGGCACCGTGCGGGTGACGTCGTCGCTGGCCGGGCGGGTGGCGGCCCCCCGCCTACCGCAGGGAACCGTGAGGATCGGCGGGTTCGGCGGGACCGAGGGGATGACGCGGTGGCTGCGCGACCATTCCGTGGACGCGCTGGTGGATGCCACGCACCCGTTCGCCGAGACGATCAGCGCGCACGCGGCGGAGGCCGCCGCGCACACGGGGGTGCCGCTGCTGGCGCTGCGCCGACCCGGGTGGACACCCGGCCCCGGCGACCGCTGGCATCCGGCGGCCTCCCTCGCGCAGGCCGCCGAGATGTTGCCCGGCATCGCCTCCAGAGTGTTCCTGACCACCGGACGCACCGGGCTCGCCGCGTTCGCCGGGCTGGACGACCTGTGGTTCCTGGTGCGGTCGGTGGACCCGCCGGAAGGGCCGGTGCCGCGCCGGATGGAGGTGCTGCTGGACCGGGGGCCGTACACGGTGGAGGGGGAGCGGGCGGTGCTGCGGGAGCACCGGATCGGGGTGGTGGTGACGAAGGACAGCGGGGGTGCGGCCACGGCCGCGAAGCTGGTGGCCGCGCGGGAGGCGGGGTTGCCGGTGGTGGTGGTGCGCCGGCCGCGGGGGGTGGCGGGGGTGGAGGTCGCGGAGGACGTGGAGCGGGCGGCGCGGTGGGTGCGGGAGCGGATGGGCTGAGGGCGCGGTGGCGGGAGGTGGGTGCGGGAGCGGATGGGCTGAGGGCGCGGTGGCGGGAGGGGGGTGCGGGAGCGGATGGGCTGAGCGCGCGGTGGCGGGAGGGGGGTGCGGGGGCGGATGGGCTGAGGGCACGGTGGCGGGAGGAGGGTGCGGTCAGCTCCGGGGGTAGGTGCGCGGCGTCCAGACCACCTGCTCGCCGTCGCCGCGCACCACGGTCCTGGTCTGGGTGGAGCCGACGATGAGCAGGGTGCGCATGTCGACCTCCGCGGGTTCCAGATCGGCGAGGCGGACGATCCGGACCTGCTCGCCCGGGCCGCCGACGTCACGGGCGACCACCACGGGGGTGTCGGGAGAGCGGTGCTCCAGCAGGAGTTCGCGTGCCTTGGCCACCTGCCAGGTCCGGCTCTTCGACCCCGGGTTGTACAGCGCGAGCACCAGGTCGGCGGAAGCGGCCGCGCGCAGCCGCTCGGCGATGACCTCCCACGGCTTGAGCCGGTCGGACAGGGAGACCGCCGCGTAGTCGTGGCCGAGCGGGGCACCGACCCGCGCGGCGGCGGCGTTCGCCGCGGTCACGCCGGGCAGCACCCGTATCGGCACGTCCCGGTACGGCGGTTGCGACGCGGCCTCCACCACGGCGGTGGCCATCGCGAACACCCCCGGGTCGCCGCCGGACACCACGGCCACCCGCCGCCCCCTGCGGGCGAGTTCCAGCGCGAACTGGGCGCGCTCGGCCTCCACCCGGTTGTCGCTGCCGTGCCGCAGCTGTCCGGCCCTGACCGGCACCCGGTCCAGGTAGGTGGTGTAGCCGACCAGGTCGTCCGCCGCGGCCAGCGCGCCGCGCGTCTCGGGGGTCAGCCACAGCGGCCCGGCCGGCCCGGTGCCGACTACCACGACATGCCCGACGCCTTCGGCCGCCGCCTCCTCGGCCCGCTCCTGCCGGGGCACCGCCGCGCCGCCCCGGCTCGGCAGCACCGCCATCGCGAAGTACGGCACCGACTCCGGGTCCACCTCGGCCAGTTCCGCGATCCGCTCGCCCGCCATCGTGGCCCGCTCGACGTAGCGCGCCTCCGCCAGCCGCCCCGACCGCTCCAGCGCCCGCCGCACCGCCGGGAACGTACGGCCCAGCTTCAGCACCACCGCGGTGTCCGCCGCCGCCAGCCGCGCGGCCAGCTCCTCCTCCGGCAGCGTGCCGGGCAGTACCGTCAGCGACTCCTCGCCCTCCACCAGCGGCGCCCCCAGCCGCGCGGCCGCGCCCGCCATCGACGTCACCCCGGGCACGACCTCCGTCGGGTACCGCCCGGCCAGCCGCTTGTGCATGTGCATGTACGACCCGAAGAAGAGCGGGTCGCCCTCCGCCAGCACCGCGACGCTGCGCCCCGCGTCCAGGTGCGCCGCCAGCCGCGCCGCCGCCTGCTCGTAGAACTCCTCCATCGCGCCCTGGTAGCCGCCGGGATGGTCGGTCGTCTCCGTCGTCACCGGGTAGACCAGTTGCTCCTCGATCTGCCCGTCGCGCAGGTGCGCCGCCGCTATCCCCCGGGCGATCGACCGGCCGTGCCGCGCGCTGTGGTACGCCACGACGTCGGCCGCCGCGATCACCTCCACGGCCCGCAGGGTCATCAACTTCGGGTCGCCGGGCCCGAGACCGACCCCGTACAGCCGCCCCACGCCGGAACCGGCACCGCTGCCGGCAGCGGTCGGGCCCTCGGGGGCGGTGGCGTCGTGCTCCGCGGAAAGGCGGCTGCTCATTCTTCCTCGCTCGCGATCGCGTTGAGTGCGGCTGCCGCGATGGCGCTGCCGCCGCGCCTGCCGTGGACGACCAGGTGGTCGAGGGCCGACGGGTGGGTGGTCAGGGCCTGCTTGGACTCGGCGGCACCGACGAAGCCGACCGGGACGCCGATGACGGCGGCCGGCCGCGGGGCGCCGTCGGCGACGAGTTCGAGCAGCCGGAACAGCGCGGTGGGCGCGTTGCCGATGGCGACGACGGCGCCGTCGAGCCGGTCCCGCCACAACTCCAGCGCCGCCGCGGTGCGGGTGGTGCCGAGTTCGGCGGCGAGCGCGGGCACCGACGGGTCGCCGAGCGTGCAGATCACCTCGTTGTCCGCGGGCAGCCGCTTGCGGGTCACCCCGCTGGCGACCATCGCCGCGTCGCACAGCACGGGCGCCCCCGCCCGCAGCGCCGCCCGGGCCCGGGCCACCACGCCGGGGCTGTACGCGAGGTCGGCCACCAGGTCGACCATCCCGCAGGCGTGGATCATCCGCACCGCGACCTGGCTGACGTCCGCGGGCAGCCCGCCGAGGTCCGCCTCGGCGCGGATCGTGGCGAAGGAGCGGCGGTAGATGGCCGCGCCGTCCTTCTCGTACTCGTACGCGTACGGGTTCGCGGAGCCCGGGGGGACCGGGGGCACAGGAGGCACGGTGGTCTCGCTCATTCGATCGGCGCGCCGCGGCGCGCGGCCGCCACGGTGGCGGCGAGGTCGGAGGGTCGGGGGTGGGCGCCGCGTGGCGGGGCGCCGGTACGGAAGAGGTCCACACGGTAGCCGCCGGAGGTGGCGACGACGTCGACGCGGTCGCCGGTGCGGGGGCGGCCGCAGCCGCGGGAGCAGCCGGACCAGTGGACGGGGAGGGGGCGGGCGGGGGCGGGGGCGTCCCCGGGTTCCCCGCTCCCGGGGGCGGGGCGGGCGGGCTCGCTGTCCCCGGGGGCGGGGTGGACGAGGGCCGCCGCGTCCGCGCGTACGTCGGCGAGCGACTTCGCGCATCCGGGCCGCCCGGCGCACGCGCTCACGCCGACCCACGGGGAGGCGGTGTCCGTCACCAGTCCGGCCGCCGCGAGGGCGGCCAGCTCCTCCTGGGCGCGGTCGGCGGGCACCCCGGGGACGACGGCGCCGCGCCACGGGGTGAGCCGCAGGTGCGCGGCCGGGGTGCGGGCGGCAAGCGCGGTCAGGGCACGCCACTGGGTGGGGGTGAGGCGGCCGAGGGGAGCGAGGACGGAGAGGGCGAGGGGGCCGCCGGGGGTGGCCGGGTGCGGGATCGGGCCGAGCGCGGGGGAGGCGGAGGGGGCGGCTTTCCCCCGGGTGGGGTCGGGGGAGGCGGAGGGCGGGGTCGGCTCGGTGGCCGGAGGCGCGGTAAGGCGGTCGGCGAGGGCGGCGGTGAGGGCCGCGCCGCGGTCGGGCAGGTCGGCCACCCGCCACGCGGTGGGCTCGCCGCCGTCGGGCGCGGCCGACGTGACGAACGCCTCCGCGGCGAGCAGCGCGGCCCGGGGCGCGTCGGCGACGGACAGGCGGAGGGCCGGGTTGCGGCCGACCCGCAGCAGCGCGGTCCCGTCCGGTGCCGCGCGCAGCGTCACGTCGGGCGCCAGGGCCGCGACGTCGCCGCGCCCGTCGTCGAGGGCGAAGAGGAACCGCCCGGACAGCGCCGCGGCCGTCCCGCTGCCGCACAGCAGCCCGTCGAGCGCCCGCAGCCACTCCCCGACGTCCAGGTGCCCCCGCCCGTCGAGGCCCGACAGCGGCGAGGCCACGATGTTCCGTACCCGCTCGTGTGCCGCCGACGGCAGCAGCCCGGCCGCGCCGAGCAGTTGGGCCATGTCCGCCCCGCAGGCCGCGCCCAGGCCGCGCAGTTGGACGTTGCCGCGCGAAGTGAGATGGACATCACCGTCGCCGAACCGCCGCGCCGCCTCGCCCAACCGCTCCGCCTGCGCCGCGGTGAGCACTCCGCCGGGGATGCGGACACGGGCCAGCGCGCCGTCGTCCGCCGGGTGCAGCCGCAGCGCCCCCGGGCAGGCGTCCGCCCGGTTCCGCGGCTGTCCGGCACCCTCGCGCACCTGCGCGTTTCCGTCCGCCGGACATGCCTCGGCGGCCGGCCGGGGCGGCCGGCGGGGCTGGTCGGGGGCGGTGGACATGGCGGCGAGCATACCGACCGTGCCACAAATCGGATGAACTGCTGAACGGCTATGGCGCTTACTATGCTCCCCGTGCGGACCTTCCGGTTCGCCATCGCCGCAGACGGCGACAGGGGAGGAAGCCCGGTGCGAATCCGGCGCGGTCCCGCCACTGTGAACTTGACCACCGGGTGCCTCCGGCGGTCGAGCGAGCCAGGAACTCCCGCCGTCCGACACTGCCCGGGGCGCGGACACCCCGAGGAAGGGTTTGCCGTGACCGTTACGGGTCCTCCCGAGTTGCCCCGTTCTGCCGGTTCCAGGACCACCTCTCCGGCGAGCGAGGGGCCGCCCCTTGCCGACGCGTCTTCGTCCGGCGGTGCGCCTGGGCTGGTCGCTCCGCTCTCCCCCAGCGCTTCGCCTGGGAGGGACCCCCACACGCCCCTTGAGGGTGACCGTGCTTCCGCGGATGCGGCGGCACACCACCAGGGGCGCGGGGCACCGCGCGAGCAACCGGCCACCGGGCAGGCGGTCCCGGAACCGGCGGGACCGACCACTCCGCGGGGTCAGGGGCACCGCGAAAGCGTTCTGCTGCTGAGCACTTCCGACACCGATCTGCTGAGCGCGCGGGCGGCGGGCGGGCCGGTGCCGTATCGCTTCGCGAACCCGACCCGCCTCGCCCTGGACGACCTGCCGGGGCTGCTGGAGGGCGCCGGCCTGGTCGTCGTACGCCTGCTCGGCGGCCTGCGGGCGTGGCAGGAGGGGCTGGACGCGCTGCTGGCCACCGGCCTCCCCGTGGTCGTCCTGAGCGGTGAACAGGCCCCGGACGCCCAGCTGATGGCGGCCTCCACCGTGCCGGTCGGCCTCGCCGCCGAGGCGCACGCGTACCTCGCGCACGGCGGCCCCGCCAACCTGGAGCAGCTCGCCCGCTTCCTGTCCGACACGGTGCTGCTCACCGGCCACGGCTTCGACCCGCCCGCGCCCGCGCCCTCCTGGGGCCCGCTGGAGCGCACGGCCGCCGAGACGCCCGCCCAGGCCCCCGCCGTCGCCGTGCTCTACTACCGCGCCCACCACATGAGCGGGAACACCGCCTTCGTCGCGGCCCTGTGCGACGCGATCGAGGCGGGCGGCGGCCGCGCGCTGCCGTACTTCGTCGCCTCCCTGCGCACCCCCGAGCCCGAACTCGTCGCCGAACTGGCCGCCGCCGACGTGATCGTCACCACCGTGCTCGCGGCCGGCGGCACCCGTCCCGCCGAGGCGTCCGCGGGCGGCGACGACGACGCGTGGGACGCGGGCGCGCTCACCGGCCTGGACGTGCCGGTGCTCCAGGCGCTCTGCCTGACCGGCTCGCGCGCCGCCTGGCTGGCGAGCGACGAGGGCGTCTCGCCGCTGGACGCGGCCACCCAGATCGCGGTGCCGGAGTTCGACGGGCGGCTGATCACCGTCCCGTTCTCGTTCAAGGAGGTCGACGCCGACGGCCTGCCCGCGTACGTCGCCGACCCCGAACGCGCCGCCCGGGTGGCCGGTATCGCCGTACGGCACGCCCGGCTGCGCCACATACCCGCCGCCGACAAGCGCCTCGCCCTGGTGCTCTCCGCCTACCCGACCAAGCACTCCCGCATCGGCAACGCGGTCGGCCTCGACACCCCCGCCAGCGCGATGGTCCTGCTGCGCCGGCTGCGCGAGGAGGGCTACGACTTCGGCCCCGACCCGGTCCCGGGCCTGGACACCGGTCTGGACACCGGCCTGGACACCGGGCCGGCACCGGCGAACGCCCCCGACCGCACCCCCGGCGACCCGCACCCTGGCGACGACCTGGAACGTACGCCCGACCCCGCCCCCCACTCCGGCGACGCCCTCATCCGCGCGCTCATCGACGCCGGCGGCCACGACCAGGACTGGCTCACCGAGGAGCAGCTGGCCCGCAACCCGGTACGGGTCCCCGCCGCCGACTACCGCCGCTGGTACGCCACCTTGCCGCAGGAGCTGCGCGCCGCGGTGGAGCGGCACTGGGGCCCGCCGCCCGGCGAGCTCTTCGTGGACCGCAGCCGCAACCCCGAGGGCGACATCGTGCTCGCCGCGCTCCGGCACGGGAACCTGCTGATCCTCATCCAGCCGCCGCGCGGCTTCGGCGAGAACCCGATCGCGATCTACCACGACCCCGACCTGCCGCCCTCGCACCACTACCTGGCGGCGTACCACTGGATCGCCGCCCCGGCCGCGGACGGCGGGTTCGGCGCCGACGCGATGATCCACCTCGGCAAGCACGGCAACCTGGAGTGGCTGCCCGGCAAGAACGCCGGGCTCTCGGCCGCCTGCGGCCCGGACGCGGTGCTCGGCGACCTGCCGCTGATCTACCCGTTCCTGGTCAACGACCCGGGCGAGGGCACCCAGGCCAAGCGCCGCGCGCACGCCACCCTCATCGACCACCTCGTGCCGCCGATGGCCCGCGCCGACTCCTACGGCGACATCGCCCGCCTCGAACAACTGATGGACGAGCACGCCCAGATCGCCGCGATGGACCCGGCGAAGCTGCCCGCCATCCGCGCCCAGATCTGGACCCTGATCCAGGCCGCCCGCCTCGACCACGACCTCGGCCTGGCCGACCGCCCCGACGACGAGGGCTTCGACGACTTCCTGCTGCACGTCGACGGCTGGCTGTGCGAGATCAAGGACGCCCAGATCCGCGACGGCCTGCACGTCCTCGGCCAGGCCCCGGCCGGCACCGACCGGGTCAACCTGGTGCTGGCGATCCTGCGGGCCCGGCAGATCTGGGGCGGTACCGCGGCCCTGCCCGGGCTGCGCGAGGCCCTCGGCCTCGACGAGTCCGCCGCCACCCGCACCGCCGCCGACGCCGTCGAGGAGCGCGCCCGCGCCCTGGTCCAGGCGATGGAGGACGCCGGCTGGGACCCGGACGCCGTGCCCGCGGCCACCGCCGGGTACGGCGAGCAGGCCGCCGCCGTCATGGAGTTCGCCGCCCGCGAGGTGGCGCCCCGGCTCGCCGCGACCACCGACGAACTCGACCGCACCGTGCACGCCCTGGCCGGCGGCTTCGTGCCCGCCGGGCCGTCCGGCTCGCCGCTGCGCGGCCTGGTCAACGTGCTGCCCACCGGCCGCAACTTCTACTCCGTGGACCCCAAGGCGGTGCCCTCCCGGCTCGCCTGGGAGACCGGACAGGCCCTCGCCGACTCCCTGCTGACCCGCTACCGCACCGACAACGGCGACTGGCCCGCCTCCGTCGGGCTGTCCCTGTGGGGCACCTCCGCGATGCGCACCGCGGGCGACGACATCGCCGAGGCGCTCGCCCTGCTCGGCATCCGCCCGGTGTGGGACGACGCCTCCCGCCGCGTCACCGGCCTGGAGCCCGTGCCGCTGGACGAGCTCGGCCGCCCCCGGATCGACGTCACCCTGCGCATCTCGGGCTTCTTCCGGGACGCCTTCCCGCACACCGTCGCCCTGCTGGACGACGCGGTCCGGCTGGCCGCCTCCCTCGACGAGCCCGACGACCGCAACCACGTCCGCGCCCACACCCGCGCCGACCTCGCCGAACACGGCGACGAGCGGCGCGCCACCACCCGCATCTTCGGCTCCCGGCCGGGCACGTACGGCGCCGGGCTGCTCCAGCTCATCGACTCCCGCGACTGGCGCACCGACGCCGACCTCGCCGAGGTCTACACCGTGTGGGGCGGGTACGCCTACGGCCGGGGCCTGGACGGCCGGGCGGCCCGCGGCGAGATGGAGACCGCCTACCGCCGGATCGCCGTCGCCGCGAAGAACACCGACACCCGCGAGCACGACATCGCCGACTCCGACGACTACTTCCAGTACCACGGCGGCATGGTCGCCGCGGTCCGGGCGCTGCGCGGCACCGCCCCCGAGGCGTACATCGGCGACTCCACCCGCCCCGAGACCGTCCGCACCCGCACCCTGGTCGAGGAGACCTCCCGGGTCTTCCGCGCCCGCGTGGTCAACCCGCGCTGGATCGAGGCGATGCGCCGGCACGGCTACAAGGGCGCCTTCGAACTCGCCGCCACCGTCGACTACCTGTTCGGCTACGACGCGACCACCGGCGTCGTCGCCGACTGGATGTACGACAAGATCACCGAGGCGTACGTCCTCGACCCCGCCAACCGCGCCTTCCTCCAGGACGCCAACCCCTGGGCCCTGCACGGCATCGCCGAACGCCTGCTGGAGGCCGAGTCCCGCGGCATGTGGGCCGAGCCCGACCCCGCGGTGCTCGCCGAACTGCGCCAGGTCTACCTGGACACCGAGGGCGACCTCGAAGGCGGCGACGCGGAGGACAGCGCGGGGTAGGCCCCAGGGAGCGCGGTCGTAGGATCGCCGCAGCCAGGAGACCCCAGGAGACCCACCCAGGAGGAGCCGCCGTGCCGATGCGTGTCGCCGTACTGGACGACTACCAGCAGGTCGCCGAGTCGCTGGCCGACTGGTCCGGGCGGCTGCCCGGGGCCGAGACGGTCTTCTTCCCCGGGCACCTCGCCGACCGTGACGAACTGGTCGCCGCCCTGGAGCCGTTCGACGTGGTGGTGGCGATGCGCGAGCGCACCGCCTTCCCGCGCGAGGTGCTGCGGCGGCTGCCCCGGCTGCGGCTGCTGGTCACCACCGGCATGCGCAACGCGGCCGTCGACGTGGCCGCTGCCGCCGAGTTCGGCGTGCTGGTCAGCGGCACCCGCACCCATCCGACCGGCACCGCCGAGCTGACCTGGGCGATGATCCTCGGCCTGGTCCGCCAGGTCGCCGCCGACGACGCCGCGATCCGGGCCGGCGGCTGGCAGCAGCGGATCGCACCGGACCTGGCGGGCGACGTGCTGGGCGTCGTCGGCCTCGGCCGGCTGGGCGCCCAAGTGGCCGCGGTGGGAGCCGCCTTCGGGATGGACGTGGTCGCCTGGAGCCCGAACCTCACCGCGGAGCGCGCGGCCGAGAGCGGCGCCCGGCTGGTCGCGAAGGACGAGCTGTTCGCCACCGCGAAGGTCGTCACCGTGCACATGGTGCTCGCCGACGGCACCCGCGGCCTCGTCGGCGACGCCGAACTCGGCGCCATGCGCCCGGACGCCTACCTCGTCAACACCTCGCGGTTCGGGCTGATCGACGAGGACGCGCTGCGCCGGGCCCTCGCCACGGACCGCCCGGCCGGCGTCGGCCTGGACGTCTACGACACCGAGCCGCTGCCCGACGGCCACTGGCTGCGTGCGGCGCCCCGCACCCTGCTCTCCCCGCACATGGGCTACGTGACCGACACGACGTACCGGATCTTCTACACCGACGCCGTCGAGGACATCGAGGCGTGGCGGGCGGGCGCGCCCGTACGGACCCTCTGATCAGGAAGGGCTCTCGGACCTTCAGACCTTCGGATCTTCAGACCTTCCGGCCGTACGGGCGCGCCGCCGTCGTACCCGGTCTTCCACCGGGTCCTACCGGGTGGTGCTCACAGGCCGCCGGTGAACAGCAGCCGGTTCGGGGAGTCGTGCTCGACCGTCAGCACGCCTTGGGTGCTGTTGTCGACCAGCGCGGCCTTGACCTGCTCGGCGGTCGCCGACGGGTGCTCGGTCTTGTAGAGCAGCGCGGCGCCGGCCACGTGCGGGCTGGCCATCGACGTGCCGCTCTTGGCGACGCTGCCGCCGCCGAGCTTCGCCGAGATGATGTCCTGGCCGGGCGCGAAGAGCGCCACGCAGGTGCCGTAGTTGCTGAAGCCGGTCTCGTCGTCGCCGCGGTCGGTGGCGCCCACCGCCAGTGCCTGGCCGGCGCTCGCCGGGGAGGCCCCGCAGGTGTCTTTGGTGTCGTTGCCGGCCGCGACCACCGGCAGCACCCCGCTGTCGGCCAGCGCGTCCACGGCCGAGTTGACCGCCGGGGAGTAGTCGCCGCCGAGCGAGGCGTTGAGCACCGCGGGCTGCTGGGCGTTCTTCGCCACCCAGTCGAACCCGGCGATCACCTCGGCGTCACTGCCGTTGCCCTTGCAGTCCAGCACGCGCACGCTCACCAGCGTCGCCTTGGGCGCGACGCCGAACGTGGCGCCGCCGACGGTGCCCGCGACATGCGTGCCGTGGCCGTGGCAGTCCTGGCCGTCCTGGCCGTCGCCGACCGCGTCGAACCCGGGCACCGCCCGGCCGCCGAACTCGCTGTGCCCGAAGTCGATCCCGGTGTCCATGATGTACGCGGTGCCGCCGGCGCCGGTCCCGACGGTGCTGAACTCGTCGTCCAGCGGCAGGTTGTGCTGGTCGATCCGGTCCAGGCCCCAACTGGTGGCCGTGGCCCGGCTGTGCGGCCCGCTGATCGTGAGGTCGGAGCCGGTGATCCGGCCGTTCTGCTCGACCGCCGTGACACCCGGGGTGTCGCGCACGGTGTCGAGCTGGGAGGCGGTCAGCGCGGCCGCGAAGCCGTGCAGCACCTTGTCGTAGCTGAACAGCGGCCTGATGCCCAGGGTGCGGACCTCGCCGGTGAGGTTCACGCCCTTGTCGAGGGTCACGATGTACTGGCCGGGCACCGCGTCGCCGGTGGCGGCGATCAGCGGGGCGGGGGTGGGCCTGGCCGGCCCCGGCAGGGGCGCCGCCGACGCGGCGGACGCGGCGGACGGCAGGACGGCCAGGGGTGCGAGGAGGAGGGCGGCGGACAGGCCGCGCGCGAACAGGCGCATTCGGTCTCCGTGGAGTGGGGGGATTCGGTGGGGGAACCGCAGGGGCCACGAGGGCCACGGCGGCTACCGGGATACGGAGCTTCGGAGCTGCTGGATTGCTGAGCGACTGAGTTGCTGAGTTGCCGAGCTGCTGGGCTTCTGGAGCGGCGCGAACGTCCACACGCGGAACGAGAGCGCGTCCGGCGGGCGCCACCACCACCCACCACCATCCGCCGCGATCGAGGCCGCCTCCCACCCCGACACACCTGCCGCGCTTCCGCGTCAGCCGATCGGGCGCCACGACCGCCCGTCAGGGCATGCCCGCGGCCGACAGCAGCTCGCGGGCGCCGGCCGTGTCGATCGACTCGGCCAGTTCGCGCAGCGCGCTGCGGTCGGGGAGCAGCCCGGCGGCGTAGGCGCGCCGGGCGCCGCGGTCGAGCTCGTGCCACAGGAACGGGTTGGCGAGCAGCACCCGCACCTCCACCGACACCCGCCCGCCGAACGCGTCGCGCAGCACCACCCGGCGGTCTATCTCCCCCAGGAACCGCGCCGACACCAGGTAGTCGGTGTGCACGCGCCGCCTGCGCACCAGCCCGCGCACTTCCAGCCAGCCGTCGCCCGCCGTGGTGCGCGCCGGCAGCAGGATCGCGAACAGCGCCGTCGAGAGCGCCCCGCACGCCGCGAGCCGCAGCATGTCCAGCGTGCCGTCCCACCCGTCCATCACCAGCGCCACGGCCAGCACCGTCGCGGCCGCGCCGTACGCGCTCCACCGCCGCCCGGCCCAGGCGCGATCGGCCGCGACCGCGGGGCCGTCCGCTCCGCCGATCCGCGCCCGGGGTACCGCGCCGGAGCGCTCACCGTGTCCCATGCCCCAGACGCTAGGTTTCGGCCGGGCTCGCGCGCCCTTCCTTGACGCCCCCCTGACGCCCGGCGCGCCCTTCCTGGCACCCCCTTTACGCCCCCATGGCCGCGCCCGGGGCTGGGCGCGGCCGGAACGGTGCCTCCGGCTGCGGACGGAGGAGCCGTGCGGGCCGGTCCTGACAGCCCGGCCCGCACGGCTCAGTGGAAGGGGCGCCCTGGTGCGGCGGGGAGTTGGCACCAGGGCGCGTCCGGATCAGGTGCCGTAGACCTGGAACTCCCAGAGGGAGTACCCGTACTGCGTGGCCCGCTGCGTGCCGTACAGGCGCACGTAGCGGCCCGATCCGGTCACCGGCAGCGTCTGCTCGCCGCCGGTCCCGCTGGTGGTGGAGTAGACCGACGTCCAGTTCTGGCCGTCGGACGAGGTCTGGATCTGGAACGCCGTCGCGTACGCGGGTTCCCAGTCGAGCTTCACCTGGCTGATCGTGTGCGTGGCGCCGAGGTCGACCTGGAGCCACTGCGGGTCGGAGAAGCCGCTCGACCAGCGAGTGCCGGTGTTGCCGTCGACCGCGGCGGACGCCGGGAAGCTCGCGTTCTCCGTGGAGGAGGCGGTGGCCGTCTTGCCCTGGGACAGCAGCGTGCCCGTGCCGCCGCCCGGGTTGCCGCCGTCCGACGGCGTGCCGTACAGCGCCAACTCGTAGAGCGAGTCGCCGTACTGGCTCGCTCTCGCGGTCGCGTAGACCCGCACGTAGCGCGCCGTGGTGTTCAGCGCGGTGTCCTGGAGGTCCTGCGGGCTGTTGTTGTTGGTGTAGACGGTGGTCCAGTTCTGGCCGTCGGCGGACACCTGTAGCTGGTAGGCCGATGCCGCGGCCGCCTCCCAGGTGAGGCTCGCGTGCGTGAGGGCGTAGGACTGGCCGAGGTCGACCTGGACCCACTGCGGGTCGGAGAAGCCGCTCGACCAGCGGGTGGAGATGTTGCCGTCGGTCGCGTTGGACGCCGGGAAGTCCGCGCTCTCGTTCGAGGAGGACGTGGTCGGCTTGCCCTGCGCGATGTTCGGGCCGAGGTCGCCGGCGGCCGGCTTGTTGTAGACGGCCACGTAGTCGATGTTCATCTGGCCGCCGGACGCGGTCGCGGCGGTCGGGCCGCCGCCGAAGGCGCCCGGGAAGGCGCCGCCGATCGCCAGGTCGAAGATCACGTAGTAGCTGTGGTCGACGGCGTTGGCCCAGGTGGTGGCGTCCACCTGGCTGGAGTTGATGGTGAAGTACTCGGCGCCGTCGAGGTAGTAGCGGATCTGCTCGGGCGACGTCGAGCGGTCGATCTCCACCGCGTAGGTGTGGTACCCGGTCTGGCAGCCCGCGCAGGCGCGCTCACCGGAACCGATGCCGGTCGACTCGTTGCACGGGCCGCCGGGGCTCACCCCGCAGTGCAGCGTGCCGAACACCGAACTGCGGGCGTTGATGTCCTCCATGATGTCGACCTCGCCGGAGCCCGGCCAGCCGACACCGACCCGCAGCGGCGAGCCCAGCATCCAGAACGCCGGCCAGTAGCCCGCGCCGCTGGTGGTGTTGAGGTTCGGCTGCTGGATCGACGCCTGGACGCGCACCACGCCGCCCGGCCGCGCGCCGAACCCGTCCGCCTGCGTCTCCACCCGGCCGGACGTCCAGCCGGAGTTGGGGTCGGTGCCGTCGTGCAGCGCCTTCAGCACCAGGTGGCCGTTGCCGTCGTGGTAGACGTTGGAGGTGCTGTTGGTCGTGGTCTCGATCTCGCCGGTGCCGAAGTTCGCGCCGGCGCCGTCGTCGTAGCGCCAGGTGCCGGTGTCCAGCGCGGAGTTGGCGGCGCCGTTGAAGTCGTCGCTCCAGGTGGTGCTGAACCCGGCCGGCGCGGCCGGCACGTCGGAGGGTGCCGCGGCGGGCTTGGCGGCGGCCGCCTTCACCGCCTTCACCGCCGGCGCGGCCTTCGCGGCCGTGCTCGTGCGCGCGTCGGCGCCCGTGGTGGCCATCGCGGACGGCGAACCGGCCAGGGCGAGGCCGGTGAACGCCGCGACCGCGGCGATCAGCCCGACCACGGCGCGGCCGCCGCGTATCCCGTGCCGTGCACCGCCTCGACGGCGCGGTGGTGGTACGCGCGTTTCTGGGGTGGACATGCGTGTCCTCCCTCTCCTTCTCCTGTGGGGGGTTGTGGGGGGTCGTGCGCGTTGCCGGTCGGAGAGAACCCGGCAATGCCTGAGAGCGCTCTCAGGCACACCCAGGAGAATCGGCCCTGGCTCCGAGCGGTGTCAAGAGAACGGCAACGTTTACGGAGTCGAGCCGCGCGGCTGCCCGGAATCCGCCGGGTACCGGTCACCCGGAAGTCGTCGGCGCGGGCGGCTCGGAAGCCGTCGGCGCGGGCGGTTCGGATCGGCCCGGGGTGCGGGCGGCCCGGATCGGCCTGGGGCACGCGTGCTCGGCCCGGGTGCTCGGCCTCGGCTCTTCCCCCGTGCGGGCGGGGGGACTTGGGGCGGCGCCGCCCCACGGGTCAGGGTGCCGACAGGAGTTGGGCGACCAAGGGGGTGAGGGTGTGGTGGACGGCGCGGCCGGTGCGATGGGTGGTGAGCAGGCCGGCATCGCGCAGGACGCTCGCGTGTTTGGAGGCGGAGGCCGCCGACAGGCCCGCGCGTGCGGCGAGTTGGTTGGTGGAGGCGCCGTCGGCGGCGACCTGGAGGACGGCGGCGCGGCTGTGCCCGAGGAGGGCGGCCAGCGCGGTGCGGCGGTTGTCGGGCCGGGCGAGGTGGGTGAAGAGGGCGGGATGGGCGCCGCCGAAGACCTCGTAGTAGAGGGCGGGTTGCTCGTCGGCGGGGTCGCAGGGCACGTAGGTGCTGAACGCGCCCGGCGCCAGGACGAGGCCGCGTCCGCCGAGCCGGTACTCGTCGCCGTCGGCGTGCCCGTCGAGTTCCAGCACCGGCGGCCGCCAGCGCATCCGCGGGTGGAGGCCGCGCAGCACGGACTCGACGCCGCCGTGCAGGAGTTGGCGGCTGCGCACGGCGCGGTCGGCGGCGAGCGCGGCGGCCAGCCCTTCGCGGTACGGGGCGACCGCCACGCGGTGGTAGGCGCGTACGCCGGCGGCGAGGCGTGCGGTCTCGTGCGGACGGGCGTCGGCGATGTCGCGGACCGTCCGGGGCGGCAGGTCGCGGTGGCGCGCGATGTAGTCGATGTCCGCCCGCAGCGACTGCCGGGGCGTCGCCCGTAACCGCTCCAACTCCTCGTCCAGCGTGCGCAGTCCGGCGTACGGTCGCAGGAAGCGGGGCACGGGGTGGGACGGCGCGGTCGGCGCCAGCTCGGCGAACGGGTCGTACCCGCCGTCGGTCGACGCCCGCAGCCCGGCCCGTACGGTGCGGCGCCACAGGTCGAGGCCGGGCGAGGGCGGTCCGTGGCCGAGCCGGTAGACGCTGAGGCTGGTCATGGCCAGCGGGCTCGGCGCGGGTGCCAGCCGGGTGCGGGCCAGGTCGTCCAGCGTGAAGTGGATGTGCATGATGCCCGCCTCCCCGCCCGACCCGGCCGCGTCGTTGCGGGCAGGATCGAAAAGTCTTCCCTCACGTCCTTTGTACACGGCACGCTGAGCGGGCGCGGCGCTTCCGTTCGTCTGGGTTTACGGGGGGCGAACGGACGTGCCGGGCACCGGATTCGGCGACCCCGCGGCGGATGACGGCGCCCGGACGACGTCGTGGCGGACGGCGGGACGGGAGGAGCGCCGGCGTGGGCCCCCACCGGCAGGTGGTCCCGGGTGCCAGGGGCGCGCGGCACCCGGGAGGGGTCTGCTCGGACTGCTCCGCGGCACCCGGGAGGGGTCTGCTCGGACTGGCTCCACGGCACCCGGGAGGGGTCTGCTCGGACTGGCTCCACGGCACCCGGGAGGGTCGGTCAGACGGCTACCGGCGACTTCCACAGGTCGTCGATCGCGGCCTCGGCCGCCGCCAGGCTCTCCTCGGCCAGCGGCACCAGCTCGGCCATCGCCGGGTTGCTCCCGGCAAGCGTCAGCTCCGCGGTGATGAAGCGCGGCTCCAGGCCGGTCAGCGACAGACCGTGCGGGAGCCAGGGCTCGGCGTGGTCCCAGCCCTCGCGGGGCGTGCCGGCGCCGTAGCCGCCGCCGCGGGCCGCGAGCACCACCATCTCGCGCCCGCCGAGCAGCGGTGCCATCGTCTCGCCGTCCACCGAGAGCCCCGGCGCGATGAGGTGGTCGACCCAGGTCTTGACGCCGCTGGGGGCGCCGAAGTTGTAGAGCGGCAGGCCGAGCAGGACGGTGTCGGCCGCCTTGACCTCGCCGACGATCTCCTCGCTCAGCGCCCAGGCGGCGGCCTGCTCGGGAGTGCGGTCGGCCGCGGGAACGGCGCCGGAGTGCACGGTGGCGGGGACCAGGTGGGGCAGCGGGTGCGCGCCGAGGTCCCGGTAGGTGACGGTCCCGCCCGGGTGGGCCGCGCGCCAGACGGCGGCGGCGCGCGCGGTCAGCTTGCGGCTGACGGACCGCTCGCCCTGGATGCTCGCGTCGATGTGCAGGAGGTGAGGCATGTCGTTGACCTTCCACGGATGGTTTGTGTAGCGCCAACGATTTATAGCACGTCACCATTCCCGGCGGACTGGGTAGACTCGGGGAATGGCCTCTCTGCCCGTGCTGAACCAGCCGCCGAGGCGGTCCGGAGCGCTGCTCGACCAGCTCGCGCGGCGGATGCGGCTGCGCGGGGAGTCCGTGCTGGCGCCGCTCGGGCTGCGGCCGCGCCACCTGGTGGCGCTCACGGTCCTGCGGGACCTGCACGGCAGCACCCAGCAGGCGCTGTCCTCGACCCTGATGATGGACCGGGCCAACGTCGTCGGGCTGCTCAACGAACTGGAGGCCGACGGCCTGGTGGAGCGGCACCGCTCACCGGAGGACCGGCGCCGCCACATCGTCAGCCTCACCGACCCCGGCATCCGGCGGCTGGCCGCGGCCGAGTTCGCGCTGGCCGGTGCCGAGGACGACGTCCTGGGCGCCCTCGACCCCGCGCAGCGCGACACGCTGTACGAACTGCTGCGGATCGCCGCGGCCGGCCGGCCCGCCCCCGACCGGGTGGAGGCACTCGGCGGCCTGAGCGCGGACGAGGCCGCGCAGGATCAGCTCGCGGGCTCCCCCGGCGCCGGGCCCGGGTCCTGCCTCACCGACGACGACGCGTGCCTCGCGGCATCCGACCCCTGCGGCTCCGACGCGGGCTCCCGCCCCGACGCCCGTTCCGACGCCCGTTCCGACGCCCGCTCCGGCGCCGAGTCCTGCCGCGAGGGCTCCGCCACCACCGCGCTGCCCAGCGACATCGCGCCGACGAAGCGCGGCGCGCCCTCCTCGTAGAACACGTCCAGCTCGGTCAGCGTGAAGCCCGCGCCGGTCAGCAGGTCCGGGATCGGGCGGGTGAGCCGGCAGCCGCCGGCCAGCCGGCGCTGGAACGGTTCGAGCCGCCGCTGCCAGCGCCGCACCTCCGCGTCGGGCGCGAGGCCGTGCTCCACGAACCGCAGGGTGCCCCCCGGCCGCAGCACGCGCCGTACCTCCCGCAGGGCGGTGTACGGGTCCGGGATCGTGCACAGCGTCCAGGTGGAGACGGCCGCGTCGAAGATCGCGTCGGCGTACGGCAGCGCCTGCCCGTCCAGGCCCGAGCGCAGCACCGGTACGGACGAGGCCCGCACCCGGCCGCCGGCCAGCCGCCAGCCGGTGTCGGAGGGCTCCACGGCGTCCACCCGGGTCACGGCGGGCGGGTAGAAGGGCACGTTGCGCCCCGAGCCGAAGCCGATCTCCACCACCGCGCCGGTGAGTTCCGCGCAGACCCGGCGGCGCAGCACCGCGGCCTGCCGTGATCCGCAGGCGGCGTCGACCAGCCGCGGCAGCACCCGCTCCGAGTAGACGCCCATGGCCGCGGCCCCCTTGTGACGCTCCTCCCGCCAGTCTCGCACCGTGACGGCGCCGCCGGACCCCTTCGACGCCCGCGCCGTCCGTGCGTTTCCCGCCCCGACGACGCGACGTGCGCGCCCCGCCGCACCGCCGGCCGCCGTACCGGCCTCCGCGCGCCGGGGCACCGTTTTGAGTTGCCCTGCCCCCGGGTGTTCGCTGGAAGGACCACGGAGGTGGTGAACATGAAGGCTGTCGTCTACCAGAAACCCTTCTCCGTCGCGGTCGCCGATGTCGACACTCCCGGCATCCAGCACCCCAACGACGTGATCGTCCGCGTCACGTCCTCCGCGATCTGCGGATCGGACCTGCACATGTACGAGGGCCGCACCGCGGCCGAGGCCGGCATCGTCCTCGGCCACGAGAACCTGGGCATCGTCGAGGAGATCGGCTCGGGCGTCGCGTCGCTGGCGGTCGGGGACCGCGTGGTCATGCCGTTCAACGTGGCCTGCGGCTTCTGCAAGAACTGCCTGGCCGGCAACACCGGTTTCTGCCTCACGGTGAACCCCGGGTTCGCCGGCGGCGCGTACGGCTACGTGGCCATGGGGCCGTACCTCGGCGGGCAGGCCGAGCACCTACGGGTGCCGTTCGCCGACTTCAACTGCCTCAAGCTGCCGCCGGGCGAGCAGTTCGAGACCGACTTCGTGCTGCTCGCCGACATCTTCCCGACCGGCTACCACGGCTGCGAGCTGGCCGAGGTCTCCCCCGGCGAGTCCGTCGCGGTCTACGGTGCCGGCCCGGTCGGGCTGATGGCCGCCTACTCGGCGCTGCTGCGCGGCGCGGCCAAGGTCTTCGTGGTCGACCGGGTGCCCGAGCGGCTGGCCAAGGCCGACGCGATCGGCGCGGTGCCGATCGACTTCACGCAGAGCGACCCGGCCGGGCAGATCCGTGACCACACCGACGGCGAGGGCACCGACAAGGGCATCGACGCGGTCGGCTACCAGGCCCAGGGCCACGACGACGGCCGCGACACCGGCCACGAGGAGCCCGCGAGCGTGCTCAACTCCCTGGTCGAGACGGTCCGTCCGACCGGCAGGCTCGGCATCCCCGGCCTCTACGTGCCGTCCGACCCCGGCGGCCCCGACGAGCACGCCCGCCACGGCCAACTGCTCGTCTCGATCGGCAAGATGTTCGAGAAGGGGCAGCGGATGGGCACCGGGCAGTGCAACGTCAAGCAGTACAACCGCCAGTTGCGCGACCTGATCACCGCGGGCCGGGCCCGCCCCAGCTTCGTGGTCAGCCACGAACTCCCCCTGGAACAGGCCCCCATGGCCTACGAGAAGTTCGACCAGCGGGTGGAGGGCTACACCAAGGTCGTCCTCCACCCCGCCCTGGCCGCCTGACCCCCACCCCACCCGATCCCCGGGCCGACCACCACCCGCCGGCGGCCCGGGACCACCGACGTCAAACCCGGCGCACCCCGCACTGACCGGATCGACGTGGTCGTCAGAGCACGACCACCGAGCGGAGGACGTCGCCGTCGCGCATGCGGGTGAAGGCCTGTTCGACGTCCGGGAGTTCGATGGTCTCGGTGACGAACGCGTCGAGGTCGAGGCGGCCTTGGAGGTAGAGGTCGATCAGCATCGGGAAGTCGCGTGAGGGCAGGCAGTCGCCGTACCAGGAGGACTTCAGGGCGCCGCCGCGGCCGAAGACGTCGAGCAGGGGGAGTTCGAGCTTCATCTCCGGGGTGGGCACGCCGACCAGGACCACCGTGCCGGCCAGGTCCCGTGCGTAGAAGGCCTGCTGGTACGTCTCGGGGCGGCCGACCGCCTCGATCACCACGTCGGCGCCGAAGCCTCCGGTCAGCTCGCGGATCGCCTCGACCGGCTCGCTGGTGCGGGAGTTGACGGTGTGGGTGGCGCCCAGGCGGTGCGCGGTGGCGAGCTTGCGGTCGTCGACGTCCACCGCGATGATCCGCGCGGCGCCCGCCAGCCGGGCGCCGACCACCGCGGCGTTGCCCACCCCGCCGCAGCCGATCACCGCGACCGAGTCGCCCCGGCCCACGCCACCGGTGTTGAGGGCCGCGCCGAGCCCGGCCATCACCCCGCAGCCCAGCAGCCCCGCGGCGGCGGGGGAGGCCGCCGGATCGACCTTCGTGCACTGTCCGGCGGCCACCAGCGTCTTGTCGGCGAACGCGCCGATGCCCAGCGCGGGCGACAGCTCGGTGCCGTCGAGCAGCGTCATCTTCTGCCGGGCGTTGTGCGTGTCGAAGCAGTACCAGGGCCGGCCGCGCCGGCACGCCCGGCAGTTCCCGCAGACCGCACGCCAGTTGAGCACCACGAAGTCCCCGGGCTCGACCTCGGTCACCCCGGCGCCGACCGACTCGACCACACCGGCCGCCTCATGGCCGAGCAGATACGGGAAGTCGTCCCCGATGCCGCCCTCCCGGTAGTGCAGGTCGGTGTGGCACACCCCGCACGCCTGCACCGCGACCACGGCCTCACCCGGCCCCGGGTCCGGTACGACGATCGTCTCGACGCCGACCGGGCCGCCCTTGCTCCGCGCCACCACACCCCGCACCTGCTGCACCACGGCATCCACCTCTCTGCGTCTGGGACGACCTCGCATTGTCCCGGGATGCGGGGCGCCGCGCGACCAGCCACGCAGCGCCCGCGCTCGCCGGAGACAGGAACCTGGAACAAGAACCGGTACGGAAACCGGTACGGGAACGGGGCGACCGCGCGCCGGCCGCCCCGTACCGAACCGGCGCTCCCGAACTAGCCGGCCGTGGTGCTGTGCAACGGGAACCCGAGCGCCTGCATCGCCCGCTCCACTTCGCCCGCGTTGAAGTCGCGCCGGTCCTGGCGGGTGAGAGCCGCGCCGACCTGCATCAGCGGGTAGCGGACCCCGCCGATGTCGACGGAGCTGCCGGTGACGGGCTCGGGAGTGACCCCGCTCATCACCTGCTCCACCTCGGAGGGGTGGAAGTAGAAGTGGTGGCGGGCGATGGTGACGCGCATCATGCCTCGACAGGGGAGAGGGGACAGGGCCGAAAACTCCACACTCTCATGTTTCCGGCAGGGGGCATACCTGCTGTTCGACCGCCCCGGACCGCCCCGGCCGGCGCCGTGGAAGGCGTCGTCCGAGGCGGGTCCGGGGACCAGGTCCGGGTCCAGGACCGGGACCAGGTCCGGTCAGGTGGTGGTCGCGGCCCGCAGCGGCGCGCCGACGTCGTGCAGATGGCGCAGCGCCTGCGCGTAGGAGGAGACCAGCCCGCTCTCCGCGTAGGCGATGCCCAGTTCCGCGCAGTACGCCTTCACTATCGGCTGGGCGCGCCGCAGGTGCGGCGTGGGCATGCTCGGGAAGAGGTGGTGCTCGATCTGGTAGTTCAGCCCGCCGAGCGCGATGTCGGTCAGACGCCCGCCGCGCACGTTGCGCGAGGTGAGCACCTGGCGGCGCAGGAAGTCGGGCCGGTCCTTGCCGGTCAGCGTCGGCATGCCCTTGTGGTTGGGCGCGAAGGTGCAGCCCATGTAGACGCCGAACACCGCCTGGTGGACGGCGACGAACGCCAGCGCCTGGAGCGGGGTGAGGATCAGCAGCAGCGCCGTGATGTACGCGGCGATGTGCACGCCGAGCAGCACCGCCTCCAGGGTGCGCTGCTTGTACGCGGGCCGGAACAGCGCCCGCACCCCGGCCACGTGCAGGTTCATGCCTTCGAGGGTGAGCAGCGGGAAGAACCAGTACGCCTGGCGGCCGCCGATCCAGCGGGCCACGCCGCGGGCGTTGCGGGCCTGGCCCTGCGACCAGACCAGGATGTCCGGGCTGACGTCCGGGTCCAGTTCCTCGTGGTTGGGGTTGGCGTGGTGGCGGGTGTGCTTGTCCTGCCACCAGCCGTAGCTCATGCCGACGCAGAGGTTGCCCGCGATGCGGCCGGCGGCCTCGCTGGGCCGGCGCAGCCGGAACACCTGGCGGTGGGCTATGTCGTGGGCGACCAGCGCGATCTGGGAGAAGAGCACCCCCAGCACGCCGCCGATCGCCAGCTGCCACCAGGTGTGGCCGAGCATCGCGAACGCCGTCCACGCGCCGATGTACAGCGCGGCGACGCCGCCGATCCGGGCCACGTAGTAGCCGGGGCGGCGCTTCATCAGGCCGGAGTCGGTGATCCGCCGGGAGAGCGCGGAGAAGTCGCTTCCCTCGCAGGGCGCGCCGTCGTCGGCGGCCTGGTCGGGGAGCGGTGCGGCGGTGGCGAGCGCGGCCGCCGCGGCGGGCCTCACGCGGCGCGCCCGCGGGGTTGCGCGGTGCGGGCGCCGCCGGAGCGGGTGCCCCCTGAGCGGGAGCCGCCCGAGCGTCCGGCGGAGGTCCCCGCCGAGCCGCCGGCGGAACTGCCCGCCCCGCGGCCGGAGCCGCCGCCGGTGCGTGCGGCGTTGCCGCCGCCGCGGCCCGCGCCGCCCCGGCCGGAACCCGCGCCGGAGGCGCCGCCCGCCCGTGGCCTGCGCCTGCTGCCGCCGCGTCCGGTGGAGCTGCCGGAGGCGTGCGCCGCCGGCACCGGTGCCGCGATGGTGACCGGCACCCCGGAGGGCACCCGGGCACCGGTGATCCGGGCCAGTTCCTCGTCACCGGAGTGCACCCTCGCGGTACGCGGGGTGATCCGGGCCTTGGCCATCAGCCGTTCCATGTCGCGGCGCTGGTCGGACAGCACCAGCGTCACGACGCTGCCGGACGCGCCCGCGCGGGCGGTGCGGCCACCGCGGTGCAGGTAGTCCTTGTGGTCGGCCGGCGGATCGACGTTGACCACCAGGTCGAGGTCGTCGATGTGGATGCCGCGCGCGGCGACGTTGGTGGCCACCAGCGCGGTCACCTCGCCGTTCTTGAACTGGGTGAGGGTACGGGTGCGCTGCGGCTGGGACTTCCCGCCGTGCAGCGCGGCCGCCCGTACGCCGCTGGCCAGCAGGGTCTTGGCGAGCCGGTCCACGGCGCGCTTGCTGTCCAGGAAGAGCAGCACCCGGCCCTCGCGGGCGGCGATCCGCACGGTGGCGTCGCGCTTGTCCTCGCTGGTCACGTGGAGCACGTGGTGCTCCATGGTGGCGACGGCACCGGCCGACGGGTCCACCGCGTGCACCACCGGGTCGGACAGGAACCGGCGGACGAGGGTGTCCACGTTGCGGTCGAGGGTCGCGGAGAACAGCATCCGCTGGCTGCCCGGAACCACCTGGTTCAGCACCGCGGTGACCTGGGGCAGGAAGCCCATGTCGGCCATCTGGTCGGCCTCGTCGAGCACGGTGATGACGACCCGGTCGAGCCGGCAGTCGCCGCGCTCCACCAGGTCCCGCAGCCGGCCCGGGGTGGCGACGACGATCTCCGCGCCGCCGCGCAGCGCCGCGGCCTGGCGGCTGATCGACAGCCCGCCGACGACCGTGGCCAGCCGCAGGCGCAGCGCCCTGGCGTACGGGGTGAGGGCGTCGGTGACCTGCTGGGCGAGTTCGCGGGTGGGCACGAGCACCAGCGCGAGCGGCTGGCGCGGCTCGGCGCGCTGCCCGGCGGTGCGGGCCAGCATGGCCAGCCCGAAGGCGAGGGTCTTGCCGGAGCCGGTGCGGCCCCGGCCGAGGACGTCGCGGCCGGCCAGCGAGCTGGGCAGCGTCGCGCCCTGGATCGGGAACGGCACGGTGACGCCCTGCCGGGTCAGCTCCTCCGTCAGCGCGGCGGGCATGTCCAGCTCGGCGAAGGTGGTCGCGGCCGGCGGGGCCGGGGTGACCGTGGTGTAGACCGACTCCTCGGAGCCGGTGTCGGCGGGGCGTCCGCCGGAACGGCCGGAGCCGCGGGAGGCGCCGGGGCGGCCGCCGCCCTGCTGGGGGCCGCGCGGCTTGCGCCGGGCGCGGGCCGGACCGCCCGAATAGGACTGGCGATTTCTTTCAGGCATGCGTGAAGCCTTCCTCGAAGGCGGCGCGTGCCGAAAAAGACTCCGCAAAAGGTGACATCAGGCGGAGACCCGCAGAACGAGCCGGAGAGATGAACAGCGGAGGAGGTGAACTGCGGTGGAACGGAAAACGTCCATCCGTCCGGGATTCGCACCCAGGTACGGAAAAGCCGGGCCCCGCGCCCAAAGTAGCGGGACCCGGCTCGAGTACTACTCGTCCGATCAGGCCGGGACGATGTTCTCCGCCTGCGGGCCCTTCTGGCCCTGCGTGACGTCGAAGGTGACCTTCTGGCCTTCCTGGAGCTCACGGAAGCCCTGGGTGGCGATGTTCGAGTAGTGGGCGAAGACGTCGGCGCCGCCGCCGTCCTGCTCGATGAAGCCGAAGCCCTTTTCCGCGTTGAACCACTTAACGGTACCGGTTGCCATGTCTAACTTCCTCTGATGGTGCAGTTCCCGAACTCGCACTTTACGAGCCAGGTGTCGCTGCAATGACCCCATCTGGAGGCCGGAAAACAAAATGCGCCCGAGGGTCACATCCCGTCAGGCGCACACAGAGTTCATGGGTACCACAACCGCAACAATTAAACGGTAGCACACCTGCGGCGAAGTGCGCAGTACCGCCGCCGCGCCGCAGCCGTACCCAGCCGTGCCACGGCCGGGTGAGCTGGCAGAACGTGATCGTCCGGCCGGCGCGCCCGCCGGGCGTTCAGTGCCGCTGCTGGGCCTTCATCACGTCCCGCATCGCCGCGACCAGCGCGCCGCGGTACCGGTTCAGGTCGTCGGGGCTCGCCGGGCGGCCGCGCAGCGAGTTCGCCACGGCCGGGTCGGGGGCGAGGTCGTTGAAGCCGGTCAGGGTGAGCGAGAAGACGGCGCCGCCGTGCAGCACCCGCAGCTCCTCCGTCTGCGTGCTGACGGTCAGCAGATACGCCTCGTCGCCGAGGCCCGGGACGGCGGTGTCGTGCTCGGCCGGGGTGAGGTCGCCGGTGTCGAGGCCGCGCTGGTCCTCGAACTCGGCCCGCGGGTCGGTGCGCTTGTGCAGGTCGATGGTGACGAACACCTGGTACCTGCTGGTGACGGCGCCGGGGGTGCGGGCCCCGACCGACAGGGTGCAGTGGATCTGGTCGAGCGCGGGGCCCAGGTGGGCGGCGGCCGGGGTGACCGCCTCGGTGTCGGTGGCCTTGAGCGCGGCGGTGAGCGCTGCGAGGCCGTCGCCCGCGCAGGGGCTGGCGCCGAGCGTGTAGCCGTGCAGGTCGGGCCCCGCGTGGCGGTGGTCGTCATACAGGTGCAGGCCGGCCGTCCACAGCGCGGACGCGACCGCGAGGCCGCCGAGTCCCCAGGTCCAGTGCCGCCGCGGCGGGAAGCGGAACCGGGAGCGGCCGCGGGTGCTGCGAATGCCGCGGGTGTCATCGGCGTTGTCGGCGATCACGTCGGGTCCGGGCTCCTCGGAGCCGCCGGTCAGTTCCGGCTCGGTGATCACGGCGTCCCTCCTCTCTCCTCGTCTCCTCGCGAACGGCCCGCCGGTGTGTGTATGCCCCGGCCGCGCCGTCCGGACCGACTTCCATGGGGTTTGTTCGGTGTCGAGGGCCCCGCGGGTTGCCCGGCGGCGCCTCCCCGTGGCGGCAGGGGGATCGCGCGGGCGACCGGCCACCGGCCGGTGGCCCGTCAACTCGCCCCAGCGGCCCGGGCCCCCGGGCCCGCTTGTCGCACATACGGACCAACCCGCGGGGCGCCCCGCTCCGAATGGCTGGGTGGAGAGCCCCTCCACCTGGCGCGCCGGCCCCCAGCCGGCTCGTTGGTTCCCGCCCGAGCGAAGGACACAGCATGCAGCACACCAGCGCACGCGTATTGACGGCGATAGCGGTGGCCGCGGTCCCGCTGGCACTCCCGGCGGCGGCGTGGGCGGCGCCCGCCTCGCCCGACGTCCCGTGGGTGAGCTACCAGGCGACGCTGGACCCGGTCACCGCCAACCACGTGACCGGCAGCGGCACCGCGATGGTCCAGCTCTCCGGCAACACCGCGAAGATCACCGTGACCGCGTCCGGCCTGGTCGGCGGCGCCTCCCCGCACGCGATGCACCTCCACGTGGACGGCGGCGGGGTCTGCCCGAAGCCGAGCGAGGCCAAGCAGCACAACGGACACAGCTCCACCAACGTCGCCGACGCGATGAAGGACTACGGCATGATCGGCACGTCGCTGACCACCAGCGGCGACAGTTCGGCCAAGAGCGCCCTGGCCGTCACCCGCTTCCCGTCCGGCTCGACCGTCCACTACAGCCGCACGCTGGAGGTCAGCGACGACGTCGCGGCCAACCTGAAGTCCGGCAAGGCGGTTCTGGTCGTCCACGGCATCGACTACAACGGCAACGGCAAGTACGACGACGTGCTCGGCGCCAGCGAACTGGACAAGTCGCTGCCCGCGGAGGCCACCGACCCGGCACTGTGCGGCGCGTTCACGACCTCGCAGATGACCACGATGCCCGGCGGTGGCGCGGACACCGGCGACGGCGCCACCCAGCACGGCCGCACCGACACGGGGATGGTCGCCGGCGGCAGCGCCGCGGCCCTGCTCGGCCTCGGCGTCGGCGGCTACGCGCTGCGCCGCCGGAACACCGCGGGCCGATGAACGACGACCCGGCGGGAGCGGCGGGCTCCGCGGACCCCGCGCGCGCCGGCCGTCCGGAAGGTCCGGACGGCCCGGCGTCCGCGGGCCCCGGCGCGCCGGGTGACCCGGCCGGCCCGGACGACCCGATCGGCCCCGCCGACCCGATCGGCCCCGCCCGCAAGGAAGTCGCGGACGCGGGCCCGGGGCGTACGCGGAAATCGCGCCGTACGGCGGCCTTGCTGGTCGCCTTCGCGGTGGCCTGCGTCGCCACCGGCGTGACGGTGATCCTGGCCGGCGCCGGCGGCGGGGCGAAGCCGCCGCCGCAGGCGGGCCCGGCCGCCGCCGGCACCATGCCGGGGATGCCCGGCATGCCGCAGGTGACCGCCTCGGGGCCGCCCGCGCCGACCACCGCGGCCGGCCCCCCGGCCGCCGGCGGCGCGCTGCCCGCGTCCCGCCCGACCGAACTGGACATCCCCGCGATCGGCGTCCACTCCGACCTGCTCGACCTGGGCCTGAACAAGAACGGCACCCTGGAGGTGCCGGGCAAGCCGCTCCAGGCCGGCTGGTACCACAACTCGCCGGCGCCCGGCCAGGTCGGCCCGTCCGTCATCCTCGGCCACGTGGACTCGTACGCCACCGGCCCGGCGGTCTTCTACAAACTCGGCGCGCTCCGCCCGCACGAGCGGATCACGGTGACCCGCGCCGACCGCAAGACGGCTGTCTTCACGGTCGACGCGGTCCGCTCGTACCGGAAGAGGGCCTTCCCGACCCTCGACGTGTACGGAAACACGTCCGACCCCGAGCTGCGCCTGATCACGTGCGGCGACTGGAACGCCCGCACGCGCAGCTACGACGGGAACACCGTCGTCTTCGCGCACCTGGCGACGTGACGTGCCGTCAGGTCACTTCTTGAAGGCGTAGTCCATCAGCTTCTTCGCGTCCGAGGTGCGCGCGGACACCGAGGAGGAGGAGAGCACCGTGCCGATCACGGTCTTCTTGCCGCGGGTGGCGGCGAAGACGAGGCAGTAGCCGGCCTCGGGGCCCGAGCCGGTCTTGACGCCGATGGTGCCGGAGTAGGTGCCCAGCAGGGTGTTGGTGTTGGTCCAGGACATGTAGCGGTAGCCGCCGGACTTGGTGGTGACCTTCTGCTTGGTCGACTTGGTCTTCACGACCGTGCGGAAGGTCGAGTACTTCATCGCGTTGCTCGCGAGCTTCGTCAGGTCGCGCGGCGTCGAGTAGTTCTTGCCGTTGCCTATGCCGTCGAAGGAGTCGAAGTGGGTGTTCTTCAGACCGAGCGACTTGGCGGTGGAGTTCATCGTGCCGATGAAGGACTTCACCCGGGCGGCGCGGGTGGAGCCGGTGCCGAACTTGTCGGCGAGCGCGTAGGCGGCGTCGCAGCCGGACGGCAGCATCAGACCGTAGAGCAGCTGCCGGACGGTGATCTTGTCCCCGACGATCAGGTGCGCGGACGACGCGCCCTTGGAGACGATGTAGTCGCTGTACGCCTTCTGCACGGTCACCTTGGCGTCCAGGTTGAGGTGCTTGTTGGCCAGGACCACCCGGGCGGTCATGATCTTGGTGGTCGAGCCGGTGGAGCGGCGGGTGTCGGCGGCCTTGGTGAAGAGGGTGGCGCCGGTGCCGTTGTTCATGACGTAGCCGCCCTTGGCGACGATGGACGGAGCCTTGGGCGCGGCCTTCGCGGCGGTCTTGGCGGCCGTGGCGGTCTTGGCCGCGGTGGTCGCGGCGCTCTTCGCGGTGGCGGGCGCGGCCTGCGGGGTGGCCTGGGCCGCGGGGGCGGCGAGCGCGCCCGCCGCGAGGAGGGCGGCGGCGGTGACCGCCGCGGCCGAGACCCGGCGGATGCCGCTGATGTCGGTTCTCACTACTGCTCCAGATGTTCGTGGGGCGGCGTGCGGAAGTGCCGCTCTGAGGAGAGACGTTGGGCGTGGCCCAACGGTGCGTCCTCGCAGGCAATATTTTCTGATATTCCATTTGATTGGTACCCGGGGGGCCGGGTTTCCGCGGGTACGGCAGACTCCTGCGGTGGCCCCGCGGTTCGCGGCGCGCGACGGGTGCGGTGAGGGGGGTGGGCGTGACGGAGCGGGGCGAAGAGCGGCTCGTGGTACGGCGGTTGCCTCCGGCGGCCGCCGGGGCGGTCCTGCTGCTGCACGGCGGCTACGAGCAGGACACCCGCGCGCCGTCCCGGCTGAACGTCCCCGCCCTGCGGATGCGGCCGTTCGCCACCGCCGTGGCCCGGGCCGCCGGGGGCCGGGGTGTGGCCGTCGCCGAGGCCCGCTACCGGTACCGGGGTTGGAACGGGGGGCGGGCCGACGCCGCGCGGGACGCCGCCGAGGCGGTCGAGCGGCTGGCGGAGCTGACCGGCGGAGCGCCCACCGTGCTGATCGGCCACTCCATGGGCGGGCGGGCCGCGCTGCGTGCGGCCGGCGCCGCGCACGTGGCCGGCGTGGTCGCCCTCGCTCCCTGGTGCCCGCCGGGCGAACCCGTCGCCCAACTCGCCCACCGTCGCCTGGTCTTCGCGCACGCCACCGCCGACCGCGTCACCTCGCCCGCCGAGTCGCTGCGGATGGCGGCCGATGCCCGCGCGGCCGGCGCCCAGGTGGCCCGGTACGAACTGCCCGGCGGCGACCACGCGATGCTCCGCCGGATGCGGGCGTGGCACCGCTTCGCGGCCCTCGGTGCCGCCGCCCTGCTCGGCCTCGCACCCGTGCCGGCCGAGATGTCCGCGGCCTTCGCCCGCAGCCCTGGCGACCCGGACGGCCTCGCCCTCCCGCTGCCCCGGGCCGCGTCGCCGCGCTCGTCGCCGTGAGCCGTGAGCAGTGAACCGTGAGCCGTGACCGGAAGGGCCCGCCGGTTCGCGGCGCCCCGCACGCGCTGCACCTGCCGTACCGCGGAGAGCGACGGGGGCCCGCTCGGCGCCGCCACCCCCGCTCGCGTGGCCGCCGGAGGGCCGAGTACCCGGGGCCGGGCGCCGTCCAGGGCCGCCCGGACCTCCCGCCCGGCCGCTCGCCCGGGCTGCCGCCGCCCCTCTGCGGTCCTGCCCGCCCGGAGCAAGAATGGAGGTGGAGGCAGTTCCGCTATGCCCGAGCGAGGTGGTCCCGTGGACCAGGCAGCCATCAGCGTCTCCGGCCTCAGCAAGCAGTTCGGTTCCGTCCAGGCACTGGACTCCGTGGACTTCGACGTCGAGCCCGGCACCGTTTTCGGCCTGCTGGGCCCCAACGGAGCGGGCAAGAGCACCGCGATCCGCATCCTGACCACGATCGTGCGCCCCAGCAGCGGGCGCGCCGAGGTGCTGGGGCACGACGTCGTCAGCGAAGCCGTCACCGTCCGGAACCTGATCGGGCTGGCCGGGCAGTACGCGGCGGTGGACAAGAACCTCACCGGCCGGGAGAACCTGCGGCTGATCGGCCGCCTCACCCACGTCCGCCGCTCCCGGATCAGGCGGCGCGCGGGCGAGCTGCTGGAGCGCTTCGACCTGACCGCGGCCGGCGACCGCCCCGCGCGCACCTACTCCGGCGGCATGCGCCGGCGGCTGGACGTCGCCGCCGCGCTCGTCCCCGACCCGCCGGTGCTCTTCCTCGACGAGCCGACCACCGGCCTCGACCCGCAGAGCCGTATCGCGCTGTGGGAGATGATCCGCCAGCTGGTGGCCGACGGGACGACCGTGCTGCTGACCACCCAGTACCTGGAGGAGGCGGACCAGCTCGCCGAGCGCGTCGTCGTCATCGACCACGGCCGGGCCATCGCCGACGGCACCCCCGCGCTGCTCAAGGCCGACCTGGGCAACACGGTCATCGAGCTCGACATGGGCGAGCCCGGCCGGGCCGTGCGGGCCGCGGAGGCGCTGCGCGACCGGGTGCCCGAGCCGCCCGACGTCGACGGCGTACGGCTCCGGCTGGTCTCTCGGGAAGGGTCCCGGCCGCTGCTCGGGGTGCTGCGCACGCTGGACGAGCGCGATCTGGTGCCCGCCGCCGTCGCGGTCAGGGAACCCAGCCTCGACGACGTCTTCCTGCAGTTGACCGGGCACCTCAGCGGTCCCGCGTCGCCCTCGGAAGGCGCGGACCCGCCCGCCGACGGCGATCCGCCGCCCGCCGACGGTGATCCGCCGCCCGACGACGGTGATCCGCCGCCCGACGACGGTGAGTCCCGCGCCGACGGTGAGCCCTGCGGCGACGATCCTCCCCGCGGCGACGAACCCCGCGGCGGCCCGCCTCCCGGCGGCGGCTCCTCCTCCGCAGGCGCGGCCTCGTGACCGGGGCCGCCGCGTTGCGCCGCTACGCCGGCCGCGGAGGCGCGGACACCGGCGGCGCCCTGTCGCCCGGCCCGCCCACCCGGCCGCTGTCGCGCCTGACCCGCACCGCCCAGGACGGCATGGCGGTCGCCTGGCGGAACCTGATCGGGCTGCGCCGGGTGCCCCGGCTGCTGGTGTTCTCCACCATCCAGCCGCTGGTCTTCGTGCTGATGTTCCGCTACGTCTTCGGCGGGGTCGTCTCCCCCGCGCTGCACGGGGTCAGCTACGTCGACTTCCTGATCCCGGGCATCTTCGTGCAGACCGCGGTCTTCGGCGCCATGAACACCGCGATCGGCCTGGCCACGGACATGCAGACCGGGCTGATGGAGCGGTTCCGGTCGCTGCCGATGGCCAGATCGGCGGTGCTGGTCGGCCGGACCCTGGCGGACCTGGTGCGGAACGTCTTCGTCGTGGCGCTGATGACGGCGGTGGGCTTCGCCATCGGCTTCCGCATCCACGCAGGCGTGCCGGCCTTCCTCTGCGGAATCCTGCTGGTGCTGGCCTTCGGGTTCGCGATGTCCTGGATCTTCGCGGTGGTCGGCATGGCGGTCGGCGACCCGGAGACCGCGCAGGCCGCGGCCTTCCCCGTCCTGGCCCCGCTGGTCTTCGCCTCCGCGGCCTTCATCCCGGTCAACACCATGCCCGGCTGGCTCCAGGCGTTCGCCCAGCACCAGCCGGTGTCCCGTACCGCCGAGGCGGTCCGCGCCCTGGTGCTCGGCGGGCCGACCGTCAACGACGTCTGGCAGGCGCTCGCCTGGGACGCGGGCATCGTCGCGGTCTTCGCGCCGCTCGGCGTGTGGCTCTACCGCCGGGCGGTATGACGTCGCGGCGCCCCTCCGACCCGCGCCCGTAAGCCCGGCCGTCCGCTCCCGTACCCCCGCGGAGCCGCGCCCGTAAGCCCGGCCGTCCGCTCCCGTACCCGTCCTCAGAACGCCGCGGCCGCCGCCGCCCCGGCGAAGGACAGCCCCACGCCCGTCCCCACGGTGAGCAGCAGGTAGGCCGCCGCGGTGACCAGTCGACGCTTGGAGGTGAGCGTCAGCAGCTCGTACGAGAACGTCGACCACGTGGACAGCGCGCCGCAGAAGCCCGCGCCGAGCAGGTAGGTGCGTTCGGGGGTGAGGTGGGCGCCCATGCCGGTGCGCACCACGTAGCCGAGCAGCAGCGCGGCGGCGGAGTTGGCGGCGAAGGTGCCCAGCGGGAAACCGCTGGACAGGCGGTGGTTCGCCTCGGCGCCCAGCAGGTAGCGGATCGGCGCGCCCACGAGCGCGCCGGCCACCACGAGCAGCCAGTCGGCCACCGTCATCGCCCGCCACCTCCCGTGGCCCGCACGCGGGTCAGGAGTGCCCGGGTGCCGAGCGCGCCCACCGTCACGGCGGTCAGCGCCGCCGCCGGCGTCAGCAGCAGGTCCCCCACCGCGTAGCCGGGCTGCCCGCGGTGGAAGAGCAGCCGCACGTTGTCGGTGTAGTGGGAGAACGACGTGAAGCCGCCGAGCACCCCGGTGCCGAGCAGCGGGCTGATCAGCCGGGGCGCGTTCGGGAACCCGAACTTGACGGTCGCCATGAGGATGCCCATCAGCAGGCAGCCCGTCGTGTTGACCAGCAGGATCGTCCAGGGGAAGTCCGGCGGCTGGTAGTCCGGCCACAGCCGTTCGGCGCCGACGCGCGCGCACGCGCCCGCGGCCCCGCCGACCGCGACGGCGGCCACCACCGGCACCTGGGCTCCCGGGTGGTGGTCCGGGTGGTCACGGCGGCTCATGGCGATCTTGTGCGGCATTCCGCCACATTGGCAGGTTCTTCCCGCCGACTTGCCACGCCTCCGCGTGGGGCGACGCGTTTTTGGTCCGAGCGGGTGTGATTCCGCGGCCGCTCCGAGCAGGCAGCCCATTCGACGTAAAGATTCTGCCAAGCTGCTCCCGCAGTCCCCGCCCACTTCCCTCCGGAATACCCGGTCGTATTCCGGTATTCCGCCGACGCTGGGATTTCCCTTGTCCATCGCAGAACCTGATTTCCTCCGGAGGATCGAGAGGAAACAGCCGCACGGTTTTCTCGTCGCGAGCGTGCGCGGTGTGGGCCAGGTCGATCTCCAGCCCTGTATCTGGACCGGCGTGCTCATCCTGGCCGGGCTGTGGGCCGCGGGCTGGCGGATCGGGCTGTTCGCGACGATCGGCACGCTGGTGTCGACCGCCACCGCCCACCTCGCCGGGGTCGACCGCTCCAACATCGCGCTCGGTCTGCAGGGCTACTGCGGATGCCTCACCGGGGTCGCCCTGGTCACCTCGCTGGGCGCCCACACGTCCACCTACGCCCTCGCCGTCGTCGGCGCGATCATGTGCACCGTGCTGATGGGCGCGCTCACCGTCCTGTTCAAGCCGTACGGCCTCACGGCGCTCACCGCACCCTTCTGCCTGGTCTCCGGGATCATGGTGGTCGGGGCGTCGTCCTTCAGCCGGGTCTGGCACGGCGCGGCCCCCGCGGGCTTCAGCAACACGGGAAGCACCTCGCTGTCCTGGAGCAACCTGTGGCACGCCTTCTTCACCAACGTGTCGCAGGTCTTCCTGGTGGACAAGTGGTACGTCGGCCTCATCATGCTGGTCGGCCTGGCCTGCGCCGGAGTCCGCGTGCTGCTGTGGACGGTGGCCGGCAGCGTCGTGGGCATCCTCGCCGCATGGGCCCTGGGCGCGCCGGCGTCGTCCATCGCCAACGGCATCTACGGCTACAACGCCGTCCTCGTCGCCATCGCCATGGGTGCGGTCTTCCTCGCCGCGACGGTGTGGAACGGCGTGTACACCCTCGTCGCCGCCGCGGTCACCACGAGTCTCACGGCGGCGTTGACGGCGATCTTCAAGACGTTCGGCGGCCACACCTTCACCTGGCCGTTCATCCTCACCACATGGGCGTTCATGGCGGCTGTCCCGGTGCTGACCCGATTTCGGCCGGCCGACTGACCGCCCGACGACCGGCCTTTCCCTGCTGGACTCCCCGAGGAAGGTAACGACGTGAATCTCGCCCCTCGCGAGGTAGACAAACTGCTGGTGTACGTGGTGGCCGATCTGGCACGGAAACGCCAGAGCCGCGGTCTCAAGCTGAATTACAGCGAGTCCGTCGCACTGATCACCGAGGCGATTCTGGAAGCCGCCAGGGACGGCAAGAGCGTGGCCGACTGCATGGAACTCGGCCGGCACGTCGTCGGAGAGGACGACACCATGCCGGGCGTGCGGGACATGCTCGGGCTGCTCCAGGTCGAGGCGTCCTTCGTGGACGGCACCAAACTGGTGTCCTGCCACGACCCCATCGGCGGCTGACCGCGGTGTCGGAGCGCTGCCGGGTGGTCGCCGTCCGCGGCCACGAGGCCGGGTCCGGGCAGGAACTGTCGGAGTCGGCCGGCCCCGAGGTGCCCGTGGTCGGCAGCGGTCGCGAACTGTTCCGGTGCGTCTCGCGGCTGCGCGGCCAGGGCGAGCAGGTGTGTGTCGTCCCCATGACGCTGGGCCGGCACCCGGACCTCGTCGCGGACACCGCCCGTACCCTGCGGGCGCTTCCGGCCGGCGAGCGGCACGGCACGGTGCTCGCCGAGCCGTTCGGCACCTCGCAGCACCTGGTCGCCTGGCTGCGGGCGGCGGCGGGCCGGATTCCCGCGGACAGCGCCCTGCTGCTCACCGCGCCGTCCGGGGACCCGTTCGACGACGCCGAGTTGTACCGGCTCGGCAGCCTGGTCGGCCGGCACGGCGGTCACGAGCTGGTCGAGGTCGCGTTCCTCGGGGGCACGCCCGATCCGGGCGAGGGCGTACGCCGCTGCGCGCTGCTCGGCGCCTCCGCCGTGACGCTGCTGCCCGCCGCTTTCGTGCCGCCCGAGATCCCCGGCGACGCACGGGTGCCGGTCCACCGGCACGGCCCGCTGCTCTCCCCGGCGGCGCTGGCCCGGGTGCTCGCCGAGCGGGTCGCCGACGCCCGACGCCGGTGGACCGAGCACGGTGACGACGGCGTCGCCGCCGCGCTGGGCTACGCCGACGACCACGGCTACGCCCACACCCACGGCCCCGGCGGCCATGACCACGGCCACGACCACGTCGATGGCCATGACCAGGACCACGGCCATGGCCACGGCTCCGGCAGGAACGGCCACGAGCACAGCCACGGGCTCGCGCACGAGCACGGCCACCCCCACGCGCACCCGCATCAGCACCCACCGGCGCCTCACCATCCGCCCGCCCCTGGTGCGGGCCAAGTCAACAGGAGTACGTCATGACGCCCCGTCAGAAGTACCTGTACGGCGAAGGTCCGATCGAGATCAACGCCGGCCGCCGCACGGTCAAGCTCTCCGTCAGCAACACCGGTGACCGGCCGGTCCAGGTCGGTTCGCACTACCACTTCTTCGAGGTGAACTCGGCGCTGCTCTTCGACCGGCAGCAGGCGCTCGGCATGCACCTCAACATCGCGGCCGGCACCGCCGTACGCATCGAGCCCGGCGACACGCGGGAGGTCGAGCTGTGCGAGTACGCCGGCACCGGCCGCCTCGTGGGCTTCAGCGGGCTGCTCAACGGCAGCACCGCCTCCCACCCGATCAGGGTCGAGGCGGTGCGCAAGGCGATCGAGCGCGGCTACCAGGGCGCCCAGGAGTCGGCCGGCGCCGACTCCGGTGCCGCCGGGACACCTCCGAAGCCCACCAAGAAGTCCCAGCAGAAGAAGGGTTCGCACTGATGCCGATCCTGCCCCGCAAGCAGTACACCGACATGTTCGGTCCGACCGTCGGTGACCGCTTCCACCTGGCGGACACCAATCTCGTGGTCGAGGTCGAGAAGGACTTCAGCGAGGGCCAGTACGGCGACGAGGTCCTCTACGGCGGCGGCAAGACCATGCGGGACGGCATGGCCTCCGACCCGCAGGCGACCGCCGCCCAGGGGGCGCTCGACACCGTCATCACCAACGTCGTGGTCATCGACCCGATCGTCGGAGTCGTCAAGTGCGACATCGGCATCAAGGACGGGATGATCGCGGGCATCGGCAAGTCGGGCAACCCGCAGACCCAGAACAACGTCCACCCCGACCTGGTCATCGGGCCCGGCACCGAGGCGATCGCCGGCGAGCACCTCATCGCCACCGCGGGCGCCATCGACAGCCATGTGCACCTGATCGCCCCGCAGCAGGCCGAGCAGGCCCTCACCAACGGCATCACCACCCTGATCGGCGGCGGCACCGGGCCGTCCGACGGCTCCAACGGCACCACCTGCACCCCCGGCCCGTACAACATCGCGCGGCTGCTGCAGGCGGCCGAGGGCCTGCCGGTGAACCTCGGCATCATGGCCAAGGGCAACGGCAGCCTGCCGGAGGCGCTCAACGAGCAGATCGTCGCCGGCGCGTGCGCGCTGAAGGTCCACGAGGACTGGGGCGCCACCCCCGCGGTGATCGACAACGCGCTCAACGTGGCCGACCGGCACGACGTGCAGGTGGCGATCCACACCGACAGCCTCAACGAGTCCGGCTTCTTCGAGGACACCCGCTCGGCGATCGACGGCCGCACCATCCACACCTTCCACAGCGAGGGCGCCGGCGGCGGTCACGCCCCGGACATCATGCGGGTCGCGGGCGAGCCCAACATCCTGCCCTCCTCGACCAACCCGACGCTGCCGTACACCCGGAACTCCGTGGACGAGCTGCTGGACATGGTGATGGTCTGCCACCACCTCAGCCGCGACATCCCCGAGGACGTCTCGTTCGCCGACAGCCGGGTCCGGGCCGAGACGATCGCCGCCGAGACGGTCCTGCACGACCTCGGCGTGATCAGCATGTTCTCCTCCGACTCCCAGGCGATGGGCCGGGTCGGGGAGTCGGTCACCCGCGCCTTCCAGACCGCGCACCACTGCAAGGACCAGTTCGGCCCGCTCGAGGGCGACTCCGCGCGCAACGACAACCAGCGGGTGCTGCGCTACCTGGCGAAGCTCACCATCAACCCGGCGATCGCCACCGGCATCTCGGACCACATCGGCTCGATCGAGAAGGGAAAGATCGCCGACATCGTGCTCTGGCCGATCCACTCCTTCGCCGCCAAGCCGAAGATGGTGATCAAGGGCGGCATCATCTCCTGGGCCCAGATGGGCGACCCCAACGCGTCGCTGCCGACGCCCCAACCGGTGATCTACCGGCCGATGTTCGGGCAGTACGGCAAGGCGCTGCCGTCCACGCACGTCACCTTCATGTCGCAGGCCGGCATCGCCGCCGGGGTCCCGGCCGAACTGGGCCTGCGGCGCAAGATCCTGCCGGTCGGCCGTACCCGCACCATCGGCAAGCACAACATGGTGCGCAACAGTGAGCTGCCGGACATCAGGATCGACCCGGAGACGTTCAAGGTCACCCTCAACGGCAAGGTCGCGACCATCGATCCGGCCGCCGAGCTGCCCCTCAACCACCTGTTCTTCCTGGTCTAGGGCATGTACCGCGACGAGCAGGGCGGCTCCGGGCCGGCGTCCACCACCGCCGGCCCGGAGCCTGCGCCCGAGTCCGAACCCGTGCCCGAGTCCGGCCTCTCGCCCGAGTCCGGCCTCTCGCCCGAGTCCGAACCCGAGTCCGAACCCGGGTCCGAACCCGGGTCCGAACCCGGGATCGAGTCCGCGCCCGAGCCCGGGATCGGCTCGCTGCTGGTCAGCCTCCAGCTGACCGACTCCGCCTTCCCGAGCGGCTTCTACACGCTGTCACACACGCTCGAAGGCTTCGCCCAGGCCAAGGAGGTCGACGCCGACAGCCTGCCGGCGCTCCTGCACGGCCTGCTGCTGCACGCGGTCGGCCCGGCCGACGCCACGGCGCTCGCGCTGGCCCACCGGGCGACCGCCGCGGGCGACCCGGAGACGGTGGTCCGGATCGACGAGTACCTGTTCGCCACCAAGCTGGGCCGGGAGATGCGGCTCGCGTCCACCCGGACCGGCCGCCAACTGCTCGACCTGGCCCGGGAGGTCTTCGACCACCCGGAGATCGGCGCGCACTTCGAGCGGGTCCGCGGCGGTGCGGCGCCCGGCACGCAGGCGGTGGCCGCCGGGATCATCTACGCGGCGGCGGGCGTACCGCTGCGCCAGGCCGTCGTCTCCGACCTGTTCGCGTTCTGCGCGAGCTTCGCGGGCGCGGCCCTGCGGCTGCGGCTGACCGACCACCGCAAGGCGCAACTGCTGCTGCGGCGGGCCGCGCCCGTCATCGAAGCCGCCGCACAGGCCGCGATGCGCCGCGAACTCGCCGACGTCGGGGCGACCGCCTTCGCCTCGGACGTCATGTCGGGCCGCCACGAACGGGCCGAGGCACGGCTCTTCGCGAGCTGACCGGCCCCCGCCCGCCGGCGCCCACCGCCGGCCACGCCCACCACACACTCCAGGGAGCACCGTGAACGACAACGTCCTGCGGATCGGCATCGGCGGACCCGTGGGGTCGGGGAAGACCGCGCTCATCGAGGCGCTGGTGCCGGTGCTGATCGCCCGCGGCCACCACCCCTCGGTGATCACCAACGACATCTACACCCAGGAGGACGCGCAGCACGTCCGCCGCACCCTCGACGGCATCCTGGCGCCCGAGCGCGTCGTCGGCGTGGAGACGGGCGCCTGCCCGCACACCGCCGTACGCGACGACCCGACCATGAACCTCGCGGCCGGCGCCGAGATGCTGGAGCGCTTCCCGGACACCGACATGCTCTTCTTCGAGTCCGGCGGCGACAACCTCACGCTGACCTTCAGCCCCGCGCTGGTCGACCTGTTCCTCTTCGTGCTGGACACCGCCGAGGGCGAGAAGATGCCCCGCAAGCGCGGCCCCGGCATCACCGACTCGGACCTGCTGGTGATCAACAAGATCGACATCGCGCAGTACGTCAGGACCGACATCGGCGTGATGGAGGCCGACGCCCACCGGGTCCGCGAGAACCGCCCGGTGGTGCTGACCGACTGCCTCACCGGCGTCGGCATCGACGACATCGCCGGGTACCTGGAGTCCCGCCGCAAGGTGCTGGTCTGACGTGCGGGGCGCCCCGGCCCGTCCCCGTCCCGACCGGCTCGCCCCCGGCTACTACAGCGCGGCCCGGGTCCCGCCCGAGGTGGTCGGCCCGTCGGGGGCGCCCGACACGCTGCCCGCCGGCTCGGCGGCCAAGGTCGGCATCCTCGACCTGGCCTTCGCGGTGCGGGGCGGCCGCACCGAACTCGTCGAGCGCTACCAGAAGACGCCGCTGCAGATCATGCGTCCGCTGTGGATCGACCCCGAACTGCCCGGCATGAGCTACGTCTACCTGATGGCCACCGGCGGCGGCATCGTGCAGGCCGACCGCTACCGGATGGACGTCCGCTGCGGCCCCGGCACCCAGGTGCACCTGACCACCCAGGCGGCGAGCAAGGTGTTCAGGACGGAGTACGACTACGCGACCCAGCTCGTCCGGCTGACCGCCGAGGCCGGCAGCTACGTGGAGTACCTGCCCGACCCGGTGATCCCGTTCCGGGACTCCCGGTTCTACCAGCGCACCGAGGTCACCGTGGCCCCCGGCGCGACGGTCCTGCTCGGGGACACCCTGACCGCGGGCCGGCTCGCCCGGGGCGAGCGCCACCAGTACCGGGCGCTGGCCACCGACCTGGTGGTGGCCCGGCCGGACGGCACGCTGCTGGCGATCGACACGCTCCGGCTGACCTCCGGCCGGGACGGCGACGTGCCCGGCGGCGGTCCCGCGGTCTTCGCCGGCGCCGACCACGTCTCGTCGTTCTTCGTGGTCACCGACCTGCGGCCGGCCGCCGAGATCGCCGACACCCTGCACGAGGCGCTGGCCGGCCTCGGGGTCCGGTACGGCGCCAGCGTGCTGCCGCGGGACTGCGGCGCCTGGGTCCGGCTGCTGGACAGCGACCCGATCAGGGTCGCCGCGGCCCGTACCGCCGCGTGGCACCGCGTGCGCGAGCTGCTCACCGGCCGTCCGGCCCCCGACCTGCGCAAGGCGTAGCGACGGTACGGGCCGCGGCGACGGTCCGCGCGCGGCGCAGCCCCCATCCGACGATCCGCACCCCGCCCCCTGTGAGGTAACCCGTGAGGTACTCCCTGTGAACGTCGCTCCCGCGCCGATGCCGCCCGCCTACGACTCCGGTGACACCGCGTGGCTGCTGGCCGCCACCGCCATGGTGCTGCTCATGACGCCGGGGCTGGCGTTCTTCTACGGCGGCATGGTGCGCACCCGGCACATCCTGATGATGATCAAGATGAGCTTCGCCGCGCTCTGCTTCGGCACGCTCGTCTGGTGGGCGATCGGCTACACCCTGGCGTTCGGGCCGGACGTCGGCGGGGTGGGGCTCATCGGGAACGTGGACCACGCGTTCATGCGCGGCATCGGGCTGACCACACTGAGCGGGCACATCCCCACGTATGTCTTCAGCACCTTCCAGATGGGCTTCGCGATCATCACGGTCGCCCTGATCAGCGGCTCCATCGCCGACCGGGCCACCATGAGGGGCTGGCTGGTCTTCGTGGTGCTGTGGCTGCTCATCGTCTACGTGCCGCTCGCCCACTGGGTGTTCGACCCGGACGGCTGGATCGTGCGGCACCTGGGCGCGCTCGACTTCGCGGGCGGCCTGCCGGTGGAGCTCAACTCCGGGGTCTCCGGGCTCGCGGTCGCGCTGGTGCTGCGCGCGCCGCGCGACTTCGCCCGCCGGGAGGAGCGGCCCAACAACATCCCGCTGGTGGTGATCGGCGTCGCCCTGCTGTGGTTCGGCTGGTTCGGCTTCAACTCCGGCTCGGCGCTGACCGACCAGGGCGCGGCGGCCGGCGCGTTCATCAACACCCAGCTGGGCGCGGCGGCCGCGATGGTGACCTGGCCGCTGGTCGAGAGGTGGCGCACGGGCACCGTCACCACCGTGGGCGTGGTCTCCGCCGCGGTCGCCGGCATGGTCGCGATCACGCCCGCGTGCGGCGAGATCAACACCCTCGGCGCGGTCATCACCGGTCTGGTCACGGGCGCGGTGTGCGCCTTCGCCATCACCCTCAAGTTCCGTCTCAACCTCGACGACACGCTCGACGTGGTCGGGGTGCACGGGGTCGGCGGGCTGATCGGCCTGATCATGGTGGGACTCCTCGCCACCGCGCGGGTCAGCGGCAAGAAGGGCCTGTTCTACGGCGGCGGAGGGGGCCTCCTGGGCCGCCAGGTCGTGGCGATCCTCGCCGTCATGGCGTTCTCCTTCGTCCTCACCTGGATCATCGCGAAGGCGGTCGACCTGACCGTCGGGTTCCGCGCCGAGGAGGAGTACGAGAAGGTCCCCGGGCAGGAGCGGGAACGCGCGTACGACTTCCAGACCGCGGAGCGGCTCGGCGCCCTGGTCTCCGGCAAGCCGGTCTCCAGCAACGACGAACTCGTGCGGCAGATCGCCACGTTGCTGCGGGCCCGGAAGGAGTCCGACTGATGGGGCCGGGCGGAGGGGCGCGCGCGTGGGCGCGTGGGCCGGGTGCGCGCGCGGGCCGTGGGCCAGGCGGTCGGGTGGGTCCGGGGCGGGCGGTCGCGCCGGGCGGGCGGATTGGCGGGGGCGGCCACGAGGCCGGGCGCGCGGGTTGGCATGATGCCTAAATGAGCCGAAACCGCCGAACCGCCTTCCGGTCGTCCCGAGCCTCACGCGCCACCCGGGCGATCGCGGTCGCGGCGGCCCTCACCGCGTGCGCCACGGCCTGCACGCACTCCTCCGGCACGTCCCACGCGGCGCCGTCGCAGGCCCCGACGACGGACACGCCCGGGCAGGTCACCGTGCACGAGGCCGACGTCGATCTGACCATCACCGACGCCGTCGCCCACCTCGACAGCGCGGGCAACGGCACCCTGACGATGGCGGTCCGCAACGACAGCGGGGTGCCCGAGCACCTCGACATGGTGGGCACCCCGGACGCCGGTCGCGGCGCCATCGCCGGGGCCGGCAAGAGCGGCGCCCCCGGCTCCCTGATGGACGCGGGGATCTACCTGCCCGACGGCACCACGGTGACCTTCGGCGGCACCGGCCCGACCGTCACCTTCAGCGCGGTGCACGGCGTCACCGCCGCGCACACGCTGCCGCTGATGCTCCAGTTCGGCGTGGCCCGCCTGGTCCACCTCTCCGCCCGCGTGGTCACGACCGGCTGACCCGCGGGGCCCCGGGTCCGCGGGTCGCCGGGTCCGCTGATCGGCAGAAGGTGCCGGCGGTTCGTGGACGCTCCGGGGTGTTGGACGGCGGGTGCGCGGTGGTGCGAAGCTCGCGTCATGACTGAGACCCTGCGGCCGCCCCCTGAGGGGTTGTTGCTCGCCGCGGCCGCGGAGAGACAGGGCCTGTCCGGGCGGATGGTCGCCGCGCGGACCGAGGTGAGCGCGGCGGTCGCGAAGAAGCTGGGCTACTCCAAGCGGAAGCTGAGCGAGCCGTGGTGGCGCTGCATCATCAAGGGCTTCCAGTCGGTGAACCGGACGAAGGTGGCGTACCGCGGCACCGGTGAGACCGTGGCCCGCTTCGCCCACGCGGTGGGGGCGACCGCCGAGGAGCTGACGGCCGCCGGCCGCGCCGACGCCGCCGACGCGGTCCGCGCACTCGCGGCCGTGCTCGCCCTGGAGGAGAAGGAGCGGCGCGACACCGCCGCCGCCCGCCGGATCTCCGGCAATCCCGCGCGGGTCGAGGAGCGCTGGCTGATGCTGGAGCCGGTGCTGCGGCAGGCGCCCGTCGGCCTCGACCCCTCCGAGCGGGACGACCTGCGCGGCCGGATCGACGGCCTGCTCGCGGAGAGCCCCCCGTGGCAGCCGGTGGACGGGGACGAGGACGCCCCGCCGCCGCGCGCCGCCGCCGCGCAGCGGAAGCGCACGAAGCGCGGGTAGTGCGGGCGGCGGACCGGGCCCAGAGCCCGTCACGTGACGGCGACGGCGACGGCGACGGCGACGGTGCTAAGGGATCAGGACCACCTTGCCGAGGTTGCGGCGCTGCTCGATGAGGGCGTGCGCCCGGGCCGCTTCGGCGAGCGGGATCTCCTCGTGCACCGCGGTGCGCAGCGTGCCCGCGTCGCGCAGGTGCCAGAGCTCGCGCAGCCAGCGGCCGTAGAGTTCCGGTCGGCCGAGGGCGACGGCTCTCATCTGGAAGCCGATCACCGAGGCGCCGCGGACCAGGAGTTCGTACGCCTCCACGGTGCCGCCGCCGGAGCTGAAGGCCACCAGCCGGCCGCCCGTCGCCAGGGTCCGCACGGCGGGGCCGAGCAGGTCGCCGCCGACGCCGTCGAGGATCGCGTCGAACGGGCCGCCCCAGTCGGCGTCTTCGTACCGTACGACCTCGTCGGCGCCCATGCCGCGGACGAAGTCGGCCTTGCCCGCGCTGCTGACGGCGGCGACCACGCGTCCGGCGCCGCCGGCCCTGGCGTACTGGAGGGCGAGCGTGCCCACCGCACTGGCCGCCGCCGTGACCAGGACCGACTCGCCCGGCGCGACCCGCGCGGCCTCGTACGCGCCGCGTGCGACCAGCCCGCTGCGGACCAGCGCGACCGCCTCCACGGCGCTCGCGCCGTCCGGCACGCGGGACGCCATCGCGGAGTCGAGGACCGCGTACTGCGCGTAGGCGTCGGCGAAGCACAGCCCGGTCACGCGCTCTCCGACGCGGAAAGCCGTGTCCCCCGTGCCGACGGCGACGACCTCCCCGGCGACCTCGCCGCCGAGCGGGACGGGCTCGGCGCTCTCCCGGAGCTTGCGCACGGTGGGCAGGGTCACCCCGATCGCCTCGACCCGGATCAGCACCTCTCCGGCTCCCGCCTCGGGGCGCTCGACCTCCTCGGCGGACAGCACCTCGGACCCGCCGTTCGCTTCATGGCGCATGCGCAGCAATGGACTCCCCGATCCGTTTCGTTGGGCATCCCAACGATAGGAGATTGTCGTTGGGGAGTCCAATGAATTTGGGTAGGCTCGGTCCATGACGTCAGCCCTCGCGCACATCCAGTCCCTGCCGACCTGGCTGGTCGGCCGCGTCGCGGCGCGGGGCAGGGGGCTGGTCGCCGAGGCGATCGCCGCGGAGGGGCTGAAGCTGATGCAGCACGCGGTGCTGGCCGCGACCGCCGAGTACGGTCCCGTCGCGCAGGCCGACCTGGGGCGCCGGCTCGCGGTCGACCCCAAGGACATGGTCGGCATCCTCAACCACCTCCAGGAGGCGGGGCTCGTCGAGCGTGCCCCGGACCCCGTCGACCGCCGCAAGAACGCGGTCACGGTCACCGCCGAGGGCGAGGCCGTCCTCGCGCGCTGCGCGGTGCTGGCCGAGGCGGCCAACGCCGAACTGCTGGCACCGCTCGGCCCGGCCGACCAGCGCCGGTTGACGGCTCTGCTGACCCGGCTCCACGAGGCGCCGTGAGCGAGGCGGGTCCGCCGGAAGGGGCGTGACCCGGGCCGGGTGTGCGGCGGGCGTGCTGCCCGGCGATCCCCCGCGGTGATCGCCTGCGCGGTGGCGGTGGCGGTGGCGGTGGCGGTGGCGCGCCGGGCGAGGGAACGCGCCGGGGTGGAAGCGCCTGGGCGTACGCCGCTCGGTGGCGGGTGCGCCCGCGCGCCGGGGGGTGTTTCGGCGTCGTCCGGGTTCGTGGGCGGGGCCGGGGGCAGACTGGTGGGCCGGATCGCAGGGCGGAGGGGGACCCCGATGACCGAGCCGTCACCCGGGGCCCAGGCCGTGCCGCCGTCGCACGGCTCCGCGGGAGAACCGCCGGACGGCGGCACGGCGTCCGATGCGGACACCGGGGCCGGCAACGGCACCGAGGCCGGCACCGGCACCGGGGCGCCGTCCGAACAGCCTCCGGAACCTCCGTCCGAGCAGATGCGGTGGGAGATCCCCGGCGGTCGGCTGCTCGACGCCGGCCACGCCATCACCCTGCGCGCGATGGCCCGCCGACTGCCCCAACTGATCAGCCGGGCGCTGCGGATGGCCTGGCAGGTGGACCGCGGGGCGGTGACCGCGCTGCTGGTCTGCCAGGTGCTCTCCGGCGTGCTGGAGGCCGTCGGCCTGCTCGCCGTCACCGGCACCATCACCGCCGTGATCGCCTCGGGTCACATCACCGAACGCCTGCACCAGGCCGTGCCGTCGATCGTGTTGCTCGCCTCGGCGGCGGGCATCCGGGCGGTGCTGGGCATCGCGGTCGGCGGACTGTCCACCCGGCTGGCCCCGCGGATCGCCCGCGAGGCGGAACTGCGGCTGCTGGACGCGGCGACCCACGCGGAACTGACGGCATACGACCACCCCGGGTACAACGACCGCTGGGACGCGGCCGATCGCGGTGTCGAGGTCTCGCAGGACCTGCTCAACCAGTCGCAGAACATCCTCGCCGCGGCCGCCTCGCTGGTCGCCGCGGCTGCCGTGCTGACCTCCGTGCACCCGCTGTTGCTGCCGCTGCTGCTGCTCGCGGCACTCCCGCAGGCGGTCGCCGGGGTGCGGGCCGCCCGTCTGAACTACCTCGCCTCGCTGGACACCATGGGCGACCGGCGCCTGCTCGGGCTGCTGCGCTGGCACCTGGTCGACAAGGACAACGCCGACCAGATCCGCTCCGGCACGATGGCCGACTTCCTGCTCGGCAAGTACCGCGCCGCCGGCGCCCGGGTGGACGCCGCCACCGACCGCGCGGCCTGGCAGGCGGCCAAGACCTCGCTGATCGGCAGCCTCGTCGGCGGGCTCGCGGCCGGCGCGGTCTGGGCGGCGCTGATCGCCCTGATCGGCACCGGCCGGATCTCCGTCGCCTCCGCCGGCACCGCGACCTTCGCGCTGCGGTCGGTGGCGTCGGGGCTGCACGGCATCGTCGGCTACGGCGCGATCATCTTCCGCACCGGCATGTACCTCGACGACTGGTCCGGCTTCCTCGACGAGGCCGGCGGCCACCGCATCCGGCGCGGCGCGGCCGTGCCCACCGGACCGGTGACCGTACGCGCCGAGCACGTCGACTACACCTACCCGGACGCCGACGGGCCGTCCCTGCGGGATGTCACCCTCGAGGTGCGCCGTGGCGAAGTCCTCGCCCTGGTGGGGGAGAACGGCTCCGGCAAGACGACGCTCAGCAAGCTGCTCGCCGCGCTCTACCTGCCCACGGCGGGCGCCGTGACCTGGGACGGCGCCGACACCGACACCCTTGACGCGCAAGCGGCCTGGCGCCGGGTCGCGGTCGTGCCGCAGGACTACGCGCAGTGGCCGTTGACCGCCCGGGAGAACATCACCCTGGGCCAGGCGGTGCCGGGCGACGGGGCGTCGGACGCCGACGCCGCCGTGCACTCCGCCGCCCGCGCCTCGGGCGCCGACGACGTGGTGGCGTCGCTGCGCTCCGGCCTCGACACCCTGCTCGCCCGCGAGTGGTGGGGCGGCCAGGAACTGTCCGGTGGCCAGTGGCAACGCGTGGCCCTGGCAAGGGCGTTCCACCGCCGGGCGGGCCTGCTCGTGCTGGACGAGCCGACCGCCGCGCTCGACCCCCGCGCCGAACACCGCATCTTCACCGGGCTGCGCGCGCTCGCCGCCGACCGCGCCGTGGTCCTGGTCACCCACCGCCTGGCCAACGTCACCGTCGCGGACAAGATCGCCGTCCTCGACAAGGGCCGCCTCGTCCAGTACGGCACCTTCCCCCAACTCCGCGACGCCCCGGGTCTCTTCCACGACCTCTGGGTCCTCCAGAACGACCGCACCGCCCTCATCCCCACCCAGTCCGCGGCCGCGCCCGGTGAAGAGGCTTCCGCCGGGGGTCAGTTGGGGGAGAGGCGGTAGAGGGACGCGGCGCCCGGGGGGAGGATGACGGCGAGGGTGGGGGAGGCGGGGACGGGGGTGTAGGCGGCGGTCGCGGGGGTGAAGCTCGCGACGGCCTTGACCTGGGCCGGGTCGACGCGGATCTGGACGGATGCGGGGGCGTCGGGGTCGCGGTTGACCACGAGGAGGTGGCGGGTGCCGTCGTCGGCGGCGCCCGGGGCCGGCTTGAAGAGCCCGAGGACGGCGGCGTCGCCGGTGACCGCGGTGAGGCGGTCGCCCGGGGTGAACGCGGTGGTGCCGGGCGGCAGCGGGGTGTCGTTCGCGTGCTGCACGGACTCCGAGACGAGCGGCTTGAGTTGGCGGCCGACCGGCTGGAGCCAGCCGGTGTTCAGCGCGGTGGCGGCGTCGTAGAGCGGGGTGCGCTCGCCGTCGGTGGTGATCAGGGCCTGGGTGTAGCCCTCGCCGCGGGCCGGGTCGGGGGTCCAGTAGGTGAAGTACTGGATGCCCTTGCAGCCGTACGCCAGGCTGATGTTGACCTGCCACGCCAACTGCGAGGCGGTGGGCACCCGGTGGTTGTTGTAGCCGGTCGACTGGATGTAGGTCCACGCGGGCAGGCCGGACTTCAGCGACGCGGCGCGGACGATCGCCCAGGTGTCGAAGTAGTCGATGTCGATCCCGTCGGTGAGGATCGGGTAGCGGTCGAAGGAGATCAGGGCGGGCTTGACCGTGTCGAGGTAGCTCTGCACGAAGTCGGCGTAGGTCGCGCCGTTGCCGCGGTTGATGTTGGCGTACGGCAGCAGGGCCGGCGCGGTCTTGCGGACGATGCCGGTCAGCGCGCCGACGTTGGGGAACCGGGCGCGGGCGGGCTCGTCGTAGACGCTGAGGCCCGCCAGCGACGGGTGGTTCGCGTAGCTGCCCAGCGAGGTGCGCACCCAGGAGGCGGCGTCGGCCGTGGTGATCGACGACGGCACGGTGCGGTCGTCGGTGATCGTCAGGTACTGGGCGATCGCCTCGATCCGCGGGTCGCCCGCGACCACCACCTTCAGCCCGACCTGGTCCGCCATGCCCAGCGCGTAGCCCGCGCTGCGCGCGTCGAACTGGTAGTTGCCGGTGATCAGGAAGGTGAACCCGGCGTCCGTGATCTCCCGGTAGCGGGCGAGCGTCGTCTCGTACGGGTGCGGCGGCCAGAACAGCCCGATCGGGAAGTCCGGTCCCCCGGTGAGCGGCAGGTCCGCGCTCACCGCGTCCAGCGGCGCGTCCGCCGGGCCCGCCGCGCCCGCACCGCTCCTGGTGGCCGGGATGCCGCCCAGGCCCGCCGCGTCCGCGCGGCCGGCCGCCAACCCGCCGGTCGCGAGCACCCCGGCACCCAGGCCGGCCGCCTGAAGCAGCGCCCGCCGGTTCACCCCGCGAGCCGATCCGTACGACGAGAGCTCCTGCTCCGGCATGCTCCACCCACTTCACTCGGAACCCGCGACCGACGACAGACACCCGCCCCGCCATCATGCAGACCCCGACCCCCGATATCCGCGCCGCCACGCCCCATTCGTCCGGTATGCCGTGCGCGGCTCGGGGCGGCCGGTCGGCGCGACCGCGTCACCGGCGCACCGCGTCCAGGCGGGCCACCTCCGCCGGAGTGAGGCGCAGCGCGCTCGCGGCGAGGTTCTCGGCGAGGTGGCGGGGGTCGCCGGTGCCGGGGATGGCGAGGACGTGCGGGCCGTGCTGAAGGGTCCAGGCGAGCCGGACCTGCGCGGGGGTCGCGCCGTGCGCGCGGGCGACGGCGAGCACGTCCTCGCTCTCGGTGCCGCCCGCGCCCGCCTGGCCGCCGGCGCCGGCGATCGCGTAGAACGGCACGTAGGCGACGCCCTGCTCGCCGCAGGCCCGGACGAAGTCGCGCTGCTCGGGCGCCGAGCCGACGCCGTACGCGTTCTGTACGCAGACCACCGGCGCGATCGCCCGGGCCTCGGCGAGCTGCGCGGGGCGGACGTTGGAGACGCCGAGGTGGCGGATGAGGCCCGCGGCACGCAACTCGGCCAAGGCGCCGAAGCGTTCGGCGATCGAGTCGGTGCCGACGATCCGCAGGTTCACCACGTCGAGGTGGTCGCGGCCGAGTTGCCGCAGGTTCTCCTCGACCTGGCCGCGCAACTGCCCGGGCCCCGCGTGCGGCTGCCACCGGCCGGACGGGTCGCGGCCGGGTCCGACCTTGGTGGTGAGGACGAGGCCGTCGGGGTAGGGCGCGAGCGCGGCGTTGATCAGCTCGTTCGCCGAGCGCAGCGGCGAGAAGTAGAAGGCGGCGGTGTCGATGTGGTTCACGCCGAGCTCGACCGCGCGGCGCAGCACGCGGATCGCCTGGCCGCGGTCGCGGGGTGCCGCTCCGGCCGCGAACGCCTCGCCGGTCTGGGGCAGCCGCATCGCGCCGAACCCGATCCGGTGGACGGGAAGGTCGCCGAGCACCCAGGTGCCGGACGCGGCCGCGGTGACCGGGCGGGGGCGGGAGTCGGCGGGGCCGGCGGCGGTCGTACGGCTGGGGCCGTCGGGGCCGGCCGTGCTGTCGGTCCTGTCGGTCCTGTCGGTCCTGTCGGTCCTGCCGGCCATGGAGCTGGCGGGTCCCGCGGGTGCCGGCTCCCCGGTCCCGCCCGCCGCCGGACCGGGCTCCCCTGCCGGCGCCGCGGAAGGAGCCGGGCCGGCCGGACCAGCCGGACGTTCCGGATTCGCTTCCGCGCTGCCCGAGGCCATGTTCTTCGAGGTCATGCCGGCATGCTCGCCGCGCACTAGGCTCGGTGCCAACGATTAAGGAATACCGAAATCCCGGAGGCCCCGATTCCCGCGGAACTGGCGTTCTCGACCAGCGATCTGGCGCAGACGCGGTTCGCCGTCTCGCCGATGTGGGAGGTCGGCACCAGCTTCCGGCTGCTGCGCTCGCGCGCGGCGCACGCCGTGCACCAGCCCTGGATCGACCAGGTGCGGCCTCGGGTGGCCGCCGCCGGGCTGGACCGCGGCCGGCTGGCCGAACTCATCCCGCCCGACGCGCCGGACGGCTACGTTCCGGACTTCCTCAACCCCGCGCCCGCAGGCCCCGCCCCCACCCTCGCGGCGGAACTGGCCCGGGTCCTCGCCGCCCCCGCCGCCCAGGTCCGCCACGACCTCGATCGGCTCCGCGCGGCTCCGGGCGGTCTCGGCCCGCGCGCCCGCGCCCTGCACGCCGAACCGCGCGCCCAACTCCCGGCGCTCGCCGAGGAGATCACCGCCTACTGGGAGGTGGCGCTGGCTCCCTACTGGGCCCGGGTCCGCGCGGTGCTCGACGCCGACATCTTCCACCGCGCCCGCCAGGTCGCCGAGCACGGCGCGGCCGCGCTGCTCAACGACCTTCACCCCTCGGTGAGTTGGAACGACAGCGCGCTACGGCTCGGCCGCCGACGGCGGGCCCTGGCCCGGAACACCGCGGGCGCGGGGCTGCTGCTGATCCCCTCCGCCTTCACCGGTCCGGGCCCCCTCACCCTCGTGCGGCCCCCGGACCCGCCCCAACTGGCCTACCCGGCAAGGGGCGTCGGCACCCTGTGGGCATCCCGCCCGGTGGTCCGGGGCGGCGCGCTCGCCGCCGTACTCGGCCGGTCGAAGGCGCTGCTGCTCGCCGAACTCGACTCCCCCGCCTCCACCACCGAACTCGCCGCCCGTACCGGCCTGTCGGCCCCCGCCGTCTCCCAGCACCTCACCGCGCTGCGCGACGCGGGCCTCACCACCGCGCACCGCACCGGCCGCAGCGTCCTGTACGCCCGCACCGCGACGGCCGAATCCCTCCTGGCCCCCTGAGCCCTGGCCCTCCTGAGTCCTGGCGCTCTGAGCCGTGGCCCCCTGAGCCCTGGGCGCCGAAACGGCGCGGACCGCGCCCGGGCCATGGCCCCGGCGCGGTCCGCGCGTTCGGCAGTGCAGAGCGGTCGCTCAGGCGAGGTCGAACCGGTCGAGGTCCATCACCTTGGTCCACGCCGCCACGAAGTCCGTGACGAACTTCTGCTTCGCGTCGTCGCTCGCGTACACCTCGGCCAGCGCGCGCAGCTCGGAGTTCGAGCCGAACACGAGGTCGGCACGGGTGCCGGTCCACTTGACCGCGCCGGTGGCGTCGTCGCGGGCCTCGAAGGTGGTCGAGTCCTCGGAGGTCGGCGTCCACGTGGTGCCCAGGTCGAGCAGGTTGACGAAGAAGTCGTTCGTCAGGGTGCCCGGGGCGTCGGTGAGCACACCGAGCTTCGAACCGTCGTGGTTGGCGCCCAGCACGCGCAGGCCGCCGACCAGGACGGTGGTCTCCGGAGCGGTGAGCGTGAGCAGGTTGGCCCGGTCGAGCAGCAGGTACTCGGCACCCAGCCGGTTGCCCTTGCCGACGTAGTTGCGGAAGCCGTCGGCGCCCGGCTCCAGCGCGGCGAACGACTCCGCGTCGGTGTGCTCGTCGGTCGCGTCGACCCGGCCGGGGGTGAAGGGCACCTCGATCGCGTGCCCGCCGTCCTTGGCGGCCTTCTCGACCGCCGCGGCGCCGCCGAGCACGATCAGGTCGGCCAGCGACACCTTCTTCGCACCGGAGGAGGCGTTGAACTCCTGCTGGACGCCTTCCAGGGCGCGCAGCACCGTGGCCAGCTCGTCCGGGTTGTTGACCTCCCAGCCGCGCTGCGGCTCCAGGCGGACCCGGGCGCCGTTGGCGCCGCCGCGCTTGTCGCTGCCCCGGTAGGTCGAGGCCGACGCCCAGGCGGCGGAGACCAGTTGCGGGACGGTCAGGCCGGTGCCGAGGATCTTCGCCTTGAGCGCGGTGACGTCCGCGGCGTCGATCGCCTCGTAGTCCGCCGTGGGCAGCGGGTCCTGCCACAGCAGGGTCTCCGCGGGCACCTCCGGGCCGAGCAGCAGCGACTTCGGGCCCATGTCGCGGTGGGTCAGCTTGTACCAGGCACGGGCGAACGCGTCCGCGAACTCCGCCGGGTTCTCGTGGAAGCGGCGGGAGATCGGCTCGTAGACCGGGTCGAAGCGCAGCGCCAGGTCGGTGGTGAGCATCGACGGCGCGATCTTCTTCGAGGCGTCGTGGGCGTGCGGGACGGTGCCCTCGCCGGCGCCGTCCTTCGGCTTCCACTGGTTGGCGCCGGCCGGGCTCTTGGTGAGCTCCCACTCGTAGCCGAAGAGGTTGTCGAAGAAGCCGTTGCTCCACCGGGTGGGCGTGCTGGTCCAGGTCACCTCCAGGCCGGAGGTGATGGCGTCCGCGCCCTTGCCGGTGCCGTAGCTGTTCTTCCAGCCCAGGCCCTGCGCCTCGATCGGCGCGGCCTCGGGGTCGTCGCCGACGGCGTCGGCCGGGCCGGCGCCGTGGGTCTTGCCGAAGGTGTGGCCGCCCGCGATCAGCGCCACGGTCTCCTCGTCGTTCATCGCCATCCGGCGGAACGTCTCACGGATGTCGCGGGCCGCGGCGATCGGGTCCGGGTTGCCGTTGGGGCCCTCGGGGTTGACGTAGATCAGGCCCATCTGGACGGCGCCGAGCGGGTTCTCCAGCTCGCGGTCGCCGGTGTAGCGCCGGTCGTCGAGCCAGGTGGTCTCCGGGCCCCAGTAGACGTCCTCCTCCGGCTCCCAGACGTCCTCGCGGCCGCCGGCGAACCCGAAGGTCTCCAGGCCCATCGACTCCAGCGCCACGTTGCCGGCGAGGATCAGCAGGTCGGCCCAGGACAGGCTCTGGCCGTACTTCTTCTTCACCGGCCACAGCAGGCGGCGGGCCTTGTCCAGGTTGCCGTTGTCCGGCCAGCTGTTGAGCGGGGCGAAGCGCTGCTGCCCGGCGCCGGCGCCGCCGCGGCCGTCGCTGATCCGGTACGTGCCCGCGCTGTGCCAGGCCATCCGGATCATGAACGGGCCGTAGTTGCCGAAGTCGGCCGGCCACCAGTCCTGCGAGGTGGTGAGCACCTCGGCGACGTCCTGCTTGACGGCCGCGAGGTCGAGGGTGCCGAACGCCGCGGCGTAGTCGAAGTCCTCGCCGAGCGGGTTGGCCACGGCGGGGTTCTTGGCGAGGATCTTCAGGTTGAGCCGGTCCGGCCACCAGCCGCGGTTCCCGCCGCCCTGGGTCGGGTGCGGGGCGCGGTCGTGCGCGACCGGGCAGCCTCCCGCGCCCTCCGTCTTGGCGTCCACGACGATCGCGTCGTTGTTGTGGGTGTTGTCAGACATGGAAATCCTTCCGGACCTGGCGGATCACGGTGCTCAGGCACTGCGGGCGGTGGAGGAGCCGGGGAGGCGGGACAGGGGAGCCGCGGAGCGCCCGGCGGAGCCGGAACGGCCCGGAAACCGCGGGTGAGCGGCTCGACGTCTGTGTCTCCTGCTCCTGCTCCTGCCGTGTCGGCGTCTCCTGCCGTACAGGGCGCTTCCTGGCCCTTGGCTGTCGCCGGAACCGATCCTACGATGGACGCAGTCCAAGTCAAGAAGGGGCCCAAGGGCATATCCGGTCAAATTCCGGACGCTCACTGGTAAACTGCGGTCATTCCGCGATCCCGAATAGGTGAACCGACATGAGCGACCTGGTGGAGCGACTGCGGGCCCGCGGCTGGCGGATGACCTCCCAGCGGCGTGTCGTCGCGCAGGTGCTCGACGGCGACCACGTGCACCTCACCGCCGACGAGGTGCACGCCCGCGCCATCGCCCGCCTGCCCGAGATCTCGCGGGCGACGGTCTACAACACGCTCGGCGAGCTGGTCTCCCTCGGCGAGGTGATCGAGGTCGCCACCGACGGCCGCGCCAAGCGGTACGACCCGAACGCCCACCACCCGCACCAGCACCTGGTGTGCGCCGGCTGCGGCACCGTGCGCGACGTCCACCCCACCGGCGACCCGCTCGCCGCCCTCCCGGTCGAGGAGCGCTTCGGCTTCACCGTCTCCGCCGCCGAGGTCACCTACCGCGGGCTCTGCCCGGACTGCACGTAGCCGTACGCGCAGCTGCACGCAGCGGCCCGGCCGTGCGCTCAGCTCTCCAGGCGGACGGGCATCAGCACCGAGAAGGTGTCGTCGGTGTCGGCCCGCCGGATCGCCAGGGGCGCCGTGGGGGCGCCGAACTCCAGCACCAGCCGGTCGCCGGCCGCCGCGTCCAGGGCGTCCAGCAGGTATCGGCGGTTGACGGCGACCCGGCCCGGATCGTCGTCGCCGTCCGCGCAGACGGTCACCGCGGAGCCGTCCCCGGTCACCTTGAGGAGGCTCAGCTCCGCCGCCTGTCCCCCTCGCTCGCCCGCCGGCGCCTCGCCGACGCGCACCGGGCCGGTTTCCACCGCCCGGCGGAAGGCCGGGGCGTCGACGGGGACGCGGGTGCCCGCCGGCAGCCGGACCAGCCGGCGGTAGTCGGGGAAGCCGTGGCCGAGACACTCGCCGGCCGCCTGGCGGCCCCCGGCTTCCAGGGCCACCTGGTCGCCGTCCAGGGCGAGTTCGACCTCTCCCGCGGCGGGCAGCAGCGCGCGCATCGCGTCGGCGAGCGGGGAGGGCACCACGAACCGGGCGGGCGGCCCGTCCTGAGCGGTGACGGCGGCCCGTGCGACGGCCAGCCGGTAGCGGTCGGTGGCCACGGTGTGCAGCGCCCCGTCCGCGACGTCGACCAGCACGCCGCCGAGCACGGGAAGGTCGGGGTCGGTGCCGGCGGCGAAGCGGACCGCGTCCAGCGCGGCGGCCAGGGCGGGTGCGGCGACGGTGAGACGGAGGGCCGTGGTGCGGAGCGGAGCCATGGGGTTCTCCCTGCGGTCGAGGAGTGCGCGGACCGTGGACAGCTCGCCGCGAGCCTCGGCCAGGCCCCGCTCCAGCCGGCGCACCTGCGCCCGGAGCAACCCCCGCACCAGGTCGGTGTCCGCACCGGACCAGCCGGCCAGCACCAGCCGGATGTCCGCCAGCGGCATACCGGTCCGGCGCAGCCGTGCCAGCAGTCGCGCCTCGTCGAGCTGCTCCGGGTCGTACCAGCGGTAGCCGCTGACCGGGTCCACCCGGGCCGGGGGCAGCACGCCCGCGCCGTCGTAGAACCGCAGGGCGCTCACGCTCAGTCCGCTGTCCCGGGCCATCTCGCCGATGCTGCGCATCTCGCTCTCCACTTCTGGAACTGTCGACCCTCGACATGGTCGAGGGTCAACCACGGCCGGCCGGAGCGGGAGCGGCGCGCCGCGCGGTCAGGAACTGGTGTCGGCGGTCCGCATGGACGCGACCGCCTCGGCGACGGTGGCCCCGTACAGGCCCAGCTTCGGCTTGAGCACCAGGGAACCCGAGCCGAGCCGGAAGTTGACGGTGTCGGCGTTCGGCATGTGGTCGCCGTTCGCCAGGACGTTCAGCTCGTCGATGCCGTCCACGGTCCCGGAGGTCGCGCCGCTGGGGTCGAGGTCGAGGACCGCGTAGGCGGTGTGCCCCGCGTAGACCGGGAAGGCCGGCGCGCCGCCGAGGCCGCTCGGGATGAGCGGCTTGACGGCCTTGCCGCCGTCCGCGGCGTGCGAGTCGTCCAGGGAGACCAGCGGGAAGTAGCTCAGGCCGCAGGAGGAGGCGCCGGTGTTGCGGACCTCGATCACCCGCTGGGTGGGCGCCGAGTCGCGGCGGGTCACGGTCACCCGCACCTGGCCCGCCGTGCAGGGGTGGGCGAAGGCGTAGCTGTCGCTGGTGGCGTGGGAGCCCGAGGTGCTGCCGCCGGAACCACCGGTGCCGCCGGAGTTGCCGGAGCCGGTCGAGCCCTTCGAGCCGGCCGAGCCGCCGGAGGAGGAGCCGCCGGACGTCGACCGGCCCGAGGGGGAGGCGGCGGGCGCGGAGGCCGACTCCTTGCCACCCGAGGCGACGGAAGCGGCACTCGCCTGCTGCGAGGGAGTCGCGTCACTCGCGGAGGTGGAACCGGACTGGCAGGCGGTGAGGCCGAGGGCGCTGACGAGGAGGACCGCGGAGGAGGTCAGGACGGATTTCACGTTCACGGTGGCATGCCTTCGCTGTGAGTGGTGGAGCGGTGGGATGCCGTAACTCTGCGCCGTGCCGCGTCCCGCGTTCGACAGTCTGGCCACAGTTGAGGGCACTGGAACCGTTCCACCCCCCTGAACTGCGAGAATGACGCTTCCTGGAATGTCGGCCCGGGACGAGCAAGAGGGCGGAATGAGCACATATGTCGAGGAGTTCGCGAGTCGGCTGCGCGAACTGAAGCACCAGTCGGGGCGTACGTACGGTGCGCTCGCCGCCCGGACGCACGTGAGCACCTCCACCCTGCACCGCTACTGCAACGGCGCCGCGGTCCCCACCGAGTACGGCCCCGTGGAGCGGTTCGCGCGGCTGTGCGGTGCGGGTCCGGAGGAACTGGTGGCGCTGCACCAGCTGTGGCTGCTGGCGAGCGCGGAGCGGCGCCGCGAGCAGTACCGCACGTCTGCCGCGCCGGCCGGGCCGGAGCCGGCGGCGCCCGGATCGGCCGCACCCGCCGACGTCCCACCGGACGGCGCGGACGAGGCGGCGCCTCCGGACGCGGCAGGGCCCGGCGCTACGGGCGTGGCCGCGGCGGGGGCGGACGGCGCGGGGGTGGACGGCGCGTCGCGAGTCATGGGGCCCGGCGACGCGGGAGCGGGCATATCGGCGCCGCATCCGCCCGCAGCCCCTGGTCAGCCCGAGGCGCCCGGACCGCCCGGTCCGCCCGAAGCACCCGAGTTGCCGGACCTGGCCGAGCTGCCCGAGGCCGGTGGCGAGCCCTCCTCGTCCTGGCGGCGCCGGACCAGGGTCGCGGTGGGAGCCGCCGCCGCGATGGCCGCGGTGCTTCCGCTGGCGCTGCACTCCGCGCACGGCGCCGACCGCGGCGCTCCCGCCGCCTCGCGCCCGCGGACCACGGCCGCGGCCGTCGTCGGCGCCCCCGCCGCGACCACCACGACCACCGCGCCGGCGAGCCCCGCTCCCACCACGACGGCGTCCGGCCGGAAGGCCGGCGCGCCCTCCCGATCCACCGCGCCCACCACGCCGCCAGCCGCGGGCAGCTCGTCACCGCCGGTCCAGGTGACCGTGCTGTCGGACAACTGGGACACCCAGTGCGGCCAGTGGTTCCTGCTGCGGCAGCCGCCGGGCAAGGTCCCGCCCCCGCCGTCACTCCAGCAGGACGACGCGTGGGCCGGCGCGCTCGGCGGCGTACCGGCCGGGGACCTGCGGCTCCAGGTGACCGCGCAGAGCGTGTCCGGGCAGCCGGTGGTGCTGCACGCGCTGTACGTGCGCGTCGTCAGCAGCACGGCCGCGCCGAAGGGGAACGGCTACACCCCCGGCTCGGGATGCGGCGGCGGCCTCGAACCGGCGTCGTTCGCCGTCGACCTCGACACGACCGCTCCGCGGGCCCGCCCGGTGCGCGGCTACGTGGACGACGGCTCGACGCCCGTGCTGTCCACCTTCCCCTTCCAGATCGCCCGCGACTCGCAGGTCCTCGACGTGGACGCGCACACCTCGGACCGCGACGTCAGCTGGTACCTGGAACTCGTCTGGACCTGCGGCGACCGCCAGGGCACCCTGCGGGTCGACGACCACGGCAAGCCCTTCCGCACGGTGGGACTGAAGAACGACCCCACCTACTTCTACGACGGCAGCGCCTGGTCGCCGTCGACCCCGCAGAGCTGACCACGCCGAGGGCCGGCCGATCGCGCACCCGAGACCGGCCGGCTCCGACGTCACCCGGCGGGACAGCTCACCCGGCGGGACAGCTCACCCGGCGCACGATCTCCGGGTGCGCGACCTCACAGGGTGTGGGACGTCAGCGTGTGGTGGCCCGGGCCGACATGGCCCACGCGGACGGTGGTGCCGTCGGCGCTGACCTGCGCGCCGCCCACCGCCCGGGTGCCGTTCCAGACCGTACGGCCGTCGAGTGCGACCCGGACCTTGTGCCCGCCGGTCGGGACGGCGAGTTCGCCGACGGTGCCGCGCGGGGCGGTGGCGGTCAGCGTGAAGCCGTGCGCCGAGGACCGCCAGGAGGCGGTGATGGCGCCGTGCGGGGTCGGCACGCTGCCCTGCGCCCAGGTCAGGCCACCGGGGGTGGGCACGATCGAGTAGCCGGAGAAGCCGGCCGCGGTCGGCTGGACGCCCAGCACCTGGGTGGTCAGCGAGATCGTCGGGCCGGCCGCCCAGCCGTGCGCGAGGCTGGTGAACTGCGCGATACCGGGGTCGCCGTCGAGGTTCGCCTTCTCCCACAGGGTGCTGCCGGGGTCCTCGCTGAGCTGGTGGCCCCAGAAGGTCCGCATGAGCTGGAGCGCCTGCTGCTGCTCGGCGCCGCTGGGGTCGGGCACGTCCAGGCGCGCGCTCGCCTCGAAGCCGCTGGGCAGCGGCTCGTAGAAGGGCTGGATGGAGGCGTTGGGGGTGCTGGGCGAGACGGTCAGCGAGCCGTAGGTGCTCCAGTTGTTCTTCCGCAGGTACTCCATGGCCCGCGCGGAGCGGTCGCTGCTCGCGATGCCGGTGAGCACGGCGGCGGCGTTGGCGTCCTGCGGGTACGCGGTCGGGATCTCGGTGGAGAGCCGGTAGGCGCCGGTCGAGGCGTCCCACAGCTGGGAGTTGATCGCGTCCTTCACGTCGGTGGCGCGGTCGGCGTAGGTACGGGCGCCGGCGGCGTCACCGCGGGAGGCGGCCAGCGCGGCCATCTCGTCGAGGTTCCGCTTGTACAGCGCGTTGACGTACGTCTCGTGGCCGCAGTCGCTGTAGCCGTAGTGGCCGCAGGAGTTGGCGCTCGCGAAGGAGATCAGCCCGGTGCCGTCCTGGCTGCGGACCGACTCCAGCCAGGCCATCGCCTTGGTCAACTGGGGCCACCACTTGGCCAGATACGCCTGGTCGCCGGTGTAGAGCCAGTGCTCGTAGTGGTTGTACACGAACCAGGTGACGTACTCGCCGTAGGTGCGGATCTCGTCCTGGTTGTGCGGGCCGACCAGGCTCTCGGCGGGCATGTAGCCGTCGGGGAGCTGCTGGGAGGCGAGCGAGGAGAGCGAGTTGTCGACGGCGGGCACGTCGTCGGTGCTGAGGTAGGTGACCGGGGCCTGGATGGCGAGGTCGCCCTGCCAGACCACCCGGTCGCGCTTGGCGCCGTCGAAGATGACCTCCTGCCCGGGGTCGGCCCCGGGCACCTGCGCGTCGGAGTGGTCGTCCTCGCCGGTCTGGTAGGGCCAGCTCTTGGCGGTGTCCGACATCCAGGTGTCCAGCTGGACGGTGTACGCGCCGCTGTACCAGATCTTGTTCAGCTCGTTGTCGCTGGACAGGAACCAGCCCTGGTACGCGGCGGGGTCGGACTGCTTGGGCGCCGCCGAGAAGTCGAGGGAGACCGCGCCGAGGTCGACCCAGCCGGGGCCGTCGAGGAAGACGGTGGCGTAGCGGAAGCCGCCGCGCAACTGGCTGTCGGTGAGGGTGGCCGGGAGCTTGGCCGGGTCGAGGGTGAAGGTGTGGCTGTCGGCGTCGTAGGTGTAGGGCTGGCCCGGGTAGCCGTTCCAGATGTTGGCGGTGTCGCAGCCGGGAGCGACCGCGTCCTCTCCGTTGTTGCTCTGTGCCGGGGAGGCCGCGAACTGCTTCGACTCGCTGAAGCACACGTGCAGTCGGGGCGGGGTCTTCGACGCGCCGGCCACCCGTATCCGGATCTTGCCGCCCACGTCCTTGCCGAAGTCCAGGGTCACCAGCGGCGATTGGGTGCGGTCGCCGGAACCGGTCAGCCGCAGCGGCTTGCTGCCCTTGCCGAGCAGCGCCTTCGGGTCGCCCTGGACGGAGCCGCCCCGGGCCGAGACCGAGGACACCGAGACCGGTTCGACGACGTGGCCCCGGGGCGCGAGGACGTAGGGCCGCCAGTCCCCCTGCCGGGGCTGGTAGCCGGTGTCGGTCCACGGGTTCTTCGCCGGCTGCGCGCCGTGCGCGGGCTGCGCCGCCGCCGCGTTCACCGTCAGCATGCTGATCACAGTGACGCCGGCCGACACCGCGGCCAGCGTTCCTCTGTGCCTCGACAGGTGGATCATGGCCCCTCTTCCCGTTCCACACGCGTGACGGCGGTATGGCGCCCGCTGGTACGGCCCCACCGCCCACGATCCCGACTGAGACGATTCAATCCGCCAGCGCACGCTAGCCCCGGGGCTGCGTTCAATCAACAGTTCAACCAGGAATGATCTGCGCCGACGGGTGCGGCGGGTGTCAGCCGGGGGCGGCCGGACCGATTGAAAGCTTCAAGTGGCGGGCTCCGCGGCGGACGCACGAAGGGCGTTACGGCGTGCCTGTCGCTGGTAGGGCGCCGTGCTCTTCGGCGTCGGCCGACAGGGCGCGCAGCGCCTTCCGGGTGGGGGAGTCCGGCTCGGCCGCGTAGAGCAGGAGGGTCAACTCGTCGTCCGGCGGCGGCAGGCGCATCGCCTGGAACTGCAACTCCAGCAGGCCGTGCCGGGGATCGATGACGCGCTTGACGCCGTACGTCTTCTCCTCGACCTCCTGCGACTCCCAGAGCCGGGCGAACTCCGGGCTGCTTTCGAGCAGTTCGCCGACCACGTGGCACAGCCGCACGCTGTCCGGGAAGCGGCCGGCCTCGGCGCGGAGCACGGCGACGATCTCGCGGCGGACCTGCGCGACCTCCGGGTGGCCGGCCTCGACGTCCGCGCGGAGGAACATCTGCTTGGCGATGTTGCGCTCGCCCGGGGGCAGCCGGGCGAAGTCGCAGCCGATCAGCCCGCCCAACCGGTTCCACGCCAGGACGTCCATGGCCCGGCCGTAGACCACGGCCGCGACGCCGTCCATCGCGTCGATCATGACCCGCAGCCCGGGCCGTACGACCTGCGGGGCCTCCTCCCCGACCTGGCAGCGGGTGGTCGCGGCGTGCGCCGCGCGGTGCGCGACGTTCCGCAGGTATTCGTGCTCGGCCGCGGTCAGCCGCAGCCCGCGGGCGAGGGAGTCGAGCACCTCGGGTGAGACGTTGCCGCCGCGGCCCTGCTCGATGCGGGTGTAGTACTCCACGCTGATCTCCGCCAGGTGGGCGGCCTCGTCACGGCGCAGCCCGCGCACCCTGCGGCGGGTCCCGCCGGGCGGCAGGCCGAGCCCGGCCGGGTCGAGAGCGGCCCGGCGGGCCTTGAGGAACGCGTTGATCTCCGGCTCGGCGTGCATGGCCCCATTCTCCGGCATGCCCGGTCCGGCCCGCCCAGCCAGGCCCCGCGGGTACCAGCCTCGGCCCGGTCTGGTCGCCCCCCGGCCCGACCGGCAGGGTCGAACCCGGGTCCGGCGCAACGGAGTTCGCCACCAGGCTCATCCGGCCCACCCCGACACCGGACCCACCCGAACACCCCGACCCACCGAACCACCCGAAGGCAGGCACCCCATGGATCGCAGGACACTCGGCGGCACCGGCATCTCCGTCAGCGAGTTCACCCTCGGCGCGATGATGCTCGGCGCGTGGGGCACCAAGGACCACGACGAGGCCGTCCGGATCGTGCACACCGCGCTCGACGCGGGCATCAACACCATCGACACCGCCGACATGTACTCCGACGGCGAGTCCGAGGTGATCGTCGGGAAGGCGCTCAGAGGCCGCCGGGACGACGTGGTGCTCGCCACCAAGTTCCACTACGGGATGGGCCAGGACGCCAACCACCGCGGCAACTCCCGCCGTTGGATCGTCCGCGCGGTCGAGGACAGCCTGCGCCGGCTCGGCACCGACCGGATCGACCTGTACCAGGTGCACCGCCCCGACCCGGACACCGACATCGACGAGACCCTGTCGGCACTGTCCGACCTGGTGCGTTCCGGCAAGGTCCGGGCGATCGGCACGTCCACCTTCCCGGCCGCGGAGATCGTGGAGGCCCAGTGGGTCGCCGAGAAGCGCGGCCACCTCCGCTTCCGCGCCGAGCAGCCGCCGTACTCGATGCTGGCCCGCGCGGTCGAGCGGGACGTGCTGCCCGCCGCGCGGAAGTACGGCATGGGCGTCCTCACCTGGAGCCCGCTCGCGGGCGGTTGGCTGTCGGGCAAGTACGGCGGCCCCGACGGCGCGGACCCCGCCGAGGCCACCCGCTCCGGCTTCCTGCCGCAGCTCTTCGACACCGGGCTGCCCGGCAACGCGGCCAAGCTCGCCGCGGTCACCGAGCTGCGGAAGGTGGCCGCCGACGCCGGGCTGACCCTGCCCGCGCTCGCCACCGGCTTCGTGCTCGCGCACCCCGCGATCACCTCGGTGATCATCGGCCCGCGCACCCGCGACCAGCTCACCTCGCTGCTGGACACCGCGGGAACGGTGCTCAGCGGCGACGTCCTCGACCGTATCGACGAGATCGTGCCGCCCGGCACCGACCTCAACCACGACGTCACCCACTACGACCCGCCCGCGCTCACGGACAAGGAGCTGCGGCGCCGGCCGCCCGCACGAATCTCGATCGGGTGACTTCGGCCGCTGCGCCTGACGGGGCCGCCAGCCATGGCGGTCCACCATGGTGACAGCACATTTCCGCCGAACGAGGAGAAAACGACCGATGCGACGGGGTCCCCTGGCCGGCCGCTATCCCGCGGTGGCGGCGATGGTCGTGTTCGCCCTGGTGCCGTTCCTGGCGCTCTCGGCGGCGCTGAGCAGCATCACGCCGCTGATCGCGAAGGACCTGCACATGAGTACGGAGGCGCTCAGCGTGACGTCCGGCATGGCCAACGCCGGGTACGCGGTCGGCACGGTGCTGGCCGTCCAGTTCGCCCAACTGCTGCCGCAGCGCCGGATGCTGCTGGTCTACGGCAGCGCGCTGGTGGTCGGCTCGGTGCTCACCGCGGCGGCGACCGCCCCGGCGATGTTCGTCGTCGGGCACGTCCTCCAGGGCCTGTGCACCAGCCTGCTGCTGATCGCCGCCGTGCCGCCGCTGATCATCGGGTATCCGGCGGCCCGGCTGCGCACGACCGCCGTCGTGATGAACATGTGCATCTTCGGCGCGGTCGCGCTCGGGCCGGTGCTCGGCGGCGTCCAGGCGTCCGCGCACGGCTGGCGGCCGCTGTTCTGGGCGATCGCCGGCGTCGCGGTGGCGGCCCTGGCGCTGTCGTTGATGACCTACCAGGAGGTCCCGCCGGCCGCGCCGGACGCACCCATCGACTACATCGCCCTGTGCCTGGCCACCGTCGGATGCGTCTCCGCGTTCTTCGGCGCCTCGGAGCTGACCGCCCACCGCTTCGCCGAAGCCCGCACCTGGGGGCCGCTGATCGGCGGGCTGCTGCTGATCGTCGTCCTGTTCGTCCACGAGTACACGAGCAGGCATCCGCTGCTGTGCGTGCAGAGCCTGCTCAGTACGCTCCCGGTCGCCGGGATCGTGGCCGCGATCTGCGCGGCGGCCGCGTCGGTGTCGGCGATCTCGCTGACCCAGATCTCGCTCGCGCACCGGACCACGCCGCTGCACCTGGGGCTGGTCTACCTCCCCGAGTTCGGCGGCGCGGTACTCGCGGCGCTGTTCTTCGGCGCCACGTTCCACACCCGCCTGCTGCACTACTTCGTCCTCGTCGGCCTGCTCTTCCTGGCCGCCGGCGTCCTGGTCATGAACGCTGCCGCCCCGCCGACCTCCACCCTCGTCGCGGTGGGCTCGGGCCTGGTCGGTGTCGGGGTCGGCGCCTCGGTCGTCCCTGCCCTGTTCATCGCGGGCTTCTCGCTGCGCTCCAGCAACGTGCAGCGGGTCTTCGCGATCGTCGAACTCGTCCGCGCGGTCGCCGCGTTCCTGATCGCCCCGGTGCTGCTCTACGTCGCCGCCACCGTCGGCGCGAACGCGGACTCGGGCACCAGGACGGCGCTGTGGATCTGCTTCGGGATCTCCCTCGCGGGCGCGCTGATCGGTGTGGCCCTCTACTACCTCGGCCGGGTCCGCCCGCCGACCCCCTCGGTCGACGGCTGGCTCAGCGGCGAGCGCACCGGCTGGGACTCCCCGCCCCTGCTCGCCCGCTTCTCCCGCTTCGCCCGTGCCGGCGGGGACGACGACCCCTGCCCGTAGCTCTCGGCGGTCGCGGTTTTCGGCGCCCCCGGGGGCCGCGTGCGTACGACGCCGCGGCACCCGGGCGCCCGTGCTGCTTACGGGTGGTAGATCTCCTCCATGGCGGTGACCTGGTTCTTGCTGTTGACGCGGTAGTAGAAGTCCGCGTTGGTCAGCTTGTGGGAGACCAGCCAGCGCGGGGCGACCTTGTGCGGGGACGTGTCGACGTTGAGGTTGAGGACCTTGACGGAGGCGGTGGACGGGACGACGAGGGAGCGGGCCGCGCCGCTCGGCGTGTAGACGACGTCCTCGTCGTTGTGCGTGTTCACCTTGCAGGTCTCCGGGGTGACGCGCACCGTGACCTTGCCCTTGACGAGCTTGGCGGAGTGGTACGCGAAGAAGTGGTCGTAGCCCTTCGGCTTGTAGCACGCCTTCCAGTTGCCGGCCGCCGCCGCGGACACCTGCACGGACTCCTTCGCCACGGCGCTGACCGCCTTGGCGCCGCCCGTCGGCGTGCCCGAAGCGGCGTAGGACGACCCGCACGCGGTGCCGAGGAGCACGGCGGCTGAGCCCAGGACGACGGTGGTGAGCGCGAAACGGCGGTTCATGTATTTCCCCTATGCGACGGTCTGGTCATGTGCGTCGACTGACACTCATGAGGAGGGTGAGCCGTCGGAAGGGGTTTCCACGGAGCGTTCCCTGTGACGAGACGGTGACCACTGTCATACGACCGCGACGAACACCCGCGCGAACCTCAGGCGGGGGTGGGGGCGGGCGGCCGGGTTCGGGTGGTCAGGGAACGGAGGCTGATCGCGTGGACGACCTCGGCCACGCCCAGGACGATCAGCCAGATGCCGGAGACGATCGTGAGGGCGGTCAGCGAGCCGAAGGGGGAGACGATCAGCACGATCCCCGCCACGAGCGTGATCGCGCCGAAGAACACCTGCCAGCCGCGGGCCGGCAGGTCCTCGGTGGAGACCGCGACGGCGACCATCATGATCCCGCGCAGCAGCCAGCCGAAGCCGATCCACAGCGCCAGCAGCAGCAGCGACTCCGCGGCGCCGCGGAAGCAGATCAACCCGAGCAGCACGCTCAGCGCCCCGGTGACGAAGGACAGCGCCCGCATGCCGCCGGGCACGTGCGGGCCGAAGGCGCCGGCCAGTTGGAGGACGCCGCTCGCCACCAGGTAGACGCCGAACAGGATGCCCACCACCAGCAGCGTCGAGTGGGGCCAGGCGAGGATGATGACGCCCAGGGCGATCGCGGCGATTCCGGCGGTGAGCAGTACCTGCCAGGCGGATCGGGCGAGCGCGGCGAGCGCGCCTCCTGGGACATCGCCGGAGAGATGGGTCATGGCACTCCGCCTTTCGCGCACCGGCCGTGACGGGCCAGGGGTCGTTCCACCGTCGCACGACCGCCGGAAGCCCGCAGGTCGAGGCGGTGCGGGGGCCGTGCGGCCCCGGCCGGCTCAGACGGTGAAGAGCAGGCCGGCGCTGATCAGGAGGGTGACGGCGGTGGCGAAGTGGATGCCGAACGCGACCGCCCGGGTGCCGCCGTGGCGCAGCACTATCAGGGTGTCGCCGAGCGGCAGCAGCGCCACCACCAGCATGAACCAGGCTTCGGCACGGGCGCCGACCAGGATCGGCAGCACCAGGCCGAGCACGCCGTACGTGCCGTCCCGAACGCCCTTGACGGTGAGGAAGGCGGCATCGCCGTCCGGCTTGGCGGGCACGCCGTAACCGGCGGCGGCCGGCCGGGGCTGGAGCAGGAACCGGGCTCCGATGAAGACCACGAAGAGGTTGAGGACGACGGCGAGGGTGTACGCGGTGGCGGTCATGGCGCATCTCCGTTTCAGCGATTCTAGCGGTGCTAGCGACAGGAATGAAGCTAGCAGATCGATGGCACGGATTCTAGCGATGCTAGAATCGGGTCATGTCGATCCAGACGCGCCGGGAGCGCGAACGAGCGGAGCGCGAGCAGTTGATCGTCACGACCGCGCGGGAGCTCGCGGAGGCGGAGGGCTGGGACGCCGTCACCACCCGGCGGCTCGCCACCGAGATCGAGTACAGCCAGCCCGTCCTGTACAGCCACTTCAAGGGCAAGGGCGCCATCATGGCCGCCGTCGCCGTACAGGGCAGCGCCGAACTCGCCACCGAGCTACGGGCGGCGCGCACCGCGGCCCACGGCGCCCGCGCGGCGCTCACCGCGGTGGGGGCGGCGTACACCTCCTTCTCGCGGCAGCGCCCGGCGCTCTACGACGCGATGTTCACCCATGCCGTCGAACTGCCCTTCGCCACCCCGGAAGCCCCCGCCGCCCTGCACGACGCCTTCGGTGAGATCCTCCGGGCGGTCCGGCCGCTCGCCGCCGGCGACGACCCGGGCGTCCTCACCGAGACCTTCTGGGCCGGCCTGCACGGCCTGGTCACCCTCACCCGCAGCGGCCGACTCCCCGAACCCGCCCGCGCCCACCGGCTTTCCCTGCTGATCGCCCGCTTCGCCCCCGCACCGGACTGACCCCGCCCGCGGAACGCGCCGTTCGCGGAACGCGCCGTTCGCCGGTCCGCCCGTTCGCCGGTCCGCCCGTGCGGCGCTGGCCGGTGCGGCGAACTCCCCTTGCCCGCAGGGCCGTTCACGGATGCCGCGTCGGCTGTCAGGGGCCGATGAAGCGGACCGTCTCCGTCATGTCCGCGCGGTCCGTGCGCAACGGCGGGACGCGGTCCTGCTCGTGGCCCACGGCGAGGCCGCACAGCAGGACGAGGCCGTCGTCGGCGCCGGTCGTCTCGCCGACCGTCCTGCGGTACATCGTCCACATCACCTGGGGGCAGCTGTGCAGGCCCTCCGCCCGCAGCAGGAGCATGACCGTCTGCAGGTACATCCCGGCGTCGGCCCACTGTCCGGGGCCCATGGTCCGGTCGAGGTAGCAGAACAGGACGACCGGGGCGCCGAACGCCGCGGAGTTCAGGGTGGCGATCTTCGCGGGACGGTCCGCGTCGTCCCGCGCGATGCCGAGCGCGGCGTACCGCTGGGCGGCCGCGGCGGCGAAGCGGTCCCGGTAGGGCGGGACGAGTTCGGCCGGGTACATCGGATACTCCCGGTCGTCGCCGGGGTCGCCCGCCCGGGCCCGGGCCGTCGCGCGCCGCTTGAGCGCGGCCAGCGGCTCGCCGGTCACGACGTACACGCGCCAGGGCTGGAGGTTCCCGCTCGACGGCGCCCGCGTCGCCGCGGCCAGCACGCGTTCGAGCGCGTCCCGGGCCACCGGTTCGTCGCTGAACGCCCGCACGGCCCGGCGGCTGTCCACGGCTTCGTACACGTCCACGTCCGCACGTCCTCCCGCTCGGCGACGGCTGTCCCCGTATCCCCGTACCGTGCGCGACCGTATACGCCCGCGTACGAGGGGACTTCAGCGGGCGTCGTCAGGGGGCGGCCGTCTTCACGGGCGGGCGCGCTCCCGGGTCCGCGCCTTCACGGGCCGGTGCGCAGCGGCGAGGCGAGCAGGGACGACAGGCGGCGCCCGAGCGCGGGGGTCAGCGCCTGGGAGTAGCCCTCGGCCATGTGGCTGTCGTCGCGGTAGACGAACGTGTCGGCGGCGACGACCGGGCAGGCGCCGGCGCTCGGGCACAGCCAGGGGCGCGGGTCGATGACGCCGACGTCCTGGGCGCCCGCCGCCGCCCGGGCCGCGGCCGCGACCACCGGCTGCTTCGCCGAGCCCGCCACGGTGTTCGCGCACCGCCGAAGGTCCAGCGGGTAGGCCGCCGCGCAGTCCACCGGGTCGCCCTTCGGCCAGGGCGTGTCCAGCAGGGCCACCACGCGGGCCCCGGTGGCGCGCAGCGTCCGGAAGGTACGGGCGTACCCGTCGGTCCACTGCCGCAGCGGGTCCTTCGCGCGGGCGGCGGGCGTGGCCGAGTCGGAGGACGAGGTGACCACGAGCCAGGGGTGCGACTCCGCGATCCTGGCCAGCGCGTGGGCGCGCCAGGTGTCGCAGGAGGTGTACGTCCCGCTGCCCCGCTTGACGGGCACGTCGGCCACCTTGCAGGACGCCTTGGTCAGCGACACCAGCTTCCAGTGGTTCGCGCGCGCCAGCCGGTCCATCGGCTCGAACCACTGCGCCGCGTGCGAGTCGCCGAACAGCACGACCACCTTCGTCGAGTCGAGGTCCCCGTACGCGCACTCCGGCGAGTCGGTCGCGTCGTACCCGACATGGCAGTCGTCCCGGTAGACGGGCGACCGGACCGAGGTGACCTGCTCCAGCCGCGGCGTGAGGTTGCTCGGCAGCGCGTCGTTCGGCGCGGCCAGCAGCCGCGCCAGGCTCGCCTCTGGGTCGGGCGCCGCCGCCAGCGTGCCGGCGAGCGAGGGCGCGTGCCCGCGGGTGGCGATCGCCGGCGGGAAGAGCTGCGCCACCAGCGACACCGCCACGGTGCCCGCGGTGATCCCGAGCCCGACCGCCAGCGACCGGCGGGGGCGGGCGCGCAGTGCCCGGTGGAAGCGCACCGGGTTCTCCACCAGCCGCATCGTCACCCAGGCCAGCGGCAGCGCGACCGCGGACAGCGCCAGCGCCAGGCGGACGGACCCGGGCCGGTGCAGCGCGGCGGGGCCGATCACCAGCAGCGGCCAGTGCCACAGGTACCAGCCGTACGAGAGGCCGCCCAGCCACGTCGCCGGGCGCAGCCCCAGCAGCGCCCCCGCGCCGGCCCGTCCGGCCGCGCACCCGCCGCCGACCACCGCGACGGCGGCCAGCACCGGCAACAGGGCGCGGCTGCCGGGGAAGACGGTCGCGTCGTCGAACCGGAGGGCCGCGTAGCCGATGCCCGCCAGCCCCGCCCACGTCGCCGGCGCGGCCACCCACCACGGCAGCCGCTCCAGCCGGCCGGCCGCCAGCGCCACCAGCGCGCCCGCGCCGAGCTCCCAACCCCGCGTCTGCGGGCCGAAGTACGCCCACGACGGCGAGTCCGCGGTGGTCGTCACGCTCCACCACAGCGACACCAGGCAGAGCGCCCCCAGGGGCAGCGCCAGCACGGCCGGCGGCAGCGCGAACCGGCGGGCCAGCCTCCAGCCGGCCAGCAGCAGGAGCGGCCACACCAGGTAGAACTGCTCCTCCACGGCCAGCGACCAGAAGTGCTGGAACGGGGAGGGCGGGCTGTTCTGCGCCAGGTAGTCCGTGCCGGTCGCCGCCATCCGGATGTTCACCGCGTACAGCGAACTGCTCAGCGCGTCCGCGACGTACTGCCCGAACCGGGCCTTGTACAGGTAGAGCCAGCTCCCGGCGAGGGTGGCGACCACCACGAGCGAGGAGGCGGGCAGCAGCCGCGTCATCCGGCGCCCGTAGAACGCGGGTATGGACAGGCCGCCGGTCGAGGACAGCTCGCGCAGCAGCGCCGAGGTGATCACGAAGCCCGACACCACGAAGAAGACGTCCACGCCGACGTATCCGCCCGCGACGTGCCGCACTCCGGCGTGCGAGAGCACCACGAGCACGACGGCGACGGCCCGCAGCCCCTGGATGTCCCCGCGCAGGGCCTTCCGCGCGGGTGGGCTGCCGCTGGGGGAGCCGTTTCCGGAGCCGCTCCGGGTCTCGCTCCGGGTCTCGCTTCGGGTCTCGCGCGCTCGGCGCCGCTGCTCGGTGGCCGGGAAAAAGTTGCTCACGGGTGTACGACCGCCCGGCCGTCCCTTCGTTGCCCCGATCGCCAAAGCGTCACCGGCCCGCCGTTTCCCGTCCACCCGCCCGGCCGCCGTCCCCGCGGGCGAGGCGCGGAGCTGCGGGTTAACCGGATGTGAACCGGATACCAGCCACCGCCGAACCGCGGCCGCGAAGACTGGGGCCTCCGGGACGCGCACGACCCGCACGACCCGCAGGACCCGCACCACCCGCACGACGCACACACAGCACACGGCACACACAGGACACGCAGGAGCACCGTCGAGGCGCTGTGGAAGGGGCGACCCATGGCTTCCGAGCCTGGTGAAGCGGTCGGGCCGCCGCATGGGACGACCCCGGGCAAGCCGCCGGCCGGAGTGCCTGAAGCGGTGCGTGAAGGGGTGTGTGAAGGGGTGCGCGAGGGGGTGCGCGAAGGGGCGGCCGACGCGTCGCCCGCGGAGTTATCGGCCCCCGCGCGGGTGGTGGCCCGGCAGCGGATTCGCTTCGCGCACGCCTCGGTGGGCGGCGCGCTGGACGCGGGCCGGGTGGCCGCGGCGCAGCCGGTGGAGCGCGGCTGGGCCTGGGGCGGCGCGACCGGGCGCGGGGTGCGGGTGTGCGTGATCGACAGCGGCGTGGACAGCTCGCATCCGGCGATCGGCGGCAGCGCCGAGTCGTACGTGGCCGAGCCCGACACGCCCGCGCCGGGGGCGCGTTGGGACGTGGTCCCGGACACCGCGGGTGACCTGGCCGGGCACGGTACGGCCTGCGCCGGCATCATCCGTTCGCTGGCGCCGGAGTGCGAGCTGACCAGCGTCCGCATCCTCGGGTCGGGTCTGCGGGGCAGCGGCGAGGCGCTGGTGCGGGCCCTGGAATGGGCGGTGGAACGGCGGTTCGCCGTCGTCAACGTCAGCCTGTCCACGCGCCGCGAGGAGCACAAGGAGCGGCTGCACGACCTGGCGGACGCGGCGTACTTCGCGGGCGTGACGCTGGTGTCGGCCGCGCACAACAGCCCGGTGGACAGCTATCCGTGGCGCTTCCCCTCGGTGCTGTCCGTGGGCGCGCACGCCGAGCCGGACCCGGAGTACGTGGAGGCCAACCCGGACCCGCCGGTCGACCTGTTCGCGCGGGGCGTGGCCGTCGAGGCGCCCTGGCCGGGCGGCGGCAAGCGGGTGGTGTCCGGCAACAGCTTCGCCGCCCCGCACGTGACGGGCCTGTGCGCGCGCATCCTGGAGCGCCATCCGCGCTTCCGCACCCCCGAGTTGCGCCACGTCCTGACCGCCACCGCGGGGAACCTGAGGAGGAGCCAGGGATGAGCGGTCCGCAGCACCCAGCACAGTCGCCGTCGTACGACGAGATCCTGCGGTCGACGGTACGGCTGGCCCGGCTGTCCTTCTCCGCCGCCGCGGCCTCGGTCTTCCTGCGCGACGAGGACCAGGGCCTGCTGGTCTTCGAGGCGTCCTCGGGCGTGGGCGAGGACCGGTTGGTGGGCACGGCGATCCCCGCGGGGCAGGGCATCGCGGGCTGGGTGGCGGCCACGGGCGAGACCGTGATCGTACGAGGCGTCGCCGACGACGACCGGTTCGACCGCGACTTCGCGCTCAGCACGGGCCTGGTGCCCGACGTCCTGATGGCCGTCCCGATGGAGCACGCGGGCGAGATCATCGGGGTGCTCGAAGTGCTCGACCCGAAGACCGACGGCGTCGGCGACCTGGACGCCATGGACCTGCTCTCCGAACTCGCCCACCAGAGCACGGCCGCGCTGGCGCTGCTGCTGAGCCACCGGCGCACGGCCCGTACGGGGCTTACCGGGGACGCCGGTTCGGCCACGGGGGCCGGTACGGATGCCGGCCGGGCCACGGTGTCCCGGCCCACCGCCGAACCCCTCGACCGGATCAGGTCCGCCCTCGCCGGAGCCACCGGCCGGCGTGCCGACGCCGGCCACGCGCTGCTCGCCGCGCTCGCCGACCTCCTGGACCCGGCGGCCGGTCCGCCCCCTGGCCCGACCCCGGACCCGACCCCCGGCCCGACCCCCGGCCCGACCCCGGACCCGGAAACCGGCCGGGCACCGTAGGGACCCTGTTCGGCACACGCACCTCCACGCACCCCACAGCTACGAGGAGGAATTCATGCAGGATGATCCGGAGCGGTTCGACGGTATGTCGTCCGCACTGTGCCCGCTCTATGTCGACCCCGTTCTGATGGAGGTCGAAGCGCATTCCGCGGACGCCGGCGCCGACGATTCCGGCGAATCGGAAGAAGTCGCGGAATAGCTTCGCAGAAAACGGATTGTCACTCGCGGAGTACGCGGGAATTGGGCTCTCGGATGTCTCTGGCCTGCCCTTTTGCCGTTTCCTCGGGAAATTCACGTCACCTTTCACGGTGCGCTGTTCGGAGTCGGAATTCCTCTTGCCGTTTTACGGCGTGAGGTCGGAAAATGCGGCGAAGCGCAAGGGGAATCGACTTATTGACACCCTGGTGGGGCTGCCGTAATCTCGGAAATCGGGGGCGCTCAGCACCCCGAAAACACCTTTACTTCCCTGGAGGAATCCATGTCTGGTGGGGCCGAGAAATTCGAGGGCGTCGAGGTCATCTGCGGCGTGTACGACAAGGACGCCGCGCCCGCGCTCTTGGGCAACGACGTCGAGGGCCACTCCGCCGAGCAGCTGCCGTCGGACGGCGTCATCTGTGGCGTGTACGACAAGGAAAACGCCTGAGCCACAGGGGAGCGGGCGCCGGCGCGCCCGCACCGCCGTTGACGCACCGCCGTTGACGGCACCGGTCCCGGAGGGCCCGGACCGGCGCGTCGCCGCGAGGCCGCGCGCCCGGTCCGGGACCCCTCACGTCGGCCCCCTCGTCCGGCTCCTCGGCCCCTCGTCCGGGACCTTCGTCCCGCCCGTCAGCCCCGCCCGTCACGCCCCTCGACAGGAAGCCCACGGCGAACGATGAGAGTCCTCGAAGGAAAGTCCGGTGTCTGGTACCTCGGTCCCGGCTCCACCGTGCTCATGCCGAAGCGGTTCCACGACGGCGGGCGGCTGACCGCCGAAGGACAGGCCGAGTTGGAGCGGTTCGGCGTCGAGCAGCCCAAGCCGGCCGCCCGCTACAGCCTCACCGTGGTCACCTCGACCGCCTGCAACCTCGGTTGCCCGTACTGCTTCCAGAACACCGAGGCCGCCCGGCCCGGCCGCTTCGACCCGCCGCGCATCCCGCGCGAGGTGCTCGACGGCCCGATGATCGACAAGATCGTGGCCTTCACCGAACCCCGCCTGCGCGCCACCGGACTCGACCGGCTGTTCGTGCTGCTCTTCGGCGGCGAGCCGCTGCTCAACCGCTGGGGCTGCACCGAACTGCTCACCCGGCTCTCCCGGTTGGCCCCGCTGACCGCCTCCATGGTCAGCAACGGCGTCCTGCTGACGCCCCGGACCGCGCGCCGGCTGGAGGAGGCCGGGCTGCGTTCGGCGCAGATCACCCTGGACGGGCCGCGCGAGTTGCACGACAGCACCCGCTTCACCCGGTCCGGACGCGGCACCTTCGACAAGGTGCTGGACAACTGCGCCGCCGTGCAGGAGGCCACCGGCCTGCGGCTGTCGCTGCGCCTCAACACCACCGCCGAGGGGCTGCCGCTGCTCGGCGGCCTCGTCGCCGACCTCGCCGGCCGGATCGACCCGGCGCGCTGCACCTTCGACATCGCCCCGGTGCTCAACTACGAGGGCATGTTCGACCCGGTGATGAAGCGCTCGGCGGACGACGTCGAGGTGCTGCTGCGCGCCTACGCGGACGCCCTGGAGCTCGGGTTCACCGTGGGCTGGCCGGGCGGCAGCGCCTGCGGCTTCTGCGGCGAACGCGACGGCGGCACCGGCGCGGTGATCAACGCCGACGGCACGCTGTACAGCTGCTGGGAGACGATCGGCAAGCCGGGATACGAAGTCGGCAGCGTGGACGACGGCTACCGGGAGTACCCGGCCGACCGGTGGGTGAGCTGCGGCGAGTTCGCGGTCAGCGCCACGACGGCCGCGCAGTCGCGGGCGTTCGACGACGCGCTGACGGTCGGCCTGCTGGAACTGCTGCGCGACCACAGGCGCCGAGCCGCCGCGGCGGCGGCAACCGCCGCACCGACAACGTCCCCGGCCGCGAACGGAGTCGGCGCACGGTCCGGGCCCGGGTCCCTGGCGGTGACCCGCTCGTGAAGGTCCTGCTGTGCCCGCTGAGCAGCGGCGGCTTCCTGCACCCGGCGACGGCGGCGGCCCTGGAGCTGCACCGTCGCGGGCACGACGTCACGCTGTTCGCCGCGGGCGCGGCGGGACGAGCGGCCGCCGCCGCCGGGATCGCGGTCCTGCCCGCGGCGACGGAGCGGGAGCCGTACGCCTTCGACGTGAGCCGCTGGTTCCGGGACGGCGAGTCCCAGTACCGGGTGGTGCGGGACGCGGCGCGGGCGCTGCGGCCCGATGTCGTGGTGACCTCCGTGCTGTGTCCCGGTGCGCTGCTGGCCGCCGAGGTCCTGGACCTGCCGGTGGTCGTGCTCGGCCTGACCTGCCACCTGTGGCCGTACGCGGGCCCGGCGGTCGGCGGGGACACGGCCGGCCCGGACCCGGACCCGGACACCGACTCGGACGGAGGCTTCGACGCCGACTCGGACGCGGAGGACCGGCGTTGGCGGCTGGCCGAGACCCTCAAGCACCACCAGGCGCTGCGCGACCGGTTGGGGCTTCGCACACCGCAACCCGCCGATCCCGCGAGGCAGTTGCTCGGCCGGGCGTTCCTGCTGCGCGGGCACCCCGGCCTCGAACTGCCGGGAGCGGTGCTGCCGCGGGGCGTACGGCACGTCGGCCCGCTGTGGTGGGAGCCGTCCCCCGACGACGACCCGCCCTCCGCCGGCGCCTCGCCGCACCCCGATGACGACACCCTCGCGGAGCACCTGGACCGGGTCGGAAAGCCGCTGGTCTACGTCCACTTGGGGCGCACGTTCGGCGGCGAGAGCCTGTGGCGCTGGATCGACGCCGCCTTCACCGGCACCGGCCACCAGGCCGTCGTGGAGCTGGCCCGCACCAGCACGCGTGCGCCCGCGCCCGGGTCCGATGTCGTCACGGTCCGCCGGCCGCGGATGGGCGATCTGCTGGCGCGGGCCGAGGCCGTCGTCAGCAACGGGACCAGCGCTCCGGTGCTCGGCGCGCTGCTGCACGCACGGCCGTTGCTGCTGCGGCCGAACGGCGGTGAGCAGCGGTTGCTCGGCGCCGCGTGCCTGCGCGCCGGGGTCGCGGCGGAACTGCCCGTGCACCCGGCGCCCGGTGACGCGGTGAGCCGCGCGGTCGGCGACGCGCGGCTGCGTACCGCGGCCCGCACGCTCGGGACCGCGCTGGCCCAGGCCAAGAGCGCCACGGCCGCGGCCCAGGAGATCGAGGAGGCCGCCCGCTGACCACGCCGCAGCCTCGCCTGACGGGGCGTCAACGCACCCGGCCCACAAGCCCTTGAGCCCACCAGCCCCGCCCGAGCCCGCCCCGTCCCGCCGGACCGAGGAGCGCACGTGACCTCCACCATCCCCACCGACCACGCCGCCGTCGCCTACGACGCCACCGCCCCGTTCTACGACCTGCTGTCCCAGGGCGACGACTACACCGTCTTCGGGAACATCCTGGAGACGCTGATCAAACGCGCGGACCCGCCGGGGAACAGACTGCTGGACGCCGGTTGCGGCACCGGCCGCAGCACCGTCGCCTTCGCCGAGCGCGGCTTCGACCCGGTGGGCGTGGACATCAGCGCGGGGATGATCGGCGTCGCCCGCGACAAGTACGCGGACCGCGGCATCGAGTTCCATGTCCACGACCTGCGGCTGCCGTTCACCGCGAGCGGCAGCTACGACGTGGTGCTGTGCATGAGCGACATCGCCAACTACCTCGCCGACAAGGCCCACTTGACCGACGCGCTGGCGAGCATCGGCAGCGTGCTGCGGCCCGGCGGCGTGCTCGTCTTCGACGCCAACACCAGCCGCGGCTACACGCTGATGACGTCCACGCACGTCTACGAGTACGACGGCCTGTACGCCACCATGAGCGGGCGCTTCCTGACCCGGGAGGGCGACCCTAAGCGGTTCCGCATGGTCATGAACGCCTTCCGCAGCATCCCCGGGCAGCCGGACACCTGGCGCCGGGAGCGCGTCGAGCACCTCCAACGGCACCACAGCCGCGCGGAGTTCGCCGCCGCGCTGGATGCCGGCGGACTCGACCTGGTGGCCGCCCACGGGCTGGAGCGCGACGGCTCGCTCTCCGACAGCGTGGACGAGGAAGCGCACACCAAGGGCCTGTACGTCGCCAAGCGCCGCTCCGGTGCGTGACCCGGCGCGCGATCGTCGCCCGTTCCGGCGCCCGCCTCGTACCCCTCCTCGTATCCCGCCCCGTATCCCGACCCGCTGTCCGACGCATGGACGATCCGGCTCACGCCCCGGGGGCATGACGTGATCAACCGCAGTTTCACCCTGATCTGGGTCAGCCAGGCGCTGTCCGACGTGGCCAGCGAGATGACGTCCCTCGCGCTGCCGCTGGCCGTTCTGGCGGCGACCCGCTCCGCCGTGGACGCGGCGCTGGTCGCCACCGTCGTCGGCATCGCCCAGCTCCTGGCGAAGCTGCCCAGCGGGCTGATCGCGGACACGTACAACCGCAAGGCGCTGATGCTGCTGTGCGACGCGGGACGGGCGGCCGTCGCGCTGCTGCTCGCGTGCGCGCTCGCCACCGGGAACCTCACCACCATCGTGGCGGTCGGGTCGGCGGCGACGATCGCGCTGTTCTCCTCGGTGTTCGGCCCGGCCGAGTCCGGGGTGCTGCGCCAGGCGGTGCCGTTGGAGCGGCGCCGGGAGGCGATCACCCGGAACATCGTGCGCAGCAACATCGCCATCGCGGTCGGGCCGCCGCTCGGCGGTCTGCTGCTCGCGGTCGGGGCGCCGATGGCGTTCGTCGCGGACGGCTGCTCGTACCTGCTGTCGCTGGTGCTGGTGACGCGCGTCGCCTACCGGCACATCCCGCGCCCCAAAGCCTCTGCGGCCACGGGCACGGGGACGGGCAAGGGCACGGGCGCCGGCGTCGCGGCGGTGAGTCCGCTGCGCAGCACGGCCACCGAGCTGACGCTTGGCTTCGGCTGGGTGTTCCGCCGCAGCGGTCTGGTGGTGCTCGTCGTCTTCGCCGCGTACGTCAACCTGCTCGGCCGCTCCATCGAACTGCTGGCCGCGTTCGGCGTCTCGCACGACGGCGCGCACCCCGTCTCGGCCGGGCTGGTGCTGACCGCGGCGGGTGTCGGCGGCATCGCCGGCGGCCTGTGCGCGGGGTGGATACTGAAGCGGCTGAAGCCGACCACGATCGTCGCCGCGGCGTCGGTCGCGTGGCTGCTGATGATGCCGTGCGCGTCCACCGGCGACGAGTTGACCAGCGCGGTGGCCGTCGGCCTCGTGGTGTTCTCGCTGCCGTCGGTCGGCTCCCTGGTGGGCCTGACGATCAGCGTGGAGGCCCCGACGCATCTGCAGGGCCGGGTCGGCGGCGCGGTCACCCTGCTCGCCATCAGCATCGCGTGGGCCGGGCCCGGCCTCACCGGCTTCCTCATCGCCGGCCAGGGGCCGTTGACGGCGTCCGTGGTGCTCGCGGCGCCGATGGTGGTGCCGCTGATCGTGCTGGCGGCAAGTCCGCGGCTGCGGGCGGCCGTTCGCAAGATCGGCACCGTCGCGGCCCCGGACCCGGAACCCTCCTCCGGTGACGCGGGCGACACGGGCGACGCGGGCGACGCGGGCGACGGCGCGGACGGCGCGGACGGCGCGCCCGGCGCGGCTCCCGTCGAGGAGGACGTCATGGCGCACGCCTACGAGTCCGCCGACGCCGGCGGCACCCCCTCGCCGTCTCCGGCAGCCGCCGCCCGCACGCCACTTGACGATCTCCCGGGCGCCCTCGGCCCGTTCACCATGCTCGCCCTCGGTCTCGGCCGGGCCCGACCCCTGCCGTGACCGACCGGGGCCCACCCGCCCGGCACGTCGAAGGACCCCAGGAATCCGCCGGACTCCCGGGGCCCTTCGCGCGCGGCGGCCTACAGTTCCGCGAGCGCCGCGATCTTCGTGTCCTCCCGGGCGAACGCCACCTCGTCCACCGGGTTGCCGCGCACCGCCGCCGTGGCCGCGACCAGCTCCTGGAGCACGCACACCTCCACCAATGCCCGCTGCGGCGCGGTCAGATGGGCCGGGACCGTCACCGGCCGCACGCCCGCCGGGACGGGCGCCGAGCCGTCCGTCACCGCCAGCACACCGGTGGGCTTCTGCGTCAACTGGCGCGCGAGGGCCAGCTCCCGCGCGCCGCCCACCACCACATGGCTGGTGTGCTCGCTCGCGCAGTCCATCGGCCCATGCAGGTATGCCCGGGTGCCGTACGCCGCCGACGGCACGAGCGGCCCCTCGCGCAGCAGCAGCGCGACGGCCTCGGCCGTGGTGAGCTGCGGCGCCGCCGCGACGATGTCGGCCGAGCCGCGGGCGAGCGGTCCTGCCGCGAACTCGCCGAGCACCTCCGCGTTGCGCGCCACCGACTCCTCGATCAGGTCGGGGAGTTCGCGCCAGCGGCCGTCCACCGCACCGTCTACCGAGCCGCTCGCCGCACCGCTCGCCGCGCCACTCGCCGCGACCTCGGCGAGCATCGCGACCGCCGCGTACGTGACGACGAAACCGACGGTCGAGACCCGGCTGTCCGGCTGCGCGCCGAGCGTCAGGGCGGCGCCGGCGGCCTCCCGCAGCGGGCTGTCGTCGGCGTTCGTCACGGCCAGCGTGGGCACCCCCGCCTGGCGGAACCGGGTCACCAGGTCCGCGGTCTCCCTGCTGCGCCCGCTCTGGGACAGGGCGACGACCACGTCCGGCCGGCCCGCCGCCACCGGGTAGTCCGAGCAGTCCGTGCGCCAGGCGTCCACCCCGGCCGCGCGCAGCGCGTACAGCGGCGACGCCAGCGCGGCGGCACTCGCCCCGATCCCGGCGAACAGCACGCGCCGCCACTCGGGCCGCCAGACGCCGCCGGCGAGCCGCGCGGGCAGCGTGGCCACGGTCTCCCGCAGCGCGTCGACCTCGGCCAGCCGCCCTTCGTCGTAAGTACGGCCGTACACCGGGCCGTTCGAAGCGGTGGGTCCGGTCGGGCCGGCGGTCATGCCTGAGCCCCCTTCTCCTCGCGCGCACCCTGCTCCGCGCGCGGGTGCCAGGCGCGCCGCGCGATCGCGGGCACGTAGTCGCTCAGGTCGACGGGGAAGCGCACCACGGTCTGGGTCTCCGCCGCGTAGTAGGCGGCCATCAGCAGCTCGGTCACCGCGACCCCGCTGTCCAGCGACTCCAGCGGCGTGCGCCCGTCGGCGAACGCGCGGGTGATGTGCGTGTTCTCCGCGGTGTAGCCGTACGCGGCGGGCTCGTCGGCGATCACCGGCATCAGGCCCTGCTCGGCGTTCTGCTTCTCCAGCATGTCCTCGCCCGCGGCCTGTTCGAGCGCGCGCGAGAAGAACACGTTCGCGTCGCCGCTCAGCGAGTTGGCGTTCATCGAGTACTCGGGGCCGAGCAGCTCGAACGACAGCCGCATGCCCGCCCCGACGTATCCCCAGGACGTCATGGCCTCCACGATGACCGGCTCGCCGTCGCCGTTGACGAAGGTGAACGTCGCGTTGGCGTAGTCCTCGGACGGGGTGGTCCGGTAGTCCTGCACTCCCGGGTGGGTCTGCTCCAGTTGTGCCGCGTACCGCTCGCGGCCCCACCGCAGCGAGGCGACGGTGGCGGTCACCGACACCGGCCGCAGCCAGTCCGAGGGGTCCTTGCCCGGCGGGGTCAGCAGGAAGCGGCCGGCCTCCAGGGAGTGGCACATCAGGTCGTTGAGGACGCCGCCGCCCTGGGCCTCGCTGTCCCAGAACCACGCGGAGTGCGGGCCCGAGTGCTCCTCGGTGCAGCGGGCCAGGTACGGGGTCCCGGAGCGTTCGGCGCCGCGCGCCCACATCAGGTCGCGGGTGCGGGTCAGCCGCGGCGAGTAGACCTGGTTCTCCAGGTAGGCGTGCGGGATGCCCGCTTCGTGGACCAGCGCGGCGACCTGCCGGGCCTCGGCGAGGTTGCGGCCGAGCGGCTTCTCCACGGCGATGCCGCGCAGCGTCGCCCGCCCGGCGACGACCTCGTCGCAGATCGCCCTGACCACCTGGACCCGGGTGTGGTTGGGGGTGAGCACCCACACCGCGTCGACCCGCTCGTCCCGCACCAGGGCGGCGATGTCGTCGTACGGCGTGACGTCCTCGCCGACGCGCAACTCCTCCGCGTAGGAGGCGAGTTCGCGGGCCCTTTCCAGGTCGCGGGACTGGGTCGCGACGATGTCGGAACCGCGGATCGCCTGCCAGGACCGTACGTGGAAGTGGGCGATGAAGCCGGAACCGATGATGCCGATCCCGAGGGTCTTTCCGTTCATGGACTGTCCTTCATGCGTCGTGCGTGGTCGTGCGTGGTCCGTGTGCGGACGTGCGCTGCTGTGTGCTGCTGTGTGCTGCCGCGAGGCGGTGCGGGGGTGGGTGCGGGTCGGCGCCTCACCCCTTCACGCCGGTCAGCGTGATGCCCTCGACGAAGGTGCGCTGGGCGAGGAAGAAGACGAGGACCACCGGGAGCGTGGCGAGGGTGGTGACCGCCATGATCACGCCCCAGTCGGTGGAGTGGGAGCCGTGGAAGGAGGCCAGGCCGTAGGAGACCGTCCACAGGTCCGGGTTCTCCGAGGTGTACAGCAGCGGCCCGTAGTAGTCGTTCCAGCACTGGAAGAACATGAAGATCGAGGCCGCGGCGATCCCGGGCTTCGCCATCGGCACCATGACGCGGGTCAGGATGCCCCACTCGCCGTTGCCGTCCATCCGCGCCGCGTCGATGTACTCGGTCGGGATGGACAGGAAGAACTGGCGCAGCAGGAAGATGGAGAAGGCGTTGCCGAACAGGTGCGGCAGGATCAGCGGCCACATGGTGCCCACCACCCGGAACTGCGCCCACATCACGTAGATCGGCACCTGGGTGACCTGCGGCGGCAGCAGCATCGCGATGATCACCGCGAAGAAGATCGCCCCGGCGAAGCGGATGCGCACCTTGGCCAGCACGTAGGCCATCGGCACCGACGAGATCAGCATGAAGAGCGTCGAGGCGCCCGCGTAGAGCAGGGAGTTGCCGAACCAGCGCAGCAGGGGCGCGGTGTGGAACGCGGTGGAGTAGTTGGACCACTGCCAGGGGTGGGGCCACAGCGCGCCGGTCAGGGTCTGGTGTCCGCCCATGAAGGAGGTGAGGACCACGAAGGCGACCGGGACGAGGAAGATCAGGCCGAGCGCGATGAGCAGCGCGTGCTCGGCGACGTACGCGAGTGTTCTTCTGACGGGCACGGTGCTCATACCCCCTTCCGCCGGAAGAGTCCGGCCTTGCGCAGGAGGACCGCCATCACGGCCGCCGCCACGACGAACAGCACGACGGCCATGGCGGCCGCGTAGCCGAGTTGGAAGCTGCTGAAGCCCTGCACGTACATCCACTGGGTGTAGGTGAGCAGCGAGTCGTTCGGATAGCCGAGGAGCTGGTCGGCGCCCGCGTCGATGCCGGTCTTGCCGTTGGCGACGCTGGAGGCGACGGCGGCCTCGGTGAAGTACTGGAGCGCGGCGATCACGCCGGTGACGGCCGAGAACAGCAGCACCGGGGAGATGTTGGGCAGGGTGATGTACCAGAGCTTCTGCCGGCCGCCGGCGCCGTCCAGCTCCGCCGCCTCGTACTGGTCCTTCGGTACGTCGAGCAGCGCGGCGAGGAAGATCACCATGACGTCGCCCATCATCCAGACGCCGAGCAGCAGCAGTGACGGCTTGGACAGGGACGGGTCGTTGAACCAGAGCGGTCCCTTGATCCCGAAGGTCTTCAGCAGCGTGTTCACCGGCCCGGTACCGGGGTTGAAGAGGAACACGAAGCCGACGACGGACGCGACCGGCGGCACCAGCGCCGGCACGTAGAACAGGGTGCGCCAGAAGCCGGAGGCGCGCTTGCGCCGGGTCAGCAGCAGGGCGATGCCGAGCGAGCAGACCATCCGCACCGGCACGAGGATGACCACGAACCAGAGGGTGTTGCGGGCGGCGTGCCACACCCGCGGGTCCTGGGTGAACAGGTAGGTGTAGTTGCGCAGCCCGATCCACTTGGGGGAGCTGGCCAGGTCGTAGTTGGTGAAGGACAGGTAGACGTTGGCGCAGAGCGGATAGAGGAAGAAGACCAGCAGCCCGATGGTGGCCAGCGCCATCATCGACCAGATGGCCATCCTGCCGCGCAGCGCGCGGTACCGCCGGGCGCGCGCGGCGCCGGTTCCGTACCCGCTGTCGGGGGTGCCCGCACCGGCCGGCCGCGGGTGGGCGGCGGTGCCGAGGGCTTTCACATCACTCATGGGTCACTTCGCCCGTCGCAAGCTGAGCGCGTTGTTGATGTCGCGGTCGACCTTCTTGAGGCCGCCGGTGAGGTCGCCGCCGGAGCCCTCCTGGTAGGTGGTCCAGAAGTTGTCCATCGTGGCGGTGAGGGTGGAGCCGATCTCGGTGACCGGACTGGTGGCACTGGCCGGGCTGCCGGACGCGTCGATGAACGTCTGGTACTGGACCGGGGCCTGGAGCTTCGGAGAGGCGGCGGCGCTCTTCAGGGTCGGGATGTTCTTCACGCCGTTGGCGAGCTTCACGGCCGCGTCGGTGTCGGCGGCGATGTACTTCACCAGCGCCCACGCGGCCTCCTTGTGCCGCGAGCGCTTGTCGATGCCGATGTCGGCGGCCGAGACGAAGCCGCCGCCGTACTTCTGGCCGCTGCCGTCGAGGACCGGGAACGGCGCGGTGCCGTACCGCAGCTTCTTGGCCTGGTCCTGGATGAAGGCGACCCGCCACTCGCCGTCGAGTGCCATGGCGATCCGGCCGGTCTGGAAGGCGTTGTTCGCGGACCACTCGTCGCCGAGCCCCGCGGTGAACGTCTTGAGCTTCCCGTAGCCGATCTTCTTGACGAACGCGCGCTGCCAGGCGATGAGCCGGCGCCACTGCGGCGAGGAGGCGACGGCCGAGTCGCCGTCCTTCATCCAGGTCACCCCGGCGGTGCCGCCGAAGGTGGCGGAGGTGTTCTGCTGGAACCCCACCAGCGGGTTGAAGCCGAGGGTCCTGATCGAGCCGTCGCTGTTGTACGTGGTGAGCTTCAGCGCCATGTCCTCCAACTGCTCCAGAGTGCGCGGCGGCTGGGTGTAGCCGGCCTTGGCGAGCAGCGCGGTGTTGAAGTACAGCCCGTACACGTCGGAGGTGGTCGGCAGCGAGCAGCGGCGCCCGTCGAACGCGGTGGCCTGGGCGAAGATGCCCTGGAAGTCGGCGGTGCTGACGCCGTCGCGCCGCATGTACGGCGTGAGGTCCGCCATGGTCTTGCAGGCCGTGCCGAGCGTGGCGTTGACGTTGGTGATCATCGCGTCGACGTCGCCGCCGGACGAGACCACCTGGGTGATCTTGGTGTCCTGCTGCCCGCTGTGGACGTGCACCTTGACGTCCGGGTACTTCTTCTCGAAGTCGTCCACCACGGACTGGATCACCTCGGCCTCGCGGCCCGAGTAGTGGTGCCACAGCTGCACGGTGCCGGACAGATGGGCGGGCGGGGTGGACGCGACGGGGCCGTCCCCGCCGCCGACCGCGCAGCCGGTCAGGCTGAGGGCCGCGGTGGCCGACAGCGCGGCGAGCGCGGTGCCGAGGCGTCGTGGCCGCCCTGGCCGGTGCGGCCGCGGTGGCCGCCGTACGGGGCGGGGTGATATCGCCGATTTCATCGCAGAGCCTTCCTGCCGAAGTGCGCGACGTGTCGTCGAGTGCGCTCCTCCGATACGGGCGCGGGTCACGGGCGTGGGCGCCGGACGTTGACACGGGAACGGGTCGGGCACGGGATACGGGTTGCGGGCATGGGGACAGGGACAACGGGGGTACGGGGCGGGGCCGGGCGCGGGTCCGAGCGCGGGTCCGGTGCGTCGGGGACGACGCGGCCGGGGAGGTGGACACGGACGCGGGCACGGGTGGGAACGGGGCGGCGGGGCCGGCCCGGTGACGAGTCGCGGGGTGCGGATGCCGGCGGTGTCCGGCGGTGTGGAGAGGTGGTGAGGTGGAGACGCGGAGGAGGGGCGGTGGGGCGGTGGGTGCCTTACGGGTGGTGGTGGGGCGCGGGCCGCCGGCGGATGGTTCCCGGGCCGGCGGTCAGCTGATGTCGCGGAGCTTGGCCGCGATGATCCGCGACCTGTCCTGCTCGGAGGCGGCGCCGCCCGCGCGGGCGATGAGCGCCTCGCGCAACCGCTCGCCGAGTACGGCCCGCGCGCCGCCGAGCACGGCGTCGTCCTCGACCTGGGTCACCTGTACCGCCGGGTCCCAGCGGGTGTGGTTGCGGATGGCCGTACGGGTCAGTTCGGCCAGTCGCGCGCCGCCCGACCGCCCCACCGGGCCGCCGAGCACGACGAGTTCGGGATCGAGCACCCCGAGCACCGGGATGACGCCCAGCGCCAGCCGGGGCGCGTACACCTCCAGCACCGGTCCCGGCAGCGGCGCGCCGCCGAGCACCTGCTCGAAGACGTGGTCCGAGCAGCCGGTCTCGCGGCCGACCCGGTCCAGTCCGGCGGCCCCGAGCAGGGTTTCGAGGTCCACCGCGTCGGTGTCCGGGTCGAGCACGCCGCGCGGCACCGGCAGGTTGCCGATCTCGCCGGCGCCGCCGGACGCGCCGTGCAGGACCCGGCCCGCGACGTCGACCGCGAGGCCGATGCCGTAGCCGACCCACAACAGCGCGACGGTGGCGTCCGGTTCGAAGGCGGCGGCCCGGCGTTCGGCCACCGCCGCGAGGTTCACGTCGTTGTCGACCTGCACCTCGCAGCCGAGCGCCGCCTCCAGCTGGTGCCGGATGCTCTTGCGCGACCACCCCGGCAGCGCCTGCACGGAGCTGAGTTCGTCCGAGCGGGGATCGACGCTGCTGGGTACGCCGACGCAGACGTGCCGGATGGCGGCGAGGTCGACGCCGGCCGACTCGCAGGCGCTGAGCACCGCGCCCGCCACGTCGCGGGCCGCGCTGCGGTCGGCGGACATGCCGGCGGCGGCCTCGCTGGCGACCGGATGGTCCGAGCCCTTCAGGTCGACGAGCGTCGAACGCACGCCGTCCTGGTCGACGTTGACCGCGACACCGTAGGCGAGGTCGTTCTGCACGCCGTAGAGCGCGGCGCTCGGGCCCCGGCCGATCGACTCCTCGCCGACGACCTCGATGAGGCCCTTCTCCTCCAGCCGGGCGATCATCTGGGCCGCGGTCGGCTTGGACAGTCCACTGCGCTCCCCGATGCCGTTCCGGCTGAGGGGGCCGTGGTCGAGCAGCAGGCGCATGGCCGTCGCGGCGTTCTGGTCCCCGAGCCAGGACGGGGTTCCTCTGACGGCCATGAGTGCTCTCTCTCGCCCTGCGGTGTGGTTGCCAGGAACGTATCAGAAACCTTCTTTATAGAAAGGGGTCGCGCGGCCTGTGATCGTTTCGTTATGGGAGGCGCCGATCCTTGGGTGACCAATCGTGCATTGAGGGAAATTGGGGCAATCGACACCACCCCCTGGTGCGAGCGGGGATGGCATGCCTAGTATCCGAAAACAAAGTTGTCAGTAACGGAGATGAGGGTGAGATGACGGACGTCCTGCGCGTCGGTGTCCTCGGCAGCGGCGGCATAGCCACCGCGCCGTACGGAGTACTGCCGAACCTCCACCACTACGCGGGGCGCGTCGAGGTCACGGCGATCGCCGACACCGCCCACGACCAGGCCCGCGCGGTCGCCGACCGGTTCGCGATCCCGGCCGCCTACGACTCGCTCGACGCGATGCTCGACGGTGCCGAACTCGACGCGGTCGTGAACCTCACCCCGATCCCGGTGCACGCCGAGACCTCCCGCCGCATCCTGGAGAGCGGGAAGCACCTGGCGAGCGAGAAGCCGCTCGCCGCGACCCTCGCGGAGGCCGACGAGCTGATCGAGCTGGCCCGCGCGCGCGACCGCGTCATCGTGTGCGCACCGCCCGACCTGCTCTACGAGCCGTACGAGCGCGCGGCCCGGCTGGTCGGCGAGGGCGCCCTGGGCAAGGTCGCCTTCGCCCGGGTGCGCAGCTCGCACGCCGGCCCCGGCGGCGGGCCGGACGGGTGGCCGTCCGACCCCAGCTGGTTCTACCGGGCGGGTTCGGGCCCGCTGCTCGACATGGGCGTGTACGGCATCCACGAGATCACCGGCATCCTCGGCCCGGCCCGGCGGGTCGTCGCGTTCGCCGGGATCACCGAGCCGGTCCGCACCGTGCGCGGCGGCCCGTTCCGCGGCCTGGAGATGCCGGTGACCGCGCCGGACAACTGCCTGTTCATGCTGGACTTCGGCGAATCCACGTACGCCGTGGTCGACGGCACCTTCAACGTCCACGCCGCAAAGAGCCCCAAGGTGGAGATCTTCGGCCGCCGGGGAGTGCTCAACATCCTCCGCCCGGACGGCCCCGACCTGGAGTTCTACCGGACCGACATCGCGGACGGCGTGGACGGCTGGGTGGAGCCGACGGCGCCGCTCGCCCGCAACGACCGCCGCGCCACGTACGGCAGGGCGCTGCTGGTCGGCCACCTCGCCGACGTGGTGCTCGACGGCGCCACCCCCGTCCTGACCGCGGAGCACGCCCGGCACGCGCTGGAGATCATGATCGGCGTCGAGGTGTCCGCCCGCGAGCAGCGCTTCGTGGACCTGACGACGACGTTCTGACGGCAGCACGTCCGCGGTGTCCGTCCTGACGGGGACGTGCGCTGCGGCGTGTGACCGACCCGTCCAGACGGGGACGCCCGCTATGGCGTGTGCCCGATCCGTCCTGACCGCGACGCCCGTTGACGTCCGTACGACGCTCCGCCCCCCCAACTCCCTACCGAACCAGGGGAACCAGCAGCATGACCACGCCCATCCGCATCGGCATCATCGGCTTCGACCACTGGTACGCGGGCATCCCCTTCGCCCGCAAGGTCGCCGCAGAACCGACCGTCTCCCTGCACGCCCTCGTGGACCGTGACCCGGCCCGCGTGGCCCATGTGGCCGAACTCACCGGCTGCGCCCGCACGTCGACCGACCCGGCCTTCGTCCTCGACGACCCCGACGTGGACGCGATCGCCTGCTTCACCAGCGTCGACCAGAGCCCCGAGCTGTGCGTGGCGGCGGCCCGCGCGGGCAAGCACATCGTCTCGGTGAAGCCGCTGGCCATGACGCTGCCGGAGGCGGACCGGGTGGTCGAGGCGGTCGAGGCGGCGGGCGTCGTGTTCGTGCCGAGCGAGTCGCGCCACACCTCGCCGCTGGCCAGGCGGCTGTCCGAACTCGTCGGATCGGGGCGGCTCGGGGAACTGCGTGCCGGCACCTTCGCCATGGACAGCGGCCTGCCCACCGCGTGGCCCGGCTCCACCGCCGGCCCCGGCTGGTGGGCCGACCCCGCGAGGACCGCGGGCGGCGGATGGATCGACCACGCCGTCTACCAACTGGACCGTATGCAGGCGCTGTTCGGCTCACCCGTCGCCGAGGTCCGCGGGACCGTCGCGAACATCGCGCACCCGGACCTCCCCGTGGAGGACTACGGGCACGCCGTGTTCACCCTGGACAGCGGCGCGGTGGTGACCGTGGAGGACACCTGGATCGCGCCGGCCGGCGCGTCCAGCACGCGCGCGCACCTCGTCGGATCGCGGGGCGCCGTCTTCCACGACACGGCGACGGGCACCTTCGGCTTCGCCGAGCAGGGCGGCGAGTGGACGTTCGCCAAGCTGCCCGCGGACACCTTCGACACCCTGGAGGTGCTCCTCGCGGCGGTCCGCGACGGCGTGCCGCCCCAGTCCACGGTGCGCACCGCCCGCGCCACCCTCGCCACCTGCCTCGACTTCTACGAGGCGGCGCGGCGCGGCCGTTGACGGGCGCGGCGGCGAACAGGGTCGGCGGACAACGGACGTTACGGAAAGCTCCGGGCACACGTGGAAACCAAGTACATCGTCGGCGTGGACGCGGGCGGGTCGAAGACCCGGCTGCGCTTCGCGGCAACGGACGGCGGCACCGTCAAGGACGTCACGCACCCCGCGGGCGACTGGACCAACGAGGACGCGCGCGGCAAGGCGCTGCTGATCGCGGCGCGGATCAGGGAGGTGACGGGCCTGCCCCCGGCCGCCGTGGGCATCGGGGCGCACGGCTGCGACTCGGACGCGGAGTGCGCCGAGCTGCGGGCCGCCACCGAGGCCGAACTCGGCGTGCCGGTAAGGGTGGTGAACGACGCGTTCCTGCTCGCGGAGGCCGTTCCCGACGGCGGGCCGTGCGCGGCCCTCGTCGTCGGCACCGGGTCGATCGCGGTGGCCCGGCACGCGGCCGGCGGACACTCGCTGTACGCGGGCGGCTGGGGGTGGTTGATCGGTGACCCCGGCTCGGCCTGGGGCACCGTGCGCTGCGCCGTGCGGGCGCTGTCCGAGACGGAGAACCGTACCGGCTCGACGGGCGGGGACCCGCTGCTGCCCGCGCTGCTCGCCGCGTCCGGCGCCCGCTCGCTGCGCGAGGTGGTCGGGCTGATGCAGCGAACTCCCGGGCGGCACTGGGCCGGTTGGGCACCCACGGTCTTCGACGCCGCCGAGGCCGGGTCCCCGGCGGCGCTCGCGGCCCTCCGCCAGGGCGCGGCCGATCTCGTCTCCCTGGTGGGCGACCTGCTCGCGCGGGGCGCCGACGCGCGGCGCGTGGTGGCGGGCGGCAGCGTGATCGCGGGCCGGCCGTCACTCGCGACGCGGGTGGCCTCGGGACTGCTGGCCCGGCACGGCCTGCCCCTGACGGTGTTCGCCGGGGAACCGGTGGCGGGAGCGGTGCTGCTGGCCCGCAGAACCGCCGCGCCCTGACCGACCGATCCGCCGCCCACCGGTCCGCGCCCGCCGGAAGCCCCCCGGCCGGGCCGGCCCGGTACGGCCTGGCCGGGCCCCGGTGAGCGGGCGGTCGCGACCAGGACCGCGGCCGCCCGGCGACGTCATCCGAGCGCCGCTACCGCTCGCTCCCACGGGAACGCCTTCGGGTTTCCCTGCTTCGGCGGGTGCGACTCGTACCCTTCCGAGCCGTCCAGGTACACCACACCCTGCCCGCGGAGACGGGCGATGCTCTCCGCCACCGCCGGCTGCGCGCCCTGCGCCTGGTTGAAGTACGGCATCGCGAACACCGGTACGCCCATGTGAACGCCTTCCGACGGAAGGCCGATCGCCAGGGTGTCGCTGATGCCCTGCCCCCACTTGTTCAGCGTCGTGCACGAGATCGGTGCCACCAGCATGCTGTCTGCTTTCGGCAGAGCGTCCCGCTCCCACGGCAGCTTGTACCGGCTGCGCACCGGATGCCCGGTCAGCTCGACCAGCTCCGCCATCCGCGGCTCCCACCACCGCGCGGCCGACGGAGTCAGCACCAGGCACACATCCCACCCCGCGCCCCGCGCCACCCGGACCCCCTCGTCCACGTACTGGGCGGGGCCGGCGGCACACGCGATCAGGTAGAGCACACGGGTCATGCCCGGATTCCACACCGAGCCGCGAGCCCCCGCAACTCCCCGGACGGCACGGGGCTCGCACCCACCAGATCTTCAACCAGCGCCCGTGTCGACCGACGCCCCCGGACCTCCTCCGGCGCCAGACGCTCGGCCTCCAACAGCGCTTGCGCGGCAGGTTCCTTGTGGCGTGTCAGGAGCTGAGCGTGTGCCATCGTGATGAGGTGCTGGGCGCGCCGTTCACGTGCGATGTCGGCGAGCGCCCTCGCGTCCAGGTCTTCGGCGACCTCGATTGCCGACCACCCGTCCTCGAACCGGGCGAGGACGTCGATCCGATGCATCAGCACGTTCGTCGGGCCGAACGCGGTCCAGTCCTCGTTGAGGTCTGCGCCCTGCCGGTCCGCAACCTCGGCAGCTTCGTCCACGTGTCCCGTCGCAGCACGCACCGCATCCGTGGATCGCTCTTCCGCAGCCGCGGCAATGGCGGCGTTCAGATGCAACATCCCCAACGTGGAAAGACCCGCCGGCCCCGCAGCCACCAGCTCGTCGTGCAGCGTGCGTGCCGCGTCCACCGCGAAAGCAACAGCTGCGGCGGGACGCCCCTGGTACGCGAGGGATTTGGTGACCCGCCGCGAGGCAGCGCCGATTGCGACCGGGTCCCCGGAGCACTGCGCTGCAGCGAGCGACCGGTCAGCAACGACCGCAGCCTGCACGGCGGTCGCCGGTCCGTACTTGTGGAGGAATGACGCGGCCAGTTGGAGCACACGGGAGTTCAACACGTGCATCTCTGCACCGCTCGTGCTCGTAGCGGCCTGCTGCGCGGCGACCACCAGCCCGGGTAGATCCCGGCCGAGCGACGTGTAATGGCACGCTTGGAATGCCTCGCAGCAATACGTCAACCGGCGCCGCAGCTCTCCGATCGGTGGCGGCTCAGCATCGGCGGTACCGCGGTACAGCACATCGATCACGGTGAGCGCCTCGGTGGGAGGCGAGGTGGCAGGCGGCGATGCCGCGGGCCCGTCGGTCAACAGGGTCTCCAGGGGGATGCGCAGTACCTCGGCCGCGCGCACCAGCACCGACAGGCGCGGGTCCTGTTGCCGCTGTCCCCCCTCCAGCGACTGCACCCACCGCCTCGTCTGGCCCATGAGCCGCCCGAAGTCGTCCTGGGTGAAAGCCCTGCGCTCCCGCCAGTAGGCGATGCGTCGGCCGATGCGAGCAGTCTCCATGCAGACCCTCCGGAACAAGGCACACACACTGTGTGCCCCTTCTCGTTGTACCGCGCCCTACCGTGCATTTGCTGTCGAGCAGCGCAGGACAAACCTGGAGGAGTGGCAATGGACAGATCCGCATCCAGTCACCCGGCGCCACCCGCCTGGGACCTGACAGATGCACAGGCAGCATGCCTGCAGGTCAGGGACGCACTTCGGAGCCTCGGCGCGCAGCCTGATCTTGTGCGTGGCGTTGTCCCGCGCAGCGATCTCGGTGACCGCGGGTACGTCCACGTGCCTTCGTTGCCCGTCGAACTGGCTCTCCATGTCGCGGCCGTGCTGATGTCCGCTGTTCGCGGGCAATACGGTGCCCGGCGGTGAGCGCGTGGTGTACGCCTGGCCGGCACAGCGTGTCGGACCGTGACGCGCAGCAGATCCGCACGGACACGCTGCCGGACGGCACGGAATTACCGGTGTATGCCTGCCGGGCCGATGTGCAGCGACTCGGCCTGGTGCCGCGGTTGCCGTCGGGCGCCAGGTTCGTCGGCAGCCCGGATGCACCGCCGATTCCACCGACCCGTCACGAACAGGAACCCCACACCATGAAAGCGGTCCCCGAGCCCTCCGCCTTACCCGCCTCCACACACTTGCAGAAGGCACGGCGGTGGGTGATCACCACGACCACCGGTGAGACGGCCACCGGCCACCTCCCCTCTTGGGCTGAAGTCGACCCCAGCGAACAGGAGGTGCCCCCAGAGGAGTTGGCCGTACGCCTGGCCGACATCAACCACTCCCTCAAGCTCCCCGGGCAGGTCCTGCGCGCGTACTCGCCGGCCAACCCCACCGGGCGCCCGACGCCGGTGGAGGTTCTGCACGGCAGTATCGACTGCACCCCGTACGCGACGGCCCCCGAACTCACCACTCCGGTGGTCAACCTTCTCCTGGCCGGCGAGCACTGGCTCACCGACCTCGGCCCCACGGACCTGACCCAGCTCGCGGGCGGACTGCGCGCGCTGGCCGCCCGCCTCGAAGACGACGTCGTCCCCGCCCTGATCGAGGCCCGCACGGAGTGGACCACTTACCACCCCCACACCGCAGGCGTCCGCCAGTGAAGGCGCCCGCGACCAAGCCGAGCGAGCCCACGGCGCCGATGCAGACGTTCCTCAGCGGCGAGGTGACCGCTCGCGCCCTGTACGCCCACCACCTCGCCGAACTGCGCAGGAAGGCCGGACTCACCCTCGTCGAACTGTCCGACCGATGCCACTACGAGCAGTCGTACCTGCACCGGTTGGAGACTGGAGGCCGACTCGGCACCCTGGAGGTCGCCACCGCCCTGGACCGCATTTACGCCACCGACGGCCTCCTGGTCCAGCTATGGCATCTGGCCAAACGCGAAGGCAGTCAACTCACAGCCGGCGGCATCGCCGCACTGGAAACCACTGCGGCCGGCATCCAGGAATACGCCCTCAGCACCGTGCCCGACCTCCTCCAGACCCCCGCCTACGCCGAGGAGCGGCTCACCACCACCGGCCCCCGACCGCCCAATGCCCTGACCGCGCAGATCGAAGCACTCCGACGACGGCAAACCCGCCTGACCAACCACCACACACCCCCCACCCACTACCGCGCCATCCTCGATGAGGTCGTCCTCCACCGCGCCGCCCGCAGCCCCGCCACCTGGCTCGACCAGCTCGACCACCTGATCGACGCCGCCCACCACCCCGCCATCGCCGTACAGATCCTGCCCCTGCACACCGGTCCCCACCTCCTGCACGGCCCGCTCCAGGTCCTCACCTATCGCGACGGCCGCACCCTCGCCTACGCCCACAGCACCACCAGCGGCCACTTCATCGATGACCCAGACGACATCCAGCAACTCCGCCACACCTACGACGCCCTCCGCGACCTCGCCCTCACCCCCACCCAATCCCTCTCCCATCTCCAAGCCCTGCGCACCGCCTATGACCCGAACGACCGCGCGAGGAGCGACACCGATGTGAATGCGGGGGATGTCCCGTGATCCGCCGCTGGAAGATCGCCCTCATCGCCGGCTGGACCGGAATCGTGCTGATCGCACTCCTGGCCCTGGGCTGCGGCCTCGCGATCGGCCTGGTTATCGCCAGCGAGCCCCCTGTTCCGTAGCGCGATGGGCACCCCAAGGCACCCGAGCCGCACCGAAGCCGTTCGCTCCGCCTTCCACGACGCAGCGGGCAAGAAGCAGACGACCGGTCTCGGTCAGTGGTGCATTACGGTGTGGCGTGTGGGTCTTTCGGGCCGGTGGGACGTCGCAATCCACACCGAACCCGGCGGGCCCACACTTGTTCAAGATCCCCACACAGTGATCATGGCCACTGTCCACAACCCCCGGACAGAACACCTAGCCGATCGGGCCGACGTACGTGCCGGGGTGCGTGGCGCCGTCCTGGAGGAGGACCGGGCCCCACGGCCACGCGAGGGTCACGCTGGTGGTCTCGTTGGGGGGCGTGACGGTCACCGACTTCGGGGTCCACTTGCCCTTGAGCTCGGGGAGGAAGGTGATCTGGAAGTCGGTGTTGTCGCCGGGGGCGAGCGTGATCGCGCTGTAGTGCTTGCTCTGGCGGGACAGCGACCAGTGCGTGGAGCCGCCGTTGAGGTCCAGGCCAGGGAAGCCGCCGACCTGGCAGGCGTGGCTGCTGCGGTTGTGCACCGATATCCCGGCGGTCTGCTGGGCGTCCGAGGTCGTGTCGGGCGCCGCGTCCCCGCCCGTCTCGAACGAGAGCGTCAGGTCCGAGGTGTGGCACCGGGGTGTCCCCGACGACTTGCCGGCGGGCGCGCCCGCGGGCGCCGTGGTGGCCGTCCCCGGTGCCGTGGTGGCTGCCGCCGGGTCCTGGGTGGCACCGCTGCCGTCGTTGCCGGAAGGCGAGAGGGTGGTTCCGTCGTCGGGTGCGCCCTGCTGGCTCGCGGAGTTCGACGCCGAGGCGTTCGACGTTCCGTCGGACGACCCGCACGCGGAGAGCGTGAGGGCGCAGGCCGCGGCGAGGACGGCGGCGGCGACGGCGGAACGTCGGGGGCTGATCGGCATGGGGACCTCAAGTCGCTTGCGCTGCTGGGTGTATCGGGCAAGCACCATCCTTCCGGCGGAGTTTCACCGAACGGTGACAGGAACTTCCCGGCCAGGCGACAGGTTCCCCGGCGGTCGGGGCCGCCCTGCCCTGCGCCTGACCGGTGAGAACGTGGGCGGGGCACGGCGTGGACGGCCGTGCCCCGCCGGCGCGAACCGCATGCGCGCCGCGCCCGCGGCCGGTCGCCGCGGCGAACGTCAGCTCACCGTGTACGCGTTGACGACGGTGGTGGTCGTCGAATCGCCGTGGCTGTCGTCCACCGTCGAACGCAGCGAGACCGTACCGGACTTGGGGTCGTGGACGGTCGTGGTCCATGTGCCGCCCGGGTGCTTGACGGTCTGTGCGTGCCAGGTCCTGCCGCCGTCGAAGGAGGCCCAGACCCGTACCTTCTTCGCCGTATCGGAGAGTTGGCGCACCTCGGGGTCGGCCGACCTGTTCCGCAGCATCCCCAGGTCGACGGTGGTGGTGGCGCCCGGCCGGGCCCGGTCGGACGAGTCGAGGGCCACCGGCGTGAACCGGGTCAGATAGCCCCGCACCTGCTCGGTCGCCTTGGGGTCGGCGTAGAAGTGCATGCTCACCGTCGCCTTGCTGGACGAGGCGTCGGCCGCGAGCTTGTGGAGGGGGTGCCGGGTGGCCGACTCGGTCAGCGTGTACCAGCCGGCGCCCTTGATCACCGGCTGGTGCGACTTCGTGGACAGGGACTTGCCGGCCTTGGTGAGCTTGTAGGTCGTCGTGGCCGTGCCGGGGGTCCCGAGCACCGGGTCCGTGAACATCCCGATGTCCCCGAAGTACAGCCGGTGTCCGGAGCCCCACGTGTACGGCAGGCCGCCGCTCGGGCCCCACACCGCGCGGTTGAGCGTGATGCCGTAGCTCTTGCCGGCGCTGTACTGGTGCGTCGGGCCGTAGACGAAGTCGTCGGCGGTCTCGGAGACCTGCCAGGACCCGCCGGTCAGGTGCGCGGTGAAGCCGTACGGCAGCGTGGCGGTGGCGTCCACCCGCGCGGAGGACGCCTGGCAGGTGTCGCTGCTGTTCCGGGTGATCTCGACGTTCGAGCGGCCGGTCTCCGGGCCGCGGCGGGCGGTCACCTTGAGCGAGGCCAGCGAGGACTGGTGGAAGGTGGTGGAAAGCCCGCTCGGCAGGCCCTTCTTGTGCACACCCGCGCCCACGTAGACGGGACTGCGGCCGTCGCCGCTCTCGGGCGTCCAGGTCGAGCCGTAGGCCAACTCGACCGTGGACAGCGACGACGGGATCACGAACAGGGTGCCCGTGCCCGCCCAGGCACCGACGTCGCCGGAGCCTTCCGTGGTGCACAGGTCGACGGTGAACAGCTGGTCGTAGCCGCTGGGCGCGGCCGGGCTCAGCGCGGCCTTCACGGCGTGGCCCTGCCGGGCGTCGATGGTCGTCTTCGAACCGCCCGACACCGTCACCCGCTTGGCGCCGAGCGTGTCGGTGCCGTCCCGGGTGTTGAAGACGTCCACGATCACGTCGTAACTGCCCTTGGGCAGCTTCGCCGCCTTGCCGCTGGTCAGGTAGTACAGGTCGTGGGTCTTGACGTTGACCGCCTGCGGGCGGCTGGACACGGACCTGCCGTCCCGGCCGATGGTGCTGACGGTCAGTGAACTGCTCGCCGCGGCGGACGCGGAGCCGGCGTTCATCAGGAGGAGCGGCGTCAGCACGGCAGCGGTGCCGGCGAACGCGGTGATGCGTCGCATTTCAAGAACCCCCCAGTCATTGAAGAAAAGCAGGTGAATCTAGCACGGGCGCGGAGCCTGCCCCGGCGCCGGGGAGGCGCGGTGCCGTGGGCCGCCGACCCGCCCGGATCGGGCGGGGGTTCGGGAACTGCCGGGTGCCGGGTACTTGTGGAGGTTGTCGTGCTCATGATGCTCTGGTGACTTCTGGTGCAACTGATGCCAAGGAGGCGCACGAGTCTCATGATCAAGCGAACAGTCGCCATGGCGGCGCTCATCCCGGCCATGTTGGGCACGACGTGCGGGGTCGCCTCGGCGCACTCCGCGCCGAAGGCGACCACGGCGGTGGTCACGCTGACATACGACGCCAGCCAGGCGGGGCAGTGGGCGAGCGCGATCACGCAGGGCGTGCAGAACTGGAACGACGCGGTGCACAACGTGCGGCTGGTGCCGGCGAGTTCGCCCGGCTCGGCCGACTACGTCTACGTGGCGACGGACGGCTGGCCCGAGACCACGCTGGGGCCGATCTTCCCGGGCGGCAGCGGTGAGGTGGAGCTGGGCCAGGAAGCGGTGGACGAGGGCTACGACGTGACCCGGATCGCGGCGCACGAGACCGGCCACATCCTCGGACTGCTCGACGACTACAGCGGCCCCTGCTCGGAGCTCATGTCCGGTCACGGCCCCGGCACTTCGTGCACCGACGCCACGCCGGACGCGGCCGAGGCGGCACAGGTCGACCAGAACTACGCCGACGGCGCGGCGGCGGCGCGCCCGCACCACCGGCAGGTCGTGGTCGACGTCTGGTCGGCGCCCGCGCTCGCGGGCGCACGCTGACCGTTCGCCACACCGTCCTACGGTCGAAGGGTCCCGCCGCGGTGGGCGGGGCCCTTCGCACGTGCTGTCCTCAGGGGAGTTGGCCGGGGAGGGCGTGAACTCGACCGTTCTGCACGGCTCTTGTGGCCCGTGGCGCACCCTCGGAGGTCCGCTCCGCCCGGCTACGGTCGCCCGGCGCAGGTCCTCAAGTGGCCTGACACGGGGACGCGTTGGCACCCCGGCACGGTGCAGAATCGGCCATCCCGGCATCCCGCGCGGGAGGGGACCCGAAGCACCGGGCGAACCCCTCCGCGACCAGCGGACGTTGGCGAATCCGGCCCGGGAAACGTCCGCCCGAAGGACCCGCCGCCCGGGTGTCCGCGGCGCGCCCGCGTGCGCCGGAGCCGTCGCGGAGGGCGCGGCCCAAGGGCTGGGACGCATAGCTCCGTTCCCACGCCTTCCGTAGACTGCCCGTGTCCCGGGCCGCCTCGCCGAAGCGCCCGGCGCGGACCACGGTCACCAGGCTTGCTGCCAGGCGCCGTTGCGGAATCCCCGATCAGCCCGACGCGTTCGATGCGAGCCCGATGAGGAAAGGCCCCGCCATGAACGTGGAGCCCGGCGCGACCACCCGGCGAGCCGCCGCACCGGCGGAGGTGGCGGAGGGCGCCGATCGAGAGAGAGTGCCGGGGCGCGTGCCGGCCGGCGCGGTGGTCTTCTCGCCGGCCTTCCCGGTCACCGGCTGGGCCCTGGAGGGCGTGGGCCTGTGGACGGTGACCACCGTGCGCGCCGTAGTGGCCGTACCGGCCGCGGTGATCGCGGGTGTCGCGGCGGTCGTGGCGCTGGTGTGCGGCGCCGTCACCCAGCGGGCCGGCCGATGAGCGAAGAACCCGGGCTGCTCATGACCCTGGGCCGGCGCAGCGGTCCACTGGACACCGTGCTGATCCACCCCGCGGGCGGCGGGCTCGGCCAGTACGTCGGCCTCACGCTCCAACTGGCCCGGCACGGCACGGTCTACGGCATCCGCGCCGCGGGCCTGCTGCCCGGCGAGCGCCCGGAGCGGAGCGTCCCACGGATGGCGGCCGCCTACCGGGAACTCCTCGACGCGCTGCCCCGACCGCCCGCCCTGCTCGCCGGCTGGTCGCTGGGCGGCATCCTCGCCTGGGAGCTGGCCGCCCAGGCCGCTGCCGCGGGGAACGCCGGGGATACTCCGCCGCCCGCCGTGGTCATGATCGACAGCCACCCCGAACTGGAACCGGACAACGCGCTGCTTCGCTCCCATCCGCTCGACAGCATCGAACACTCCGCCGGCGGGCTGTCCTCGGGCTTCGAGCCGGCGCTGCTGCGCTCCACCGCCGCTGCCCATCTCACCGCCGCACGAGCCCATCGCGTCCGACAGCCCGGCGACACCCCCACACTCCTGCTCGCCTGCGCGAGCCCCGACCGCGAGGCGCAGATCGCCCGCTGGCGCTCGCTCGCCACCCGCCTCACCGTCCGGGACCTGGACTGCGGCCACTTCGACGTCTTCACCCCACCCCACCACAGACAACTGCTGGGCCACATCAAGGAGTTCGTCGACGGTCTCGCCGTGACGGCCTGAACGCCCCCCGGCGCCCCGCGGGCCTGACGTCAACGCGCCGCGCGCAGCCACGCGTCAACGGTGGCGAGGTCGGCGGCGGTGAGGCCGTGGCGGGGGTCGACCCGGTGCAGGAGGGCCGGGGCGGGGTGGTGCGCCCGCACCCAGGCGCGGTCGGCCTCGGTGATCTCGTCGTCGAGCCAGGCGAACGGCCGGCCGGCCGCCCAGTCCCGCAGGGGGCGGGTCTTCCAGTGCAGACCATGGAGTTCGCCCCGTTCGGAGGGCTCCGGCCAGGCGACCACGGGAAGTCGCGGCAGACCCAGGAGCGGCGCGAGGCACTCGTTGGCCTCGTCCTCCCACGTGGTGGCCCACACCAGGTCGCACGGCAGCGCCGACAGCCGGGGCCCGAGTCCGGGATCGACCCTGGCGAGCAGCGGATGCGAGCCGCTGTCCTGCGCGGTGTATGTGGGATAGCCGTTCGGGTACTCCTCCCGGGTCGCCCCGAAGGGAATGAGCGGTCCGTCGACGTCCAGGAAGAGCAGGGGCCGTGCCGATGAACCGATCACGGCCGCAGGATAACGGGCGTACCGCGTGCGGTTCGGCGGGTGCACAGGGGAGGCATAGCCGGAGGCACCCGCGCGCGTCAGTAGCGGCAGGAGGGGGCAATCGGCCGCCGGAGAGCGAAGGTGACCATGGATGCGGAAGACCAGGACAGTTTCCAGGAGTTCGTGGCGAACCGATCCACCGCGCTGCTGAGAACCGCCGTGCTGCTCAGCGGGGGCGACCGGCACGCGGCCGAGGACCTGCTGCAGAACGCGCTGGTCAAAGTGGCCAACCGGTGGCGCCGGATCGACGAGCCGGAGGCGTACGTCCGGCAGGTCCTGTACCGGCAGCAGATCAGCCGGTGGCGGCTCAAGGGGCGCCGCAAGGAGGTGTCCGTCGCCGAGCCGCCGGACGGCGCGGCCGGGGGCGACGGCACCGGCGCCGCCGACCTGCGCCTGCTGATGCGCGGCGCCCTTGCCCGGCTGACCACCCGTCAGCGCACCGTTCTCGTGCTGCGCTACTTCGAGGACCTGCCCGAGGCCGAGGTCGCCCGCGCGCTCGGCTGCTCGGTCGGCACGGTGCGCTCCACCACCCACCGCTCGCTCGCCCGGCTGCGCGCGCTGGCACCCGAACTCGGTGACCTCGACGGGTCCGCGGAACCGCGGCCGCCGCGGAGCGCCGCCCCGCGCGAGCCCGGCCACGGGCAGGCGCCGTACAGCGGCCCGGTCAGCGGCTCGGCCGGCGCTCCCGCGCCGTCCGACGGGTCCGACGAGTCCGAAGGGTCCACCGGCACGGAGGCCGCGCGGGCGACGGACGCGAAGGACACCGCAGGCCCGGCGAGCGCGGCGGACGCCGGGGACGCCGTGTCCCGCACCGCACCACCCGATCCGGCGCGGTCCCGGCGCCCCGCAGGTCGGGGCAGGCCCGCCGCTCCCACCCGCCTGCCCGACGATCCCCGGGGCGCCGCCCGCCCGGCGTCCCCCGGCACCCCTCTGGAGGTACGACCGTGACCTTCGACGAACTCGTCCGCGACACGCTCCGCGAGCAAGCGGAGTCCGTCCGGCCCGCGCCCGCCGACCTGGCCGGTCGGGTCCTCGCACGGCGCGCCCGGCACAGGACGCGCGGCCTCACGGCGGCGACCGTCGTGACCGTGGTCGCCGTCGCCGCCGCGGTGGCCACGCCCACCATGCTGGACTCGGGCCACGGGCCGGACCGGCACGCCCGGCACGACGGTTCGGCGGACATCCCCGCCGTCACCGGCGTCGAGAGCCATCCGTCGCAGTCCCCGCCCCGCGACCGTATCTCCGCGGGGGACCAGGTACTGGCCGCCTACTACTCCACCCGCGACGTCCGCCAGCCCGACCACGACGTGGTCCAGACCCGCACCTACAGCCTGCTCGACCCGGACACCGGCCGCTACGCGACGGACACGCGCTGGTCCGACGTGGTCGTCGCCCCCGGTCTGCGTACCGCGGCCGTGCTGGAACAGGCGCTCCCGGCCCGCCGGGTGGGCATCCTCGACCTCGGCACGGGCCGGGTGACCCACTGGATTCCCGTGCCGCAGGGCGCGGCCGCCCTGGACCTCTCGCCGGACGGCAGCAAGCTGGTGGTCACCACCTACGACCAGAACCCGAACCGCCTCTTCTGGGCCAAGCGGATGTCCGTCACCGACGCGAAGGGGACGTCGTACCAGCCGCAGCCGGAGTACTCCCGTACCGGTTTCTCCGTCATCGACCTGCCGTCCGGGGCGGCGCGGTGGCACGCGCTGGCGCCCGACACGTCGATGCCCCAGGGCCTCCCCGTCGGTTCCGGTGCCGCCTTGCAGTTCAACGACGACGGGACGCTCCTGACCGAGCTGCGGATGGCCGAGCCCCACCTCGTCTTCCTCAGCCTCGACGGGACCACGGTGCCCGCACCGGCGAAGGAGAAGCACGAGGACCCCGAACTCGCCCCGGCCGGGCTCTCACCCGACGGCAAACTGATGGCGGGGGACTTCGCCGGCGAGGGGTCGAAGACCGCCACCGAACTGCTCGACCCGGTCACGGGCAAGCGGGCCGCGCTGCTGCGCGGGCAGAAGCTGCTGGCCTGGGTCGACGACCGCCACCTCATCGCCTGGGACATCGCGCCCGGCGGCAACGAGTTCGGCACCCGCCTGGTGATGGTCACGGTCGGGAGCAGCAAAGAGGTCCCGCTCTCCGGAGCGCGGCACACGAAGCAGGAGGAGTCGCCGGCGCGCTGGGAAGCCGTCTTCGCCCATCGCTGACCCCGCGCGGTGCGGCTCCCGCTCTGGGAGGATGCGGTGCGGCGCACCGGGGGAACGGGGGAACGGGGCAACGGGGGAATCGCATGGGACTCGACTACAGCTACGAGATCTTCGTCCCCGCCCGGAACGTCGCCAGGACGCTGGCCGCGCTCGCGGAACTGGCGCCACGAACCGGCAGGGTGCCGCCACTTGAGGTCACCCTGCCGGGCGGCGTGCCGCTCGTCGTCCCGTTCACCTCGAACTTCGCGAGCGAGCCGGTCGACTGCTCGGCGGGCGGCACGCTGGACCTCGACACCACGATCATGTTCGGCGTCGACGACGCGGTGCGCGCGTACGTGGAGGGCGGTGGCCGCGCACCGGGACCCGGACCCGGACCCGGACCCGGACCCGACGGGCTCGGGAGGGCCGGGATCGGGTACATCTACCTCACGGTCCGGTTCGCGTCCGCGCCGCACCCTCGCTACGCGGCGCTGGAGTTCACCGCGGCCACGTCGCGGATGAGCGTGATGTTCGAGCGGTCCGCGAGCGTCAGAACGGTGTTCACCGGCCTGGCCGCCGCCGGCGGCGGCGCGTGCTGCGTACTCGACACCGAGAGCGACGCCCTCCAGGTCTGCTGGCTGAACGGCCGCACCCTCCGGGAGACGGTGCCCGGCCCCCGCTTCCCGAGCCTGGACGACCTCGCGGCGACCTGGCCCGACCAGGACCCGTGAGGCCGGCCGGCCCGGCTCGTCCGCCTGCCCGGCCGGTCAGCCGGCGTCGCCGGCCGGCCGCAGGGTGAGCAACGTGATCTCGCTCGGTGCGAAGACCCGGAAGGGCGGGCCCCAGAAGCCGCTGCCCCGGCTGGTGTAGAGCTGCGTCCGCTCGCCGTGCCGGCTCAGGCCGTGCACCACCGGCTGGTCGATCCGGACCAGGAAGTTGAACGGCCAGATCTGCCCGCCGTGGGTGTGTCCCGACACCTGCAGGTCGATGCCCGCGGCGGCGGCCTGCTCCACGTACTTGGGCTGGTGGGCGACGAGCAGGACCGGCCGGTCCGGGTCCGCTCCGGCCAGCGCGCCGGCCAGGTTCGCGCGGTGCCCGGCCAGGCCGGATGACTCCGCGGTCACGTCGTCCACGCCCGCGAGCACCAGGTGGTCCCCGCCGCGCTCCACCACGACATGGCGGTTGTGCAGCGGCTCCCAGCCGAGTTCCGCCATCCGGTCCAGCCAGCCCTGGGCCTCCCCGAAGTACTCGTGGTTCCCCGTGACGTAGACCTTCGCCAGCCGGGCGCGGATCGTGCCGAGCGGCGCGGACTGCTCCCGGCGCTGGACGGGGGTGCCGTCGGCGATGTCGCCGGCGTGGACCACGACGTCGGCGTCGAGCGCGTTGGCCGCCTCGGCGACCCGGGCCGACCAGCCGGCCCGGTCGATCGGCCCGTAGTGGGTGTCGGCCAGCACCACGACCCGGGTCCCGTCCAGGCCGTCGCCGAGCCGCGGGACCCGCACGTCCAGCCGCTTCACCCGGGGTACGCGCATGGCCTCGTAATGCCCCCAGGCCAGCAGGACGGCGGAGACCGCGGCGACGGCCACGGCGACGACCCTGGCCCGGTCGGCGCCGCCGGTGCCGAGCCCCATCAGCACGAGGTGCACCAGACCGCCCAGCACCGACCAGGTGAACAGCACCCAGACCACACCGAGGGTGCTGTCCGCGACCCGGGCCGCCCGGTCGGCCCGCCGGCGCCCGTGGCCCGCGACCATCAGGAAGGGGAACGCGACCAGCCCGCACGCGAAGACGACCGTGCCGGCCACGAAGACCGGGACCGGCCAGCCGGCGCCGGAGCCGAACAGCGTCCACCAGGGCAGGACGAACAGCAGCGCGAGGACGAGGAACACCACGCTCCCGCCCAGCCGCCGGCGCAGGGACCGCCGCGGACCCGCACCCCCGTCCCCGGCCTCGGCCTTGCTCCCGTTCTCGGCTCCGTCCCCGGCCTTGCTCCCGGCCTCGGCCCCGTCCTCGGTCCCGGCACCCGCCACGGGCGCGGGACCGGCCTCGTCCTCGGGCCGGGTGACGGCCACGACGCTCTCCGGCCGCTCACCGGCCGCCCGAACGTCCGCCCGAACGTCCGGCCCGGACCGGGTGGATTCACCGTCTGCCATTGCGCCGCCCTTCACACCCGCCGCCCCCACCGTCAGCCCCCATCATCCGGCACCCGGCGCCGAGTCCGAAGGCCCCCACCAGTGGCCGCACGCGACAGCGTGGGGATCAGCGCCGCCGCCACGCCCTGATGACCTCGCGGCACGCGGCGAGGTGCCGGTCCGCCACCAGGAGGACGAGATTGCCGGCGTGATCGCTGTACTGGGCCTCGACGTTGACCTCGGCGTCGCCGAGCAGGCGGGCGAGCGCGCCGAGTTGCCCCGGTGTCCCCTGGTCCAGGCGGGCCATGACGACGTCGCGGGCGAGGGCGGGGCCGAGCCCCGCGGCGGCGACGGCGGCCAGGGCGGCGGGACCGTCGTCGACGAGGTAGTGCGCGACGGCCTGTCCGTCGCGGGTGAAGACGCCCCCGCCCTCCAGGCTCACCCCGCGCTCACCCAGCGCCTGTCCGAGGTCGGCCAGCGCGCCGGGGCGGTCGGGCAGCCGGACCTCCAGGTCCTGCGGGTGGGCTGTCGCGACGTCATCGCCGGTGGTTCGCGCCCGCACCGGCCGTTCTGTGGGTGTGTCCATGGCCGAACCCTGCGCGCGCGACACTTCGGCACCGACCGAAGCGTCCCCGCCGTACCGTCGCTCCCTCGCGCACCGCCCTCTTGGCGCACCGCCCCTGCCCCTTCCCCTGGCGGGTGCGGGCGTTGACGTACGGAACGCCGGGGGCCGGTGTCGGGGATCAGAGGATTTCCGGAACTCCCGTGACGGCGCGGGGTATTTCGTGGCCAGGGAAAAGAGCGCACGGGAGAGAAGCGCCCACGGGGGAATCGAGAGCGCCTGAAGCACGCGGGTGCACGTTTTCCGTGACGGGACGAGTGGTCCGATCCACCTCCTGAAGACGGCCTGCCGTATTCCCTTCGGTGCCGCGGGTGGCGCGGATTGGGCTGACGGCGCCTTGCCCGCGAGATTCACTCCGAAGCATCAACGGCCCGGTCCCGGCCTGCGGGAACGTCCGGTTCGCGCTTCGCGGCGGTGGCGTCGGGCGGCGGACTGGATCTTGACGGGAGGGCACCTGGCCGCTTCACTCCGAAACGGTCGCGACTTTCCCTGCCGAGGATCGCGGTTCCCGATATCCGTCACCGTGCCACCGAGTCCTTCTCCCCGCCGCGGAATCCGGGAGATCCGGTTCCTGACGACCTCACGACCGGCCTTTTCCCGGGTCCCGCATTCGGTGGCGCCGAGCTGTTCCGGTGTCGCACGACCCGAACCGCGAAGGCCGTCGCGCTTTTCCACCGAGCCAAGGAGCGAGCATGTCCGCACAGCACCCGCAGCATCCGCAACCCCCGCAGCACCCGCGGGAAGAGAGCCCGTCCGGGCCGGGCGTCGACCGGCGGGGCCTGATGAGGAACGCCGGGATGATCGGCGCCGCCGGGCTCGCCGCCGGAGTGGTCCTCGGCGCCGGTACGGCCGGAGCGACCGCGGCCGCGGCCGCCGAGCCCGCCGCGGCGAAGGCCGCGCCCGAGCCGGCGGTCGCCGAGGAGCCCGAGCTGTCCCAGGAGCCGTTGATGGTCCGGGTCGGTGACGCGGCCCGCGGCGAGCTGGACTTCTTCCACGGCGAGCAGCACCACCGGGTCGTCGACCCGGACCTGACCCGCGCCCTGTTGCGGCACGCCCGCTGACGGCAGGGCCCCCGTGCGGTCCGACTCCCTTCTCCGCCAAGGGAGTCCGCACCCCGATCCGCCCGCCCGGGTTCCCGCCCGCCCGTGTCCCCCGCACCCGCGTCCCCCGCACCCGCGTCCCCCGCACCCGCCCCGCGTTCCCGTATCCGTACCCCCGAACCAGTGAGGCCCGCTGAATGTCCTCCCACCGCGAAGCCCCGGAGATCTCCAAGGACCCCGTGGCCGACAGCACGGACGTGTACGCGTTCGTCAGCCCGGACCGCCCCGACGCGGTCACCCTGATCGCCAACTACATCCCGCTGCAGAACCCGGCCGGCGGCCCGAACTTCTACGAGTTCGGCGACGACGTGCTCTACGAGATCCACGTCGACAACGACGGCGACGGCCGCGCCGACGTCACGTACCAGTTCCGCTTCACCACCAGGATGCGTACGCCGGGCAGCTTCCTGTACAACACCGGCCCGATCCTGACGCTGGACTCGCCGAACTGGAACCGCTTCCAGACCTACACGCTGACCCGCGTGGACGGTCAGGGCCGCAGCACCGTGCTGGGCCGCGACCTGACCTGCCCGCCGTGCAACATCGGCCCGCTGTCGACGCCGGACTACGCCAAGCTGGCGCAAGCCGCGGTGCACACCATCGGCAAGACCTGCAAGGTCTTCGCCGGGCAGCGCGCCGAGGGCTTCTACGTGGACCTCGGGTCGATCTTCGACCTGGGCAACCTGCGCCCGTTCCAGGAACTGCACAACCAGTACGGCATGAGCGTGTTCACCCAGCCCGCCCCGGGCGTGAACACCACCAAGGAGCTGAACGTCCACAGCCTCGCCGTGCAGGTGCCGATCGCGGACCTGACCCGGGACGGCTGGCACGGCAAGGACGCCTCCGACCCGCGCGCCACCATCGGCGTATGGACCTCGGCGAGCCGCCGCCAGGCGCGCGTGATCGAGGAGGGCCGCGGCCAGGAGCAGGAGTCCGGGCCGTTCGTGCAGGTCTCGCGACTGGGCAACCCGCTCTTCAACGAGGTGCTGGTGGCGCTCGGCGAGAAGGACGAGTGGAACGCGCTGCCGCCCAGCGACGACAAGCGCTTCGCCCACTACGTCGCCCACCCGGAGCTGGCGAAGCTGCTGCCCGGCCTCTACCCGGGGGTGTTCCCGAACCTCGACGCCTACAACAAGTCGGGCAAGTCCCGCGCCGACCTGCTGGCGATCCTGCTGACCGGCATCCCCGAGGGCGTGGTGCCCGGGTTCGAGAACTTCACCGGCACCACCCAGGCCGACATGCTCCGCCTGAACACCTCGGTCCCGCCCGCCGCCCACCCCGACATCCTCGGTCTGGTCGCGGGCGACGCCGCCGGATTCCCCAACGGCCGCCGGGTCTTCGACGACGTGGTCACCGTGGAACTGCGCGCCATCGCCGGCGCCACGCTCCCGCTGGTCGACAAGTCGTACACGCCTGACGCCGCGGCCGGCCAGATCACCGACGGGCTCACCCCGGCCGACGTGACCAACCCGTACCTGGACCACTTCCCCTACCTGGGCGTGCCGTACGACGGCTACCACCACCCGGCGTCCTGACCCCACCGCGTCATCCACCCGGCGGCGGGGCGACGCCCCGCCGCCGGACCCGAGGAGCCCCGCCATGCACGATCACCACCACACCGCCGCGCCCTCCTTGGCGGGCAGCGTCGTCCTGGACATCGGCGAGCGGACCGGTGCGGTCGTCATCCACACCGGCCCCGACGAGGAGGGCCTGGAGATCGAGGTCAGCCCGACCACCGATCCCACCCGCCGTACCCATGCCGCGGTCCGCCCGCGCCACCTGCCGGATCGCACTCTGCACTGCCTGGTCCTCTCGTCCCTGGAGGAGGGCGAGTACACCGTCTGGAGAAGCCCCGGCATCCCGCACGGCACCGTCACCGTCTCCGGCGGCGCGGTCAGCGAGTACCACTGGCGGTGAAAGAGGTGCGGGGGACAGGAGGGGGAACGGGAAAGGGCCGCGGAAAGTTGGTCTAGTCCTCTTGACGCGGCGGGCGTCCGCGCGGTTTGGTACGTACCAATCAGGCTTGAGACGCACGCTCCCCCCAACCCGCAGGCTCCCCCCACCACTTCACGCTTGAGGTGCTTCCATGCGCTTTGCGAAATGGGCGGCTTCCGCCGCCGCGCTCTCGCTCGCGACCGCCGGCGCGGTCATGGCCCTGGCCCCCGCGGGCAACGCCGCGGTGGCGCCGGCCGCCGACACCTACTCCGTGGCTCCCTACGTCGACATGTCGAACAGCCAGGAGGGCATGCTCGACACCGCCATCACCGGACACGGACTCAAGGCGTACACCGCGGCCTTCGTGCTCGGCAGCGGCTGCAACCAGATCTGGGGCGACACCCTTCCGATCGGTGCCGACTCCTTCACCGACCCGCTGATCGCCAAGGCGAAGTCCGAGGGCGCCTCCGTCATCATCTCGTCCGGCGGGGCCAGCGGCCTGCCGCTCGCCTGGACCTGCTCCACGCAGAGCTCCATCGACGCCGGCTACCAGGCCCTCATCAACGACTACGGCGTCACCCAGCTGGACTTCGACATCGAAGGCGCGGCGATCGCCGACACCGCCTCGGTGGCACGGCAGATGCAGGCGATGAAGGACCTCAAGGCGTCCAACCCCAGCCTCAAGTTCTCCGTCACGCTGCCGGTCCTGGCCAGCGGGCTGACCGGCGACGGCGTGAACATCATCAAGGCCGCCAAGAACGCGGGCGTCAAGATCGACGTGGTCAACATCATGACCATGGACTTCTACTCGGGCACCGGCACCGAGATGGGCCAGGGCTCGGTCTCCGCCGCCGAGGCCACGCTGGCCCAGATGCAGTCCGTCGACTCCAGCTACGGCTACGGCAATCTGGGCATCACCCCGATGATCGGCAAGAACGACGACGGGTCCACGTTCACCCTCGCGGACGCCCAGACCGTGGAGAGCTTCGCCGCGCAACACGGCGTCGCCCGGCTGGCGTTCTGGTCGATCAACCGCGACCAGCCGTGCAGCGGCAGCGCCAACTCCCTTCCCACCTGCACCGAGATCAGCCAGAGCAGCCTGGCGTTCACCGACGCGTTCCTGCCGTTCGCGGGCAACTCGGGCGGGACCACGACCGGTGGCACGACGACCGGCGGGACCACCACCGGCGGGACCACGACCGGCGGCAGCACCACGGGCGGGACGACGACCGGCGGGACCACCACCGGCGGGAGCACCGGAGGCGCGACCTGCACCGCGGCCTCCTGGAGCTCCTCGCAGGTCTACACCGGCGGTGAGACGGTCGCGTGGAACGGCCACACCTGGCAGGCGAAGTGGTGGACGCAGGGGGAAGAGCCCGGCACCACCGGCGAATGGGGTGTCTGGCAGGACCTCGGCGCCTGCTGAGCCGCTGAGTTGCTGAGCCGCTGAGCCGGTCGCTGAGCCACTGGTCCAGGAACTCTCCAATGCACCATCCAGGAACCCGCGACGGCCTGGCCCCGGTTCGGGGCCGGGCCGTCCGCCGTCCGACTCCCCCGGCTCAGCGGCGCAGTTCCGTCGGGAGGGGCGACGGCTGATCGCCGGACTGCCGGGGAGAGGTGCCGGTGGGGCCGGATGCCGGCGGCGCCGCGGACGTGCTCGGGGTGGCCGGTACGGCCTGGGTGGCGGAGGCGTTGGCGCCGGACGGGACCTGCTTCGTGGACGGGACCTGCTTCGTGGGCGGGGCCTTCGCGGTGGGCGGGCCGCTGGTGGGGACGTTCGTGGGCGGTCTGGTGGCGGGCGACGGCGCCGGTGGCGAGGTGGGCCCGGCCGAAGGACTGCTCGCGGGCGGCGGGCCGAGCGGGACTCTCGGGGCGGCGGGCTCGACGGGCCCCGTCATGCGCAGCGGCACCACGACGAGGGCGGCGACGGCGCCGGACAGGCCGACCCCGACGGCGATCCGCAGCATCCGGCGGCGGGCCGCACCGCGGCGGATCTTCTCGTACCGGCCCGGGGGCAGGCCGAGCGGGGCGGGGGTGGGGCGCAGGATGACGGTGAGCGGGTCGTCGGGGTCGAAGTCCTGACCGTCGTCAGACTGTGTGATCAAGGCTTCTCCTCAGATGGGCGCGGAGCAGTTCCCTGGCCGTGTGGAGGTCGGACATGACGGTCCCCTCCTTCCGGCCGGTGAGCAGGGATATCTCCCGGATCGGGAGGTCGGCGTAGTAGTGCAGCAGGATCGGCACCCGCAGCCGTTCCGGCAGCGACTGCACGAGCAGGCGCAACGACGGGTCGGCCGCTTCGGTCGGCGGCCGGACGGCGGCCTCCGCGGTGGCCCGGCGGACGGCCCGGCGTTCGCGCTCCAGTTTGCGCCAGTGGTCCCGGACGAGGTTGGTCGCGGTGACGTAGAGGAATCCGCGCGGCTCCGCCACGGCCGTCCAGCGGGCCCACAGCCGGGTGAACGCCTCCGAGGCGATCTCGTGGGCCGTCTCGTCGTCGTCGACCAGCCGGCGGCACCAGCCGGCGAGGCGCGGGTAGAAGGCGGCGAAAAGCTCGGACGCTGCCTTCTCGCGGGACCGTTTCAACGCTCTCCATGTCGTGGTGGCACTGGTCGGACACGTGGGGCCCTCTCGGGAGGACGGTCCCGGGCCGCCGGTGTACGGAACGGCGGCGGCCCGGGACCCGTTGCGGCGCGTCAGGAGCCCGTCGAGGTCAGCGCGGCGAAGACGATCACGTTGTCGAGGTAGCCGTCACCGCTGCGCGGGCCGCCGCACGTGATCAGCCGCAACTCGGGCCGGTCCACGTTCCCGTAGACCGCGCTCGTCGGAAAATCCGACTTGGCGACCGTACGGACGTCGGTGACGGTGAACCGCGGTGCCGTGCCGTCCTTCCGGCGCGTCACGATCCGGTCGCCCGGGCGCAGCCGCGCGAGGTGGCGGAAGACCCCGTCCCCGTAGGCGCCGACCGTGACATGGGCCAGGATCACCGACGGACCGGTCTGCCCGGGCGTCGGCGAGTTCCGGTACCAGCCGGCCCGGTCGTGCGCCGTGATCGGCGGGACCTGCACGCTGCCGTCCGCGGCCAACCCCAGCTGCATGAGCGGGGTGTCGACGCCGATGGCGGGGACCTCCAGCCGGACCGGGACCGAACGCCCCAGCGCACGTACCGACTTCGCGGCGGGCCGCGCGGACGGCGGCGTGCTCGGGGGACGGGTGCCCGGTGGGCGGGTGGTCGCGGCGGCGCCGCCCACCTGGTGGCCGCCGCAGCCCGTGAGCAGCGACGCCGTCACCGCGGTGGCGAACGCGCGCCTGGAGAGCGAGGTCACGCCCCGGTCGCCCGCCGGCGCCGCACGAGGAAGAAGGCCCCGCCGCCGAGGGCCAGCGCCGCGGCGGCGCCCCCGCCGATCAGCCCGCCGTCGGCTCCGGAGTGCGACGCCACCGGCGCCACACCGGTGTCCGGTGCTCCCTTCGGCACGGCGGCGACCTGGCTCGGCTGCGCCACCTTGGTCGGTGCGGGCGAGGCGGCCGGCGGCGCGGTCGAGGGCCTGGCCGACGGGGACTGCGCGGAGGTCGGGCTCGGGGACGGTGTGGCCCCATCGGCGAACGCGGGCACGGTGCTCGCCAGGACGGCGGTGCACGCGAGGGCCACGGCGCTCAGGACGGTTCGGCGCATGGAATCGCTCTCTTTCGTCGGTCCGCCCGCGCTGTCACGCGGCGGGCTGTGTTGCGGATCGACTGAAAAGACGAGGCGGCGCTGGAGCCGATTGTAAAGACCCGGCAAAGTCGCCGGGGCTGGTCGTACGAGGAGGGGCAGGGACCAGGGGTGGCCGCCGGAACCGGCGACCACCCCTGCCGCTCACTGCCCGTACGCCACCAGCAGGTTGGTGGCCGGAACCACCACGAGCCCGTCGCCCGCGCCGAGCCCGGTCAGCGGCTGGGACACGTTCTGCTCGTCGGGGCCGTTGATCGGCGCGCCGACGTCGGTGGACCAGACCGACTGGCCGGTCGCGCCGTTGACCGCCCACAACTGGCCGCTCAGGGAGCCGACGTAGACATAGCCGTTGACGACGATCGGCGCCGTGCTGATCCGGCCGTCGCCCTGGAACGTCCAGCGCGTGTCCAGGGTGGGGGTGTACCGCTCCTGGAGGACGCCGCCGTCCACGAAGTAGCCCTGGTGGCCGTCGATGGCCGGTGCCGGCGAGGTTCCGGCGGCGTCGTACGTGCTGCTGACCTCCCCGGTGCCGGCGTCGAGGACCGAGGTGGCCATCCCGTTGTCCCGGACCCAGACTCCGCCGTCGGCGAGGACCGGCGTGCGGCCGCCGCCACCGGAGCAGCCCGTCTGGTGGTGCCAGATCGGGCTGCCGGACTTGGGGTCGAAGGCGTACGCCTGCTCGCAGGCGTAGGAGACGTAGACCCCCGCGGCATCGACGGCGGGCGAGCTGTCGTCCCCGTTGGCGACCGGCTGGCTCCAGAGCAGCGAGCCGCTGGCGGCGTCCACCGCGTACAGGGTGCCGCCCGAGCCGGCCCCGCCCGTGTACACCACACCGTTGGCGAACGTGGGCGGCGAGGTGAACGAGTACTGCCCGGGCAGCGTGACGGTCCAGAGCTTCGCCCCGGTGGCCGGGTTGAACGCGGTCAGCACGCCGTCGTAGTTCTGGGCGTAGAGCCGGCCGCCCCCGTAGGCGAGCGCGGACCACCAGTAGGTGCCGCCGAGGTCGACCGGCGCCCAGGCGTTCTCGCCGGTGGCCGCGTCGATGGCGTAGAGCGTGGTGCCGTACCCCGTCGGCGAGGCGGCGGTGGCGAAGACCCGCCCGCCGGCCACGACGGGGTAGGAGACGCTCCCGCCCAGGTCGCGCGACCACTTCTGGCTGAGCGGCGGAGCGCCGACGCCGGAGTCGACGACGGTGCCGTTGTGCCGCGCGTTGACCTGGTAGGTGGTCGAGACTCCGGTCTGCGCCGGCTGCGCGCCGGCCGGTGTGACGAGCGCGACGATCGACAGTGCCGCGCCTAACAGGACGGCGACAGCTCTTCGGGTCTTCACTCAGGTACCCCCTCGTTCGGCATCGCCCTGGCGATGCGCGCGGAGCGGACCCGCCCCTGGTGCGGCGGCCCGCCTTCCACGTTCCATGGTCGTTGATGGCCGTCCCGACCGGCGGGTTTTTTCGAACGGTTGAACAACATTCACCGCCGCGTTCCGTCATGGCAACGGGCCGCACCAGCCGGTCGGCGGGTACGGCCTGTTGGGTTCCGTTCCTCAGGCGCGCGGGCCCCGCGGGGCTAGTTCGCCGGGACGCAGGTGGGGAGTTGACGCACCAGGGTGATGGCCAGCGAGGTCACCGGGCCGCTCTTCGAGGCCGGCACGAACAGCAGGTGGTCGCCCGGGACGATGGCACCGGGATTGATGTCGCGGACCCCGTTGCTGTGGAAGCCGGACGGCGGCGCCACCTTGAGGAGGCTGCCGTGCGGGCTGTCGTGGGTGTGGCCGGTGGCGGAGCAGGAGGCCGAGGGCGCCATCACCTTCGCGGGGATGCCGGCCTTGTCCAGGGTGGCCTGCAGGCCGGGGACGCCTTTCAGGTCGAACAGCTGGACGGAGACCATGCCGCCCGGCTTGGACCGCACGGAGTAGTTGGCGTTGACGATGTTCAGGCCGCTGGTGCCCGAGCTGACCGAGGCGCCCGAAGTGCCGGAGCTGCCGGAGCTGCCCGGGGCGCTCTGCCGGGCGGGCGCGGCCTGCTGGTCGCTGTGCGACGCGGACGTCGACGGCAGGGCGACCGCCACAGCGGCGGCGGCCGCCGCGGCCACGCCGACCACGAGGGCGACCCGGCGGCGCGGCGCGTGGAGCCGCAGCAGGGACCGGTGGCCGGCCGGGGCGGACAGGGCCGCCGCGTGGGCGTTCAACTCGTCGGCGAGCTGCTGCTTGAAGTGCGCGGGGACGTTCACTGGGCGGCCTCCAGAAGGGTTTCGTAACCGGCGATGTGGGTCTGGCCCGCGCTGCGCAGGGCCTTGCGGGCGCGGTGCAGCCGGACCCGGGCGGTGGGCGAGCTGACGCCCAGCGCCTGCGCCGCCTCGCGGACCGTGAGCCCGTCGAGGTCGACCAGGTCGAGCACCTGGCGCAGCGGGTCGGAGAGCGCGGCGTGGGCGGCGGCGAGTTGCCGGACGGCGCGGTCGGCGTCGATCCGCGCCTCGATGGCGCTGACGTCCTGGTCGTCCAGCAGCCGCCGCCCGCTGATCCGGGCGACCGCCATCCGCTCGCGGGCGGTGCCGTGGAAGTGGGCGTGGATGACGTTGCGGGATATGCCGTAGAGCCAGGCGACGGGTGCGCCGCGCCGCGCGTCGTAGGTGTGCGCGCCCTCCAGGGCGGCCACGAAGATGTCCGCGGTCAGGTCGGCGGCCAGGTGCGCGTCGTCGACGCGCCGGGTGACGAAACCGAGCACGGTGTCGAAGTGCTGCTCGTAGAACGCGGCGAACCCGGCCGGGTCCCGCGCGGGTGGTGCTTTCGGATGCTCCGCTGGCACGGACGGCTCCTCAGGGCAGGTCAAAGGTGCGATGCCTTACACCCGGTACTAGTCCGCGGCACCCGAAAGCGTTACATCCGCGGTCCCCGTCCCTGTCCGCGGGTGGGCGCGGCCCCCAACGACACCCCGCCCGCGCCGGCCCGTCACGCCGCTCGCCCGCTCAGCCCGCGGGTTGCCTGGGCGACGTGCCCCGGCGGTCACGCCGTGGCGGCCGGGCGCGGCTCACCGTGGAAGACCTGCCGGGCGTGCCACGCCCGGTGGGAAGCGGCGATCGCGGGCGTGCCGGGCTGCGGCCCGAGCAGCGCGCGGCCCGCGAGGGCGACCACATGCTCGCGGGCGGACGCGCTCCGCCCGACGAAATCCCGGGACACCAGGATCAGATGGCCGTCGCCGACACCGAGGACCCCCTTGTCGAAGAGCTTGTGATGGAGCGCGCACAGGCACACTCCGTTGTCGACCTCGTCCGGACCGTCGAACGCCCACCAGCGCACGTGCGCGGCCTCCAACCCGACCGGCACCGCGCCGATCATGCCGTCGTAGCCGCAGAAGGCGCACCGGTACTCGTACGCGGTGAGCACCGACTCCCGCATCCGCCGGTCCCGCCGGCGCCGCACCGCCGTGAGCGTCCCCGTCTCCGCCAGCTCCAGCTCCAGGCCGACCGCCTCGCACAGTTCGCCGTGCAGGGACGGCGGGAAGTGCAGATCGAGCAGCACCCGCGCCATCCGTCCGAGCAACGACGGCTCGCGCCGCAGCGCCGTCCTCAGCTCCGGCACGAGCCTGCCCGCCGCACCGGAGGCCCGCAGTTCGAGCACGCGGCTGCCGGGACTGCCGTCGCCGCGGTCGGTGCGCACCTCCCACACCCCGTCGCTGACCAGGTGATGGAACGGGTACGCGGGCGTGGTCCGATGGGCCGGGCCGTACTCGGCCAGCAGCCGCCCCAGATCCGCCTCCACCGCGCTGTACCGCAGCTCCGCCTCGGCGTCCTCCTGGAACCGGCCCAGGGCGTACAGGAACAGCAGCGGCTTGTGCGGAGCCCGCGTCCCGTTGCCGGTCCACTGCCTCAGCTTCGCGGCGCGCTCGAGCCAGTCCATGACCGGCGATCATAAAGCGGCGCGGCCCACCGCGGGCGGCGCGCTGCCCACGCCCCTGCCTGCCCACGCCCCTGCCTGACCCCGCTCAGCCGCAGGTCCAGCCACTGATGCGCCCCGAGTCCAGCTCGACGGTGATGACCGTGCGGTCCGAGGCGCCCGACACGACGGCGCCGGCCCGGTGGGCGCCGGTCCTGGTGAGTGGACCGACCCGCAGCGCGGCGGTCCGGGTCCCGCAGACGGCCGGGAGGGTGTCCGCGGGTCGGGCGAGGCCCACGGACAGGGACGCTGCCTCGGCCCGAGCGGTGGCGGTGAGGTGCTGCTCCGCGAGGGCCGCCACCTCGGCCTCGGCGGTGGTGCTCGTGGTGTCCGGCGGGAGCCGGCGGTAGTAGTCCGCCACCGCGGCTCGGGCGGCGTCGAGTTGGGCCCGGCCGGCCGTGGGCCAGGCGGTGCCCGAGGACGGGGCGGCGGACCGGCCGGCCTGCCGGTCCGCGCCGGTCCCCCAGCCGAGCCCCGCGACCAGCGTGAGACCGCCCGCCGCCAGCGCCAGGCCGCCCCCGGTGAGGGCCAGTTGCCGGCGCCGCCTGCGTGCCGTGCCGCGCAGCCTGACCTGGTGGGCGGTCAAAGGAGTGCGGGCCGGCTGGAGGGTGCCTTCGAGCAGCGCCGCACGGATTCGGTCGTCCAGGTCAGACATTGCTGGATTGCCTCTCTTCCGTGGCGAGCGACTGGGCGAGCGCCTTGCGGCCACGGGCCAGCCAGCTCTTGATCGTGCCCGCGGGAGTCCCGGTCTCGGCAGCTATCTGCTCGACGCTGAGATCGCACAGGTAGTGCAGGACGAGCGCCCGCCGCTGATTCACCGGCACGGTGGCGAGCGCCCGCTCCACCAGGAGCCGGTCGGGCGACGGCTCGGCGACGCTGGTCGGCCGGTGGTGGCGCAGCGTCAACTCCCAGCCGCGCCTCATGCGACGGAACCGGGAGGCGGCCAGCCGCCAGGCCGTGGTCCGTACCCACGCCTCCGGCACCTCCACCGCGCGCAGGGTGCCACGCCGGGACCAGGCACGGACGAACGCCTCCTGCACCGCGTCCTGAGCGGCCTCCGCGTCCCCGGTCACCAGCGTCAGCTGGCGCACCAGCCTCGGGAACGCCGCAGCGTAGAGGGCGTCGAACTCCCTGTCCTGCATCGGGCTGCACTCCTTCCCCAGGGGCCGGGGCGCGATCGGGAACGGTACTGGACCGCTGAGGAAGTACGCCTGCCGAGCGGGCGACGGTGGCAGTCGATCGCGGTGATGTGGCTCACAGCGCTCGGCTGCCACTTTCGGCCGCCCGGCAGGCGTATGTCCCGCATCGCTGTCCGGATGCCACCGGACGCCAGCCACGAGAGAGGACAGCCCCATGTCCCACCGCGCACCCCGAACCGGACGCCGGCTGCTGAGCCGCCCCGCCGTCGCCGGCGCCCTTCTCCTGACCGGACTGGTCGGCGCCGTCACCGCGCAGGCCGAGGCCGCGCCGCCCCCGGCGAACGCCCACACCGCCACCGACTCCGGCATGACGCGCGATCAGGCCCGTGCGGCGGCCGCGGCCAGTGCGAAGGCGGCGGGCTCGCACGAGCACGGGAGTATGACGCGCGATCAGGCCCGTGCGGCGGCCGCGGCCAGCGCGAAGGCGGCGGCCGCGCAGGGGCATTAGGTTCTGCCCTGCCGGGTGGCCCCGGCCCGGTGGTCTGCGCGGCGGCCGATCAGACCGTGCGGGTAAGGCCGTTACCAGCGCATCGCGCTGAAATCGATGGGGCGGGGCCGCAGTTCGCCGGTGCGCGCCGCCAGCTGCCGGAGCCGCTGGGCCATGGCGTCGGCGGGAAGGTGCCGGCGGTCGCCGTGGCCGGGCAGCAGCCACTCGAAGCGCAGCCGATCGGCGGCCCGGGCCAAGGACGCGGCGAGTTCCCTGATCGAGTACCAGGTGACGCTGTCGGCCACCTCGATGTCCGCTGTGCCGCGTGACCAGTAGAAGCTGTCGCCGCTGAAGCAGTACCGCTCGTCCGCGAGGAACAGCACGCTGCCGCGGGTGTGCCCGGGGAGGGGGAAGGCGACCACCCCCTCGGCGATCTGCGCCGGGTCGGTGCCGCGCAGCACCCGGTCGGCGTCCGGGGCGGCGTCGAGGTCGCCCTCGTGGACCCACAGCCGGGCGCCGAAGCGGCCGGCGTAGCGGCGGCCGTGCGCGGCGTGGTCGCGGTGGGTGAGCAGGACGTCCGTGACAGGGCCCAGCTCCTCGAAGCGCGTGGCCAGCGACGCGCTCCACCGTGGTGTGTCCACCATCATGACGGTGCCGCCGGGGCGGCGCAGCAGGTAGGAGTTGGCCCCCGCGGTGTGCGTGGAGTTGTGCCCGCACAGGTACACGGCGTCGTCCAAGGCCAGGGGGAAGGGGTCGAGTTCCGCCGCCAGCCGCCCGGACGGGGGACGGATCGACCGGGAGGGGCAGGCGTACGCCGCGGCGTTCAGCTGCCGTACCTCGGTTCGTTCGCGCGGCTGGCGCAGCACGACCGAGCGGCCGTCGACCTCGCCGATCAGGCCGGGGGCGAGCTGCCGGGCGACATCGCAGTTCACGCACCGCTCGTCCACCCGCCAGCCCGCCGCGAACCGTTCCTCACCCATGGCCCCGCTCCTTCCGCACCGCACCGCGCCGCACCGCGCCCGCCGACCGGCCGTTCGTAGCCCAAGGGATATCCCGGGCCCTACGGACAAAGGAAGGGGGATCGGACCTTGTACTTACGGCGTCGGGCCGCTCTCGCCCGGCCGGTTCGGCCCGGGAGGCACCCGGTTCGGCCCGGCGGTCGGGGGCAAGCCGGCAGCCGGGCGTACGGCGTTGCCCTCGTGGCCGGCGGGCCCGCCGCGGGGCGGCACGTACGGGCTATGCTCGCGGTGAATTCGCCCAGGGGGGACCATGGCTGACCCGGAAAGCCCGCTGCTCCACGCGCTGCGCCAGGCGGTGCGTTCCGCGCCGGAACAGGCCGAGTTCCGTGTCGCGCTCGCCGAAGCGCTCATCAACGCCGGTGATGCGGACGGCGCGATCGTCGAACTCGGCGAGGCGCTGCGCCTGGCGCCGGATTCCGTTCCGGCCAGGCAGCTGATGCTCAGGGCGCTGAGCGGTGGGACACCGGCGGAGAGCGTGCCCGCGGAGAAGCCCGACGCCGGCTTCGACTGGCCGACGGCGGAGGCCGAACTGCGGGACGTGGCCCCGCCGCCGCGCTTCACCCCCGCGCCCGCCCCGCCGCCGGCCGTGCCCGCCCCGCCGCCTGCCGCCGACGACGCGCGCGAGGACCCGCGGGGCGCCCCCGCCCACGAGGTCGAGCGGCCGGCCCTGACCCTCGCCGACGTCGGCGGGCTGTCCGACGTCAAGGACCGTTTGCAGGCCGCGTTCCTCGCGCCGTTGCGCAACCCGGAACTGCGCAGGCTCTACGGCAAGTCGCTGCGCGGCGGCCTGCTGCTGTACGGCCCGCCCGGCTGCGGCAAGACCTTCGTCGCGCGCGCCGTCGCCGGCGAACTCGGCGCGTCGTTCGTCTCCGTGGGCATCGCCGATGTGCTCGACATGTGGATCGGCTCCTCGGAGCGGAACCTGAGCGAGCTGTTCCAGCTGGCGCGGCGTCAGGCACCGTGCGTGCTGTTCTTCGACGAGGTGGACGCGCTCGGCCAGCGGCGCAGCCAGACCCGTAACTCCACGATGCGCACGACCGTCAACCAGTTCCTCGCGGAGCTGGACTCGGTGGGATCGGACAACGAGGGGGTGTTCGTCCTCGGCGCGACGAACGCACCGTGGGACGTCGACCCGGCGCTGCGCCGCCCCGGCCGCTTCGACCGGACCGTCCTGGTCCTGCCGCCGGACGCCGAGGCCCGCGCGGAGATCCTCCGCTACCACCTGCGGGACCGGCCGATCGCGGGAGTCGACCTGGCGTCCCTGGTCGAGCGCACCGACGGCTTCTCGGGCGCGGACGTGGCGCACCTGTGCGAGTCGGCCGCGGAGATCGCGCTGATGGACGCGGTGCGCAGCGGCGAGGCGCGGCTGATGGGCATGCCCGACTTCGATGCCGCGCTTGAGGACGCGCGCCCGTCGACCGGACCGTGGTTCGACGCCGCGCGCTCGGTCGCGCTGTTCGCCAACGAGGGCGGCGCCTACGACGACCTTGCCGCCTACTTCAAGTCCCACAAGGGCACGAAGGGCCGTTGATGGCGGACGAGGCAGACGAGGGACCGGCCGGCCGCGAACCGTCGCAGGCCGCCGTCGAGCGCGCCGTCGCCCTGGCCCGCCTCGACCGCTACGCCGAGGCCGAGCCGATCCTGCGCAGGGTGCTGGCGGCCGACCCCGAGCACTACGGCGCGCTGGCGAACCTGGCCTGGCTGCTCGATCTGGCCGACCGCCGGGAGGAGGCCGTGGCGACCGCCCGCCTGGTGATCGCGCGCTGGCCCCAGGACACCGAGGGCTTCTACCGGGCGGCGTCGTGCCTCATGAGGGACAAGAACGTCGCCGAGGCGCTGCCGCTGGTCCGGCGGGCCATGGAGATCGCGCCGGACGAGGGCCGCGTGCTGCGGCTGTACGCGCGGGTGCTCGCCGACATCCCCGAGCGGCTCCCGGAGGCGCTGCCGATGGCCGACCGGGCCGTCGAGGTCGACCCGTTGAACGGCGAGAGCTTCCAGACCCGGGCGGTCGTCCTGGTGAGCCTGCGCCGCTGGCGGGACGCGGACGCCGCCCTGGCGCAGGCCCTCCAGCGGGAACCGACCGACACCGCCTACCTCATCCAGGCCGGCATCGTGAAGCTCCGGCTGGGGATGATCGCCCCGGCTCGTGACGCGTTCACCGCGGCCCTGCGGTTGAAGCCCAGGCCGCACCGGGTCCGGGAGGTGCTCGACACCCTGGAGACGCAGGGGCTGCCCGCGCCGCTGCTCGACGTCTACACCCTCGGCTGCGAGGCCCTGGACATTCCCGACCTCGGCTCGCCCGGCACCGCGGGCACCGACCGGGAACTGCTGCGCGAGCAGGCGCGGATCGCCACGTCCATGTGGAAGGCCGCGACGTACAACCACGCCTGGTCCAAGGACTCCCGCGACCGCTGCCGCACCCTGGTGGCGGCGATGCTGGCGGCGGACGCGACGCTGGTCCCCGCGCGCCTGCTGGCCGCCGAGATCGCCGGCGACGACGCGAGGTACGAGGACCTGGTCGCCCTCGCGGAGCCGCTGATCGCCGAGGGCGAGGCGACCGGTCAGCTGTACCGGGACACCGTCCTCGGCCTCGAACACCTGGACCGCCTGGACGACGCCGTCGCACTCGCCGCCGACGCGCGCCGCCGCTTCCCGCGGTCGAGCCGGGCCGCGAGCCTGCACGGCCGGATGCTGGCCGAAGCGGGCCGCCGCGACGAGGCGGTGGCCGCCGCCGATGCCGCGGCCGAGCTGGCCGACGGCGATCCCCAGGCGCTGACCTCCGTGGCGGGCGTCCACCGGCGGCTGGGCCGGAAGGACGAGGCCAAGGCGGCGTACAAGGCGATCCTGCGGGAGGCCCCGAACGAGACGACGGCGCTGTTCGAACTCGGCTCGCTGTACATGCTCGGCTACCAGGACAACCGGGCGGCCGAGCGGCTGATCGAGCGCATCGAGCTTCCGGACGTCGGCGGCGACCGCACGGCCGTCCTCGGCCAGATCCGCTTCCAGCTCGGCAAGTGGGACCAGGCGGCGGCCGACTTCGAAGCCGCGATCGCCACGCCGATGCGCGCCCCGAGCACCGTCCCGGGCATCATCATCGGCTTGCAGCTGTTCGGCCCGCCCCGGCGTTTCCAGCCGCTGCTCGACCGGTGCGTGGAGATCCGCGGCGACGGCGTGCCGGCCGAACCGGTGACGATCGAGAAGCTGCGGCTGGCCGCGTTCACGACGCTCAAGTACGGCGCCCTGCCGCAGGCACAGGAGGTGCTGCGGCAGATCCTGGAGATGGACCCGGACCACCACGAGGCCACGGTGATGGCCACGGTCGTGGCCGATCCCGACGTGCCCGAGCACGCCGAGGCGCTCGCCGTGGTGTTCGCGCCGGACACCCACGACGACGAGCTCTGACGACGGGCTCTGACGACGGGCTCTGACGACGGGCTCTGACGACGAGCTCTGACGTCGGCTTCGCGCGGTCCGCCGAGGGGAGGGCCCGGCACGCGGGTGCGGCCGGGCGACGGCGGACGGGGACGAACCCGACACCGACCGGGGCCGGGGCGGTCGCGCCCCTCACCGGAGCGCCGGCGCCGGCCCTGGCTCCTGGCGGACGCCCGAGGCGGACTCCGGCGCGTCCTCGCCTTCGTCCCCGTCCTCGTCGTCGTACCGGCAGGACCCGTCGTCCTCGAAGTCCGGAGCGTGGAAGGGGTCCGTCTTCGGGGGCGGCGAGGACAGCGCGGAGCGGCGGGGTTGCTCTTCCGGTGCGGAGAACAGCGAGGTCACGTCAATGAGAGGTCCGTCTTTCGTCGCGGGCCCCTGAAGGGGCCGGGTGTGCCGGGTCCGGAGCGGGATCTGCCGGACCGGGACTAGAGCTTGATCATCTTGGTGTAGGGGCTCAGAATCCGCATCCGCGCGGACCCGAAGTCCACGAGCGCGGCGACTCCCTCCTCGGTATCGGTCACCCGACCGAGGCCGTACATGTCGTGGGCGACCTGGTCGCCGACGGCGAAGTGCTTGGGAGCAGGGGTGACCGGAGCCGTGAAGGGGCTCGTGGGCAGATGGCGCTTAGGTGCATGAGGCTTTGTCATTGCCCCTAGTGTGCGCCCGCCGGCGTCCTCTTCGCTCCGGTTGTCCACGTCGGATGCGCGGACATCGGCGTATCGCGGGTCGAAATCCCCGCTGTTCCGGTCGTGCCGCCGCTCGCGGGCCTCAGGCGAGCAGGCCGGAGCCCAGCCGGTCGGAGGCGTCCCGTACCCCCGGCAGCGCGAAGAAGTACCCGCCGCCGGTCGGTTGCACGTAGTCCACCAGCGGCTCCCCGGCCAGCCGCTCCTGGACCGTCTGGAACTGCCGCCGCACGTCCTGCTGGTAGCAGCAGAAGACGAGCCCGACGTCCAGGTCCCCGACCGGGTCCAGGCCGCGGTCGTAGTTGTAGCCGCGCCGCAGGAACCGCTGGTCCGCGGTGGCCCGGTCGCGGGGGTTGGCGAGCCGGATGTGCGCGTCGAGCGGGATCACGTGGCCCTGCGGGTCGGAGCCGTAGTCGGGGGTGTCCGATTCGCGGCTCCCGTCGAGCGGGGCGCCCGAGTCGCGCCGCCGCCCGATCATCGTCTCCTGCTCCCGCAGCGAGACCCGGTCCCAGAACTCGACCAGCATGCGGATGATCCTGATCACCTGGTACGAGCCGCCTGCCGTCCAGGCCGGCTCGCCGTCCGCGGCGCCGCGGGTCCACACCAGCGCGTCGGCGACGGCCGCGTCGGCGACCGCCGGGTTGCCGGTGCCGTCCATGAAGCCGAGCTGGTTGCGGGCGGTGCCGGCCGGCCGCGGGTCGGCGTGGAAGCCGTCCGCCTTCCACAGCGGGCGCAGCCCGGCGCGGGTGTGCCGGGTGAGGTCGCGCAGCGCGTGCATCACGGTGTCCCGCGAGTCCGCGCAGATCTGCACCGACAGGTCGCCGTGCAACTCCGTGGAGCCCGCCACGTGGTCGTCGGGGAAGACCGGCATCCGGGTGAGCCGGGCGGGGCGGCGGGCGGCTAGGCCGTAGCGGTCGTCGAAGAGCGACGCGCCCACGCCCACGGTGATCGTGAGCCCGTCGGAGGGCAGCGCCGGGCCCAGCGTCCCGCTGTCGGACGGTACGGAGGCGACGTCGGCGGCCGGGACCGGGCCGCCTGAGGTCAGCAGCCGTATCCGATCGGTCAGCGTGCCGAACAGCTCCCGCAGGGCCGCCCGGTCCGGCGCGACGATCTCGAACGACACGAACGTCGCGGCGGCCTGCTGCGGGGTGACGATCCCGGCCTGGTGGACGCCCTCGAAGGGGATGTCGCGGCCCGACGCGGAACCGTGCCGGTCGTCCGCGTCCGCCAGCGTGACGCCGCCGAGCGTCGCTCCGCCCAGCGCGGCGGTGGCCGCCACCCCGACCGTCGTGCCGCGCAGGAACGCGCGGCGCCCGAGCGGTCCGGCGCTCACGCCGACGTCCGCGGCGCGAGCAGGCCGGGCAGCGAGGAGAGCGACTCCAGCAGGGCGCCGAGGTCGCCCTCGACCCGCAGCGTCCGGAGGGAGCCGGAGCCGGGTTCGGAGCCGGAGCCGGTGTCGGCGGGGCCGTTGCGGTCGGTGGTGCGGCCGGCCGGAGTGGCGCCCGGGTGCGGCTGGCGCAGGTCCGCGGTCACCTGGGCCAGCCCGCTCCGGATCGCGCGCAGCAGCGCCGGGTCGCGCGGCGCGATCAGCGGCGCGAGGACGGAGACCACCTCGGAGGTCCCCTCGACGTTGGCGCCGAGCGTGGCCAGGGTGGTGCCGCTGCCGTAGTCCGCGGCGCCGGTCAGCTGGAACTGCAACGCGTTCTCCAGGATCTCGTGGGCCCGCAGCGGAAGGTCGCCCGGGTCGACCTCCTCGCTGGGGAAGTCCGCGGTCAGCCGGCGGACCTCGGCGACCAGCCCGCGCGTCAGCGGCCGGAGCGCGGACGCCGGACGGCCGTGCCACAGCCCGTACTCGACGGCGTGGAACCCGGTCCAGCCCGGGTCGCGCACCCCGCCGGGCAGGCCGTCCGCGGTGCCGTCGATGGCGGCGTCGAAGTCGCCGAAGGAGTTGTAGGCCGCGCCGAGGCGCTCGTAGTCCAGGTGCGCGGGCAGCCAGTCGCGGCGGGCGGCGGTCAGGTCGCCGCGGGCGACGTCGGCGTCGAGGGTGCGGGAAGCCGCCAGCAGCGGGGGCAGCGCGGCCTTCAGCCAGGCCCGGTAGGCGGTGACCGGCGCGGTCATCGCGAGGTCGGGCAGCGGACGGTACCCGGCGACGGCGCCCGCCGCGCGTCCCGACAGCGCCATGGGACGCGAGTCGCGCACCGTGCCGTCGGAGAAGACGCAGCGCAGCGTGTAGCGGCCGGCCGCGAGCGTGGTGGACAGCCGCTGGGTCGCCGCCGGCACGAGCCAGGGGATCTCGGCGTAGACCTTCGCGCCGCCCGGGTCGGTCAGGTAGACGGCGACGAACAGCTGGGAACGGTCGGTCACGTCGAAGGTCACCGGTCCGGCGGCGCGGTGCGCGGGCAGGTCGCCACAGCCGGCGGCACCGACGGTGACCGGCCTGGCGGAGGCGCTGTCCCCGGCCGCGGCCGGCCCGCTGCCGGCCGCCGCGGCCGCCAGCACCAGCGCGAGCACCGCCGTACGCGCACGGTGTCGCGTACGGGGCTGCGCCCGCGGTCGGAGCCGGGGGCGGCGGGGGCCGGGGCGGCGAGGGGCGGGCGGGTCCGCCGCCGCGGCGGACGGCGGACTCGGCTCGGCTTCGCCCATGGTGCGCGTCAGTTCCAGATGTCCGTGACCGGGGCCGCGCTCGCGCTGGAGCCGACCTTCCCCAGCCCGTAGAACTGCTCCAGCGTGGCGAGCACGTTGTAGTGGTTGACGTTCTCGCTGTAGTGGCCGGCCGCCACGTTCGCGCCCACGAACAGGGTGGGGATCTGGTTGTTCTCGGTGTAGTCGTCCTCGTCCCACGTCACGATCAGCAGGCTGTTGTTGGCCTTCGCCCAGGTCGCGTACGCGGACATCTTGTTCTTCAGCCAGGTGTCGGCCTGCGTGATGGTCCCGTCGTGCATGTCGTCGTCGAGGTTCGGGATGACGAACGAGACGGTCGGCAGGGAGCTGTAGTCCGACGGGAAGGAGCTGAACGGCAGTGAGTCGGAGGTGGGGACGTTGCTGAAGTTGATCCACGGCGAGTGCTTGCGGGCGTAGGCGCCGGAGCTGCACGTGGTCGAGCCGGTGCTCGGCAGTCCCTCCGAGTAGCCCTTGAACGTCTTGCCCGCGGCGAGGAGTTCGGAGCCGAGGTTGGCGGCCGTCCCCTCGTTGACCGGGCAGGTGTCGGCGCTGAGCCCGTAGGTGCTGCCGGCGAACAGCGCCATGTAGTTCGGCTCGCTGGGGTGGGTCACCCCGAACGAACCCGTCAACACGGCACCCTGGGAGGCGAGTTGGTTCATGTACGGCGCGCTGGAGGTGTTGCCGATGATGTCGGCGTAGGAGTGGTTCTCCTCCATCACGATCACGACGTGCGAGGGAGCCGGCACCGAACTGGCGACCGGTTGGAGCGACTTGTCGGCGCTGTGCGGGTACAGCGTGGCAGCGGCCACGCCGGCGGCGGCGAGGGCGATGGCGGACGGCAGGGCGAAACGCGGCCTGAGGCGCATCGGTTCTCCATGGGCGCGAGGGGGGATGAGAGGCGCTCTCCCATGGAATCCAAGTTTGATGCTGTACGGTCAAAGTTGCAATGGCGCTCCGGTGAACAGGTTTCCACCGGTGGGCGGGCGCCGGGGCGCCGAGGGCCTGAGGCCACGGCGGCCACGGCGCAGCGCCCTGGTCCGGGCGGTGCGCCGTGGTCCGGGCGGTGCGCCGTGGCCGCGTCGTCGGCCGGCAGATCCGTTCGGTCAGCCGATCGTGTCGGTCAGGCCGGTGGACAGGTAGGTCGCCTGGCGCTGGTCCTTCTCGCTGCGCCAGGGCTCGTTGAGTTCCAGCAGCTTGCTGGTCCTCGGGTCGATGATCACCTCGGTGGTGCCGACGCCCCCGCGGAAGGACAGCTCCGTTCCGCTGCGCCCGGCGCTGTCCTTGACGGTGCCGGCCACGCGCACGCCCTTCAGCTGGGCCAGCGCCCTGAAGAGCGCGCTGCGCAGTTCGGGACTGGCCGGGGCGTTGGCGAGCAGGGTGCTCGCCTGCACGAACCCGAGCGTGGCCGCGTCCTCGTCCTCGTCGGCGGAGTCCTTCGTGGTGTGCTCGATCTGCCGGAGCAGCAGCGCGGGGTCGGTGGTCAGGCGGTCGAGGGCGTTCCAGTCGAAGCGCCTCGAGCCGAGCCTCCAGCCGGGGTCGTGCGACGTGCGGACGGCCTTGCCGTCGACGACGTAGGTGAATTCCATCGACCGGGAGGTGTACGTGTCCCCGGTCTTGAAGTGGGTCTTCCAGTACGTGCCCGAACCGGTCGACTGGGTGGCGGCGACCTCGGCGACGTCGTTCAGGAAGGCCGACGCGGACTGCGCCCGCGGCCCCTGCCGCGTACCCGCGGGCCCTGCCGCCATGTTCGCGGACGCCACCGCGACGCCGGCCGCGACCGCGGCGACCGCGAGGAGGGCGACGGCGCGGCGGCGCTTCCAGAACGGCCGCACCACGGCGCCCTTCCCCGCGTCCTCCCGCGGAGCCTGGACCGAGGCCTCCCGCACGGCTTCCTCGACCGCCGCCAGCGCCTGGGCCAGCGCCTTCGCCGGCGCGGGCTCGACCCGACCCGCCGCCCGCAGAGCCTCGGCGCCCGGGAAGTCCATCACTGCCTGCCGCTCGGTCATGCCCGTCTCCTCCATGTCGTACGTACTCATGCCAGGTCTCCCGTCGCGGCCAGGCTCTGTCCCGCGGGGCGGTTCCCCGCGGGACGGTCCGGCGCGATCCGCTCGCGCAATCTGCCCCGGGCCCGGTACAGCCGCGAACGGGCCGTTCCGAACGGGATGCCCATGGCGGTGGCCGCCTCGGCCGGGGTCAGTTGCTCCCAGCAGACGAGGAGCATCACCTCCCGCTCCTCGGACGGCAGTTCGGCCAGCGCGCTGCGCAGTGCGGGCGCCAGCGCCGCGGCGTCCAGCCGCTGGTCCACGGCCTGCCACGGGTCGCTGACCTCCACCTGCGCGGGGGCCTCCGCCCGCGCGGCCCGCCGCACATGACCCGCCAGGACGTTGCGGGCCACTCCGAACAGCCAGCCCCGGGCGGTTCCGCGCGAGGCGTCGAACGTTCGCCGCGCGGCGAACGCCTGCAGCCACGCCTCGGCCAGCAGGTCGTCCGCCGCGCCCGGCATCCGCCGCGCGAAGTAGCCGTGCAGGGCCGCCGAGTACTTCTCGACCAGCGGCGTGAACGCCGCCGGATCGTCGGCGGCCCTGGACAGTTGGGCGTCACCGTCGCGGTCGCCGCGTTCGTCGTGTTCCGATGTCACGGAATCTCCGTCTCCGACCGTCGGGTGACAGTCTCACCCTGTACTTGTCTCGCCGCGCCCCTTGCGTTCGCCCCCTTGCGTGGACGGCGGCCGGCGCGCGCAGGTGCCGTCGTCGTGCCGGGTGTCACGACCCAGGCCGGCAGTGACGAGCAGAGCATCCCGCGCGCGTTCCGCCGGCCGACCGGGACCGGGCTCCCTCCCGACCAGCCGGGTCAGCGCGGAAACGCTATGGTTGCGGCTGGCTCAGCCCCGCCCCACCGGCCCACTGATCTGCGGTGCAAGTGAACCTGGCACGACCCGGCAGCTCACGCCCGCCCGCCCGCGGAACGCAGGCGGTGCGGCGGGAGCGTGCCGCCACCGCGGTCGCCGGCCGTGCCGCCGCACCGCCCGCCCATGGTTTCCGAAGACCGGGCAAGGAACTCCGCACCAGCTCGTCCCTCGATCAATCGGGGCCGGAGCGACGGTGCGCGTGCCGGGATACGTCCGGGGCGGGTGTGTGATCACGGCCCGCCGCTCCCCTTGACCGCTGCCCGGCCGGCACGCGCCGTCATGCCGTCCGGCCACGGGAATGGGTAACACATGCAGACGGCGCAGTCAGAACTGGTCGGCCGCGACCGGGAGATCGGCGAGGTCGAGGCGATGCTCGCCGCCGCGGCGGAGGGCGCCGGACGGGTGGTGGTGGTCAGCGCGGGCGCGGGCACGGGCAAGTCGGCGCTGCTCGACGCGGCACTCGACCGGGCTCGGCGCGAGGGCTTCATGGTGCTGTCGGCCCGAGGGATATCGTCCGAGCGCGACCTGCCGTTCGGGCTGGTGAGCAGGCTGTTCGAGCCGGTGGCCGGCGAACTGGCGCACGTCGGGGGACCGTTCGCGGATCTGGGTTCGGACGGCTCCAACTCCCCTTCCGGAACGACCGGTTCGGCCGGGGCGCCGGTGCCCACCGCGTCAACGACCACGCCCGGGCCGGTCCTCTCCGCCGAACTCCACTCCTTCCACCGGGCGTTGGCCCGGCTGTCCACCCGAGCCCCCGTGCTCGTCGCCGTGGACGACCTCCAGTACCTCGACCGCGAGTCGCTGCGCTGGCTGAGCGCCCTGCCACAACGGGTCGACCGGGCGCGGATCGCCGTGATGCTCACCGTGTGTCCGGGTGAGCCGTGTGCCGACCCGGCGGTCCTCGACGAGTTGCTGGCCGTGAGCGCGGTGGAACTGCACCCCGCGGACCTGAGCGCTCCGGCGACGTCGGCGGTGATCGAACGCGCGCTGGCCGCCGCACCGGACGGGCAGTTCGTCGCCGCCGTGATGCGGGAGGCGGGCGGAAACCCCTTGTCCGTCACCGAGTTGACCTCGGCGCTGCGGGACCAGGCGGTCAGCCCCACCTCGGATTCGGCGGACGTGCTGGGCGGCATCGCCGTTCCCCGGCTCGCCGCCCGGCTGCGCGCCCGGCTGCGACGGATATCGCCGTACGCCCTCGACATCGCCCGGGCCGCCGCCGTCCTGGGAGCCGAGGCGGATCTCGCCCGGGTGGCCCGCCTCTGCGGCGCCGAACCCGCGGTGGTCATGGAGGTCATGACCGCCCTCGACCGGGCCGGCCTGATGGGGGTGGCGGGCGAGTCGATGACGTTCGCGCAGCCCCTCATGCGCAACACGGTGCTCCAGGACGTCCCGCTCGCGGACCTCCACGCGCTGCACACCAAGGCCGCCGGGATACTCCGGGCGACCGGTGCGCCCGGCGACCGGGCGGCGGAACAGCTCATGTCCTCCTCCGCGCCCGCCGAACCCTGGGCCGCCGGCCTGCTGCGCGACGCCGCCGCGACCGCGCTCCGCCGCGGCGAACCCGAACGGGCCTGCGCCTACCTGGCCAGGGCCCTGCGCGAGCCGCTTCCCGACCCCACCCGTATCGCGCTGCTCGCGGAACTCGGCCACGCCGAGGGGTACACGGACCTCGACGCGGCGATCGACCGCCTGACGGAGGTCTCCCGCGCTGCGGCCGAGCCGGGCCGGACGACGACTCCGGTCGAACAGGCCGTAGAGGACCCGGGCGTACGCGATCAGGCGGGCGGCGACCCGGAGCGGGACCCGGGCGAAGGGGAGGCAGGGGAACGGGGCCAGCGCGAACCGGCCCACCGTGAACGGGCCCTGCGCGAAGGGGACCTGCGCGAAGGGGACCTGCGTGAACGGGCCCTTCGCGAGCTGGCCGAGCACCTCATCATGACCGGCCGCTCCCGCGAGGCGGACCGACTCCTCGACGCGTTCCCGGAGCCCATCCCCGGTGATCCCACCCCCGGTGAGCCCACTCCCGGTGCGCCCACTCCGGGTGAGCGCACCCTGTGGTCCGCGGACGTTCGGTGCGACGGTGAAGCGGAAGCCGAGGCGGCAGGCGGGTCGCTGTCCCGCCTGCGCCGGCCGGCCCGGTCCGGCGCGGTGGACGAGGGACGCTACCTGAGCCTTGTCGCCACGCGCACCGCACGGGCCGGCAGGTTCCGGTCCCGGTCCGCCGCACGCGCCGAACAGGCGCTGGCGGTCCTCCCGGTCACCCCGGAGGCCCTGCGGCCGAGCCTGCGCGCCGTGCTCGTGCTCGCGCAGGCGGGCCGGGCCGAGGACGCGTTCGAGCGCTGCGACGCGCTCGCCGGGCAGGCGGCGCGGTGGGGGCACCGGCCGGGCCTGGCCGGCGCCCGGTCGCTGCGCGGGGTGATCGCGCAGCAGTTGGGCCGGCTGCCGGCCGCGGCCGAGGACGCCGGGGCCGCGCTGGAACTCCTCGTCGGGTGCGGTGCCCCGCGGCACAGCGGCGCGGCGGTGGAACTGCTCGCCCGGCTGGTGCGGATACACCTCGACCTGGGCGAGTCCGACGAGGCGGCGGCACTGGTCGAGCAGGCGGAACCGCGCGCCGACGCATGGCGGACCTGGGGCGGTACGGCGCTGCTGCTCGCCCGGGGCCGGCTGCGGGTGGCCACAGGGCGCCCTGCCGACGGGCTGCGGGACCTGCTGGCGGCCGGCGGCCGGCTGCCGGCCTGGAAGGTGGAGAACCCGGCGGTCGCGCCGTGGCGTTCGGACGCGGCCCGGGCGCTGCTCGCGCTCGGCGAGCCGGCCGAGGCCCGCCGGTACGCCGCGGACGAGGTGGAGCAGGCGCGCCGCTGGGGCACGCCCGGCCCGCTCGCCGCCGCCCTGCGCACGATGGGCGCGGTCCTCGGCGGGGCCGAGGGGCTGGCGGTGCTGGAGAAGTCGGTCTCGGTGGCCGAGCGTTCGGACGGCCGGCTCGACCTGGCCCGGTCGCTGGCCGACCACGGTTCCGCGCTCAGCCGGGCCAACCGCCGGATACCGGCCAGGCGGGCGCTGCGTACGGCGCTGGCCCTCGCGGAGGAGTGCGGCTGCGCGGACCTGGCCGGGCGGGCGCGGATCGAGCTGTCCGCCTGCGGCGGCCGCCCGCCGAAGTCCTCCGAGACGGCGGGGGTCGCGTCCCTCACCGCGGCCGAGCTGCGGACCGCCACGCTCGCCGCGGAGGGCCGGACGAACCGGGAACTCGCGGAGATCCTCCTGGTGGGACTGCGGACGGTCGAGGTGCACCTCACCCACGCCTACCGCAAGCTCGGCATCGACGGCCGCGAGCAGCTTCCCGCGGTGCTGCTCGGGCGGGTGGACACCCACGCGGACTCCCGTACGGACTCCCGCGGGGACTCCCGATCGGACATCCGTACGGACTTCCGCGCCGGCTCCCGCTGAGCGCGCGGCAATCCTGCACACGGTGACCGCATGAGGCGCACAGCACCCTGACGCGATCTCCCGCGCCCGGTGCCCGGAAATCGTAAGTCGCAGGTATGTCCGCATCGTGATCAACGGCGGTTCCGGCGGAGAGGAATAGCCGTTCGAAAATGTGTGAAGAAAACGTCGCCATCCGGTGGCCGGCCGGGCACGAACTCTGCTTGCGGTACCGAAATGCTGACCGAAACATCGAGGTGTACGGGGTGGCCGGGCGGCCGGAACGCGTACTAGCGTCCTGCGTCGAACGGGAGTTGCGAATTGTGTTCGGTATTGGCTCGAACATCCGCCCCCCGTCTCACTCATCGGAATTCCGCAGAGTCATGAAGGGAACGCAATTCATGCGTAACACCGCTTCTCAGGTCGAGACCCGCGAGCTTGCCGACGGCGACCTGGACAACATCTCCGGTGGCGTCGGCGTCGCCCTGGGCATCGACGGCCTGGGCCTCGGCGACCTCGTCGCGCCGGTCACCGACGCGCTGCCGGTCGGCCAGGTCACCGGCCTGGTGGGTGGCGCCACCAACACGCTGTCCGGCATCACCGGTCTCGCGGGTCTCTGACCGCGAGACGTCCGACCATGGCCCCGGAACCGCCTGTTCCGGGGCCTGGCCGTGCCCGGCCGCACCCCGCGGCGCCCTGCGGCACCCCGCGCGACTCGCCCTGTCCGGACCGCCCGGCCGAGACCAACGCCGTTGAAGGAGTGGCCCCGTGCAGTTCCGGCAGAAGGCGCTCGCCAAGCTCGAAGCACCCGAAGAACTCGACATGCCGGTCCGCTTCGCCCGGCCGCAGGGCCGGCTGGCGCTCGCCGTCACGGCCGTCGTCATGGCCGCCGCCGCCTTCTGGGCGGTGACCGGCACGGTCTCCGCCAAGCTGACCGCCCCCGGCATCCTGACCCGGGCGCAGGGCAGTTACGTCCTACAGAGCCCGGTCGCCGGCCAGGTCACCGCGGTGTACGCCAAGGAAGGCGACACCGTCCCCAGCGGCGCGCGGCTGCTGAGCGTGCGCACGGACCGGGCGGTCGAGACGGTCCGCGCGGTGGCCGCGGGGCGGGTGACGGCGCTGGCCGCCAAGATCGGCGCGGTGGTCGCCACCGGAGCGGACCTCGCGACGCTGGAACACGCCGACGGCCCCGCCGACCCGCTGGTGGCGGTGTTGTACGCGCAGGGCGGCAGCGCGTCGTCGATCCTCCCGGGAGCCGCGGTCGACCTGACCCTCCAGACCGTGCCGACGCGGGACTACGGCGTGCTGCGCGGCCGGGTGCTCGCGGTGGGACGGGTACCGGAGACGCGGGAGCAGATCACCAGCTTCCTCGGCGACGCCCAGTTGGGCGACCAGTTCTCCGCGAAGGGCCAACCCGTCGCGGTGGTGGTCCAGTTGGACCGAGCCGCAGGCACGAAGTCCGGTTACCGGTGGTCGTCGACGGGCGGTCCGCCGTACGCGATCGACTCACGGACGCTGCTCAGCGGCGCCGTCCACCTGGCCGCGCAGCATCCGATCGACTGGGTGAAGCCGTGACCGCGCAGCACTCCCCGGCGGGCACCGGCCGCCGCACCGACCGCGCCGACCGCGCCGACCGCGCCGCCGGGCGCCGTGCCCCCGAACGCCGCGCCGCCGACCGGCGGAAGCCCAAGGAGCGCCGGCCGAAGCGGCAGAAGACCGTCCGCACCCCCAGCGTGTTGCAGATGGAGGCCGTGGAGTGCGGCGCCGCCGCGCTCGCCATGGTGCTCGGCCACTACGGCCGCCATGTCCCCCTGGAGGAACTGCGGATCGCCTGCGGCGTCTCACGCGACGGCTCGCGGGCGAGCAACGTGCTGAAGGCCGCCCGCGGTTACCGCCTGGAAGCCAAGGGCATGCAGATGGAGTCGGCGGCGCTGGCGCAGGTCCGGACACCGGCCGTGCTGTTCTGGGAGTTCAACCACTTCGTCGTGTACGAGGGGACGGTGCGGCGCTTCGGCCGCCGTGGCGTGCGCCTCAACGACCCGGCCCGGGGACGCAGGTTCGTCCCCGACGAGGAGTTCGACGCGGGCTTCACCGGCGTCGTGCTGACCTTCGAGCCCGGCGTCAGGTTCCGTCCCGGCGGCCGCAGACCGGGAATCGCCGGCGCGCTGCCGGCCCGGCTGCGCGGCACCCGGGGCACCACGCTCGCCGCGCTGGCCGCCAGCTTCCTGCTGGTCGCCGTGGGGGTGGCGGTTCCCGCGCTGAGCCGCGCGTACATCGACACGTTCCTGTTCGGCGGCCGGACGTCGCTGCTCCCGGTGGTCTTCTCGTCGATGGCCGCGCTGGTCGTGCTGACCGCCGTGCTCACCGGCGTGCAGCAGGCCAACCTGCTGCGCGGGCGCGTCATCTCCTCCACGCTCGGCAGCGCCCGGTTCCTGCGCCACCTGCTCAGGCTGCCCGTCACGTTCTTCGCCCAGCGCAGCCCCGCCGACCTCGTGCAGCGCCTGCAGTCCAACGACTCGGTGGCCGAGACCCTGGCCCGGGACCTCGCCTCGGCCGGCGTGGACGCGGTGGTGGTGCTCCTCTACGCGGTCCTGCTGTGGACGTACGACCCCCAACTGACCCTGATCGGGGTGACACTGGCCCTTCTGAACATCGTCGCGCTGCGCCTGGTGGCACGGATCAGAAGCACCCGGGTGCACAAACTCCGCGCCGACCAGGCCCGGTTGACCAACACCGCATACAGCGGACTGCAGTTGATCGAGACGATGAAGGCCACCGGCGGCGAGAACGGGTTCTTCCGCCGCTGGGCCGGCCAGCACGCCACGACGCTCGACGGCCAGCAGCGGCTGGGCGTGCCGAGCGCGGCGCTCGCCGTTGTCGCGCCCACCCTCGCCGCGCTCAACAGCGCGCTGATCCTGCTGGTCGGCGGGGTCCGGGCGGTGGAGGGCCAGATCTCCATCGGGCTGCTCGTCGCCTTCCAGACCCTGGTCACCAGCTTCACCGCGCCGGTCAGCCGGCTCAGCGCGGTGGCCGGCCGGGTGCAGGACTTCACCGCCGACGTGACCCGGCTCAAGGACGTCGAGCGCTTCCCGGCCGACCCGCTCTTCGCCCGCGACCGGCCGGCCGCGAGCACCCGCAGGCTCAGCGGCCACGTGACCCTTGAGGGAATCACCTTCGGCTACAGCCCGCTCGACGAGCCGTTGCTCACCGACTTCTCGCTGTCGGTCGGCCCCGGCCGGCAGGTCGCGCTCGTCGGCGGGTCGGGCAGCGGCAAGTCCACGGTGTCCCGGCTGATCTCGGGCCTGTACCAGCCGTGGGAGGGCGAGATCCGGATCGACGGGCAGCTGCTCTCCGACCTCTCGCGCGGCTCGCTGTCCGCGTCGGTGTCCTTCGTCGACCAGGACGTCTTCCTCTTCGAGGGCACCGTCCGCGACAACGTCGCGCTGTGGGACCCGTCGATCCCCGACGAGGCCGTCGTCTCCGCGCTCCAGGACGCGGCCGTGTACGACGCGGTCGCCCGGCGCCCCGGCGGCATCCACGCCCGGGTGGAGCAGGACGGCCGCAACTTCTCCGGCGGCCAGCGGCAGCGCCTGGAGATCGCCCGGGCGCTGGTCCGCGGACCCAGCGTGCTGGTCCTCGACGAGGTGACCAGCGCCCTGGACGCGGAGACCGAGCAGGTGATCATCGACAACCTGCGGCGGCGCGGCTGCGCCTGCGTCGTGATCGCGCACCGGCTCAGCACGGTCCGCGACAGCGACGAGATCGTCGTCCTGGACCGTGGCCGGGTCGTGGAGCGGGGCCGCCACGAGGACCTGGTCGCCGCCGGCGGGCCGTACGCCGACCTGGTCAGGGAGCGCTGAGGTGACCTCCGTGCACCCGCCGCTGACCGGCGGCGCGGGTCCCGGTGACCCGGTACTGGACGCCATGGGCGGGCTGGGCCGGCCGGTCCCCCCGGCCGGCCGGCGCAGCCTGTCGCTGGAGGGCCCGCACGTGCTGTGGCTGGTCGCGCGCGGGGCGATGGACCTGTTCGCGGTCGACGCGGCGCGGCAGGGCCGCTGGCACTTCCTCGGCCGGCTCCGCACCGGGACCCTGCTGCTCGGCCCGGCCGACGGCCCGCAACACACCCTCGTGGCAAGGCCGTTGGAGGACTGCGTTCTGCACCGCATCTCGCTGCGCGAACTGTTCGGCACCGGCTACGGCGATCAGCCCGCGCAGGGCGGCGGTTACGGCGACGGCTCGGCATACGGTTCGGCGTACGGTTCGGCGTACGGCGACGGCTCGGCGTACGGCGACGGCTCGGCGTACGGCGACGGGTGGGCCGAGAGCAGCCAGGCGTGGGGCGGCGGCCCGCTGGAGAACGCGTTCGCCCGCGGCATCGGGCGCGGCCTGAGCGTCCTGTTCGACGCACCCGTGGAAGGCCGCCCGGCCCCGGGCAGCGCACCTGGCGCGGGCCGGCCCGGTGACCGGGCCGAGGAGAGCGGCTCGCCCGACGACGGCATCCTGTGGATGCCGGTGGCCCCGGGCAGCGTCCAGTACGCCTACGGGGACGGGTACGGGCAGGGGCACGCCGACGCCTACGGGACCGCGAACGGCGGACCGTACGCGACCGCGAACGGCGCACCGTACCAAGGCGGTTACGGCGGGGAGCCGGGCGGGGACCTGCTCGTCGACGGCGGGATGTGGCGGCGGATGGTCGAGCAGCAGACCCGGTTGCTGTTCGCCCTCGACCGCTGGATCGAGCAGTCGGAGCAGGCGCACGAGGACCGGGCGGCGGCCGGGATCAAGGCCGGCGAGGAGGTGCGCGAGCAGGCGGACCACACCCTGCTCGCGTCGATCGGCAAGCCCGGTGCCGGCAGGTCGGGTCCCGGCCGGGCGGCCGGAAGCCGCGGACCCGCGGGCGACGACGGCACCCTCGCCGCCTGCCGCCTGGTCGCCGACGCGGCCGGGATCGACCTCGGGCCGGCCGTGGACGGCGGCCCGGGACCGGAGGGCGCGGACGCCGCCGACCGGATGAGCGCGGTCGAGCGGATCGCGGTGCGCGCCCGGCTGCGCACCCGTCCCGTACAGCTCAACGGCCGCTGGTGGCGGGAGAACTCCGGTCCCCTGGTGGGACATCGGGCCGCCAGCGGCGCCCCGGTCGCCCTGCTTTGGCGGCGCGGCGGCTACGAGGCGGTGACCCCGGCCACCGGGCGCCGCGCGAGGATCGGCAGCGCCAACGCGGCCGAATTCGCCCCCCGGGCCGTCATGTTCTACCGGCCGTTGCCCGAAGAGCCGCTGTCCGCACGCCGGTTGCTCGGCTTCTGCCTGCGCGGCACCGGCGCGGACCTGCGCGCCCTGCTGCTGGGCGGGCTGGTCGCGGTCGGCCTCGGCGCGCTGGTGCCGATCGCGACCGGCCGGGTGCTCGGCGAGTACGTCCCGAACGCCGAGAACAGCCTGATCGTCCAGACCGCGCTGGCGATCGTGGCCACCACCGTGGTCTCCACCGCGTTCATGCTGATGCAGAACACCGCCATCCTGCGGGTCGAGGGCCGGGTCGAGGCCACCCTGCAACCCGCGGTCTGGGACCGGTTGCTGAGGCTGCCGACCCGGTTCTTCGCCGAACGCTCCACCGGGGAACTGGCGAGCGCGGCCATGGGCATCAGCGCGATCCGCCGGGTGCTGTCGGGCATCAGCTCCGTGATCGTGCAGGCCGGCACGGTCGGTGCGGTCAACCTCGTCCTGCTGCTGTGGTACAGCGTGCCGCTGACGCTGGTGGCCGTCGCCCTGCTGCTCGTGGTCGGCGCGGTGTTCCTCGGCCTGGGGCTGGCCCAACTGCGCTGGCAGCGCAAGCTGGTCGTGCTCACCAACAAGCTCAACAACCTGGCCTTCCAGACGCTGCGCGGCCTGCCGAAACTGCGGGTCTCGGCGGCGGAGAGCTTCGCCTACGGCGCCTGGGCAGGGGAGTTCGCCCACAGCCGGGAGCTGCAACAGCGGGTCGGCCGGACGAAGAACCTCATCACCGTCTTCAACTCGGTGTGCCTGCCGTTCTGCACGCTCACCATGTTCATGCTGCTCGCGGGCCCGGCCCGCGGTGCCCTGTCGGCCGGCGCCTTCCTCACCTTCAACACCGCGGTGACGATGATGCTGACCTCCGTGACGCAGCTGACCGGCGCACTGCTGTCCGCCGCCGCCGTGCTGCCGCTCTTCGAGCAGGTCAAGCCGATCCTCGAAGCGGCTCCCGAAGTACGCGGCGGCAGCACGCAGCCCGGCGCGCTGTCCGGCGCGATCGAGGCGCGGAACCTCACCTTCCGGTACGCCGACGACGCGCCGCTGGTCCTGGACGATGTGTCCTTCCGGGTCAGGCCGGGCGAGTTCACCGCGATCGTGGGGGCCAGCGGCTGCGGCAAGTCGACGCTGCTGCGGCTGCTCATCGGCTTCGACCGGCCGGTCTCCGGCGGCGTGCACTACGACGGGCAGGACCTCGCCGCCCTCGACCAGTCGGCGCTGCGCCGGCAGTGCGGGGTGGTCCTGCAGAACGCGCAGCCGTTCACCGGCTCGATCCTCGACTGCATCCGCGGCGCCGGGGCGTACACCCTCGAAGAGGCGTGGCAGGCTGCCCGACTCGCCGGGCTGGCCGAGGACATCAAGCGGATGCCGATGGGGATGCACACCGTGCTCTCGGACGGCGGCGGCGCCGTCTCGGGCGGGCAGCGGCAGCGGCTGATGATCGCCCAGGCGCTGATCCGCCGGCCCCGCATCCTCTTCTTCGACGAGGCCACCAGCGCGCTCGACAACGAGACCCAGGGCGTCGTGATGGAGAGCACCCGCGCGCTGCGGGCCACCCGGGTCGTGATCGCCCACCGGCTGTCCACGATCATGGACGCCGACCGGGTGATCGTGATGGCCGACGGCCGCGTGGCCCAGCAGGGACCGCCGGCCGAACTGCTCGCCGACACCGGCGGCCTGTTCCACCGGCTGGTCCGCCGCCAGCTGCACTGAGCGCGCGACCGCGTCCCGAGATCCGGGCGGCGCCGTGCCAGGCGAACCGTCGGCACGTTGCGCGCCCCCGGCGGCGGTTCAGGGGAGCTTGACCGCCAGCAGGTCCGTCCGGTGGACCTCCGGGGCGGCCGCGAACATCCTCGGGCCGATCTCCTTCAGGACGTCGGCGATCTTTCCGTCGAAGTGCGCGGCGCGGCCCTCCTCGTCGTCGAAGGTGTCGAAGATCCCGAACACGGTCGGGCCCTCCTTGAAGGCGAACCAGGTGACCGTGCCCTGCTCGGCGCGGGCCAGCTCCAGGGCGTCCCGGAGCGCGGCCTCCACCTCGGCGGCGCGGTCGGGCCTGGCCTCGATCCGGAGCCGGAATCCCACCTGCGACATGTGCTGCTCCCACCTCGTCGAATCCGGTCGGCGACCGCCGGCCACCACGACGCTAGGCGCCGCGCCCACGGGCCGGCAGTGGCGGACGCGGCACATTCGCTACCGTTTCCGTCATGCGCGTCGCCGTGCTCGTCCTCGACGGGGTCTTCGACTCGGGCCTGGCCGCCCTCCTCGACATCGTGCACTGCGCCAATACGCTGCGGACCCGGCTGCCCCAGCCGCCGCCCACCTGGCAGCTGACCACGGTCGGCTTCACCCGCACCGTACGCACGGGCGCGGGACACCGCGTCACCGCGGCGCCCGTCGCGCAGGCCGAGGAGTGCGACCTGCTGCTGATCCCCGGCGTGGCCGAGCGGCGCCCCGACGAGCTGGTGGCCCACCTGTCCGGCCCGCGTACGGCCCCCGCGCGGGAGCTGATCGTCCGGGCCCGCGCCCGGCGCACCCCGATCGCCACCGCCTGCGCCGGAAGCTTCCTCCTCGCCGAGGCGGGCGTCCTGGACGGCCTGCGCGCCACCACCACCTGGTGGCTCGCGCCGCTGTTCCGCCGCCGATACCCGCGGGTGACGCTCGACCAGCGGCAGATGGTGACCAGTTGCGACGGCATCACGACCGCCGGCGCGGCCTTCGGCCACATCGACCTGGGGCTGACCCTGATCCGCCGGCGCAGTCCCGCGCTCAGCGACCTGGTCGCCAACTACCTCGTCATCGACGAACGGCCCTCCCAGGCCGCCCACACCATGCCGGGCACCCTCGCCGCGTGCGACCCCACCGTCGCCGCGTTCGAGCACTGGGCCCGCGCCCACCTCGACCAGCCGCTCAGCGTCAAGGACGCCGCCGCCGCGATCGGGGTCAGCGAACGCACCCTGCAACGCACCACCCGGGCCGTCCTCGGCCTCTCACCCGTCCGCTTCGTCCAGGACCTTCGCGTCGAACAGGCCACCCACCTCCTCCGCACCACCGACCAGACGATCGAGACCATCGCCCGCCGCGTCGGCTACGAGAGCGCCAACACCCTCCGCGTGCTGCTCCGCGACCGCACCGGCAAATCCGCCACCCAGCACCGCCCCAGCTGACCCCACCTCCCCCCTGCCACCCGCGAACAACCCGGAACACCCACCAAGCGGTAGGGCCGTCGCAGGTGAGCGGGCGGCGTCGTACCTGATCGGTGGCGGCCGCTCCGCGTGGAGAGGGGAAATCCGGAGCTGGCTGTCGTCACCGTGACGTAGTATCCGGGCCTCAGCCCGAGCTGCGCGGTGGCTGCCGAGGGGGCGGGAGCATCCGCGCCCCACCGCCCTACCGCGCCGGGCTCCACCTGCTTTTTTGCTGTCCACCCTGGGGGGCCACACCTGTGCGTACGCGCAGTTCATCCATAGCGACTGCCACCGCGGTCCTGCTCGGTTCGGTGGTGCTCGGCTTCGGTGCCGCGGCACCCGTGTCGGCGACGTCGGCTCCCGCCGTCACCGTCACCTCGGACGGCGGCATCGCAGCCGACGGCCCGCTGAACCGGGTCTTCGTCGCAGACCACACCGCCGGCACCGTCTACGCCGCCGACCCGAACGGGACGAAACTCGGTTCGCTCACCGGCATCCCCGGCGTCTCCGGCCTGGCCGTCTCCACCGACGGCTCGACCCTGTACGCCGCAGCGTCCGCCTCACACGAGATCGTGGCCATCGACGCGGCCACGCTCGCCGTCGAGGCCCGCTATCCGGTCGACACCAACAAGGGGCCGACGTACGTGGCCTTCGCCGGGGACAAGCTCTGGTTCAGCTACGGCGACCAGTGGGCCGCCGGCCTGGGCTCCGTCGACCCTTCCGGCACCGTGACGGTGGGGCAGACCCCGCAGAACCTGCTGTGGAATCCGGAGGCGCTGAGCGCAAGCCCGACTGATCCGAACCTGCTGACTGCCCTCACCGAGGGCTTGTCGCCGTGCACGGTGACCGTGTTCGACGTCTCCAGCGGGACGCCGCAGACTGTGGCTGATGTGACCCCCCACGGCGGGCCCGTGGAGATCGCCGAGGACGTCGATCTCATCCCCGGCGGCGGGCTGTTGCTCAACGGCACCTACCGCATGAGCTATACCCAGAGCAACTGGACCCAGACCGGCGCGTACCCCAACACCGCCGCGGAGAGCGGCGACATCTCTCCCCACGGCATGGTCGCCCAGGTCGAGGGCGGCACGGTGCGGATCTACCGGCCCGAGGGCACCCAGCCGATCCACACCTATGCCACCAACGCCCAGACGGTCGACGCGGTCTGGGCACCGGACGAGTCGCGCGTCTACGCCCTGGAGGGCGCCTACAGCAGCAACAGCGGCTCGCCGACCAGCTACACCCTCAAGATTCTCACCGACCCGACACGCAACGTGCCGACCGTGTCGGTGAAGGCCCCCACCAGTGCGCCACGTGCCAAAAAGCTCACCGTCACCGGCAAGATCAGCGCGACGGTGCCGCTCACGGCCGGCGTCAAACTGCGGGTGACCCGCACCGACCTGGACAGCCCGAAGGGCAAGGCGCTGCCCTCGGTCACCACCGGCTCCGGCGGCACGTTCAGCTTCACCGACACCCCGCCGGCCGGCGGCACGGTGACCTACACGGTCGCGTACGCGGGTGACGTCACGCACACCGCCGTCAGCACCTCGGCCAAGGTCGCGGTCTCCCGCACCACGCCCAAGCTGACCGTCAGCAACAACGGCAAGCACTACAACTATGGCAAGAAGGTCAGTTACACGGTCCACCTCGGCTCGGAGTACAAGAACCGCACGGTGGCGGTCTACGGCGACCCGTACGGCGCCGACGAGGGCAAGCGGCTACTGAAGAGCGGCAAGGTCAGCTCCGCCGGCAACCTTTCGGTATCGGTGACCATGAACCGCAACTGGACCCTCAGTGCCGTCTACGCGGGCGACGACCGCACCGCCTCGAAGACGGTCACCACCCACGTGTACGCCTATGCTCGCGTCTCGACGGCGCTCTCGAAGCAGTACCAGACCGCGAAGATCGGGTCCACCACCTACGCGTACTACCACAAGAAGACCGCGCCGGTGCTCACCACCAGCATGAACTACCACAAGGGCCGCAAGGTGCGGCTCGACCTGCAGCTCTACTACGGCGGCGCCTGGTACACCTCCGACTCCGAGTACTTCGCGCTCGCCTCCAACGGCAAGGTGGCGGTGAACCTGGGTGCCCCGGGCAAGTCCGGTCTCCGAGCCCGAATCCGGGCGGTCTACGTGGAGAACGGCTCCGGCGACAACGTGAACGCCACCACGTACGGCAGCTGGAAGTACATGGACTTCACCAGCTGACCTCCCACCAGAGGGGAGCGGCCCCCGCGCGGCACGTCACCACCACGCCCGGGGGCCGCTCCAAGTACGTGACGGACCATCAAGCGCGGTGTCGAGGAAGCCGGCGGCTCCAGGGGGCGCGTTCCTCCTCGACGAGCGCGCTCAACTCATCGTGCGCGGAGCCGATTTCGTCTCCGATCGGCGCGGTCAGGGAGCCGACCACTCGATCAAGGGCGGCCCGACAGCGGCGCACAACGGGTTGCCCCGTACGTCGGTGAGCCCCAGCCTCCCGACCAGCGCGCCCCGCGCGACGGCCGATTCGAGGACCTCGCGATCCACGCCGTTGAACAGCAGCTTCGCCCGCCGGAACATCGCGAAGCCGCGGGCCGGCTCGACCGTCCCCCAGGACAGGTAGACGAATCGGCCCCCGGGCCGGCCCTGCACATACGGCCCGCGCAGGTCCCATCCACCCGCGACCGCCGTGGCCGTGACCTCCAACTCCCACACCACCGACGGCGCGTCCCCCGACACCAGGCCGAGCAGCTCACCCGGGTGCCCCCGGCGCTGCACACCGACATGAACGTTCTGGTACCCCGACGGAGCATCCGGCGACGGCCCGCACTCCCGCCCCGGCAGTTCCCGCCCCTCGATCCGCACCAGCATCACCCCATCATCCGCCTCCCGACACCTCGCCGGCCGGGAAGACCGTCACGCGTCGTCCGTGCCGGGCTGTCCGTCGGCGTGCGACCCCCGCCGGTGAACTCGCGCACCTGGTGATGCTCGGGGGCTTCGCCCGGCCACGGGCGGTGTCGGTGCAGGCCGTTAGCGTGGCGGGGGTGAGGACGGGGAGCGTGGATACGGTTCTGGTCGTGGTGCGGGGCAACAGCGCGTCGGGGAAGTCGTCGGTCGCGGCGGGGCTGCGAGCGGGGTTCGGGCGGGGGCTGGCGATCGTCGGGCAGGACAACCTGCGGCGTACGGTGCTGCGGGAGTGGGACCGGCCGGGTGCGTCGAACGTCGGCCTGATCGGCGTGGTGGCGCGTTACGCGCTGGACCACGGCTTTCACGTGGTCGTGGAGGGCATCCTGTACGCCGAGCACTACGGCGCGATGCTGGCCGAGTTGATGTCCGACCACCGCGGCGCGACCCACGCGTACTACCTGGACGTGCCGTTCGAGGAGACGCTGCGCCGGCACGCGACGAAGCCGCAGGAGGGGGAGTACGGCGAGGCGGAGATGCGCGGCTGGTACCGCGCGGCCGACCTGCTGCCCGGCGGCGTCGAAACGGTCATCGGCGCGGACAGCGCTCTGACGGCGAGCGTCGAACGGATTCTGCGCGAGACGGGCCTGGGCAGGTGGGCGGCCGGGGAACGGTGAGGGCGGCCGCCCCGACAGCGGCTGCCGGATGTACGAGTCCGCCAACCGCCCCGTCCTCGACGGGTCGCGTCACGCGTCGCGCTCGGTATCGCCTCTCGGTCCGTGGTTCAGAAGGAGCTGAGAAGTTGGCGTGGAAGGCTGCGATCTCCTTCCGAGCGACGTGGGCCGGCGACTGCCGCTGCTCGCCGCGCTCGTCACCTTCCGTGGAGAAACGCCCATGAGCCTGACGCACATAGACGGACTGCCGGCGCACATCCTGTTCGTGCACTTCGTGGTGGTGCTGGTGCCGTTGACGGCGCTGGCCGCGGTGGTGTGCGCGGTGCAGCCCAGGTACGCCCGGCGCTTGGGGCTGGTGCTTCCGCTGCTGGGGCTGGTGACGTTGGGGCTCGTGCCGGTCACCACGCACGCGGGTGAGTGGTTGCAGTCCCGGGTGGGCAACGACCCGCTCATCCGCAAGCACACGGAGTTGGGCGACGGTCTGCTGCCCTGGGCGATCGGTCTGTTCCTGGTGACGCTCGGGGTGTGGTGGCTGGGGCGGCGCCTTGCGCGGCCCGTGGAGGCGGCGGCGGACGGCCCCGCGGCCGGTGGCGCGCGGTGGAGGTCGCCGGCGTCGCTGCGTACGGTGGCCGCGGTGCTGGCCGTCGTCGTGTCCGCCGGTGCCGTCGTGGACGTCTACCGGATCGGGGAGTCCGGCGCGAAGGCGGCCTGGCACGACAACTACGACAAGTCCGCCGGTGGCCAGCACGGCTGACGGTATGTCAGAGCGGGCGTTGGTGCCGGACGACGGTGCCGCGCCACCGGACTTCCCGGTATCACCCGGCACCCCGGCGTCCCAGGCACCCCGCCGTCACCCGGCACCCGCGCGGCGCCCGGGCAGAGAGACGGTGAACGAGGTTCGGCCCGGCCGGCTGCGTACCTCCGCGGTGCCCCCATGCGCGGTGGCGACCGCCTGCACGATCGCCAGGCCGAGACCGGCTCCGTGGCCCTGGGCCCCGGGGCGGGTGTGGTCGGCGCGGGCGAAGCGCTCGAAGACCGTGTCGAGGATGTCCGCGGGGATGCCGGGACCGTCGTCCTCGACCACGAGGCGGGTGCTCGCCCGGTCCTGGCGGAGCCGGACGGTGACGCGGGTGCCGGCGGGCGTGTGCTGGTGGGCGTTGGCCAGCAGGTTTCCGGTGATCTGCTGGAGCCGCAGCGGGTCCCCGGTGGTCGTGATCGGGGCCTCCGGCAGGTCGAGGACCCAGCGGTGGTCGGGCCCCGTGGCGCGCGCGTCGTCGACGGCGTCCAGGACGAGCCGGGTGAGGTCGACCGGGTCGCGGGCCAGTGGCCGGCCGGCGTCGAGGCGGGCGAGCAGCAGCAGGTCGTCGACCATGCCACCCATCCGGACCGACTCGGCGGTGATCCGTTCCAGCGCGCGCGCCACCCCGGGCGGGACGGGTTCCGGGTGGAGGCGGGCCAGTTCGGCGTGGCCGCGGATGGCGGCGACGGGAGTGCGCAGCTCGTGGCTGGCGTCGGCGGCGAACCGGCGCAGCCGCTCCTCGCTGGCGTGCCGCCTGCCCAGCGCGTTCTCGACATGGCCGAGCATCCGGTTGAGCGCGATGCCGACCTGCCCGACCTCGGTACGCGGGTCGGTGTCCGGTACCCGGTCGGGCAGGGCCACCTCGCCGCTGGCCAGCGGCAGCGCGGTCACCGAGGCCGCGGTGGCGGCGACCCGGCGCAGCGGCCGCAGGGACCAGCGCACCCAGAACGCCCCGGCCGCGCCCGCGACCAGCAGCGCGCCGCCGAAGACGGCGCCCTCCACCGCCACCAGGCGCGTCACCGCGTCCTCCACCCCGCTGAGCGGCAGCCCGGTCACCAGGACGTCCCCGTCGTCGCCGTCGACGGCCTTCACCAGGTAGTCGTCCAGGGCCGACAGCTCCAGCCGGTGGCTGCGGCCGTCGACCGGGACCGCGGCGATGGCCGCCTTGTCGCCGGCCGTCAGGGTCACGGACGTGTCGGCCCCCGACCGTACGATGCCGGCCGCGGTGACCTTTCCGTGCAGGAGCCGGGCGCCGAACGTACCGGGTGCCTGGCGGCGGGTGTCCACGTGCGCGTTGTCGGCGTCCGGCTCGCCCGGCCCGCGGTGTTCGAGGCTGGCCGGGAACGTCCCGCCGGCCTGGGTGAGCTGCTGGTCCAGCCGGTCGGTGAGGAAGGAGCGCAGCGTGAGGACGGCCGCGATCCCCACCGCGGCGCAGCTCACCGCGAGGAGCACCACCAGGCCGCAGATGAGCCGGGCCCGCAGCGTGCGCGGCAGCAGCCGCCTCACTGCGGCGCGGCTTTCAGCACGTAGCCCGCTCCCCGCACGGTGTGGATCATCGGCTCCCGGCCGGCATCGATCTTCCGGCGCAGGTAGCTGATGTAGAGCTCCACCACGTGGGCCTGGCCGCCGAAGTCGTACGACCACACCTGGTCGAGGATCTGCGGCTTGCTCAGCACCCGGCGCGGGTTGCGCATGAGGTACCGCAGGAGCTCGAACTCCGTCGGCGACAGGTCGATCGCCTCCCCGCCGCGGGTGACCTCCCGCGCGTCCTCGTCGATCGTGAGGTCGCCGACCACCAGCAGCGCCGCGTCGTCGCGCTCCCGGGTCATCCCGGCGCGGCGCAGCAGGCCGCGCAGCCGGGCGAGGACCTCCTCCAGGCTGAACGGCTTGGTGACGTAGTCGTCGCCGCCGGCGGTGATGCCCGCGATCCGGTCCTCGACGGAGTCCCGCGCGGTGAGGAAGAGCACGCACACGTCGGGACGGGCCGCCCGCAGGCCACGCAGCGCGGTCAGCCCGTTGCCGTCGGGCAGCATGATGTCGAGGACGACCGCGTCGGGCTGGAAGTCCCTGCCCTCGGCGAGGGCGGTCGCGAGGTCGCCCGCGGTACGCACCTGCCAGCCCTCGTAGCGCAGCACACCGGCCAGCACCTCGGTGAGGTCGGGCTCGTCGTCGACCACGAGCACCCGGACCGGTGAGCCGTCGGGCCTGGTGAGGGGCGCGGGCTGAACGCGCGGGGCGAATTCCATGGTCCGTCCAGCATCCCCCGGCGCGGCGGTGGCGTGGCGCACCACTTCCTCTGAATCGGCTCTGAACCTTCTCAATCCGCTGTGACTCCCGCCCCGGAACGCGGTCTCAGAGCTGGTTGAGAGGTTTCCCCCGCACAGTGGCCGTGCAGGGCGAAGGAAAGGACATTCCGTATGACCACCACCTACGGTCCGCGCCAGGCGCGGCACGCGGTGGCACCGCCAGGGCGGCGGCGCTCCCCGGCGGGACCGGTGCTCGCCCTCGGCTGGGCGGGCGCGGCCGCGGTCCTGGCGCTGTGGTGGCAGGACACCGGCGCCGTCGTCGGCACCGCGGACTGGCTGATCGGCGCGGGCCGGATCGCCGGACTGCTCTGCGGCTACACCTGCGTGCTGCTGGTCGGCCTGATGGCGCGGGTCCCCGTACTGGAACAGGGCGTGGGCAGCGACCGGGTGGCCCGCTGGCATGCCGCGCTGGGCCGCTACACGGTGTGCCTGCTGCTCGCGCACGTCACCTTGATCCTGTGGGGCTACGCGGTGCAGGCCCACACCGGCGTGGTCGGCGAGACCACGACGGTCGTCCTGACCTATCCCGACATGCTCAAGGGCACCATCGGCGGGGCGCTGCTGATCGCCGTCGGCGTGGTCTCCGCCCGGGCGGTACGCCGCAGGGTCCGCTACGAGACCTGGTACTACCTGCACCTGCTGACCTACCTGGCGGTCTTCCTCGCCTTCTGGCACCAGCTCGCCCTCGGCGCGGACTTCTCCTCCCACCCCCTGGCCCGCGGCTTCTGGTACGCGCTGTACGGGGCGGCCGGCGCGGCCGTGCTCTGGTACCGGGTCGCGGCGCCGCTGCGGCTGAACCTGCGGCACCGGCTCCGGGTGGCACAGGTGGTCCAGGAGACGCCGGAGGTGGTGTCGGTGATCGTGCGCGGCGAGCGGCTGCCGCAACTGGCCGCCCGGCCGGGGCAGTTCCTGCGCTGGCGCTTCCTGGCCCCCGGGCTGTGGTGGACCGCCAGCCCCTACTCGCTGTCCACGGCGCCGCGGCCGGACCTGCTGCGTATCACCGTCAAGGCGGTGGGCGACCACAGCGCGGCACTCGCCCGGCTGCGGCCCGGTACCCGGATCTGGGCCGAAGGGCCGTACGGCGCGCTGACCGCGGACCGCAGGACCCGGCAGAAGGTGCTGCTGCTCGCCGGCGGGGTCGGGGTGACGCCGCTGCGGGCCCTGTTCGAGTCGCTGCCCGCGCGGCCCGGCGACCTGACCCTGATCTACCGGGCCCGCACGGCCGGGGACCTGGCGCTGCGCGGCGAGCTGGAGGCGATAGCCCGTTCCCGCGGTGCCCGCCTGCACTACCTGCTCAACGAAGCCGACGGCCGCAGCCCGCGGCTGACCGCCGACTTCCTGGGCGCCGCCGTCCCCGACGTCGCCGAGCACGACGTCTACCTGTGCGGACCGCCCGGCATGGCCCGCGCGTCGTACGAGGCGCTGCGCACCGCCGGGGTACCGGCCCGCCACATCCACCACGAGTCGTTCGAACTGTGAGGCGCCCGTGAACAGCCTCGCCGGCCGCCCGTCGCGGCGGGTCCTGCTCAGCACGCTGGTGACCGTCAGCGGTGTGCTGCTCCTGCTCGGTCTCAAGCCGCACACGACAGCGGGGGCGGCCGCTGCGGCCGGAGCACCCGGTGCGGCCGGTGCGGGCGGGGCGGCCACCCCACCCGCCGTCCCCGCCCCGTCCGCCTCCGCGACCGCGCCCTCCGCGGGCTCGGGCGGCACGACGGGGACCCGCACCGTGCAGGGCGACACGATCCAGACCCGTTACGGGCCCGTACAGCTCCGGGTCACCCTGAACGCCGGCAGGATCACCGCCGTGTCCGCCGTCCAGGTGCCGGACAGCGGGCCCCGGGACCAGGAGATCACCGGCTTCGCCGTACCCCAGCTCACGCGGGAGGCGATCGCCGCGCAGAGCGCGCACATCGACACCGTCTCGGGGGCGACCTACACCAGCGAGGGCTACATCCAGTCCCTGCAAAGCGCCCTGGACAAGGCGGGGAGCTGACGATGGCGGACGACGGCGCCCGGCTGCGCAGGGTCGAGCACACCATGGGCACGGTCTTCTCCTTCGACGTCCGCGGCGCGGGACCGCGCGCCGCCGCGGCCCTCGAAGCCGCGGTGGCGTGGCTGCACCACGTGGACGAGACGTTCTCGACGTACCGGCCCGCGAGCCAGATCAGCCGGCTGGCGGCCGGGACGCTGGCGCTGTCGGCCTGTTCGCCCGAGGTGTGGGAAGTGCTCCGGCTCTGCGAGGCCGCCGAACGCCGCAGCGACGGCTGGTTCAGCGCGCGGTACGCGGGCGACTTCGACCCCACCGGACTGGTCAAGGGATGGGCGGTGGAACGGGCCGCCGCGATGGTCTCCTCCGCCGGCGCCGACGCGGTGTGCGTCAACGGCGGCGGCGACGTGCAGGTGCACGGCGGCCCCTGGCGGATCGGGGTGAGCGACCCGCTGCGCAGGGGCGCACTGGCCACCGTCGTGCACGCCGACGGCGAACTCGCCGTCGCCACCTCCGGCCCCGCCGAACGCGGCTGCCACATCGTCGACCCGGCGACCGGCCGCCCGCCGGCCGCCGCGCTCGCCTCGCTGACCGTGGTCTGCCGCGGCCTGACCGACGCCGACACGTACGCCACGGCCGGCTACGCCATGGGCGAGAGCGCCCGCGCCTGGCTGGGGTCCCTGCCCGACACCCGGTCCTTCGCGGTCACCGCGGACGGCAGCACGTGGAGCACCGGCGGGTCCGGCGACTGATCCCCCACCCGCGCGTCCCGTTCCCCCACCCGCGCATTCCGCCGGCAGCCCGCCGCACCGCGGACGGCAGCACGTGGAGCACCGTCGGGTCCGGCGACTGATCCTGCACCCGCGCTTCCCGTTCCCCCACCCGCGCTTCACCGCTCCCCACCCGCGCATTCCGCCGGCAGCCCGCCGCACCGCCGCCGGCAGCCCGCCGCACCGTCGACGGGAAGGCGCCGCAGGCCGTCCCGCTTCGGCGGTCAGCCGGTGATCATGCGGCCGCTTCCGGGGCGATCTCCTCGATCAACCCCTCGACCAGGGTCCTGATCTCGTCGCGGATCGGACGGACGGCCTCGACGCCCTGCCCGGCCGGGTCCGCCAACTTCCAGTCGAGGTAGCGCTTGCCGGGGAAGACCGGGCAGGTGTCGCCGCAGCCCATGGTGACGCACACGTCCGACTCCCGTACCGCGTCGCTGGTGAGGATCTTGGGGGTCGCGCCGGAGATGTCGATGCCGACTTCCTTCATGGCCTCGACGGCGGCGGGGTTGACCGCGTCGCCGGGCGCGGAGCCGGCGGAGCGGACCTCGACGCGGTCGCCGGCCAGGTGGGCCAGCCAGGCGGCGGCCATCTGGGAGCGGCCGGCGTTGTGGACGCAGACGAACAGCACGGACGGCTTGGGGCCGGGCGTCTCGGTCATGGAAGGCTCCTTCGTCTCGTGGGCGGCACCGCGGCACCGCTGCACCGCCGCACCGACATCAGCGACCGCTGGTATCAGCAAGCAATGATGTGAAAGTATCAGTGCATGCTGACTTCAGTCGATGCTGATGTGATCCGGGTGCTGGGCGATCCGCTCCGCCTGCGGATCGTGACCCTCCTGGCGCGCGAGACGCTGTGCACGACGCACCTGGTCGAGGAGACCGGGGCCAAACAGACCAACCTGTCCAACCACATGAAGGTGCTGCGCGAGGCCGGTCTGGTGGAGACCGAGCCCTGCGGCCGGTTCACCTACTACAAGCTCAAGCCCGAGGTCCTGGCCGGACTGTCGGAGCAGTTCGCGCGGCTCGCCGCGTCCGCCGTCGCCGCCGGGCAGAACAAGAGGTCCTGCCCGTGACCACCGCGGAACCCGCCACGCCCGCCGCCGACGGCGGTGCTCCGGTGGCCGCCGGGACCGGCTCCGTGGTGAGGAGGCTCTCCGCCCTGGACCGCTACCTGGCGGTGTGGATCGTGATCGCCATGGCCGTCGGCATCGGCTTGGGCCGGGCGATCCCCGGCCTGAACAGCGCCCTGGCCAAGGTGGAGATCGGCGGGGTGTCCCTGCCGATCGCGATCGGGCTGCTGGTCATGATGTACCCGGTGCTGGCGAAGGTCCGCTACGACCGCCTCGACCGGGTCACCGGCGACCGCAAGCTCATGGCGTCCTCCCTGGTCGTCAACTGGATCGTCGGACCCGCGGTGATGTTCGCCCTCGCGTGGTCGTGCCTGCCGGACCTGCCCGCCTACCGCACCGGCCTGATCATCGTCGGCCTGGCCCGCTGCATCGCCATGGTCGTCATCTGGAACGACCTCGCCTGCGGCGACCGCGAAGCCGCCGCCGTGCTGGTCGCGCTCAACTCCGTCTTCCAGGTCGTCGCCTTCAGTCTGCTGGGCTGGCTCTACCTCGACGCGCTGCCCCGGTGGCTCGGCCTGGGCGACGGCCAGGGCCTGGACGTACCGGTGTGGAAGATCGCGGTCAACGTCGCGGTCTTCCTCGGGGTGCCGCTGCTGGCCGGGTTCCTCACCCGCCGCGTCGGCGAGCGGAGGATGGGCCGCGACGCCTACGAGGCCGGGTTCCTGCCGAGGATCGGGCCGTGGGCGCTGTACGGGCTGCTGTTCACGATCGTCATCCTCTTCGCCCTCCAGGGCAGGACGATCACCCGCGAGCCCGGCGACGTGGCCCGCATCGCGCTGCCGCTGCTCGCCTACTTCGCCGTCATGTTCTTCGGCACGTTCGCGCTCGGCAAGAGCCTCGGGCTGCCCTACGACCGCACCGCCACGCTGGCGTTCACCGCGGCCGGCAACAACTTCGAACTGGCCATCGCGGTCGCCATCGCGACCTTCGGCGTCACCTCCGGCCAGGCCCTGTCCGGCGTCGTCGGCCCGCTTATCGAGGTCCCGGTCCTCATCGGACTGGTCCATGTCGCTCTCGCCCGGCGGGAGAAGTTCGGAGCCGGGGAGACGGCGACCGCGCCGTGACCCGCGGGCCTCTTGACCGGGCCTCTTGACCCGCGGGCCCCTCGGCCCCCACGGGGCGGCTCCGCGTCAGGAACGCAGATCGAGCAACGCGGACATGCCCGCCACCACCGACGGCTCGACGGTGTAGTACACCCACGTGCCGCGTCGCTCCGAAGTGAGAAGTCCGGCCTCGCGGAGCTTCTTCAGGTGGTGGGAGACGGTCGGCTGGGAGACCCCGACGTCCTGGATGTCGCACACGCACGCCTCGCCACCCGGGTGCGACGCGATCTTCGAGAACAGCCGCAGCCGTACGGGGTCGGACAGCGCCTTGAACATCGCGGCCATCTTCTCCGCATCGGCGGCCGACAGCTCGCCCGCGGTGATCGGCGGGCAGCACGGCACCGCCGGGGCGTCCTGGAGGACCGGCAGCTCGACCATCCCAGAGTTCGACATGTGTCTATGTTGACACCCATCAATAAGAGAGGCAACCTTCGGTATATCGACGGACATCGAAACAGCGGCTCCGGTCTCCGCACCGGGTCGCGCTGGAAGAAGGGCACAGTCATGCCAGCACCCGCCACCACCGAGCTGCCGGTCGTCGTCATCGGCGCCGGCCCCATCGGGCTCGCCGCGGCCGCCCACCTGGTCGACCGCGGCCTGACCCCGCTGGTCCTGGAGCGCGGCCCGGCCGCCGCGGACGCGGTACGCGGCTGGTCCCACGTGCGGCTGTTCTCCACCTGGGCCGAGCTGACCGACCCCGCGGCCGAGAAGCTGCTCACCCCCGCCGGCTGGGCGAAGCCGGACCCGGGCACGTATCCGACCGGCGGAGACTGGACCGGGCGCTACCTGCAACCGCTCGCCGATCTCCTCGGCGACGCGGTGCGCTACGGCGCGACCGTCACCGGCGTCTCCCGCCTCGGCCGGGACCGGATCGTGGACGCCGACCGTGACAGCCGGCCCTTCACCGTCCACTACGCCCTCGCCGACGGAACGGAGGAGCGGGTGCTCGCCCGCGCGGTGATCGACGCCTCCGGCACCTGGTCCCTCCCCTCGCCCGCGGGTGCCAACGGCCTGCCGGCCCTCGGCGAGCACGCGGCGGCCGACCGCATCTCCTACCGCGTCCCCGACCTCGGCGACCCGGCCGTCCGGGCCCGGTACGCGGGCAGGCGCACCGCGGTCATCGGCTCCGGCGCCTCCGCCTTCACCGCCCTGGCCTCGCTCGCCGATCTGGCGAAGGCCGGCGACGGGCCGGGCACGCACGCGGTGTGGGTGCTCCGCCGCGGCATCTCCGGCTCGACCTTCGGCGGCGGCAGCGCCGACCAGCTCCCCGCCCGCGGCGCTCTCGGCCTCGCCGCCAAGGCCGCGGTCGACCACGGCCACGCGGACGCCGTCACCGGATTCCGCACCGAAGCGATCGAACGCGACGCCGACGGCAGGCTGGTCGTGATCGGCGACGACGGGCAGCGCCTGGAGCCGGTGGACGAGGCGATCGTCCTGACCGGCCTGCGGCCGGACCTGGGCTTCCTGTCCGAACTGCGCCTCGGCCTGGACGAACGCCTCCAGGCCCCGCTCGCGCTCGCGCCCCTCATCGACCCCAACCAGCACTCCTGCGGGACCGTCTACCCCCACGGCCACCGCGAACTGTCCCACCCCGAGACCGGCGTCTACCTGGTCGGCATGAAGTCCTACGGCCGCGCCCCGACGTTCCTGGCGATGACCGGCTACGAGCAGGTCCGCTCGGTCGTCGCCGCCCTCGCCGGCGACCTCGAATCCGCCGATCGGGTCGAACTCACCCTCCCCGAAACCGGGGTGTGCGGCGGCGCCGGCCTCTTCGACGACCCCGCCGCCGAGCAGGGCGGCGGATGCTGCGTGCCCGCGCCCGTCGCACAGTTGGTGCAGATCGGCGCCTCCGCCCCGGCGTCCGCCGAGGGCGAGGAGGGGCCGGCGGCCGGCTGCTGCGGCTCACGGCTCACGGTTGGCGGCTGACGGCTGACGGCTGACGGCTGACGGTTGAGCACCGACGCCTCGCTGACGACGCGGAAGGGCCGCCCCGGCGGTGCGCCGGGGCGGCCCTTGGGTGACGGTGCCTCGGATCAGGACGTGGTGCGCGCGTGACGGTGGCGCAGGGCGAGGTACAGCCCGCCGCCGCCGACCAGCAGCACACCGGCGGTGATCCCGAGCGGCAGGGCAGCCGAGCCGCTCCCGGGCCCCGCGAAGTCCTGGGTGGCGGCCGAGCCGCCGCCGGTTCCGGCCGACGCGGAGTTCGCGGCAGCCTCCACCGCGGCCGAGCGGTGCAGGTGCCGGACGGACTTCACCGAGCCGTCGCTGTTGAGCAGCACCTGGCGGTCGTTCGGGTGCTTGAAGTCGAATGCGCCGGTGAGGTTGCCCGCGCGGGTGTCGAAGGACGCGTCGCCGATCCGGCCCGCGTGCCAGTTGTCCTCGATGAAGCGGGTGATCGAGGCCTGCTCGGTGCGGGTGTGGTCGACCGCGTCGACCTTGCTGTAGGGGGAGACGACCAGCAGCGGCTGGCGGGTGCCGGGGCCGCAGCGGTCGGCGTAGCCGCCCATGGCGGCCGGACCCCCCTGGCATGCCGGGCTGTCCAGGGACTTGCCGTTGGAGCCGGCCGTGGTGTCCTTCGAGCCGTTGGCCACCTTGGCGTAGGCGTGGTCGTACCAGCCGTCGGAGTCGTCGTAGGCGATGACGACCGCGGTGTCCTGCCACTGCGGGGAGGACTGGATGGCGTTGATCTCACTGACCAGGAAGTGCTGCTCGTCGATCGGGTCGGAGTAGCCCGCGTGGCCGTCCTGGTAGGAGGCGGCCTTCAGGAAGCTCACGGCCGGCAGCCTGCCCGCCGAGAGGGCGGCGGAGAAGTCGGTGAGGTCGTAGTTGTGGTTCGCCTGGCCGTTGTGGCCGATCTCGGCCACGTTCTTCGGCGGCAGGTGGTGCGGGTTCGCCGTCGACTTGTAGTACTGGAACGGGTCGTGGTGCGCGCTGTAGTCGACCGAGGCCGCGCCGCCGACGTTGGGGTGCGTGGTGCCCTGGCAGTCGGCGTAGTCGCTCTGCTTGCCGTCCCACGCGGTGGAGGGGCGGAAGCCGCCCTGGAACCAGCCCCAGGACACGTCCTTGGCGTTGAGCAGGTCGCCGATGTTCTTGCCGGTCAGCGCCGCCAGCGCGTTGGTGCTGGTGTGGCTGTTGTCGGCGCAGTCGTCGTAGGCCGGGTCCGGGTCGTTGATCATGGTGCCGACGCCCTTGGCGTCCGGCGAGACGACTGCATACGGGTCGGGGGTGGCGGTCTGCTTCGGGTTCTCGGTGCCGGTCGACGGGTCCATGGAGATCACGCCGTGCGTCTGGCCGGAGACGAGTTCGATCGCGCCGGGGGTGGACGGGCCGTACGCCGAGCTGTAGGAGTTGTCGCCGAGCGTGTAGTGCTGGGCGTAGTTCCACAGCGCGGTGACGGTGTTGCCGTCGTAGTAGTCCATCACCAGTCCGGGTTCGCCGAAGAGATTGCCCGAGCACTTGCTGGTCTCGGTGTTCTCCACGTACGCGTCGGACTTGCCGTTGTCGGCCGCGTACTGCTCCGGGCCGTAGGAGTGGTTCTGGTCGCAGGTGACGGCCTGGGACGGGCTCAGCCGGGTCGGCGGGTACTGGTTCGGGTTCTTCGTCAGCAGCCCCGCGTGGCGGGCGGTGTCGATGTCCTTGGGCGTGTGCCGGTCGGCCGTGAACGGGGTGCCGTCGGTGTTCGCCGCCACTGGATACGCGCCGAAGTAGTGGTCGAACGACTCGTTCTCGTCGTAGATGACGACCACGTGCTTGATCGGAGTGGCGGTCGCGCCGCCGCCCCCGTGGTGAGCCGTGTCGGCCCCGGCCGGCGCGGCTCCGCCCAGCAGTACGAGCGCTGCCGATCCCGCCAATGCCCCCCAGCGCGCCGCTCGTAGCCGCGAGCTCCCTGGTCTTCTGGTCGTACCGCTCGTCCCACGCATACCTGGTCAGCCTCCGCAGTGTGGTGCTCTTCGGCGTGCCGTCGATGAATGTTCACCTGCTGTACATGATCGTCCCATTGGGAGGAGCATGACAATCCCCCGGCGCGCCGCGTGTCCCCGCCGGAGGCGACCCGCCGAGGGTGCTCGTTCAGGTGAGCAGGGCGCGGCCGAGCCAGTCGGTGCGGTCGTGGACGCCGGGTAGTGCGAAGAAGTAGCCGCCGCCGTAGGGGGTGATGTAGTCGACGAGTGGTTCGCCGGCCAGTCGTTTCTGTACGGCGGTGAACTGTCGTTCGAGGTCTTGCTGGTAGCAGACGAAGATGAGGCCCATGTCGAGGTTGCCGTCGTTGTCCATGCCGTGGTCGTAGTTGTAGGCGCGGCGCAGGAGGCGGGAGTTGTCGGTTTTCGTGGTGCGGGGGTTGGCCAGGCGGATGTGGCTGTCCAGGGGGATGACGTCTCCCATGGGGTCCTGGGCGAATTTCGGGGTGTCGAATTCGTGGGTGCCGTCGAGTGGGGCGCCGGTGTCGCGGGCTCGGCCGAACATGCGTTCTTGTTCGGTGAGGGAGACGCGGTCCCAGAACTCGACCAGCATGCGGATGAGTCGTATGACCTGGTAGGAGCCGCCGGTGGTCCAGGGGGGTTCGCCGTTGCCGTGGGTCCACAGGAGTTGTCGGGCGGTGGTGGGGTCGGTGATGTCGGGGTTGGCGGTGCCGTCTTTGAAGCCGAGGTGGTTGCGGGGGGTGCCGGTGGGTCTTGGTGGGCTGGTGAAGCCGTCCATGCGCCAGCGCACTTGCATGCCGCCGCGGGTGTGGCGGGTGATGTCGCGCAGTGCGTGCAGCACGGTGTCCGGGTGTGGTGCGGCGAGTTGGAGGCTGAGGTCGCCGTGGCACCAGTCGGGTTGGAGGTCGTCGTCGGGGAAGGCGGGCATGGTGGTCAGGCGTAGTGGTTTGCGGGCTGCCAGTCCGAACCGGGTGTCGAAGAGGGACGCGCCGACCCCGGTGGTGATCGTGAGGCCGTCGTGCGGGACCTGGGGGCCGAGCGTGCCGCTGTCCGAGGGGGAGTCGGTGATGCCCAGCGGGGCGGGGGTGCCGCCCGTGGTCAGGAACCGGGCCCGCTCGGTCAACACCCGCAGGAGATCGGTGAGTTCGCGGCGGTCGGCGGCTGTCACGTCGAAGGACAGGAAGACGCTTGAGGGCTGCACGGCCTGCGTGATGCCGGCCTGATGGACGCCGTGGAAGTCGACCCGCTCCGCCTGCGGGCGACTCGGCGCGGCGGCGGAGGCGGAGTCGGCCGCGCCGCCCGCCACCGTGCCCCCCGCCAACGCGCCGACGCTCAGCGCCGCGCCGCGCAGGAACCCCCGCCGTCGCAGATCGCTTTCGCCCCGCGGGTCGCCTTCACGTCGCGGGTCGCCTTCACCTCGCGGGGCGTGCGTGCCGGTCGTCATGCCGTCCTCCGAACGTCGAAGATCGCCGCCACCGGGGCAAGGCGTTCCAGCAGGTCGCCGAAGTCGGCGTCGATCCGCTCGCGTTGGGCCCGGGTCAGGTCCCCCAGCGGAGTCCACCGGCCGTCGTGGTGCTGGGCGTCGAGGTCGGCCGCCGCGCGGTCGAGCGCCGCGTTCAGCGCGGCCAGGCCCGTGTCGCGCGGCACCAGAAGGGAGTTGAGCTTGCCCAGGATCTCCCGCGTGCCGTCGATGTTGGCGCGGGCGGTGGCCAGGTTGGTGCCGCTGCCGTAGTCCGTGCGGCCGGTCAGCTCGAACTGCTCGGCGTTCTCGATGATCTCGTGCGCCCGCAGGCCCATGGCCATCGGGTCCATCCGCTGCGTGGACCACGTGGCCCGCAGCGCGCGGACGGCCTTGTCCAGCGTCGCGGCCTGGCCGCGCAGGGACTTCGCCGACTCGCCGTGCCACAGGCCGTACTCGATCCGGTGGAAGCCGGTGAAGTCCGGGTCCTTGAGCGGGTCCCGGCCGATCGCGGTGGTGCCGTTGATCACGCCGTCCGCGTCGCCGAAGGTGTCGTAGGCCGCGCCCATCCGCTCGTACACCAGATGGCCGGCGAGCCAGTCGCGGCGGGCGGCGGCCAGGTCGCCGCGGTCGACGTCCTCCTTCAACGCGCCCGTGTCGCCGACGAGTTCGGCCATCCGCGTGCCGATCCAGGTCTGGTAGGCCAGGGTCGGCGGGATCAGGTCGTGCTCGGTGACCGGGAGGCCGGCCGGTCCCCGCGGCGCGGTGCCCGGGACCGTGACGGTCGGGCCGGTGACCGCGTCGGTGTCCTCCTGGAGGCACTTGAAGGCGTACGTGCCGCTGCCCAGGTCCACCACCATCGGGCGGCTGCCGGCCGGGGCGAGGCCCTCGACCTCGCCGTAGACCTTCCCGGTGTGCGGGTCGATCAGGTCCACGTCGGTGGCGGAGGCCGAGGAGTTGTGCAGGTCGAAGACCTGGGTGCCCGAGCGCGGCGTGACCTTCCCGGGACCGCCCCAGCCCCGCCCGCAGCTGCCCGGCGAGGCGTCCACCGGGGTGTGCCGCAGCCCGTCGGCCGCCAAGGGGTGCCGGTTGCCGGTGCTCGCGTCGTGGTGGCCGGCCGACACCAGCACGCCCGTGGTGATCGCGGCGGCCACGAGGGCGGCGACGGCCGCCGCGACGATCCGCCGGCGCCCTCCGCCCCAGCGGGGCGCCGCCCCTTTGGCGGCGCGGTCGGGCCGCGAGCCGTACGCGGGTCCGCCGTCCGCGGACGCGGGTTCGGATTCGGGTTCTGGTTCGGCGGGCACCGGACCTCCGGAATCGTGCTCGGCGTTTCGTGGTCGCCGACATGCTAGGACGCCCCGGCGCGCTTGCTCATCGGTGCAAACGCCGCGAACCCGCGAATCCGGCGGTGCGCTCCTGGTCAAGGGCCGCGGCAGGCCGCGCAGTTCCTCGGAGTCCACCCCGCCGGCAACGCCTCCAGCGGCGGGTCCAGCCCCAACGGCGCCTCGCACACCCGCCTCAGCGGCGAAACCATGCGCAGCGTCCCGCCGTCGTCCGGCCGGACCAGCGCATGATCGGCCGGCACCTTCAGCGCCGCGTCCGTACTCCCGCTTCAACTGACCTACTGACTGCGCTCGGAGGCACGGCGAGGCGTTGGCCAGCAGGCGCCCTTCCTTGACGGGCCTTCACCGGTCACACTCGCGTCGGTCGCGGGGTGACAGGGTGACAGGGGATGGGGGATGCGTGGCGAGGAAGCGCAAGCGCCGTTCGGCCGCGCGGCGGAGGTACGAGTTCCGGCGGAACACGGTCCTGGCGGGGTGCGCCGTGCTGGTGCTCCTGGTGGCGAACTCCTGGGCGGACGCGTGGCCTTACGTGGCAGGGGTCGCGGGGTTCGGCGTCGTCGGAGGGGTGCTGTGGTGGCTGTGGCGGACGGACCGTCTGCTGCGTGGCGGGGATCGCCGGTGGCGGGAACAGGACGCGATACGGGTGAGGCACCTTTCGCTTGCCGAGGTGGACGCCATGCACTGGCGGGACTTCGAGCGGTACGTGGCGGAGCTGTGCCGGCGCGACGGCTGCACGGACGTGGTGGTCACCGGTAAGTCCGGCGACCTGGGTGCGGACGTGACGGGGACGCTCCCTGACGGACGGCGGCTGGTCGTGCAGTGCAAGCACTACGCCCCGCATCGGTACGTGCCCAGCGGTGACATGCAGAAGTTCGTCGGCACGGCATGGCTGCACCACCAGGCGGATGTCGCGGTGTTCGTGGCCACGTGTCCTTTCGGCAAGGCGGCGCTTGCTCTCGCCGTCCGGCACCGGATTCTGGCCGTCCACCGTGACCTGCTGGGCCAATGGAACACCGGCACCCCGCTCCCGGCCCTCCTCGCCCTCAACGGCACCGGTCAGGGCGACCGAGCCCACCGCAGACGGTGGAAGGACACGTACGGCGCCTGACGGGTTGCCGCCATGAGGAAGCGGAGAACGCGCGGGCCGGTCGGGGCGGGTCCGTCGCGGCACGGGAGGTGTGCGCCGAGGTCCGTCGTCTCAGGGGAGGAACCTCACCTCCGGGAAGGCCGGGCTCGGGCGATCGAGCAGCCGCTGCCCGCGATGCCGCAGGTGCTGGTCGAAGAACGCGAGGGGGTACGCCTGCTGGATGCGCACGGCCCGGGCCGGGTCGAGGGTGCCGATCCAGCCCTGGAGGTCCGCATCGCTCATCCCGACGGCTCGTGCGAGTTGCGGGATCAGGACCTGGACGTCGCAGTAGGACGAGTGGATCGCGCCCTCCGCTTGGACGTTGAGCCGCCATCCCCGCAGACGCGACCACAGTTCGGCGACGCTCGGCTGCGCGGCTCGGGTGAACTCGGCGGTCATCAGCATGAACGGCCGGTCCAGGTCGGTGGTGACCGCCGGCTGCATCGGTCCGTCGAAGCTGAGCCCGGCCCGGACGCGCCGGTCCTGGCTCATCACGAGGGTGGTCGCCGTCGCGCCCTTCGACCAGCCGAACATGCCGATGCGCGACGGGTCGAGGGCACCGAGCAGGCCGGCCGGCAGCGGCCGCTGCCCGGCGTCGGGGTTGCGCCCGGCGGCGAGGTTCTCGACGCAGTCGAGCACGAACACGATGTCCGTGGCGAAGTCGGGTGCTCCCAGACCCGGGGTGTCGAGCGGAACGGTGAGCCGGCCGTCGGGGAACTCGCTGAACGCGTCGTACGTGTGGTCCACCGTGACCACCGCGTAGCCGTGGCCGGCCAGTTCCTGCACCACGTTGGTGGTGTCCGCACGGTGATCGTGCGCGCCGTGCGAGAACACGACGACCGGCAGCCGTCCGTCCGGCCGCAGCACGGGGGCGCCCTCGTGGCCGGCTGTGAGCGGAGCCACCGCGATGTCGGCCGGGAAGCCCGCGTTCGCGAGGAGCGCCCGTGTCACGGCAGGGGAGGCGTAAGGGGCCAGGGGATACCGCCCGGCGTTCCTGGCGGGGTACCAGACGCTGGCCATCAACTCGCGGTGGCGCCCGGGGCCCGCCACGGGGTCAGGACGCGAGGGGTCGACGAGATGCAGTTGTACGGTGCCCACCGGGTACGGTCCGGTGGGTGCGGGCAGGGTGAGCCGCACCGGGTTCTCGGTGACCGGAGCGGCCGACGCCTGGCGTGCGACGCCGATCGGCAGGGCGGCCCCGGCTGCCAGGGCGGCACCTACCAGACGGCGGCGCGTCAAATGGTTCTGGCTGGTGATCGGTGTGTTCGTCACGGACCCTCCCGGGTTTTCGGGGCGGCACCGGGCCACGCCCCGCGTTCGAGGTCGGCTGTCGGCCCGGCGGATTCCTGTTTCCTGACCGGCTCAGAGGCTCGGCGGGGTGCGGCGGCCCTGGTGCGGGGCGGACATGAGGTAGGCGAGAACGGCCAGCACCCGGCGGTTGTCGTCGTCGGAGGGGACGAGCTCCAGCTTGGTGAAGATGCTGGTGCTGTGTTTGGACACGGCCTTCTCGCTGATGAACAGCCGGTTCGCGATGGCGCTGTTGGAGCGCCCCTCGGCCATCAGCTCGAGCACCTGGCGTTCCCGCTCCGAGAGCGTGGAGAGGGGTTCGCGTGCGCCGCGGCCACGGCGGCCGAGCAGCTTGACGACCACCTGGGGGTCCATGACGGTGCCGCCCGCGGCGACCGTGCGGATCGCGTCGACGAACTGGTCGTCGCTGAACACCCGGTCCTTGAGCAGGTAGCCGACCCCTCCGGCCTGGTCGGCGACCAGCTCCTGGGCGTAGATCTGCTCGACGTACTGCGAGAGCAGCAGGATCGGCAGCCCTGGGATCTGTTCGCGGGCGGACAAGGCCGCACGCAGCCCGTCGTCGGTGTGGGTGGGCGGCAGCCTGATGTCAACGATCGCGAGGTCCGGCCGGTGCTCCAGCAGCGCGCCCAGCAGGCCCGGCGCGCTGTCGGTGGCCGCCGCGATCTCGAACCCGCGCGCTTTGAGCAGCCTGACCAGCCCCTCCCGGAGGAGGAAGAGGTCCTCCGCGACGACTACGCGCACGGCACCTCCATGACCACGATCGTCGGTCCGCCGGACGGGCTGCTGACCGCCAGGATGCCGTCGAACGCGGCCAGCCGTCGCTCCACCCCGGCCAGCCCGCTGCCCCGGGTGGGATCGGCCCCGCCGACCCCGTCGTCGACCACCTCGATGCGCAGCAGCCCGTGCGTGCGGGCCAACCGGATCTGCACGGCACGCGCCGAGGCGTGCCGGACGGCGTTGGTCACCACCTCGGCGATGGCGAAGTAGCAGGCCGCCTCCAGCGGGGCGTCGAGCCGTTCGGGTACATCGATCTCGGTCCCACAGGGCAGCGGCAGCTCCAGCGCCAGCGCCCGGACGGCCTCCGCCAGGCCCCGGTCGGCGAGCATCGGCGGGTACATCCCCCTGACCAGGCTGCGCAGTTCCTCCAGCGCCGCCGCTGAGGCGACGCGAGCCTCCACGACCAGCGCGGTGGCCTCGTCCGGACTGCTGAGGATCATCTCCTCGGCGACCCTGAGGTTCATCCCGATGGCGACCAGCCGCCCCTGCGCGCCGTCGTGCAGGTCGCGCTCGATCCTGCGCAACTCGGCGGCCGCGGAGCTGACCGCCTCGGCCCGCGTCTCGGCCAGCTCCCGCACCCGCCGGGTCAGCGCCGGATCGGGACCCCGCCCGAGCAGCCGCAGGAAGTCCGGCAGCACGGTCAGCGGCAGCAGCCAGAGCCCGAGGGCCAGCAGCACGGCCCCCTGGATACCGCCGAGGACCGACGCGTGGTGAGCCATCTCCAGGGGGAGCGGCGGCGTCGGCCCGCTCGGGGAGCCGAACTTCTCCACCACCACCGAGGACGGCCCGAACCCGCCCTGGGCGACGTCGTACGCCCCGATCCCCACCAGGCCGAGGGCGGCCAGATCCGCCGCCGCCCTCGGCCACCGCACCAGCCCCAGCACGACGGCCGCCAGCACCGCCAGCCCCACCAGCCAGCCCGTCACCGCCGGCCCGATCCCGGTGCCCGGCGGCGCGCCCTGCCACAGATCGAGGCCGAGGAGGTCACCGGCCATCACCACGATGGCGGGCAGGAGCGGCGCCCAGCGCGCGGACCTCACCGCGTCGGCTCCGCCCGGCCGCGCGGGCCCTCCGTTCGCCGGCCGGACCAGACCCGCCCCGGCGAAGGCGGCGAGCACCAGGATGCTCACGCTGCTCGCCGTGATGTTCAGCGCTGTCCGGCCGGAGGACGCGGAATGCGTCAGCCAGTACGTCCCCAGCAGCAGTTCGCCCGTCCCCACGGCGACCACGGGCAGTACCCACCGCCTGGGCGCGCGCGCCGACGGGAGCAGCACGGTGGTCAGCAGACCGGCCATCAGCAGCGCCGCCGGGAACAGCCCGACGGGTTCCAGATCCGGCACGGTGATCATGTAGCCGGCCCCACCGCGGCCGGGATTGTGCAGGGCGAGCAGCAGCACCGGCACGGCGCCGTACGCTGCCGCACCCACCAGCCCTGCGACGACCGGCCAGCCGATCCTCCCAACCGGTAACGCGGTACCCGTCGTTCGGCCCCGCGCCTGCTCCGCCCTGAATGCCAGCACAGCGCAGACCGCGGTCAACGCCACGATCACGCTTTGCGGCCAGGGCGTCCCGCCCACCGGAAACGGCCACATGTCCACCCCGCCCACCCCCTCGTCCCGTTGTCCAGGTCACGCGCCGTGGCCTCGTGACCATGCTGCTGGGAAGGGAACGGCAGGCGCCATGGACCGGAACCTACTTCCGAGGTGGGCAAACACCTACCTCTCCGCCGTCCTCGACGTATACGGTCCCGGACGCAGATCGTCCGGCCACCGCGTCCCTGGCCCGCGGCATCCGTCGCCGGGAACCCTCCACCGACCTCGAACCGGTCGCCCCCAACACGCTTTCCCACGGGCCACGCGGCCGAGCAGACGTACCTGCTGGGGGACCCGCGTGCCCGGCTGGTCCGTGAGTCCTCACCCGAGATCGGGGACGGCGCTGGCGTGGGCGGCGAGGACGCGCCAGGTGCCGTCAGCGTGAATCCAGGTGCGGGTGTAGCGAAGGCGCGCCTTGAACGGATGTCCTCCGGCGGTGCCCTCGAGCCCGGCCAGCACACGGGTGATCCCGGTGGAGTCCACCACGGTCACGTGCAGGTCCTGCTGGTCGAAGACCTCGACGGCCAGGGTCCGGGACCTGTGCGCTCCCAGGTCCTCCTCCTTCGTCATGGTGCTGCCGTCAGGTCCCGTGTAGATGACACGGTCGTCCAGGAGCAGGTCCAGCGCCTGCGCATCACCTGATCGAACAGCGGCCTGCAGCCTCTGCTCGGCATCGTGGAGAGCGGCTTCAAGAGCCATCTGGTCCATCCCCATCCCGATCCTCCTTGCCTCGCCGGCCCTGCGGAGAATACGGGATGCGAACTCGTGAGGGATTGCCCCAACACGCTTTCCAACGGGCCACGGCGCGGTTCGCGGGAAGGCGAGGACGCTCCGACCTGAGACGGAAGCATCGGCGAAGCACCCTGCGGACGGGACCGGACGGCGGCGAACGAGACCAGAGCTGGGACCGGGACAGCGTCATACCTTCCTGACTCGACCAGCTCGTACTCGAACCCGCTGGAGAGCGCTCCGCGGTCGCCCGTACGCTGGTGCGGTTCCGATCCTGTCGCCGGCGCCAACGCGCCTGGCCGGTCGAGCAGTTCACGCATCCCAGGGGGGACCACCACGTGAGACTTCGTATTGCCCTACCAGGCGTGACGGCCGGCGCGATGCTGGCCGTCGCGCTGAGCTTGCCGGCCGCCGTAGCCGACCCGGGCACGTCAACGCCTGGCACTCCGTCGTCCGGCGTCACCACGTCCGCGCCGGACCCGACGGATACCCCGTCCGCGCCGGACCCGACGGATACCCCGTCCGCGCCGGACCCGACGGATACCCCGTCCGCGCCGGACCCGACGGATACCCCGTCCGCGCCGGCAGACCAGTTCGAGGTCTACGGCGTGGGCAACGCCCACTCGGACCACTGGAAACTGGCCCTGTCGGTCTTGAGCCTCAGCGGCGACCAGATCGCCGGTATGACCGCGCACTACCGCCCTCACGGCGCACCCACGGATTCACCGGACTCGGGCACCACGACCACGTTCGGGTACGACCCCGTTTTCGGCGGACAGATATCCGCCGACCGGCCCGCGCTGCCGGCCCTGGGGGTGTACGACGTTTCGCTCGACGTCACCGACACCGAAGGCGCCACCGAACACTTCGCGGACGTCGGTGAGTTCACCTACGCGGCGAAGGTGAAGACCGGTCGGCTGACGGCCGACCGCAGCTCCGTCGACTACGAGCACCGCTCGTACACCGTCAGCGCTCCGGTGACCGTCACCGACCCGTCCACCGGAGCCGCACTCGACCCGTCGGGCGTCACGGTCTCGTTGGACAACCCGGATCTGGCCCCCGGCACGGTGGCCACCGGTACGGTCGGCGCCGACGGCCGGATGACGGCGCCCGTCACGGTCAAGGGTTCCGCCAGCTACCGCACCTTCGACGCGCAGGGCACCGCCACCGCCGGCTACCCGTACGCGCTCGACAGCAGCGATTCCACCATCCTCAGCGTGCCGGCAAAGGCCGAGACCACTCGCATACGGATACTCAGCAGCACCGACGTGAAGCTCCCCAAGGGCGGGCACACCACCCTCCGCGGCGTGTTGGAGCGGAAGGTCGGCACCGTGTGGACGCCGACACCGGGGCAGACGGTCAACGCCGACGGGCCGCCGTACTACCAGGCCAGCGCAACGACCGACCCCAGCGGCATCTTCACGATCACCACCGGCACCGCCGGGGCCTACTACTTCGACAACTACCGCAACTACGACCCCTACCTCGACGAGAGCCAGACCACGACCCCGGTCTACGTGCACGTGCCCTCGCCCAGCCGGGTCACCCCGTTCCACGTCAGCGAGGACGAGTACGGCGAGGCGAAGATCGACGGCCGGCTCAACCTGAACGGGGTGGAGTTCGCCTCGGGGACCCAGTCGGTGACGATCCAGTTCTCGTACGACAACAAGACCTGGCACACCGTGGGCACCACGAAGATCGGCCGCTCCGGGCTGGCCGGGGACGAGTTCAGCTGCTACGCGACCTACGCCGGCCAGGCCAACGGCTACTGGCGGGCGTACTTCCGTGGCACGCCGGACTACTCCCCGTCCTACAGCTCCGCCGTGAAGATCTACCGGACCCCGTCCCGGATCACCGGCGGCACGCCCAGCCACACCACGGTCCGCAAGAACACCTACCTGACCTTCGGCGGGCACGTGCAGCAGCGCAGCACCTCCGGTAAGTGGTCCGGCATCTCCCACACCTACGCCTACCTGGAGTTCCGCCCCTCGGGCAGTTCCACCTGGCACTACGTCACCCGGGTGAGGACCGACTCCAAGGGCGCCTACCACCTGCGCGGCAAAGCCACCCGCACCGGCAGTTGGGCCGTTGTCTGGTTCACCTCCGACAGCCACCACATCGACTCCAACGGGCCGCAGCGCACCGTCCACGTCAAGAAGTGACCACCATCAGGCGGGCTGCAAGTGACGCGCACCCGCGCAACACGCACCCGGGTGGCCCGTGCAGTACGTCCCGCCTTACGTACTCCGCTCGGTGGTCAGGTCGTTGCGGTAGGCGTAGCGGACGGCCTGGGCGCGGTCGGTGGCGCCGATCTTGGTGAAGATGCGGTTGATGTGTGTCTTGACGGTGGCCTGACTGACCACGAGGCGGGCGCAGATCTGGGCGTTGGACAGGCCATCGGCGATGAGGGTGAGCACTTCGGCCTCGCGCGGGGTCAGGCCGTCGGGCAGCTGGGCCGCGGTGTCTCGCGAACGTCCCTGCTGGGAAGGGGAGTTCGCGGGCACGCGGGCGTCGGGCTGTATCGCGGCGACCAGGCGGGCCTGGACCACGGGGTCGAGCCAGGTGCGGCCGCCGTGCACGTTGTGGATCGCGGCCTCGACCTGGTCGTCGTCCGCGTCCTTGGTCAGGTAGCCGCGAGCGCCGGCCCGCAGGGCGGGGAAGACCGAGTCGTCGTCCGCGTAGGTGGTGAGCACGAGAACTGCGGTGTCCGGCAGCCGTTCGCGCAGCAGCTCGGTCGCGGCGACACCGCCGAGGACCGGCATGTCAAGGTCCATCAGCACCACGTCGGGGCGCAGCCGCTCGGCGAGTTCGACCGCGTCGGTGCCGTTGCGGGCCGCGCCGACCACCTCGATGCCGTCCAGCATGCCGACCAGCAGGACCAGTCCGTCGCGCACCACGCGCTGGTCGTCCGCGACCAGCACTCTCACCTTCGAGCCGGGTCCGGGTTCGGGTCCAGATCCGGTACCGGGTTCGGGTCCGGTGCCGGGTTCGGGTCCGGCTCCAGATCCAGATCCGGGTCCGGGTTCGGTCCGGGTTCCGTTTCCGGGCCCGTTTCCGGGTTCGCGTCCGGCAGCGGGCAGCGTCACGCGGGTATCTCCATCCGTACGGTCCATCCGTGGCCGGTCGGGCCCGCGCTCGCGTTGCCGCCGGCCAGGGCGAGCCGCTCGCGCATGCCGGTCAGGCCCAGGCCGGAGCCGCCTGGTACCGGGGCCGGTACGGGGGCACCGCTGTCGCGCCGGTCCTCGATGGTCAGTGTCGTGGCCCCGGCCTCGTAGCGGAGGCTCACCGTGGTGCGGGCACCGCGTGCGTATCGCGCCGCGTTGGTCAACGCCTCCTGCGCGCCCCGGTACAGCGCCACCCCCGCGTTGTCGGGCACCGGCCGCCGGGTCCCGCTGACGGTCATCGTCACGTCGAGCTCCAGGTCGGTGCGGTAGCGCTCGACCAGTTCGGCCAGCCGGTCCAGGGAGGGCGGCCGGTCCCCGCGCAGCGCGCCGACGGCCCGGCGGGCGTCGCCCAGGCCGTCCTTGACCAGCGTCGCGGTACGGTCGAGCAAGCCGCGCAACTCCTCGTCGGCCCGGTCGCGCCGGGCCATCCTGCGTGCGGCCTGTACCTGGATGGCCAGTCCGGACAGGGTCTGGGCCAGGACGTCGTGCAGGTCCTGCGCGATCCGGGTGCGCTCGGCCAGTGCCGCCGCCTCGGTCTCCGCCTCCCGGGCGTCCTCCAGTTGGGCCAGCAGCAGTTCGGCGCGCGTCTCGTTGCCGCCCGCCTGCCGGATGTAGAACGCCATGACGGCCAGGACCGCGCAGAACTGCAACTGGCCGACCAGATTGGTGGCGCTGCCGTCCATCCCGGCGAGGTTGGTGCCGAGCAACTCGGCCGCCAGGACGCCGCTCAGGGCCGTGGCCGGGACCGGCGACAGCACCAGGAAGGCGGTCAGCACGCTCGTCGACATCGGGAGCACGGACATGGCGTGGGGCTGCAACATGCCCAGCGCCAGCCCGAACTCGCCGATCAGCAGGCAGTACGCGACGCACGGACGCGGCGCCGTCACCTGCCACCGGCCGGAGGCGACGGCCACGATCGGCAGCAGGCACCCGGCGAGCAGCAGGGTCACGGCGAGGTGCACCCCGTGGGTGCCGGGCGAGGGACGGGCGGACAGCGACTGGACGCCGATGGTGATGATGACGACCCACAGCAAGGACAGCAGGCGCCTGATCCTGCGTTCTCGCCGGTCCTGGACGCGGGCCAGCGCCACCGCCAGTCGCGGGCTGACCGCGTCGGCGGGCGGGCCGTCCGGGAAATCCGTCATGCGCTGAAGGATAGGGCGGCGCTCGGGAGGCGCCGCAACGTACCGCGACCCGGCCCGCGGGGTGCGGGTCCGGGTCACGGGGCGGGCCGGGCGCGGGCCCGATCCCGTGTCCACGCAGTCAGCCCCGGGTCGGTGCGGTCGCGGTCGCGGCACTCGCGGTGACCCGGCGCGCCCTGGCCCGTATCACGACGAGGCGGGCCAGGACCTGGGCGAAGGCCATCAGCAGGAGCGCGACGGTCCACGCGTCGGAACTGGTGATCATGTGGTCGCGGCTGAACCGCGCGATGTGTACCGCACCGCTGTGCGCGGACCAGAACTCGAACCCGGAGCGCAGCAGCATCCCCGCGATCCAGAACGCCGCCGCTGCGACCCCCGCCTTGGCGAACGCGACACCGTCGGAGCCGCGACTCATCAGAGTGGTCGCGCCGCAAGCGAGCCCCAGTACCGCGCCGACGGCCGCGCCGACGACGTACAGCCGCACGTCGTGGCCCCCGGTCGGGAAGGACTTGAGGTAGTACGCGGCCGCCGCCGCGACGCACACCACCGGCAGCATCGCGGTGCGCAGGGTGACCCGGGTGCCGTGGATCTGCGGGAGCACCAGAAGGATCAGGACCGCGGAGATGAGGTAATCAGTCGTCGTCATGCCCTTGAGACTGCCGTCCGCGCAGCGCCGCGACGTCAGCCGTCGGGTTGACCCCGGGTTGGTCCACCGCGTCAACCCACGGGTTGACGGCCCCGTCCGCCGAAGCCACGGGGCCGCGGCGGCCAGCGAAGGGGTGGAGGGCCATCTCTCTCCACGGCCGGAGGCGGCCGGACATGCTCGCACGCGTTCGCCCGATCCTCTCCGGCGGCGGCGCCGGCTCCCGAGTGTGGTCCAGGGGTCGCAGGCCCGGAACTGCCGACTGCAACCCGAACTGCAACCCCGTCTGGGGTCGGCGCGAGCTGCCGGGAGCGTGGGTCTACGGAGGGACGCTCTCGGACGGAGGGGGTGGTGGCGATGGTTCGAGCAAGGGGTGCCCTGGCGCGCCGAATCGCCTCACCAGTGCAATCGCCGGGGCGGCCGGCGCCGGAACGATGATCGCGGAGACGGCGTCAGGACGTAGAAGCCCAGGCCTGGAGCCAGGCCAGCCAGCAGCCAGAACAGCACGAACACAGGCATCGGGACAGGCCCAAGCGGTAGGAACAAGGGAACGCATGCGGCCATGGCCATGAGCCCTGGCAACAGCCACGAGGCCACGATGACGGTCGTTGCCGCCTCACGCTCCTTGACCAAATCGGCGAGCCTTGCCCACTCTGCTGATGAGATGCCGTACGTGTCCGTCGGCGTGCCCGCTCCAGGCGAGACGGCGCCGGCGACTCCGTCCAGGCCCGGATGAACGGCAGCCACGACAGGAACGTCATGGGTTTACGTCTACGCATCGGACCATCGCGTTCAAGCTGAATCCGGGATTCCTTTTGCGCAACGGCTGGTGATGGACCAATTCCCGTGCGTGCGTGCCCCGTTGTGGCGTGCGACGTATTCCTGCCCAGCGGTCATTTCGGGCTTGACGCGGCAATCACGTACGAGTTCACTTCTCTCGATCGTCAGATCACCAGGGAGGGGAATCTCATGAAAAGGATCACCAAGGCATCGGTGTTCGGCGCCGTCGCCGTCATGGCGTCCGTCGTGCTCGGCGCCACCCCGGCGTCCGCGTCCGCCATGGAGGTGGGCTGCGGCACGACCGGAGCCGACGGCTTTGTCTACGCGTCCAACTGGGCACCCGGCGTCACCAAGCTCAACGTCGAAATCGAGCTCAAGGACACGCTGGCCGACGGCCACCATGTGCAGATCCGCTTCATGAGCAAGGGCCCGGGCCTGGCCACCACCACCCTGTACCAGTGGCATTCCGTCACGTCCGGCAACGGCACGGCCGGGGACTGGGTGAGCAGCGCCACCGACCCCAACGGCATGTACGACATGGGTGTCACGGTCGCCCGCTTCGAGGGCGCTGACCAGCTGAATGCCTGCAGCGTCTGGCTGCTTGAGGGCGCCGCCTGATTTCCCTCCCGGAGTCTGCGGAAATCCGCCCGCCGTGCCCTCGGGCACGGCGGGGTTCCATGCCCCGATCTGGAGATCATCCGTCAATTCAGAGGGCGGAATGAGAGTTAATAGGAGTTTTGTCGTCACCTGAACGTGTGGCGGTGTGGAATCCCGGCCGGTCGGCGGACATGGGCGTGTTGGGCTGGACGTCGTGAGCGAGCGCAAGCCCTACAGGAGCGATGTGAGCGACGAGCGGTGGGCGCTGGTCGAGCCGGTGATCGCCGCGTGGAAGGCTGCGCATCCCTCGGTCAGGGCCATCAGGGCCGGTACGCGCCTGGCCGACCTCGGAATCCTGACGGAGACCGAGCCAGGCTTATTCACCCAGCCCCGGCCGCAGCCGACCGACGTCGTCACGACCTGCCCGCTCGTCCCACACGAAACGAATAATCGGGCACAAAGTCTCATACTGCCCTCTCGGAGTTGAGCTTCCGGCTTGCGACGGTGAAGAAGGTGGTGCGTCGTGCCTACTCGTGGCGTAGCACGGTCCCCTTCGCTTCTCACCGGGAAAGGGGGCCCTCCGGAAGCACGCCGGATTGATCGTCTCTGCCTTGCGAGTCACCGAGGCACGGCTTGATCTTGATCCGCCAACCGCTCGCGCCGAGATCGCTCGGCTTCTGCACACCATCAGCGAACGCTTCGCAGCCGGTCGTAGGTACCCGCAGCGATGTGCACCGTCTTCTGCCCCGGCACGACGACGTCGGCCGCCTCCTGGACCGTGCAGAACGGCACCGCTTGCGTGCCGGGCCCGCTCTCACCGCACGATAGGCCCTGACCGACGTAGAGGTCGGCCGGGGGCGCATCCGCCGACACCTCCGACAATGGCACCAGACCGGCCGCGACACCCGCCAGCGCCGCCGCCCACACGAAAACCCTCCGCCGGAAATCCATCGTCCCCACCCCAAGACCCCGCCCGCGTCCTCGACAACTCCCCTTGTCCTTGGGCCTGCTGATAGGTTCTACCGCGCTCTCCTCACGCTCGATCGGTACCCAGGGCGACCCCGCCCGCGTCGAGCGGTGGAGCGCGGTCCCTGGGGGGAACTGTGCACAGATCACGTGTGGTTGGCGTTGCCGTGCTGTCGCTTCTTGTCGGCGGAGGGTTCCTGCCGGGTGCGGCGGTGACGGCGTCCGCCGACACGGGCACGCGGTACGTCGACATCCAGAACGCGTCCTGCTCCGACACTGCTGCCGGTACCGGCACGCAGGCGCAGCCATACTGCACGCTCCAGGCCGCGGTCGACGCCGCGCAGCCCGGCGACACGGTGCTCGTGTCGGGCTTCGGGGACTATCCGGCCACCACGGTGACGTCGTCGGGCACGTCTGACGCTCCCCTCACCATCGAGGGCGACTTCACGGTCGCCGGGCTCGCCTTCGCCGGCGTCCACGACGTGGCCCTGCGGGACGGGACGGTGACGCTGTCCACCGGTTCCATACGCGTGCAGGACTCCGACGACGTCACGATCGACGGGTTCAACCTCAACGGCGCCAAGGACGCGTCCGTGATCGCGGTGTCGGGCAGCAGCAGCGACGTGACGATCAGTCGCAACAACATCCTCCCCGTGGACGAGGACAGTCCCGTGATCAGCGTGGGCGTGGGCGTACGGCGCACCGTCGTCACCACGAACGACATCGACGAAGGCGAATACGCCGACCGCGACATCGCACTCGACGGAGCTGTGGACACCGCCGTCACCAGTAACAACCTGGGCGGTCTCGCCGACCTCGTCGCGGTCGACGGCGGCTCCACCGGCACCACCGTGGAGAACAACGGGTTCGACCGTGGCCGGATCGAGGTGGGCGCGGACTCCACGGCCACTACCAAGATCGGCTACAACCTCTACTATCCCCGGGCCGGAGGCGCCGTCTACCGCTGGGCGGGCACCGACTACACCGAGGTCGCCGCGTTCCAGGTCGCCACCGGGCAGGGCGGCCACGACATGGTCGGCGGAACGGCGGGTACCAGGGGCTTCCAGTGGTACGGCGAGGGCAACCCCGGTATCGACTCGGCCGACGCGAACGCGCCCGGCGAACTCGCCACCGACATCCTCGGCTACCCCCGGGTGGACGACCCGCTCACCGCCAACACCGGCACGGGGGCGGGCTACTTCGACCGTGGCGCGAACGAGCAGCGCAACCCGTTCGCGGTCGGCTACCCCACCGCATCTCCGAACCGCATCGCGGTCGGAGCCACCGTGACGGTCACCCCGCACGACGACAACCCGTGGGGGACCACGGTCAGTCGCACGTACGACTTCGGTGACGGTACTCCGAAGGTCACCTCCACCGCCGGCTCCGTCCGGCACACGTACACCAAGCTGCCCGGCAGCGGGGGCAGCTTCGTGATCACGGTGGACACCGACGCACCCCCAGGGGCCCTTGCCGGGGAACGCCAACTGGTCGAGTCCGTCAGCCCGCAGGCACCCTTCACCGCCGGTATCAGTGTGCTCGCCCTTGACGCGAGCAAGCCGCTCGCCGTGAACGTCACCGACCGGGCCCTGCAGACGGACCCGTTCGAACTCGGCTCCTGCCGGATCGACTTCGGCGACGGAACGCCCGTGACGACCGGGACCTCCTCCTGCCAGGACATGCAGCACACCTACGCCAAGGCGGGCACCTATACCGTCCACGCCGACGAGAACGACCTGGGCGGGCGAACGTCGAGCACCACGGCCAAGGTCACCGTCGGTCCGGTGTTCGTCTCGACCAGCCCGACCCGCATCCTCGACACCCGCACCGGGCTCGGCGCGCCGAAGGCGCAGGTCGCCGCGGGGAAAGTCGTCCATCTGAAGGTCAACGGCGCCGGTCCCATCGCGAACGCCGGCTCCGTGCTCCTCAACGTCACGGTCACGCGCCCGACCGTCGGCGGGCACATCACCGCCTACCCTGGCGGGGCTTCCCAGCCCACCTCCTCGATCCTCAACTACGCCAAGGGCCAGACGGTGGCGAACCTGGTGACGGTCCCGATCGGCCCGGACGGAACAGTCACCCTCTCCGTCTCTGCCGGCTCCGCCGACCTGGTCGCCGACGTCGAGGGCTACACCACCCTCACCCCCGGCGCGGACGACGGAGGAGTCCTGCTCGACGAGGGCCCTTTGCGCAAGGTGTTGGACACCAGGGGCGACAAATCGGACGGCCTGCCCGCGCTCGGCAAGGTCGGCCCGAACTCCTCCCTCACCTTCACCGCACTGCCCGGCATCGCGGAGAGGAACTCTCCTGAGTACGGGGCGACTGCGGTGGTCCTGGACGTCGTCGCGACCGGTGCGACCTCGCACAGTTACGTCACCGCCTACCGCCCGGGCGACGCGGTGCCGACGGCGTCGAACCTCAACTTCGCCACCGGGGAGTCGCGTGCGGCCATGGTGGTCGTTCCGGTCGACGCGAAGGGCCGTGTGTCCCTCTACAACAACGCCGGCTCGGCCCATCTCATCGCCTCGGTCGAGGGCTTCTACGTCCCGTTCGGACCCCATACCGAGCCGTTCAACAAACCTCTGCACCCGATCACGCCGGTCCGCGTGCTGGACACGCGTTCCGGCACCGGCGGGCACAAGGGCGCCATCACGAGCGGCTCCAGCGTGCAACTCGACGTAGCCGGAGTCGCCGGTCTCCCGTCCAATGTCACCGGCGTCCTGATCAACCTGACCGCCGTCGGCTCCAGCGCCAACGGCTACCTCACCGCCAACGACAACGACGACAACGCCGGTCCGGACGCCTCCACCCTCAACTTCATGGCCGGCCGCACCACCGCCGTCCTCGCATACGTGCCCCTCTCGGGGACCCACCTCAGCCTCCACAACGCCCACGAGTCCGTGAACGCCGTGGTGGACGTCGAGGGCTACTTCACCAACTGACTCCCGAGAGCAGCGGCCTCCTAGCGGCTGCCGAGGTCCCCTGCTCACTGGCATGGGCAGGTCGCCGGCTCGCCGGAACTCTGAGACCGCGCGTCCAACGGGTCGACGCGTGGGGGCGAGGTGTCTCCGAAGGCCCTCCGCGACTGCCCACAGAAGTGGATACGACCGGGGCTGAGCGGCGGGCTGTAGGCAGCGCAGCCAGGTTCCGAGCCCGGGCCCGGACCTGGCGTCGGACCGCCGGAAGCGGGCCGCCCGGGCAGGCGGCGAGAACGCGTTCTGCGTCATCGTAGGCAAGAGTCAACCGCCGGATTACGTGCGGCGGCAGTGACCGGTGCCACGAACACGTCGTGGGGCCCCCCGGCGCGCCCCCGGGGGCCACCACCCTTTTGGCGGGGTGGGCCAGGGGGGGGTTAAAAGATTATAACAAGGGTGGGGGTGGCCCCCCCGTAAAACAGT